>MKYF01000039.1 GCA_001914195.1 Streptococcus mitis | reverse complement strand
GGCTCTTTGTCAACTGTAGTGGGTTGAAGAAAAGCTAAGCTCGAGAAAGGACAAAATTCGTCCTTTCTTTTTTGATGTTCAGAGCGATAAAAATCCTTTTTTTGAAGTTTTCAAAGTTTCGAAATCCAAAGGCATTGCGCTTGATAAGTTTGATGAGATTATTCGTTGCTTCCAATTTTGCGTTGGAATAAGGTAATTGAAGAGCGTTGACGATTTTCTCTTTGTCCTTTAGAAAGGTTTTAAAGACAGTTTGAAAAAGAGGATGAACCTGCTTTAGATTGTCCTCAATGAGTCCAAAGAATTTCTCCGGTTCTTTATTCTGAAAGTGAAAAAGTAAGAGTTGATAGAGCTGATAGTGGTGTTTCAAGTCTTCTGAATAGCTCAAAAGCTTGTCTAGAATTTCTTTATTCGTCAAGTGCATGCGAAATGTAGGGCGATAAAAACGTTTATAGCTGAGTTTCTGACTATCCTGTTGAATGAGCTTCCAGTAGCGTTTGATAGCCTTGTATTCATGGGATTTTTGATGAAACTGATTCATGATTTGGACACGCACACGACTCATAGCACGGCTCATGTGTTGGACAATATGGAAACGATCCAACACGATTTTAGCGTTTGGAAAAAGCTGTTTAGCTAAGTCATAGTAAGGGCTAAACATATCCATAATAATGATTTTCACCTGACAACGAACGGCTCTATCGTAGCGAAGAAAGTGATTTCGAATAATAGCTTGTGTTCTTCCCTCAAGAACAGTGATAATATTGAGCTTTTCAAAATCTTGTGCAATGAAGCTCATCTTTCCCTTAGTAAAAGCGTACTCATCCCAAGACATAATCTCAGGAAGACAAGAAAAATCATGCTTAAAACGGAAGTCATTGAGCTTGCGAATGACAGTTGAAGTTGAAATGGACAGCTGATGGGCAATATCCGTCATAGAATTTTTTTCAATCAGCTTCTGAGCAATTTTTTGGTTGATAATACGAGGGATTTGGTGATTTTTCTTGACGAGAGAGGTTTCGGCGACCATCATTTTTGAACAGTGATAGCACTTAAAACGGCGTTTTTTAAGGAGAATTCTAGTAGGCATACCAGTTGTTTCGAGGTAAGGAATCTTAGACGGTTTTTGAAAGTCATATTTCTTCATTTGACTTTCACAATCAGGACAAGATGGGGCGTCGTAGTCCAGTTTGGCGATGATTTCCTTGTGTGTATCCTTATTGATGATGTCTAGAATCTGGATATTAGGGTCTTTAATATCGAGTAGTTTTGTGATAAAATGTAATTGTTCCATATGAATCTTTCTAATGAGTTGTTTAGTCGCTTTTCATTATAGGTTATATGGGACTTTTTTTCTTTTTTTCTACACAAAAATAGGCTCCATAATATCCATAGGGGATTTACCCACTACAAATATTATAGAGCCACTATTCTTAAGACATCATTTATTTAGAATACTGACCATATCAAGGTTTTTGAGCTCAAGTGGAGCTTATATTTATAATCTGGTATTTATCGTTTATGCTGCGAGTCTACCCTTTAAAAATATAGCTGTATTTATGGCGAATATGATTACGATTTTACCTTTTCTATTTACTTTTTATGTTGGGATGAAGGCTGATCATACTCGGAATAAAGCAAGGACAATTATCTGGGTTGGTTGTGTGCAAAGTATCCTATTTCTTTTGATTGCTAGTGTGATTCAAGACCAGAACTTCGTAACGTTTGCTTTTATCTGTATGGTTAATATCTGTTCGGATATTTTATCGGATTATACAGCAGGCCTTCGTATGCCGATTATCCAGCATAATATTTCGGAAGATAAGCTCTATGAAGCTTATTCCTTTACTCAGTTTGTTTCCTATTTATCAAATCTAGGAGGTCAAGCATTAGGAGTGTGGCTACTCAAAACAAGCCACCAAAATTTTTCTTTTGTTGCAATTGTGAATGCTGGTTTCTTTTTACTATCTTCTCTTATTTTGTTCAAAAATAGAAGAGAATTGACGCATTTGTCTGTAAGTGCAGAGGATAAGTCGATTAGTTTACTTCAACAAGTTAAGGCAATCTATGCGGACATGGATGATATCTTTAGGCAGAGAGAAAGTAAATCATTGTTTAAAATGATCCTTGTCATTTTGGTAATGAATACTTTGGGAGGAGCTGTTGGAGGTATTTATCACTTTTACTTATTAGACCATACTATCTACCATCTCAGCTATGCTCAAGCCCTATTTTTAATTGAATGTGTCAGCTTGGGAGGAGCTATTCTTGGTAGCTTAATTCCCCATGATTATTTTGGGAAATTGTCGTTTTCAAGTTTGCTATCGCTCAATGCAAGTCTGTTTGTCTTGCTGGCGACTGCTAATATTTTAAATTGTTCTCCTCTAGTAGGTGTTGTTTGTTTAGCCTTTGTCATGTATTTGATGTCGAAATCAATGCCTAAATTAGATACTCTGTTATTGTCTAATTTGAGTGCGGATGTATTAGCTAGAAGTAATAATCTCTTGAGTATGATTTTTTCCCTAACATTACCCTTGGGGATGTCTGTATTTTCCTTCTTAGCTTTACAAGATATCAGGCTTTGTTGGTGGGTGTTTTTGGTAGTGAGTGTGATAGGGTTGATTTTATCACTAGAAAAAAGAAGTTTTTCGGGTAAAAAATTTTAACTTAGGGAGTTCAGGATTACTAGAAGGTCTGCCAGATTTGATTCGTGTGACGACTGTGACCTTGATTTCCCTTGTTGGGGAAACAGCTATGGCGGGGGCAGTTGGAGCTGGTGGTATCGGTAACGTGGCCATCGCTTATGGATTTAATCGCTACAATCACGATGTGACCATCTTGGCAACCATCATTATCATTTTGATTATCTTTAAATTCATACTCAATGAAAATCAAAGAGCAAAGTAGGAAACTAGCCGCAGGTTGCTCAAAGTACTGCTTTGAGGTTGTAGATAAGACTGACGAAGTCAGTAACCCTACCTTCGGCAAGGCGACGTTGACGTGGTTTGAAGAGATTTTCGAAGAGTATCAATTCTTGGGAGACTTCTTGACCAAATAAAAAAGAGCCAAACGGCTCTTTTTTATTGATTAGATTTTCTGTGCAAATTTTTTACTCAAAGCTTGTCCAATCAAGGCACCCACTAGGGCTCCGATGACAACACTTGCGATAAATAGAAGGATGGTTCCAGGATTTGGTGCGACCATGATACGGTCGATATATTCTTGGGATTTTCCTCTTGCTAGAAGGGTAGCCACATAGGCTTGGGGAGCGATCCACATAAGTAAGATTGGACCAGTTGAGCTAAAGGCGAAAATAACGAAAGAAAGGAAGTTCTTAGTTTGGTCCTTGTATTTGCCTAAATGAGCTACTCCATCTGCTAGGAGGCCACAGATAATTCCAGGAAGGAAGGCACCGGCGCCGTGTTTAGTTCCCAAGAAAAAGAGGGAGATGACAAGGCCGATAGTGGTAATAGCTCCAAAGCGCGGAACTTTGGCGACTAGGATCATATAGACGCTACCACCGACAAGGGCAGTAAAGGCAGGCGCATAAAACATATTTCCAGTTTGGTCGAGGAGATTGCCCAAAAGGACACCAATCCCCATGCAGAGGAAGTAAAGAACTGCAAAAAGAAGTGTAGTTAAGATAGATTTTTTCATGAATTGTCTCCTGATAATTTTTTCACAATTCTCATTGTACCACGGTTTAGTGGGATTGTAAATGGATAGTCTATGTTTTTGAAAACGCTTGAAATATGCTATAATAGTTTCATAGTTATTTTTAGGGGGATATCATGGGTAGATTTTTAGACTTTGTCTTTAATCGTTTCTTTTTAGGGATGATTGCGACAGCCTTCTTTTGGCTATTAACCTTGGCAGGAGGGATTATCCTCGGTCTAGCGCCAGCTAGTGCCACCTTGATGAGCCTATATGCAGAACATGGTTATAGCTTTCGGGAATATAGTTTGAAGGAAGCTTGGTCTCTTTACAAGCAAAATTTTATCTCAAGCAACCTGATTTTCTATAGCTTTTTAGGGGTGGATCTAGTTTTAATCTATGGTTTGTATCTCTTGGTGCAATTGCCTCATCAGACCATCGTTCATTTGATTGCGACCTTTTTGAATGTCCTAGTAGTTGCCCTGATCTTTTTGGCCTACACAGTGTTTTTGAAACTACAAGTTTATTTTGACCTATCTTATCGAAATAGTCTCAAACTATCCTTGATTGGCATCTTTATGAGCTTGGCAGCTGTGGCCAAGGTTCTCCTTGGGACAGTGCTACTTGTGGCAATTGGTTACTATATGCCTGCCCTTCTTTTCTTTGTAGGAATTGGGATGTGGCATTTCTTTATTAGTGATATGTTGGAACCGGTCTATGAAAGTATCCATGAAAAATTGGCGACAAAATAGAATGAAGCAGTTTTGGCTACATACGCTTCTGAGAACCTACAGTTCAGTTATGATGATTATTATTGCGAGTTTTGCAATCTTACTCTCATACGCTGACTGGGATTCAAGAGAAAAGGAAGCTCAGAGAGTAGCTCAGCGTGTAACCACTCGAACAGTCGATGAGGTAGAGTATTATTATCGGGAGTCAGCCCAGCTAGCGCAAGACTTAGTAGCCAATCAAGACCGGATACAAGGGGTTTATAAGTATTTTAGTCTATCAACATCTGAGTATTTTTATTGGCTGTTGGAGCATCAAGCAGCTTCGTCAACTTCTATTTCTCTGTATGAAAATATTGATGATCTTTATGTCCAAAATGACTATATAACGGGCGTTGCAATCGTCTTGCAGGATTTTAAAGAAGTTTATGTTTCAACAAGGGATAAAAGAAGTGGTCATATCTTGCCTGCTGAGGTCTTTAAACCAGAGGCCAATAGCTTTGGCATTCCAGTTCTGGACCCAGCAACTGATCAATCTATAGGAGTGATTTACATCTCCTTGGATCCAGAAGTTTTATATCATGCCATTGACAATACCCGGGGTCATATTCCGATGGCTGTTACTGTGACATCGCCTTTTGATACGGAGATTTTTCATATTGGTGAGAGGGTCGATAGGGAACATGAGAACTGGTTTGTTGGTATGACCTCTCATGGATATCAGGTTCAAGTGACAGTTCCTAAAAACTTTGTTTTACAAGGAACAGTGGCTAGCTCTGCTTTGATTGTGGGTTTGAGCCTTCTCTTTATTGTCATTCTCTATCTGACTTTGAGGCAGACCTTTGCTAATTACCAAAAGCAGGTAGTGGATTTGGTGGATTCCATTCAGGCTATTGCCCAAGGGGAAGAAGGTCTTCGCATTGACACAATTGAAAAGGATCAGGAATTGCTTTTAATCGCAGAGACCACCAATGATATGTTGGATCGCTTGGAAAAGAATATCCATGATATTTACCAGTTAGAACTTAGTCAAAAAGATGCCAATATGCGAGCCCTGCAGGCGCAAATCAATCCTCATTTTATGTACAATACGCTGGAATTCTTGCGCATGTATGCAGTTATGCAGAGTCAAGACGAGTTGGCAGATATCATTTATGAATTCAGTAGTCTCTTGCGTAACAATATTTCCGACGAAAGAGAAACTCTTCTCAAACAGGAATTAGAATTTTGCCGTAAATATAGCTATCTCTGCATGGTTCGCTATCCTAAATCTATTGCCTATGGTTTCAAGATAGACCCAGAACTAGAGAATATGAAAATTCCCAAATTTACCTTGCAACCGCTGGTAGAAAATTATTTCGCTCATGGTGTTGACCACAGACGGACAGATAATGTGATTAGCATCAAGGCGCTTAAACAGGATGGTTTTGTAGAAATTTTGGTGGTCGATAATGGCCGTGGAATGTCGTCTGAAAAGCTGGCAAATCTTCGAGGAAAATTAAGTCAGAGACAGTTTGAACACCAAGCCAGTTACAGTGATCAAAAGCAGTCTATCGGGATTGCCAATGTACATGAGCGTTTTGTGCTCTATTTTGGAGACCGCTATGCCATTAGTGTAGAGTCTGCAGAGCAAGCAGGTGTTCAGTATCGTATTACAATTCAAGATGAGTAGAAAGGGAGAAAATGTATAAAGTATTATTAGTAGATGATGAGTACATGGTGACAGAAGGTCTGAAACGTTTGATTCCCTTTGATAAGTGGGATATGGAGGTCGTCGCAACAGCCAGTCATGCCGATGAAGCCCTAGAATATGTTCAGGAAAATCCCGTCGATGTCATCATTTCAGATGTCAATATGCCCGACAAAACAGGGCTTGATATGATTCGGGAGATGAAAGAAATCTTACCAGATGCAGCCTATATCCTGCTTTCAGGTTATCAGGAGTTTGATTATGTCAAAAGAGCAATGAACCTTAGTGTGGTGGACTATTTGGTCAAGCCTGTTGATAAAGTAGAGTTGGGAAATCTGCTGGAGAAGATTGCAGGTCAGCTCGGCGAGAGAGGAAAGAAAAGTCAGACCCTTAGTCAAGATTTAGATGAGGCTGGATTTGTTAGTTATCTAGGAGGTAAGGAGAATTGGTGGATAGGTCTATCCAAGGAAAAACAAGGCTCTTTCACCATTCCCTACTATGTATTGGGTCAAGACTGGCAGATTTTTATTTCTGATCAACCCCTAGATGGTTTAGTCGTTACTCCCTTTGAAGCTCCTTATCAAGAACACTTTGAACGCTGGAAGTTGAATGCTGAGAAAGCCCTCTTTTACGGCTCTGTAAATCTACAACAGTCTGAGAGTCTCTTTACCTACTACGAACCGATTTATAGGGTTATCATTCAGGGGAATCTCAATCAAATCGTAGAAGAGTTGAACCTCTTGGAGAAGGTGGTTCTTGAAAATACGCCGCGTGTTCCGATTACCAAACAGCTTTTTATCCAGTTTGTCATGGATGTTTTCCACTTGTTTGAACATCTCAAAGCTGATGATATGACGGATATTGTCAAAACGATTCATGCTATTCAATCCTTCGATGAATTGGTTCCATATATCAAGGGAACTCTGACAAGATTCTTTGGACAATATCGTATGAATGAAAATGTGGTCAGTGTGCTGGAAGTCATTGGGCGTGATTATCAGAAAGAACTTTCCCTCAAGGATATCAGTAAGGATCTTTTTATCAATCCTGTCTATCTAGGTCAGTTGATTAAGCGAGAAACCAATTCTACCTTCGCAGAATTACTAAACAAACAACGCATTAAGGCTGCCCAGCAGCTCTTGCTTTCAACTAGTGACAGTATCGAAGATATTTGTTATGCTGTTGGTTACAGTAATGTTGGATATTTCTATAAAGTGTTCCGAAAATTGTGCGGAAAATCGCCAAAAGCCTACCGAAAACAGGTAGAAACGATACTATAAGACTTGTATTCCCTTACAAAAGGTGCTATAATATAAATAATAATATCAGGAGGTTCTATCATGAAAAAGAAACCGATTTATCTATGGGTCTTGCTAATCTTGTCTGCTCTTATTTCAGCTATGTCTCTGTTTGGAATGTTGAGTCCCTTGCCTAGCAAAGAAGTCCTTCGTGCTAAACAGTCACATGTTGCGGGACTTAGTGCCCAGCAATTAGAAGACAACATCAATTACACCTATAGAGTAGCAGAATCATCTCATTCTATTTTTAATATGGCCTTGATTGTGCTATCTGCTATTTTAGTTGTAGTAGCGATTGTCTTCCTTATTCGTAAGAATTTGCAATATGCAAACTATACTTATGTCGGCTATGTTTTGCTAGCCATTATTGGTTCGATTTATGGCTATGTTAGTTTACAAGACGCTGTGCAGTTAGTTCACGATGAGACCATGCGTTTAGGGATAAGTGTTATTTCACAAGCCGTTAGCATTTTCTATATCGTCATCAATATTCTCTTCCTAGCCCTTGTCTTCTATAAGATGTGGCGTCAACAGAAAGCCTTGGGAGAAGAAGAGGAAGCAGAAAATCTTGCCTAAGTATTGACAAAAAAGAGCTATCAAGTTACAATCTTGGTAGTTCTTTTTCGATTAAAAATAAAATCATGGAGGTACATATGAAGACAATTTCTTTAGTTTATATTAGTTTGAGTGGCAACACTGAAAGTTTTGTGACGCGCTTGAAAGACTATCTCTTGTCCCAGTACGAGGGAATTGAGGTTCAAAAGATTCATATCAAGGATTTGGTCAAGGAAGGCCAAGATTTCTATGAAATGGACCATCCCTATGTCGCTTTTTTGCCGACCTATCTCGAAGGTGGGAATGGCGTTGATAACGGAGATGTTGAGATTTTGACGACACCCGTTGGGGATTTTATCGCCTATGGTGACAATGCTAGTAAGTGTTTTGGTGTGGTTGGTTCAGGAAATCGTAACTTTAATAACCAATACTGCCTGACAGCCAAGCAATACAGTCAACGTTTTGGTTTCCCTGTCTTGGCTGATTTTGAAATGCGAGGTATGCTGGAAGATATCAAACGTGTCGCAGCTATTATCGCAGATTTGTATGAGTTGGAAAGAGAGAATTAAGGTAGTTATAAGAGGCAGTTGGGATTTGCTAACTGCTTTTTGAGTATAAGCAGTCTTTGAGAATGTAAAAAAAGCATAAGTTCAGGTCTTCAAAACCTTGTTCTTATGCTTTTTATCATAGAAATATTTGCTGAATTTTCTCTTGAAATGAAACCTTATCTTCATCTCGCGCTTGTCAGTTATCCTGCTTTTCCGATTGCGAGTGCGTAGATAAAGAAGATGGCGAAGCCAAAGAGGAAAATCAATCCTGCAATAGCAAGGTGTTTGAGCCAAGAAGGAAGATTTTTGTTTTCACGCGTTACCAAGGCGTAGTTTAAAAGAGCGAAGAATGGTGTTGTCAGGAAAGAACCAATCATAGCAAAGCGGAGCATGGTTGAAACCTGACCAGCGAAAAACTTGATAATGACAATACCGATGATAGCAGTGATGGTCATCCAGATGTTCAAAGATTTACTACTGTCTTCTTTTTGACTGATTAGCAGTCGGAGAGATTCCTGATTGACACGAGAATAGCCATCGATAACAGTAATAACTGTTCCAAAGATACACAGGAAGGCAATAAAGGTAATCAAGTAACGGGACCATTCGCCAAGGACAGAGGCATACATGCCTACGAATTGAGAGATGTATTTAGCTGAAGCAGCTTCAACTGCTTGCCCTGTAGGATATTGAATCAATGCTCCCAGTGCCACAAAGAACACAGCTAGGATAGCTGTTCCAATGTAACCAACGTTAAAGTCAAATAGAGCGTCCTCTGTGTTAAAGTTGACGGTCTTTTTCTTTTCAGCAGACCAAAGTGAGTTGATGGCTGAAATTTCAATAGGAGCTGGCATCCATCCTAAGAGGGAAACGATGAAGGGTAGAGCTGCCATTTGCCAAGGTGTTTTCTCGACAAAATTAGAACTGTATTCTGGATGCTTGACCGCCGCGATGATAACTGCAAGAACAGTTGCAATGGTCAAAGCTGACATGATCCATTTTGCCATGCCGTCTAAGAGTTTGTAGCCTCCAAAGAGTAACATAGCCCAAATGACTGCAACGAGAATGAGGGACCACTGAGTGATGCTAAGACTGATCATTGGGAAGGCGCTGGCGATGATAGCTGAGCACAGAATGGCGACACCAGCTGTGTTGACCATAGCCGAAAAGATATTGAGGATAAAGAAAATCCAGAGATAGAATTTTCCTTTTTCGGCATAACCTTCAACCAAAGTCTTTCCAGTATCAGCGGTGTATTCAGCACCAAAACGGAAAAATGGATATTTAAAGACATTGGCTAAGATGACCAAGAGGAGTAGCGACCACCCATAAGAACCACCAGCTTGAGTGGAAGATACAATGTGAGAACCGCCAACAGCAGCAGAAGCCATTAGGATTCCAGGTCCCATTGCTTTTAGTTTACTTGTCCAGGTTGATTGATTTAAGGAAATAGCTTGTGACATGATAGACACTCCTTTTTGAATTTTCAGAATAATCTGGATATGTAATCTATATTCTACAAAAAATTTTGGGAAAATGCAAGAATATTTTGAAAAAAGATAGAAAATTACAGAAAATTTACAAAGAAGATCTGAAAATAACTGCTATGATAGCAAGGTGCAGCAGGATAAAGAAAAACCGAGAAGTTTCTTTCTCGGATTTGCTTATTATGAGGTTCTTACTTTCTATGCTCCAAGAGTTGATTGATATGGTCTACTTTTTTTGATGCTCTTTTATAGGAAATAGTCCAAATGATGAGGTAGACAATCGCAAACTCGATAATGAGCTGGAGATAGAAGATCCAGTGGAAGGGGAACCAACCTGCTAGGGTTGCTAGTGGGACAAAGCCAGCCAGCATAAGGAAGAAATGAGTCAGAGTGGCACGAAGCATGCTCCAGTCACGGCTGAATAATCGCTTGCCAAAGTTGAAGAGCATACCGATAGCTGCCCAAATAAGTGTACAGTAGAGCAAGACCAGGGCACCGTGAACCTGATGCTGAGCCATCACTTGGCCGATGAGAGAGTAGGGATTCAGTGGGGCATAAGTACTCGGTGCATAAATGAGTGAAAAGATGATAGAGAGGATGAGGCCGATGAGGACACCAGTAGCTGCGTCGTGGAAGATTTGTTTTTTCATAGTTCTAATTTCTCCTTGATGGTTTTTAGATAACGGCGTGAAGAGTAGGTGAAGCTTTCGTTTTTCAAGAAAATTTCTACCAGGCCGTTGGGCGTAAGCTTGAGATGGGAGATGGAGTCGATATTGATGATTTCTGATTGGGAAATTTGGATAAAATTGGTTGGCAGGAGTTCAAGGACTTGATAGAGCCGTAAATCAATGTTGTAGGTCTGACTCGCCGTTTCTGCTAGAACCTTCCGATTCTCGATATAGAAGCGTTGTATCTTACCAATCTCAGCGAGATAGACCTGATTATCGATTTTCCCTTTAATTGTTTCTTTTTGGTCAAGATTTTCTGCGAACTCGATGACTTTCTGGACTTTATCTGTCGGCTGAGGTGCTTGGACAATCAGTTTTTCCTCCTTGTAAGTCTCACTAATCTGTAGTTCTACTTTCATAAATTTCTCTCCTTGTTTTTCATACAAAATTAATCTCACTTCTTGTATACCTTTATTAATACTCTTCAAAAATCAAATTCAAACCACGTCAGCGTCGTCTTGCCGTACTACAGTACTGTCTGCGCCTAGCTTTCTAGTTTGCTCTTTGATTTTTATTGAGTATACCACTATTTTATGCCCCCTGGCAAGGGACTTTGTCTATATGGAGGGATTTGTCTCCTATGTGGTGGAGCTTTTCTGTCCTTTCTGAAATATGGTATAATAGCACTAATCAATTTCTAGGAAAATAGATACGGAAAGGTGCTGAAAGATGTCTCATATTATTGAATTGCCAGAGGTGCTGGCAAACCAGATTGCAGCTGGAGAGGTTATCGAGCGTCCAGCTAGCGTTGTTAAGGAGCTGGTAGAAAATGCCATTGACGCGGGTTCTAGTCAGATTATCATTGAGATTGAGGAAGCAGGTCTCAAGAAGATGCAAATCACAGATAATGGTCATGGAATTGCCCACGATGAGGTGGAATTGGCCTTGCGTCGACATGCGACTAGTAAGATAAAAAATCAAGCAGACCTCTTTCGGATTCGGACGCTCGGATTTCGAGGTGAAGCCCTGCCCTCTATCGCTTCTGTCAGTGTCTTGACTCTGTTGACTGCGGTGGATGGTGCGAGTCATGGGACCAAGCTCGTTGCGCGTGGGGGAGAAGTTGAAGAAGTCATCCCAGCGACTAGTCCTGTGGGAACCAAGGTTTGCGTGGAGGACCTCTTTTTCAATACGCCTGCCCGCCTCAAGTATATGAAGAGCCAGCAAGCAGAGTTGTCTCATATCATTGATATTGTTAACCGTCTGGGCTTGGCCCATCCTGAGATTTCTTTTAGTTTGATTAGTGATGGTAAGGAAATGACGCGAACAGCGGGAACAGGTCAATTGCGCCAAGCTATCGCAGGGATTTACGGTTTAGCTAGCGCCAAGAAGATGATTGAAATTGAAAATTCTGACCTTGATTTCGAAATTTCAGGTTTTGTGTCCTTGCCTGAGTTGACTAGAGCCAACCGCAACTATATCAGCCTTTTCATCAATGGTCGTTATATCAAGAACTTTTTACTCAATCGTGCTATTCTTGACGGTTATGGCAGTAAGCTCATGGTGGGGCGTTTTCCACTGGCTGTCATTCATATCCATATTGACCCTTATCTAGCGGATGTCAATGTGCACCCAACCAAGCAAGAGGTGCGGATTTCCAAGGAAAAAGAACTGATGACCCTTGTCTCAGAAGCTATTTCTAATAGTCTCAAGGAGCAAACTTTGATACCTGATGCCTTGGAAAATCTTGCCAAATCGACCGTGCGCAATCGTGAGAAGGTGGAGCAAACTATTCTCCCACTCAAAGAAAATACGCTCTACTATGAGAAAACTGAGCCGACAAGACCTAGTCAAGCTGAAGTAGCTGATTATCAGGTAGAATTGACTGATGAAGGACAGGATTTGACTTTATTTGCCAAAGAAACCTTGGAGCAATTGACTAAGCCAGCAAAACTGCATTTTGCAGAGAGAAAACCTGCTAACTATGACCAACTAGACCATCCAGAGTTAGATTTAGCCAGTCTGGATAAAGCCTATGATAAGCTAGAGCGAGAAGAATCTTCAAGCTTCCCAGAGTTGGAATTTTTCGGGCAAATGCATGGGACCTATCTCTTTGCTCAAGGGCGAGATGGACTCTACATCATAGACCAACATGCGGCTCAGGAACGGGTCAAGTATGAGGAGTACCGTGAAAGCATTGGTGATGTTGACCAGAGCCAGCAACAACTCCTAGTGCCCTACATCTTTGAATTTCCAGCGGATGATGCTCTGCGTCTCAAGGAAAGAATGGCACTTTTAGAGGAAGTGGGCGTCTTTCTAGCAGAGTACGGAGAAAATCAATTCATCTTACGCGAACATCCTATTTGGATGGCAGAGGAGGAAATTGAGTCAGGTATCTATGAAATGTGCGACATGCTACTCTTGACCAAGGAAGTTTCTATCAAGAAATATCGAGCAGAGTTGGCTATCATGATGTCCTGCAAGCGGTCTATCAAGGCCAATCATCGTATTGATGATCATTCAGCTAGACAACTCCTCTATCAGCTTTCTCAATGTGACAATCCCTATAACTGTCCCCACGGACGTCCTGTTTTGGTGCATTTTACCAAGTCGGATATGGAAAAGATGTTCCGACGTATTCAGGAAAATCACACCAGTCTCCGTGAGTTGGGGAAATATTAAACTAAAAGGAAAACTATGTACGAATATTTAAAAGGAATCATTACCAAAATCACTGCTAAATACATTGTTCTTGAAACCAATGGTATCGGTTATATCCTGCATGTAGCCAATCCTTATGCCTATTCAGGTCAGGTTAATCAGGAGGCTCAGATTTATGTGCATCAAGTCGTGCGTGAGGACGCTCATCTGATTTATGGATTTCGCTCAGAAGACGAGAAAAAGCTCTTTCTCAGTCTGATTTCGGTATCTGGGATTGGTCCTGTATCAGCTCTGGCTATTATCGCTGCCGATGACAATGCTGGTTTGGTTCAAGCTATTGAAACCAAGAATATCACCTATTTGACCAAGTTCCCTAAAATTGGTAAGAAAACAGCCCAGCAGATGGTGCTGGACTTGGAAGGCAAGGTAGTAGTTGCTGGAGATGACCTTCCTGCTAAGGTCGCAGTGCAAGCAAGCGCTGAAAACCAAGAATTGGAAGAAGCCATGGAAGCCATGTTGGCACTGGGCTACAAGGCGACCGAACTCAAGAAAATCAAGAAATTCTTTGAAGGAACGACAGATACAGCTGAGAACTATATCAAATCGGCCCTTAAAATGTTGGTCAAATAGGAGCAGAGCATGACAAAACGTTGTTCGTGGGCCAAGATGATCAATCCTCTCTATATCGCCTATCATGATGAGGAGTGGGGTCAGCCCCTCCATGATGATCAAGAATTGTTTGAGTTGTTGTGTATGGAAACCTATCAGGCTGTGCTGAGAGCTTTCTTCTATACTAATAGACGAAAGGGTGTGAAAATGATTTTTAAATGATACTGTGGAACGGAACAGTAGCCCTAGTATTGACTACTGTCGTTTCTATTCATATTGGCTATTCTAGGACTGAGATGAAAAAATCTATAAATGCTCAGAATAAAATTGAACCCGCAAATCTCCCCAAAACAATGGTGAGTCATGTACTTGTATTATTCCGAAAAAATACACCTCTGGTGCAGTGAGACAAATTGGTGTATCTTATAGTGGCTTCGTAGATGAAAGCTATACTCTACTATCACTCTTTGATGATGTAGAACAAATTGAAAAAGATAATAGACTTCAGACAGCTATTGATGTTGTCAGAGAACAGTTTGGTTTTTTAGCCATACAAAAAGGAACCGTCCTAACTGAAGGTTCCAGAAATATTGAACGCAGTAAACTTATCGGTGGTCATTCCGCGGGTGGATTGGAGGGATTAAAATGAAACAAGAAAAAAATACAGTACAATTTTCAGAAATCCGTAGCAAAGGATGTAATGATATTGAAATGCTTGAAAGATTTTTACATGGAATCGTTGAAACAGCAACTTCAAAACTTCGTCAGAGAAAACTCAAAACAACTGAAATATCGATACGACTAGTACATGCTAAATCTGAAAACCGATTACCATTGGAATTTACATTTAGCATTAAGCCAACAAGCTCATCTGTGATAATCTATACTGAGGTAATCAATCGCTTTAAAGAATGTTACACAGGTGGGGGAATTCAAGGTTTTACGATTCAATTTGATAAAAATACCCTTGCCTCTGCATAGAAAGGATTTGATATGATTGACCGTTCATATTTACCATTTCAATCAGCAAGAGAGTACCAGGATACAAAGATGCAAAAATGGATGGGCTTTTTCCTATCTGAACATGCATCAGCACTCTCTGATGATACAAACAAAGTAACGTACATGTCTGACTTATCACTAGAGAAGAAATTATTACTCCTCAGTCAAGTATACGCCGGGCAGCTACGCACACGCATTCAAGTGATTGAAAAAAACAAGCGTGTTTCCTACACTGGAACAATACCAAGTCTGACCAAAGATTTCATTTTGATAAAAACTACAACAGGTCACATCAATTTGAAATTAAAAGACATTATTAGTATTGAACTTGTCGAGGAGGTGCTCTATGAATCAGCTTGAGTTTCAGCGTAATCACCTACAAATGGACTATTATAGCGAGAGCTACCAAGATTTTGAACGTGACTTCTACCGCTACTCTAACATGAATATTCCATTGACCTTCCTAACTGATGATATCCTAAAAACAATGGCGACTTCACGTAAGAATTACTTTGTCCTCAATAAGGAAAAGTCCAGAGATAACCGCGATCACTTCTTCATATTTGAAGTAAGTACCGTAGATGAGAATCCGCTAATCTATCATTATACATATAAGAAAACTACAATATATTTAGCAGAAAAATAGGAGCAGTTCAATTGACTGTTCCTATTTTTAATATTCATAAAATCTAAAGTCTTTATACTCTTTAACAATGGAGTCGCCAACCAGAACAGACTATACTGACCAGCGACTACCTTAAATTTAATGTTTCAGATTTATTTTCTTATCTCTAATTTCATAAACTACATCTGCTACATTTTCGAGTAATCGTTTATCGTGGGTGATAAACACGATAGTTCCGGTGTACTCCTTCATTAGTATTTCCAAAGCCTCTAAACTTGGTATGTCAAGGAAGTTACTGGGTTCATCCATTATTAGGATGTTATATCTACCCATGAGCATTTTAGCAAGCAACAATTTTATAATTTCTCCACCGCTTAAAACAGATAAACTTTTTCCAATATCGTTCTGTTTGAACCCCATAGATGCTAGCACTGAACGAATTTCTGATATATTGTAGTCACAATCCTTCTGCATAAACTCCATAACATTCTGATTACTGTTGTACTTGTAACCATTCTGTGCAAAGTAACCTATTTTTGCCTTAGGCGAAATAGAAATTCCTTCTTCATGGTTTAAGATCATTTGGATTAAAGTTGTTTTTCCGATTCCATTACCACCAGTTAACGCCACTTTTGCTCCTAACGGAATTTGAAAAGATGCATTTTCAAACAGAGCCTTATCCCCAAATACTTTATTAATTTCTGCACCGACTATAGGGTATGGATTATGGAGCTCCAATGCTTTACTTTGCCTGAAACGAATTCTGCGAATGCCTTCCGGAGCTTCTACTTTTCCTAAGGCCGCAATCCTGTGCTCTAGGGTTTTAGCAGCATTATACATCTTTTTTTCCTTACTTCCTATTGATTTTTGATGAGCTAAACGCCCTCCGTCTTCAGTACTTTTTTTCTTTGAAGAACCTTTTGCCTTCTGTTCTATTTTACGAGCCTGTTTTCGCTTTTCCTCCGCAGCCCTTTCCAATCGGGCACGTTCCGCAATAAATTGTTCGTATTCTGCAGCTTGGCTCTTACGTTCTTCCTCTTTCTGACGAAGATAATCAGAATAGTTTCCCCAATACTCAGTGATTTTGCCATCTTTCAGTTCCCATATTTTATCTACTATTTCATCAAGAAAATAGCGGTCATGGCTAATAACTAACAGTGCACCTGTAAAATATTTTAGCTGTCCTATTAGAAAATCAATTCCTTCACGGTCTAAATGGCTCGTAGGTTCATCCGCTAAAATACCATGAACCTGTGCCGATAAGGCCTGTGCTATTTTAAGCCTTGTTTCTTCACCACCGCTCATAGTCTGTATATTTAATTGCTCAACACCTAGCTTGCCTACAAGTGCAAAATCTTTTTCCTCCTGCAGAGTTACTTCGTCCAACTGGGGAATATAGGCAAGTTCACCCAGACGATTCATTTTACATCCTGGGGGAGTTAATTCTCCTAAAAGTACCCTGAGTAAAGTGCTTTTTCCAGCACCATTTGCTCCTACTAAACCAATACGGTCATAATCATATACTTCTAATTCATTTATATCTAAAACATCGCGTCCTTTGAATTCCACACGAATGTCTTTTGCTTTTAATATTAATTCCATAACATTTCCTCCAATATTGTTTATTTTAAATCTAATTTTCTAACCTCAGTTATCATTTGGCAAACTATAGCAATGCCAATAATTAAAATACCTGATAGTAAAAACCAATGATTTACACCGATTTTATCAGCAAAGAATCCAGAAAGAATTAACCCAATTGGCATAGCAAGTGACATGATACTTCCGATCAAAGAAAATACACGTCCTAAATATTCAGGCTTAATTTTCTCCTGAAAAAGAGCTGTTTGCACACCGCTATAAAATGGCACCGAAAGCCCCATTATTGCACAGCAAACTACGAATATTACAAATCCATTTGGAGGAAGTATTCCCGAAACGGCTAAACTGGTCCCCATTATAAAAAATGAACTTGTTATTAGTAATACATGCTTTTCGAAGCCCCCTAATCTTCCTAATAATAAGCCTCCTGCTAGCATCCCAAATGCAAAGGAAATTTCCGTAATAGAAATATGCACAGGCGTTCCATTAAAGTGTTCCATGCTTATTAAAGGAAATAGTGCATTGATTGGCATATAAACAAAAGTATATAGTGTTCCTAAGAGTAATAAGGCAAACAATCCTTTGTTTTGTCTCAGAACCACAACTCCTTCTTTCATCTCCCTTATGAAATTTGGTTCTAAACTTTGCACTTGATTACCCAGCTTAGGTATACGTACAATTGCTACCGTAATAGATGCAATCACAGCACCCAATACGTCGATGGCAATAATAGCATTTAAATCCCAAACGGAGTATAAGAGTGCTGCAACTGCCGGACTAACAATATAGCTTATAGACTGCAAAGACTGACTATAGCCTGCGCATTTCGTTAGCTGTTCTTCTGGTACTAAAAGTGGTGTAACCGCATTGAGTGCTGGGGTATGAAAAGCTGTTCCAATGCTACGGATAAACAATACTATCATAATCATCCAGACAGGTAGCTCCATACAGAATGCAACAATAGCAAGCACTGCACCAGCTGCTGCGATAATTAAATCGGCACCAATCATTATCTTCTTCCTATCATGACGATCCACTAGCACACCAATGGCAGGTCCCAAAATCGCATAGGGTAAAAAACCTACTAATGAAGCCATAGACAAGACCATCGCAGATCCTGTTTTTTCTGTAAGGTAAAAAATAATCGCCATTTGCAGGATGGCACTAGTGATTAATGATACTGCTTGCCCTGCCCATATTGCATAAAATTTTCGTTTCCAATTGTTGTATTTTTCCATTTATATTATCTCCTGCATATTATTTTGCTTGAATTTCTATTTTGAATAGCATTCTAGGCAATAAAAAATGCAGGCCAAACCCCACAATGTGGCTTTTGGTCTGCATACATACAATTTGGAAACATTCATATTAAAGACATAGTTAAATAAAGGTATAGTTAAATAACCAATATCCTCACCGTAACTAATGAATGCTCAATATCGTATAAATAAGCACAACAAAAAAGCCTATCATCGGGTATAGATTCTGCTTTTTTTATTGCCAGCTTATCTTAAACGCATTGAGGCTGTCATAGTTTCGGTTCCTCCTACATCTTTGTTTATATCAATTTATAGTATAACACAACAAGATGATATGTTCAATATAAAAGTTATGGAATGAGACTCATACTTCCAATTCGATGCCAGATTTAAAGGATATGACGAAGTTTTCTTCATAGACTGTAACGCTCTGGATTATCTTCCTTAGTAGCAAGCGATTAGCTTTCACAAAATCTTCTGTTTGTAGTTTTAAAAATTCATCAGGATTTTCTAACTCAACCTCAAAATATTTCATTTTACATTCCCTCATTTCATTTATTGATAAATTGAGTTTGCAAAAAAGAGTGGACAATTTTTGTCTACTCTTAACCTTTAAAATAGTTTTTTTTAATCGATTTGAAGTTGCCTAAATTATTACTTATTCGGTAAAATGAAGTATTGCTTTCAACAGATTTCCTTCAACTACACTTCACTTGATTCAAACAAGGTGGGTACATTTCTATTCCCACAAACTCCTTGTCAATGGAAACAAACACGTACCCACAGGGTAAATGGAAATAGAAACTGATAATTTCTAGCTATCACTTCTACTCATTCCAAAAATTTTCTCACTCTGATACTTACCCACCATAAAGCAAAAAGCCTTGCAATCAAGGCTTTCATTATCCCTTTCGTTCAAAGGTTTCTAAGCTTTTACGAGCAGAGCGACACACTCAGCGGTTCGCTATCTCCGTTCTGTCTGCGTGCTAGCACTTGTCAATCACGGACAGCTATCGCATGGGCGGAAGTAAATGCTAATCTTCGTCGTTTTACTCCTTGACTAGCAAACTTACCGCCTCAACATGGTCTGTCTTGGGAAACGGTGCTCAACAAACGTCAAGCTTTCCGAGAAGCATTTTATGGCTATCAAATTCAAGCGGTCGCAGAAATGACCGATACTGAATTGGAAGACTTGCTGGATAATCCAGCCATCATCCGAAATAGAGCCAAGATTTTTGCTACACGCGCTAACGCCCAAGCCTTTCTACGACTACAGGAAGACCATGGCTCTTTTGATGCCTATCTTTGGTCTTTTGTTGAGGGGAAAACGATTGTTAACGATGTTCCCGATTACCGCCAAGCCCCAGCTAAAACCGCTTTATCTGAGAAATTAGCCAAAGATCTCAAAAAACGAGGCTTCAAGTTCACAGGCCCAGTCGCCGTCTTGTCTTTTCTACAGGCTGCAGGTCTGGTTGATGACCATGAGAATGATTGTGAGTGGAAAAGCGGTCATTAGTATGTACAGGTAACTAGCATATCTGAGAATATAGAAAAAAGCTGAGAAATTTTTCCCAGCTTTTTATATATACTATTAGATTTGTTAGAGTGAAGTCAAAAAAGTGATTCCACCTAAAATAACACCAGCTGAATTTGGAATGATTAGTATCCAATCCTTCTTAGGTTCCTTTGTCCATCCATAAATAACCCAGATTAAGCAAGATATAGCAGCTGATAAAGGTTGAAATGGTTGAGCTTTATTTCCCTGTAAATTAGCGATAATTTGAGGTATGTAGGCAATAAATACTATAATTCCAATAAAGGCACCAATAGAACCTACGATTCGATTAATTTTTTGTTTTGTCATATACACCTCCTTCAAAAGGATATCATAGAAATTAGCGAAATGCAATAAATTCAGATACAAATTGTAACGAAAACGAATACAAAAGCACAAAAATAGAGAAACTATTTATTTTTTGTTATAGTCAAAGCGAATGATTTGCTCCTTTGCATCTACATAGGTGTGAACTCCGAAGGGTACAATTGCTCTTGGAGTTGCGTGGCCGACATTTAGATTATAGATAATCGGGATATTGCTGTCAATAATATCCAATAGTGCCTCTTTATAGTCGTCATAGAAAGTTTCATCCATAGGTTTCCCGACCAAGAGTCCACTGATGACCTTGAATATACCAGTGTTCTTTAAAGTTTGTAACATCTTTTTGAAGTCTTTCGGCTCAGGCTTTTCTTCGCTTGTTTCTAGCAAGAGGATTTTTCCTTCCCAGTCTGATAAGTCAGGGAAAAGTTTGTATTTTTGGCAGAGCTCCGTGCTATCTGCGTATCGAGAATTGTCAAAGATATCATAGAGGGATTCGAGGCAACCACCGAGGATTTTTCCCTCGAATTGGGCATTTCCTTGCAACAACTCAAAATCGGTATTTGCATGACTGACACGAGGTGTTCCCAGAGCCTTGGGACTGAAGTCAGTTCGTTCCTCATACCAGACGTCACTAGGGCGGATTTCTGAGATTCTTCCCGTCTCAATCAATTCTTTAAAGTAGTGAAGGCTATATGGCAACATTTCTTTGTCTAACTCACAAATGTCTGCTAAGAAGGATTGACCATAAAAAGTCTTGATTCCTAGTTTATGCAACATGAGATGGTTCATGGTTGTATCTGAGAAGCCAAGAAAAATCTTCTGTTTGATAACCTTCTGTAGTTGGTCATTTTCAAAAAGGTAGGGCAATAAACGATAGGTATCGTCTCCACCAATGGCGCATAGGATTATGTCGACGCTATCATCAGAAAAGGCATGAATCAAATCCTCTGCACGAGCTTCAGGATGGTCCTTGATAAAGTCTAATCCTTTTAACGAATGGGGCAAAAAGATAGGATTGAGTCCCAGGTCCTTGAGACGTTGGACACCCAAGTCCACTTCGTGTTTGACAAAGTCCTCTCCGATAATGCCACTAGACAAACTAACAACACCAATAGTAGAAATCATATTGTATCCTCCTAGAAATAGATTGATACTCTTCGAAAATCTCTTCAAACCACGTCAGCTTTGCCTTGCCGTACTCAAGTACAGCCTGCGGCTAGCTTCCTAGTTTGCTCTTTGATTTTCATTGAGGATGAGCCTATTTTATCATAAAAGATGAGAGAAAACTATGTGGGATGTCAGAAGAATACTTTTAAATCAAGAAAGTAGTAAAAAAGCAACCGCATCTGCAGTTGCTTTTATCATTCTTCTTAATAGCGTGTTGGTCCTGCACTTGCGCTACGGATGTTCAAGCGTTTCTTGAGATAGAAGCGAAGGGCTAGGAGGACTGCTCCGATAATAGCCAGTGGCAATGGAGCAAGTACTGGGTTAAGGCTAGCTGGTAGGAAGCTTGTCGCAAAGAAGACAAGCAACCAAAGGAACATAGAAGCTAGGATAACTAGTACAGATTTCCAGAAAGGTGGACGTTGACTGCGGTCCATATCTGGTCCATAGTATTGGTAAACAAAGTAGTACATCAAGTAGAAGGCAAATCCACCAACCAGTCCAACTAATAGAAGAGTAATCAAACCATAGCCGAAAGCTTGATCTGCCGCAAAGAAGGTTGTGAGGGCGCTGACGAGGGCAAAGAGGCTAGTGATGAAAAGAGCTGAGTCCATAATCATGAGTTTCGGATCGTCATTTTCCTTTGGATGCTCTTTTTCATATTGTTCCTTGACAGTGAAACTATGAGCCCAGTGGGTCGGTGCGCCATAGAGGGAACGAGCAGTCGTACCCTTGGCTTGCTCCTCAAGGATTTGGGGAATAACTTCCTCAAAAATAGCCTTGATTTCAGCATCTGTTTTTCCATCTTTGATGAATTGTTGGGTAGCAATGTGGACAAACTCTTGGTTTTTCTTAGTTAATTTTTGTAGATCAATCTGAGACATAGGAACTCCTCTTAGAACCATTTTTTATGGATGAGATAGAGAGTGAGCGAGACACTCATAGCAAAGGCGATAAAGACAATTAACCAGAAGGCATTCGGCTCGCCGTTTAGGGGGATTTCATTATCCTTAAAGTTCATCCCGTAGGCAGAAAAGACCATGGTTGGGATGGACATAACGATGGTCACAAGGGCCAAGGTTTTCATGATGTTGTTCTGGTTGTTAGAAATGATAGAGGCAAAGGTCTCTGTCATAGAATGCAAGACGTTTCCATAAATGTCTGCCATCTCGATGGCCTGTTGGGTTTCAATCAGGGTATCTTCAAGCAGGTCTTCGTCCTCAAGGTATTTCTTGATATTGCTGGTGGAGCTGGTTAATTTCTTAATCACACGCTCATTTGTTTTGAGGGAAGCCTTGAAATAGACGATGGTTTTTTCCAATTCCATGAGCTCAATCAACTCTTCATTACGAGTTGATTGATGCAGTTGACTTTCGATTTGCTCACTCTTACGGTCGATTGAACGAAGGGCTGTTAGGTAAAGTTCTGCATTGCGATAGAGAATCTGGAAGATAAAACGAGAACGCATGAAAGTGTAGAAATTACGCAAACGACGGTTGATAAAGACATCAAGGACCGGTAATGGTTCCAAACACGTAGTGATAATGGTTTCCTCAGTGATGATAATACCAAGCGGGATGGTTACGTAGTAGGTGCGATTATTTCTTTCTTCTGTGACCGGCACGTCAACGATAATCAGGGTATACTCGTCTTCAATCGTAATACGAGACATTTCTTCCGCATCGAGCGGTGCTCGAAGATCGGCAATATCGATATCGAAGGCGTTGGCGATTTCGAGTGATTCATTTTGAGTCGGATTGACGAGATTGATCCAAGTACCCGGTTCAAGTGTATCGATCTCTTTAAATTCAGTTGTTGTAGAGAGAAAAACTTGTTTCATATCCCTTATCCTTTCTCATTTTTCAGATTTTTTCACACCGTACTATTATACTACAAAATCGGCCTTTTTCAAAATAAATCTAACAAAAAACCTGTTGCTATTGGATTTTTACTTTGTCTTGAAATGTTGATTTTTAAATTTGCTCCCCTTTTTGCTCCCCCTATAGTGCTTTTAGTGCAGTTTCGTAGAATGATACTGCTTTTTTTGCGTTCTCTTTTGAGAGGTGACTATATATATCCATGGTCATTGATAAAGTGGAATGACCTAGGCGGTACTGGAGTTCCTTGTATGGTATTCCAGAGTTAAGCAAGAGACTAGCGTGAGTGTGACGGAATCCATGAAAGCCAATGTTAGGAACATCAGCACGCTTAAAATGTGTTTGCAATCTTCTTTTAAGTCTTGAACTGCTAGGATACTCATGAATGAAATCAGAAAATACCACGCTTTCACGTTGTCCTATCTTCCAAGCCTCTTTAGTTTGGCGCAGTTTGTACTGCTTTAGCATGCTAACAGTCGCTTGATCTATATCTATATCCCGATAACTAGCCTTAGATTTTGGGCTATTGATTTCTAGATCCCGATTTAGTGTTTTGGTAACATGTACCACGGCATTATCTAAATCTATATCAGACCATGAAAGAGCTAAAGCTTCATTGATACGGCAACCAGTAGCCAATAGGAACTTATAGAGCGTTGTCTCATAGTAGTAACGATATCTATCGCTATTTAAATTATCGAGATAACCAAGAAACTTTTTTAGTTCTTGATTTTCAAAGTGCTTTACTTTTTTCCGCTTTGCTTTCTGAGTGTTACGAGGTAAAACAACATCACGCGCAGGATTGGACGGTATAGCTTGCATGGTTACGCCATACTGTAAGATACGTTTGTTTAAAGCATGTATCTTGTCATAGTGTAGAAAAGCCCCTTTTTCCCCTCTATTGGTCTTGTCAGCAAGTTTGTTGATAATGAACTGGATAAGTGGAGTAGTGAGCTTATCGAGCTTGTAAGCCCCGAAAATGGGCAATATATGATTATCAATTAACTTTCTAACATTGCCTTGAGTGTTTGGCTTAACCGTATTCTTATAACTTTCTAACCAGAGATTGGCTAATTCTTGATAGTTTTTTATGGTGCTAGCCTTTTGTCTAGTACAACCGTCTTTCTGGAAAGTAATTTTTTCTTGATTGGCTTTCTGTTTTACTTCCTTTTGTGTCCGCCCCGTTACCTTAGTTTTGACTTTCTTTCCTGTAACCTGGTCAACTCCTAGATATACATTAGCACGATAGACTTTACTACCGTCTTTTTTTATAACTTCAGTGATCTTCATGATTTAAACCTTTCTAAAATACATCAGCAGGCAAGCCATTATCAAAAAGGTTTTATATCATGCTAGGGCTTCACAGATTGCCCTGTATTCGATTTTAAATGGTCAGACGGTAAATAAATAATACCAGAGTAGGGAACAAGGCGGATATGGGGCTAATATTGCCCACTATTACATATCATCAAAGAGCGAAAGTTGGTTATTATCGGCTTGTTTTTCAAGTTCTTTCTGTTTATTTTTTAACTCTTGTATACTTTCACGAGGAGTAGGGAGATTCTCCGGCATGGTTGTTCCAAGTTCTTTCATGGTATTTCTAATGGTTCGGCCTACGTTGAAATGGGTATCATTTGCGAGATCTTCGCCTTTTATGTTTCTACGTCGTAGAACTTCGTCGGTCTGAGTGGCACGGAATAAATTAGCAGCTAATTCAGCACTCCCCATAAAATCCAGAATATGCTCCCCTTCGTTTAGTTCTTTGAGGTTATGAATATCCTGCATAGTTAGCCCACCATATAACCCCTTGTATCCTGAGTTGTGAAATCGGCCAAAGTTCTTAACGCCAGCATTGCCAGCAGATTCAGATAATGATTTATTGTGATGTTTTATTTCATCACGGATAGCAATGCGTTTCTGATCTTCAGTAAGTTGATTAAAATCATCGTGTAGTTCTTGCTGACGGGTTTTAATAGCAAAATATGATTGCCCTAGTGCAATGACCTCTTTTCTAGGGTCGCCATTTTGGACAATCAAATAGCAGGCATAGCGAGAGAGTTTAATATCTGCAATTTCTCGCGTTCCAAAATTAAGTTGTACAGTTTTGTTGACGTCAACAAAATTGGCAACCACGCGCTTTCCGGAGTTTTCACAGGCTATTTTTGCTTTGTCTATAACTTGGTTAAAGTTACGCCACTCCATATATTCTAGAATGGTTTGTAGTTCTCTGGCGTACCAAAATTCTACTCCATTTTCGTCTATGTGTTTGATATTTTCAAAAGTTAATTCATCGTACTGTTGAAGTTCCATAATAAAGTATCCTTTCTAAAACATTGTAAGTGGTTGACATTTGTTGACATCAACAAAATGCTCAACAATGGGGTTTTTAGTTGAAGCACGAGCGAACCACGAGAAAGCACGCGCTTCAGGATTGTTGAACATTGTGGCGCGTGGGTTAGTCTTTCTTTTCAATATCAATCATTATTTGAATATCTTCATCATTCACTTTGTAATCCTGAGTACCTTCACCAATCCACCAATTTAATGATTTTAAAAATCCATATTCTTCTTTACTAACTTTTCCATATTGATTTTCGAACCAATCGAAATAATTGGATTGAATTTTTGAAATTATTTCACGCTTAATTATTTTAAATAATTCGCCCTTATCATATGGTGCAATGTATTTTTTTAGAAAGCCTATACTATCATCATCAATATCTATGCTAACAGTAAATGAATTATAATCCAAATCATAAAAGTAAGCTGAAATATACCAGATACTAAAATTATCTCCCATTGGGGTATTCATAAAATTAACTTCTAACCCAAAATCACAACTAACTTCAATATCTATATTATCTGCTTGATGCTGATAAAAATCCAAACTCTCTATTTGAGAACTGTTAGGCTTTTCATCTAATTCAAATGATTTTAGAGAAACTTTTATATCTTTATTATCGTATATACTTTCTACTTCGTAATCATAGGGTAAAAAGTCAAAAAAATCCTTTGGTTCTATTTTTAGCGCCAAACAAATTTTATTTAATGTTATGTAATCTATTTTTGTACTGCTGTTATTAACAATTTTAGACAAGGCTGCTGGAGTTATTCCAGTTTTAACTGATAGCCATGCAGCTGTTTTTTCTTTTGTCTTCAAGATATTTGCTAAATTATTTTTTATCACAACCATCCCTCCTTAGATACATTTTACAATTATCTTCTGAAATACACAATAAAAAATTATCGCAAAGAATAATTTTTTTGTTGACAATTTATTTTTTATTGGTTATTATTATTCTATGCGATAATTATTGCATAGAATAATAACGAGAGGGGTTGACGATATGAACAATAATTTTCGTGTCATATTAGCAAAACAACGTAAAAAAGTTAGTGACGTTCACAAGGCAACAGGCATATCAAAAAGCGCACTCATATCACTATACTATGAACGCACAAAGCGCCCAGATATTGAAACCTTGCAAAAGGTAGCCGAGTATCTAGGCGTTACCATTGACGAACTACTTACCGTTGAAGATTAGGAGGGACACCATGAACATTGTTTACATGGACGGCAAGAAAGAGCCGTATACTACAAGCGAGATCATTGCTGAATGCGCTGAGGTTAAACACGATACAGTACAAAGCTTAATAAGAAATCATCAAGAGGATTTTGAAAGCTACGGAATAATCGGATTTGAAATCCGTAAATTAGATGGGCGAGGGCGACCAATGAAAATCTATCGCTTGAATGAGCAACAAGCGACCTTGCTGATCACTTATCTAAAGAATACTGGACCAGTTCGTAAATTCAAAATGAACCTAGTCAAAGCCTTCTTTGAAATGCGTGAGGAACTTTCTAAGTTTCGTATGCAGAGGGCGCTAGAAAAGCCAAAAAGAAAAACCTTGCATGACAGTATTGAGAACTGGGAACAAGCCCCAAAGCACGCGCATAGCACCATGAACAACCTGCTACTAAAAGCAGTAACCGACAGGAACGCTAAGCAGTTAAGGGAAGAACGTGGGGGCTATAACGGTATTGATAGCTTGACCAGTGACGAGCTGGAGCAATACCAGGCATTTGAGGATATGGTAATAGCCATGATTGGCTTGAATATGAGTTATCAGGAAATCAAAGCTATGGCATTCAGAAATAAAAAAACACGCCAGAGAAGCGCGTGATTGCAACAAAAAAGGCTTAGCAATAACCACACCGCAGAGCCTTTCACACTAACACTAAAACGAATTTAACAAAAAGCAGGCAAGCTATTATCAAAGAGGTTTTAGTAAAGATTTATACCTAGATTATAGCATATTTAGGGCAATTTGACCATACGGAGAGCGCCAACTCTTAAAACTGGTACTTTCTCACGCTTTCAATTTGGCGACTCAGAGCGTGAGGATAATCTGGATAGTAAAAGGCATTAAAAAGCCCCACGCTCTCGGTCGGCAAACTTCTGAGCGTGAGGTTAGGAATTACAAGAAAAAATGTATAAGAAACAACCATTCAAAATCCCCACACTCGCCTTCGCCCAACTTTGAGTGTGAGGAACTTCAGTACAAGAAAAAAAGCATTAAAAAGCCATCGTGGCAAGTATAAAAAGATAGAAAAAGAGGTAAAAAACATGACAACAAAAAAAGCAACATCAAGCCAACAAGTTCTATTATCGGCTAAGAAACTAGCAGAATTAGGGAACGAATTAACCGACATCATGAATGTTTTAGAAATGAATAACCTAGCTCTTGAAGGGCTTGAGTTTGCACTACAGAAAGATACAACCACGTTCTTATGGCTTGCTAAAAAATACACTGATACAGCATACGCCCAGAATGAAAAGCTATACGATCGTCTAAATGAAATAGCATTTTTGCTTTTGAACAATGACAACGCTAAAGAGCTGGAGGCAATGCAATGACACTAGACCTAAACAATATGACACAAGCAGAATTTGATAAACAAATGGCTGAAATCAAGGAGAGAAATCCGAACCTCTTCCAGTTTATTGCTGATTTTGTAGATCGAAAAGTAAGCACCGAAGAGGTGGAAGACTTCCTGAAGATGGAGCGAACTGATCAAGTGGACTACATCAAGAACTATAAAGCGAGGGCATGACATGAATGAATTAGATTTGACCAATACACAGGCGGTAATCTCTATGGTGGTACTGATTGGCTTACTGCTTTATCTAAACCACCGAGACCGCAAAAAAAGCGCCCAATTTGAGCGAGAAAACCAACAGACGATAGAAACACCTAGCGAGGATTTAAACCCTGAATATGGGCGATATATCCAGCTTGCAGGGGTAAGAGTTTACGGAGGCACTGAATGAGTCTATCAGAGAATGACAAACGAGTATTAAGACTAATCAAGGTAGGGGCTGAAAACTCCATAACAGGGGCAGAAATCAGCCTGATCACTAAGCTAGCAGAAAGAACCGTGCAAGATATTATCAGCCGTCTAATCACGCGCCATAGTGTTCCTATTGTTGGGGTTCGCCATGGGACATTTAGAGGATATTTTATCCCTGCTAACAAAGAGGAGTTACTGGACGGAGCAAAAGCATTCTATAACCAAGTACAGGAAGAACAGAAACGCCTAACTGTCCTTTTAAATGCTGATTTAGAGAGCTACAAAGAAACCTTGAAGGAGGTGGGCGGATATGTTTAGCCTAAGCCGAGAAAGTGAGCAAGACCTAGCGCATGGCATTCTGGAGGTAGTGGAAAGATACCTGGAAGCGCGTGATACAGTCAAACCACGACTGACAGGTTTAATATCAGCCCAGGAAGTCATGGACGAGTTAGATATAAAATATATGACACTCCAAAAGTGGGAAAAAGCAGGGCTAAGACGATACCAGCCCCCACTAGAAGATACTAGGAAAATCTATTACAAAGTTACGGACATCTGGAAGTTTATGGGGGTGGAGAATGGCAAAAACTAAAATATATTTTTGGCTAAAAATTGATAAGAAATTTTTTGATAATATTTTTATCAAGAGACTAAAAACGGTACCTGGTGGGTACACTATGACGGTGATTTATATTAGGCTCATGCTAGAGAGCTTAGAAAGTGACTGTATTTTATACTATGAGGGTTACTTTGACAATCTCAAGGAAGAGTTAGCCCTAAAATTAGACGTATCGGAAGATGATATAGATATGACCATGGCATACTTTACTAAGTGTGGTCTAATACAAGTTGATGAAGATAAAAACGCAGAACTACCGCAGGCAAAAGCCTTGGTACAGCAGGAAACCAACCAAGCAGCATACATGCGAGAATATCGGAAACAGCAACGAGAACAAAAGGAAAATCTTACAATGTCATCTGACAATCTTACATTGTTAACTACATGTAAGACAGAGATAGAGAAAGAAAAAGAGATAGAGATAGAAGAAGAGATAGAGATAGAAGAAGAGATAGAGAAAAAAACTTCTTCTGCTCCTACTGCTGAAATTTCTAACTATTACCAAAAGCGTATAGGGGTTATGGATGGGCAACAATATCAAATACTGACTGACTATCTCACTCTTGACGGTATGGAGCTAGAGGTTATCAAGATTGCTATAGACAAGGCTGCAGATAACGGCAAGCGATCTTTTAGCTATATCAATTCAATACTCAAGAACTGGAGACAGAATGGTATTAGAACCATGGTACAAGTCGAAGATGAACAGAGACTGTTTCAGCAAAAGAAACAAGGTCAGTCTGACGATGATATTCAAGATCCGTTTATCTACTGACGGAGAGGAGAAACAATGGAATTACTGAATACAGACCAGCTCAATGAAAAAATAAAGGTCACTGATGAGCTTTGCCCAACCCATCAGATTAACCTAGTACAATTCAAAAAGCCAGATGGTTATACATCACCCTACTGCATGGAATGTACTAGGGGGAACATCAAACAGATGGAGCTAGAGGGCATAGAAAAAGCCCTGGGCCATGATCTGGACTCTTCAACCTATGATGTGCTAGCGCGTGAAAGTACGGTATCAAATGAGCTGAGAGAGGCCTCTTTTAGCACTTTCAAAGCCGAGACAAAAGAGGAACACGAGGCCAAGGAGTTTGCTATCAAACAAGCTAAGGAGTACCTAAACGGTATGACAGGAAACACGCTAATTATGGGCAATCCAGGTACTGGAAAAAGTCATTTATGCTATTCTATGGCCAAAGCCATTAACGAGGGCTATAAGTCTAGGAATGAGCCTAAGAGTGTGCTTTTTGTCAGTATTACTGAGATTATCACGCGCATTCAGTCAGGTTGGCAGTATAGACAGAGTGATTTTACAGAGTATGACGCCTTGAAGTTGCTGACCGAGGTTGACTATCTCTTTATTGATGATCTAGGCACAGAAAGCGTTATGAATAGCCGAAAAGATGAGGCTAATAATTGGGTACAGACCTTTCTTTTCAAGGTTTTTGATAAGCGGGAAACAACTATCATCAACACCAACCACAACGGCAAAGAGCTAGCTAGAATCTATAATGATAAGCTAGTCAGTCGAATTGGAAAACGATCAGAGGGGAATGTATATAACATGACAGACATCCAAGACAAGAGGATGAAACGCAATTTTTAGCCAGAGAAAAGGAGGAATCCCATGACAGAACAAATATACTTTGAACAGGCAGATCAGGAACTGGAGGAACTCAACCGTAAACGTGACGATTTTATGGCGGATGCAACACCAGTATGTCTTGAAGATACGCCTAAACTGATTGAACTAGGTGAGAAGCTCCGAACGGAAGACACCAGCATAAACGCCTATGAGTTATACAGACACCCTGAAGCGCGTGCAAAGTTATTCGCCCAAATCGCGGAAGCCTGCTTCTTGCTGATTGCAGATAGTTCACCAGTACCAGTGCAGCCGACACAAGCACAGCGGATACATTTTTGCGAGTACTTGGAAGGACAATTCCAGAATATCATTAAGAAGTTGATTGCAGGAACTGACAAGCAAGTTCTAGAGTCTTTACTTGAAGCTTTGCAACTACCCAAAGAAAAACAAGCTCAATTTGTCCGTGATGTGGTAGTAAGTGGCTTACTCAGTGAAGAATAGTAGCAAAGGGGCATTGCCTCTTTTTGTGGTTTCACTACTACTGAACCCAATAGTTTTGGGTTTTTCCATATAGAGGGAAATAATGAAGCAGTTAGCAATAGAAACAATCACTAAACCAATGAAGCTGAGAGGAATAACTAAGGGTATAGCCGAGTTGGACGGTCAACGTTTAGAAATTGATTTGGATAGTTTAATGATTGATTTTGGTGGAGAGTCATTTGAATTAGACAGAATAGCAGGAACTAAGGGAGGTAATCGATATTTCTTTCTTTGCCCTGATTGTGGGAGACGGTGTAGGTTGCTTTATAAACGGTATTTGTATTTTAGTTGCGGTACTTGTCTAGATATCCACAAGAGTACCCTGAACCGCAGTAAAACGGATTGCCAATATTACTGGGAGCTTGCGCTTAGGGAAGCTAGAAAGGTAGAACCAGGGTGGAGTCCTAGACGTGGTGGATATATGTTTGATGGTTTCCCTGAAAGACCAAAGTATATGAAGCGTGACAGGTATCATAAGCACTATAAGAAGTTTTTGAAGTATACTAAAAAAGGGGATAGATTTTGGATGAATGGTTCGAGATTGTGAGACAATATGAAGTAGTGTGCAATTTACAAAACGAACAAATACTACATATTAGACGGTTTGAATGTTAAAAAAGCTAGATATATCAAGGATTTAAGTAAGTAGAGCGTTCCAAAAAATGGTAAGGTTTTGGTTAGGTAGTGGCAGTAAATATGCCTGACAAATGGCAGGGTTATGTGTGTTGAACTCCGAGCGAACGCCGAGAAAGTGGCTATATTCCCCTATCATTTATCAAGCAGATAAGAGTAATAATAACCCTCCTTAACTCCCTGAGAAACGATAAGCAGATAAGCGAAGTTTTTAGCCCTCTTATTTCGGATTTACTCCTTGCAGAATGACAAGCAGATAAGCAAAGAAATAACTTGCCTTAATTGCTTGCAGAATGACAAGGAAAGAAGAGAAATAAAAACATCCCTTAATTGCTTATCAAACCATAAGGAGATATGGGGGCTATCTCCCTCCCCACGCGCTTCTATGAGCTTCACACCGTCATTGTACATTTTTTCTCACGGGAAAGCATTTGAAGCTAGAGCGAACATAGAGAAAACGAAAAAAAGCCAGCACAGGGCTGACTCCTTTGTGATATTCCGATAAAAATATTATATCATAGAGGAGGCCGAGGCATGACACTAGAGCAGGTAAAAGAAAAACTAGAGGGCGTTAAGTGGATAAACAAGGAGATTAAAGGCTTATATTTGGAATTGGAAGCCCTGGAGTGTGGTATTATCAAAAAGCCAACACTAAGCCATAGCAGGGTGCAGACGAGCAGAGAGAACAAGACTGAGAACAATCTTATAAGTGTTCTAAAACTAAAAGAGGATACGCTTCAGAGGATTGAGCGACTTACTGAAGAGAGAATGGAAATATCTAGGCTGATCGATAAGCTGGCCAATCCGCTTGAGCGTTCTGTTCTAAGATTTTTTTACTTGAATAATCTCGACGCTTGGCAGGTTGCTGAGGAAATAGATAAATCAAAGACTACAGTATATCGAGTAAAGCAGGAAGCTATAGAACACTTGAGCAAGGTGGAAGGAGCGAACTAATGGAGCTGGATAAGTTTAAAACGATGATGAACGTAAGAGAGCGGATAACTTACTTTCTACGTTTCCAGAGGATGGCAGGAAGTGAAAACCAAGTTACGATAGATGAAGAGGCTTGGAAACTTGTCTTACCTGATCAGTGGAATTTGAGCGGTGAGCATGAAAAAGCAATCCGTGAGGGGCTGGAGATATTCGCCCACGACATCAACAGCATAGAGAACAAACGAGCCAGAAAATACTTTATTATCCATTATTGCTATATGAGAAAGAAAACAATGAGTGAATGCGTAGAGATGGCAGGTACTAGCTCCACTAGCTACCACCGATACAAACAGATAGCCGTCTTAAACTTTGCGAGAATCCACCAGAACGGAGAGCTAGAAGCATATAAGTAGGCAAATGTAGGCTGAGGTTTCATATTCGCCCCTTATTTTGCTTTGTTTCGTACTGGACAACTAAAACACCATGGATAAACTAGAAGCTCTCAGAAACGAATCTGGGGGCTTTTGTGAGGTCATAATCTTATAAACCACGCGCTTCATGGTATAATATACCTATCAGCAACCAGCAATAAAAAAAGCACGTTTGACCGTGCTAGTTTCTTGCCTGCTGAACTCGTCAAATCTTAGCCCTTTTGTGGGGCTTTTTTGCTCCCCTTTTTGCGTACTTTGGGGGAGCAAGTAGTAAAAAGTAATATTAGTGATTTTTGTTAAAAAGCGCGTGATATAAGGGTTAGGAAGCCCTAAGGAAACATAAAATAAGAAGTTTTTTATTATACTACAAATTCAGCCTTTTGGGTAATAGAATCTCACTTTTTTTGGTATAATGGTAAGCAATAATGGACTAGAAAGAACAAAGATGCAAGATAAAATTGTCATTCATGGGGCGCGTGCCCATAATTTAAAAAATATTGATGTGGAGATTCCACGAGATAAGCTGGTTGTAGTGACTGGCTTGTCAGGTTCAGGGAAATCCAGTCTGGCCTTTGATACCCTCTATGCGGAGGGACAACGTCGCTATGTGGAGAGTTTGTCAGCCTACGCTCGTCAGTTTTTGGGAAATATGGAGAAGCCTGATGTAGATGCCATTGATGGCCTCAGCCCAGCTATTTCCATCGACCAGAAAACGACTAGCAAAAACCCTCGCTCGACGGTTGGAACAACGACTGAAATCAATGACTATCTGCGTCTCCTCTATGCGCGTGTGGGGACACCTTACTGTATCAACGGGCATGGAGCTATCAAGGCTTCTTCTGTAGAGCAAATCGTGGATAAGGTTTTGGAGTTGCCTGAACGCCAGCGTCTGCAAATTTTAGCTCCAATCATCCGCAAGAAAAAAGGCCAACATAAGAGTGTTATTGAGAAGGTTCAGAAAGACGGTTATGTTCGTGTTCGTGTGGATGGGGAAGTCTATGATGTGACCGAAGTTCCAGAGTTATCTAAGAGCAAGCAACACAATATTGATGTCGTGGTTGACCGTATCGTTATCAAGGAGGGCATTCGTAGTCGTCTCTTTGATTCCATTGAGGCTGCCCTTCGTATCGCAGAAGGATATGTCATTATCGACACCATGGACGATTCGGAGTTGCTCTTCTCTGAGCATTATGCCTGTCCGGTTTGTGGCTTTACTGTTCCAGAGTTAGAGCCACGTCTCTTCTCATTCAATGCTCCTTTTGGCTCTTGTAGTGAGTGTGACGGTTTGGGCATCAAGCTGGAAGTGGATACTGATTTAGTAGTGCCAGATGCCAGCAAAACGCTACGTGAGGGGGCGCTAGCACCTTGGAATCCTATCTCATCTAACTACTATCCAAATATGCTAGAGCAGGCCATGACAGCCTTTGGAGTGGACATGGATACTCCTTTTGAGGACTTGTCAGAAGCAGATAAGGACTTGATTCTTTACGGTTCAGATGGCAAGGAATTCCATTTCCACTATGAGAATGAATTTGGTGGCGTGCGCGATATCGACATTCCTTTTGAGGGAGTTGTCAATAATATCAAGCGTCGCTATCACGAGACAAACAGCGACTACACCCGCACCCAGATGCGCCTCTATATGAATGAGCTGACCTGCGGAACCTGTCACGGCTATCGTCTCAATGACCAGGCCTTGTCTGTCCGTGTTGGTGGTCAGCAAGGGCTACATATCGGAGAAATTTCAGACCTGCCTATCGCAGATCACTTGGAATTAGTCAGTCAGTTGACTCTTTCTGAAAATGAAGCCATCATTGCTCGTCCCATTCTCAAGGAAATCAAGGACCGCTTGACCTTCCTTAATAACGTGGGTCTAAACTATCTGACTCTGTCACGTTCAGCAGGAACCCTTTCAGGTGGGGAAAGTCAGCGTATTCGCTTGGCAACCCAGATTGGTTCTAACTTATCAGGTGTTCTTTATATTCTAGACGAGCCGTCAATCGGTCTTCACCAGAGGGATAATGACCGTCTGATTGCTAGTCTCAAAAAGATGCGCGACTTGGGTAATACACTCATTGTGGTGGAACACGACGAAGATACCATGCGTGAGGCGGATTATCTGATTGACGTTGGTCCCGGTGCCGGTGTTTTTGGTGGGGAGATTGTTGCTGCAGGTACTCCCAAGCAAGTGGCTCGCAACAGCAAGTCTATCACAGGTCAGTACTTGTCAGGCAAACGTGCCATTCCAGTGCCAGACGAGCGCCGTGTGGGAAATGGTCGTTTTATCGAGGTGACAGGAGCGCGTGAGAACAACCTGCAAAATGTCACGGCTCGCTTCCCACTAGGAAAATTCATCGCGGTGACAGGTGTATCAGGTTCAGGGAAATCGACCCTCATCAATAGCATTCTCAAAAAAGCTATTGCTCAGAAGCTCAACCGCAATTCAGACAAGCCTGGTAAATTCAAGACCATTACAGGGATTGAGCATGTAGACCGCTTGATTGATATTGACCAGAGCCCTATCGGACGAACGCCGAGGTCCAACCCAGCTACCTATACGGGAGTTTTTGACGATATACGTGACCTCTTTGCCCAGACAAATGAAGCCAAGATTCGAGGCTACAAGAAGGGGCGTTTCAGTTTCAACGTCAAGGGTGGTCGCTGTGAAGCCTGCTCAGGTGACGGGATCATCAAGATTGAGATGCACTTCTTGCCAGATGTTTATGTGGCTTGTGAAGTTTGCCACGGGACCCGTTACAACAGTGAAACCCTAGAAGTTCACTACAAGGAAAAAAATATCTCGCAGGTCTTGGACATGACTGTTAACGATGCGGTAGAATTTTTCCAACATATTCCGAAAATTCAACGTAAACTTCAGACCATCAAGGATGTGGGACTGGGATATGTAACGCTAGGACAACCAGCTACCACCCTTTCTGGGGGAGAAGCCCAGCGTATGAAGCTGGCTAGTGAACTCCACAAACGATCGACAGGAAAATCTTTCTACATTCTGGATGAGCCGACGACAGGACTCCATACCGAGGATATCGCTCGCTTGCTCAAGGTTTTAGCTCGCTTTGTCGATGATGGCAATACAGTTCTTGTCATTGAGCACAATCTGGATGTTATCAAGACGGCAGACCATATTATTGACTTGGGACCTGAGGGCGGTGTCGGTGGTGGAACCATCATCGCAACAGGAACTCCAGAAGAAGTAGCGGCCAATGAAGCCAGCTACACAGGACAGTATTTGAAAGGAAAGTTACATCATGAATAAACGTGTACAAGCATTTCTAACGAAAATGCAAGAAAAAGAACTAGATGGTATCATTATCAACAACCTTAAAAACGTCTATTATTTGACTGGTTTTTGGGGTTCAAATGGAACAGTTTTTATCAGCCGTGACCGTCAGGTCTTGGTGACAGACTCTCGCTATATCATTGCAGCCAAGCAAGAAACCAGTGGTTTTGAAATCGTAGCAGATCGCGATGAATTGGCTGTCATTGCAGGAATTGTTAAGGATATGGGCTTGTCTCGAATTGGTTTTGAAGATGAGATTTCAGTGTCTTATTACCACCGTATGCAGGCAGCCTTTGAAGGAATTGACTTGCTTCCACAAACTCAGTTTGTCGAAGGTCTTCGAATGATTAAGGATGAAGCGGAGATTGCAGCTATTCGCAAGGCTTGTTCTATCTCAGACCAAGCTTTCCGCGATGCGCTTGACTTTATCAAACCAGGAAAGACTGAAATTGAGATTGCCAACTTCCTTGACTTCCGCATGCGTGAGTTGGGAGCATCTGGCTTGTCTTTTGACACTATCCTAGCTAGCGGTATCAACTCTTCTAAACCCCATGCCCATCCAATGCACAAACCAGTGGAGCTAGGAGAAGCTATTACCATGGACTTCGGTTGCCTTTATGACCACTATGTCAGTGATATGACACGGACTATCTATCTGGGGCATATCAGCGACGAGCAAGCAGAGATTTACAATACAGTTCTAAAAGCCAACCAAGCCTTGATTGACCAGGCTAAGGCAGGATTAGGTTTCCGTGACTTTGACAAAATTCCTCGTGATATTATCATCGAGGCAGGCTATGGCGACTACTTTACCCACGGTATTGGACACGGTATTGGACTGGATATCCATGAGGAACCATACTTTAGCCAGACTTCTACAGAAACTATTAAGGCAGGTATGGCCTTGACAGACGAGCCAGGTATCTATATCGAAGGCAAATATGGTGTTCGTATCGAGGATGATATCCTGATTACAGAGACAGGTTGTGAATTATTGACCCTTGCTCCAAAAGAGTTGATAGTTATTTAAGAGTCAAACAACTCAAATGATTGACTTTTAAATTTTAAAGGTTTATACTGAAAAAGAAGACGGTAGGTGAGGCTACCATAGGGATACGGATGACTACCGCAAAGCAGTGGAGACACTACTCGTTGGTCAACAGTTCTGGTCGCGAAGGCCAAGACTAAGCTCATTACATTGCCCTATGGAGTTAAAGCTTGAACGAAAAAACAGATATTTAGTTTTTTAATCCTGCCATTTTATGGTGGGATTTTCTACTGTTTTAAAACAAAGAAAGGAGACAGACGATGCAAATTGACGACCATCCGGAACCGCACATACACAGCCAATCGCTGATTTGTGTCGTTCTGCCCTTATAAAGTGATTGGTCTCTGTGTATGAAACACATCATTCATACAGATAGGAGAAACCAATGAAAACTACAAAAGAAAGATTAGCAACAGCTATTCAAGTTCCTTTAGACGAGAGTCTAACTTTTTATCATACCAGTTTAAACGGTTTGACAGAGGAACAGGTCGAACAAAATCGTAACCTCTATGGCGAAAACACCATTACCAAAGGCCAAGAAGACAGTATTCTCAAAAAGATTTACGAATCGATTATCAATCCTTTTACAATCATCTTGCTGGTTATCGCCGTGATTTCCTTAGTGACCAATGTCTGGTTGGCAAAACCAGGTCAAGAAGATCCGACGACTTCCATTATCATCGTTGTCCTAGTCCTCATTTCTGGTGGCATACGCTTTGTCCAAGAACTCCGCAGTGATAAGGCTGCGACCAATCTATCAAAAATGATTGTCAACACAGCGACTGTCATTCGTCAAGGAGAAATTCAAGAAGTACCTATCGATGACTTGGTAGTGGGTGACGTGGTTAAATTAAGCGCTGGAGATATGATTCCAGCAGATCTTCTTTTATTTGAGTCGCGCGATTTCTTTGTCCAACAGTCTGGCTTGACAGGTGAAAGTGAATCGGTTGAAAAATTGGCCTTGACCAAGGCAACGGTTCAACAATCTGATAGTCTGCTAGAAGCAGAAGCGCTCGCCTTTATGGGAACCAATGTCTTATCTGGTAGTGCCAAGGCCGTGGTTTTAGCAGTTGGTGATGATACCATGATGGGGGTCATTGAGCAGACTTTGAACACCTATGATGAGCCTACTTCGTTTGAACGGGAGATGAATAGTATTTCGTGGCTCTTGATTCGTTTGATGCTGGTCATGGTGCCCATCGTGTTTCTTTCTAATGGCTTGACAGATGGAGATTGGTTAGAAGCTGGCGTATTTGCTTTGAGTGTTGGTGTTGGATTGACACCTGAGATGCTTCCTATGATTATCACGGCCAGTCTAGCAAAAGGCTCCATCATTATGGCCAAGGAAAAAGTGGTTATCAAGAAACTCAATGCCATACAGGACTTAGGGGCGATTGATATTTTGTGTACAGATAAGACAGGAACTCTAACCCAAGACGAAATTGTCCTTGAATATCCCTTGGACATCCACGGACGCTTGGATTTGACCGTCTTGAGACGAGCTTATCTCAATTCTTATTTTCAAACTGGCTTGAAAAATTTGATGGACAGAGCCATCATCAAACGGACTGAAAAGGAAGCAAAAGAACACGCCCTCTTGCAAAATCTGGCTCAAACTTTTCAAAAAATAGATGAATTGCCCTTTGATTTTGAACGTAGACGGATGAGTGTTATCGTTAAGGATGAACACGAAGTGGTTAGTTTGGTAACTAAGGGTGCCCTAGAGGAAATGCTTGCGATTTCCAGTCATGCGGAATACCAAGGAGTGATTACTCCCTTGACAGATGCTATTAGAGAAGAAATATTAGCAGAAGTCCGACAACTCAATCAACAAGGTTTGCGTGTCTTGGGAGTGGCCTATAAGTCAGGTTTGAGGGAAGGTCATTCCTATACAGTTGATGATGAAGGGGATATGATTCTAACTGGTTATTTAGCCTTTCTAGATCCTCCTAAACCGTCTGCAGCACCAGCAATTAAGGCTCTGTTAGAACATGGGGTTCAAACAAAGATTTTGACGGGAGACAACGAAAAGGTTACCCAAGCAGTCTGTGAAAAGGTTGGTTTGGATATCAATCAGATGCTGTTGGGATCTGAAATTGATCAGATGAGTGATCAAGAATTGGCCCAAGCCGTAGAGGAAGTAACCGTCTTCGCCAAACTTTCTCCTGACCAAAAAGCAAGGATTATTTTGCAATTTAAGGCTAATGGTCATGCTGTCGGCTATATGGGAGATGGGATCAATGATGCCCCTTCCATGAAAGTCTCAGATGTGGGGATTTCTGTTGATACAGCAGTAGATATTGCTAAAGAAACAGCTGATGTTATCCTACTTGATAAGGATCTCATGGTGCTTGAAAAAGGGCTTGTTGAAGGTCGTAAGGTCTATGCTAATATGACCAAATATATCAAAATGACAGTGAGTTCTAATTTTGGAAATATCTTATCCCTATTGGTCTCTGGAATCTTTTTACCCTTTTTACCAATGGCACCAGTCCATTTGATTATCCTAAATCTAGTCTATGATTTATCTTGTATTGCCTTGCCTTTTGACAAGGTGGATAAAGATTTTTTGAGAAATCCACATACCTGGGAAGCCAAGTCCATCACACGTTTCATGGTTTGGATGGGGCCTATTTCTTCTGCCTTTGATATTTTGACCTTCATTTTACTTTATTTTATCATTGTACCCATGACGACAGGTCATGCCTATGTTCATGGAGCAGATTCGGCCGTAGGCTTTATTGTCTTGTTTCAGACAGGTTGGTTTATCGAGTCTATGTGGTCACAAACTATGGTTATCCATATGTTGCGTTCAGCCAAAATTCCCTTTTTACAAAGTCGTCCAGCTTGGCTAGTCCTTGTGACAACTTTATTGGCTGCAGCCTTTGTGACCTTCCTTCCCTACAGTCCTCTCGCAAGCCTTCTTCATCTAACTCCTTTAAAACCGATTTATTTCATCTTTTTACTTTTCATCATTATTTTGTATATGATTAGCGTGACAATTGTGAAAAAAATCTATATCAAGAAATATCAAGAATGGCTGTAAATTTCATTTTGTCAAGAAAAAAGTACGAAAATGACGAAAAAAGTCAAAAAAATTTAAAAATAGGTCGCAAGTCGGATGTTTTTTATGGTATAATAGACTAAACTGATAGTAACATGTAGCGAAAGGGGTAGGTACATGATTAAAATTTATACAGTCTCAAGTTGTACTAGCTGTAAAAAAGCAAAAACCTGGCTCAATGCCCACCAGTTAAGTTATAAAGAACAAAACCTTGGTAAAGAAGGAATTACGAGAGAAGAATTACTGGATATTCTAACCAAAACAGATAACGGAATAGCCAGCATCGTTTCATCTAAAAATCGCTATGCCAAAGCCCTTGGAGTTGATATCGAAGATTTGAGCGTCAATGAAGTCCTCAATCTGATTATGGAAACACCGAGAATTTTAAAGAGCCCAATCCTTGTGGATGAAAAACGCCTGCAAGTTGGCTATAAGGAAGACGATATTCGTGCCTTCCTACCACGCTCTGTCCGTAATGTAGAAAATGCAGAAGCACGTTTGCGTGCAGCTCTATAAACATCAAGGCTGGGAGCAATTCCCAGTCTTATTCTATTTTATACTCTTCAAAAATCTCTTCAAACCGTGTCAACGTCGCCTTGCCGTATGTATGGTTACTGACTTCGTCAGTTCTATCCACAACCTCAAAACAGTGTTTTGAGCTGACTTCGTCAGTTTTATCTGCAACCTCAAAGCTGTGCTTTGAGCAACCTGAGGCTAGTTTCCTAGTTTGCTCTTTGATTTTCATTGAGTATTAATCTCAAAAAGAAAGAAGAAAGAAATGAAAAAAATAGTTCTTGTTAGTCTAGCTTTCCTTTTTGTCCTGGTTGGTTGTGGACAGAAAAAAGAAACTGGACCAGCTACAAAAACAGAAAAGGATACGCTTCAATCAGCATTGCCAGTTATTGAAAATGCTGAGAAGAATACAGTTGTAACCAAGACTTTGGTTTTGCCCAAGTCAGATGATGGTAGCCAGCAAACCCAAACTATTACTTATAAAGACAAGACTTTTTTGAACCTAACCATTCAACAAAAGCGTCCAGTCTCAGATGAGTTGAAGACCTATATTGACCAACATGGTGTGGAAGAAACTCAAAAAGCTCTTCTTGAGGCGGAGGAGAAGGATGAGTCTATCATTGAAGCTCGTAAATTGGCAGGCTTCAAGCTTGAAACCAAATTATTGAGTGCAACCGAACTTCAAACAACGACTAGTTATGATTTTCAAGTTCTGGATGTCAAGAAGGCTTCTCAATTGGAATATCTGAAGAATATTGGCTTGGAAAATCTCTTGAAGAATGAACCAAGCAAATATATTTCAGACAGATTGGCAAATGGCGCGACAGAACAATAGAAAATCCAAATAAATAGACTGCCTGAATTGTAGAAGGTAAGGAATTATGCTATAATGGTACTATTCTAAGGAAAGAGGGTGTTAGAATGGGATTTACTGAAGAAACAGTACGTTTTAAATTGGACGATTCCAATAAAAAAGAAATTAGCGAAACTTTGACTGATGTCTATGCTTCGTTGAACGATAAGGGCTACAACCCAATTAACCAAATCGTAGGTTACGTATTGAGTGGAGACCCTGCCTACGTTCCTCGTTATAATAATGCACGAAATCAAATCCGTAAGTATGAGCGTGATGAAATCGTTGAGGAATTGGTTCGCTACTACCTTAAAGGACAAGGAGTCGATCTATAACCTATGAGAATTATGGGATTGGACGTCGGTTCAAAAACGGTAGGGGTGGCCATTAGCGATCCGCTCGGTTTTACAGCGCAAGGGCTTGAAATCATCCAAATCAATGAGGAGCAAGGCCAATTTGGTTTTGACCGCGTTAAAGAGTTGGTTGATACTTACAAGGTGGAACGATTTGTAGTGGGCTTGCCTAAAAACATGAACAATACAAGTGGACCGCGCGTGGAAGCTAGTCAAGCATACGGAGCCAAGCTAGAAGAGCTTTTTGGTTTACCAGTAGACTATCAAGATGAACGCTTGACAACAGTTGCTGCAGAGCGCATGTTGATTGAACAAGCAGATATCAGCCGTAATAAGCGCAAGAAAGTCATTGATAAGTTAGCAGCTCAGCTGATTTTACAAAATTATTTAGATAGAAAATTTTAATATAAAGGAGAGGCTATGTCACACGATCATAACCACGACCACGAAGAACGTGAATTAATCACACTAGTAGATGAGCAAGGAAATGAAACCTTGTTTGAAATCCTTTTGACCATTGACGGAAAAGAAGAATTTGGTAAAAACTATGTTCTTCTAGTACCAGTTAATGCAGAAGAAGACGAAGACGGACAAGTTGAAATCCAAGCTTACTCATTCATCGAAAACGAAGATGGAACAGAAGGCGAATTGCAACCAATCCCAGAAGACTCAGAAGACGAATGGAACATGATTGAAGAAGTCTTCAATAGTTTTATGGAGGAGTAAAAACGTCCAGTGGACGTTTTTAGCCCTGCGCTAGAAATTAGAAACGCAGGTAGTCTGGGAGACTGTATCAGCCTAGCTCCTTGAAATAAGAGAGAGCTGGTAAGTCCGGGGGACGTTTTAGCCTGACGCTAAAAATAAAGACCATAAGTAAGTCTGGGAGACTGTATCACCCCAACTCCTAGAAATTGGAAGAGTTGGAACATCCAGTGGATGTTTTTAGCCCAAGTTAATATTCATAGTAGCTAGTTATTAGCTAACCAGGTGAGAGGTCGGGACGAAAATCCTGGCCTCGTTTTGTTATCTACGGAATTTTGCTAGGTAATTGATTAGACTTTTGTCAAGGAGATGTGTATGTTTGAAGTAGAAGAATGGCTCCATAGTCGGATTGGTTTGAATTTTCGATCAGGTTTGGGCCGAATGCAACAAGCGGTGGATTTGTTAGGAAATCCCGAGAAGTCTTACCCTATTATCCACGTAACAGGAACTAATGGAAAAGGTTCTACCATTGCTTTTATGAGGGAGTTATTTATGGGACATGGCAAAAAAGTTGCGACCTTTACCTCCCCTCATATCGTCTCTATCAATGATCGAATCTGCCTTAATGGGCAACCTATAGCAGACACAGACTTCATCCGTTTGGCTGAGCAGGTCAAGGAGATGGAAAAAACGCTTCTGCAAACCCATGATCAGTTGTCCTTTTTTGAATTGCTGACCTTGATTGCTTTTCTTTATTTTAGGGAGCAAGAGGTGGACTTGGTTTTACTAGAAGTGGGAATTGGTGGCTTACTTGATACGACCAATGTGGTAACTGGAGAGATTGCTGTCATTACCTCCATCGGACTTGACCATCAGGAGACTCTGGGTGACAGTATAGCAGCAATCGCAGAGCAGAAAGCTGGCATTTTCAAAGCTGGTAAAAAGGCAGTGATTGCTAAGTTGCCTTCAGAAACTAGGCTTGTTTGTCAGAAAAAAGCCGAATCTTTAGCTGTTTCCCTTTATCAGGCAGGCCAGGAATTTTCAATGCTGAATGGGGATTTTTCAAGCTCTTTGGCTAACCTTTCACAGTTGAAAATAGGCTTAGAAGGAGCTTATCAGCAGGAAAATGCGGCCTTGGCGCTACAAACGTTTCTTCTCTTTATGAGAGAAGGAAAGGAAGTTGTTGATGAGCAGGTTGTAAGACAGGCTTTGGAGAAGACCCATTGGGCTGGGCGTTTGGAGCGTATTCGTCCTCAGATTTACTTGGATGGTGCTCATAACCTCCCTGCCTTGACTCGCTTGGTTGAGTTTATTAAAGAAAAAGAGCAGGAAGGATATCATCCTCAAATCCTATTTGGAGCCTTGAAACGTAAGGATTATCAAGGGATGTTAGGTTATCTGACTGAGAATTTGCCTCAGGTGGAACTCAAGGTGACCGGCTTTGACTATCAAGGTTCTCTGGATGAGACAGATGTAACAGGTTACCATGTAATTCCCTCTTACCGAGAATTTATCAGCAGTTTTGAAGAAAGAGCCGATACCAAGGACTTGTTATTCATTACAGGGTCTCTCTATTTTATCTCAGAAGTACGGAGCCACATACTGGGGCATGAGCAGATAAATTGACCTCTCTAGCAAGTCTTAGTCTCTTAGTAGCTTGTTCACAAAGAGTTCAACAGGTTCAACAACCAGCAGCTCAACAGCAAACACAACAAACTCAGCAATCACAACCTGCTGCTTCATCTTCCACAGAAAATACAAACCAGGCAACGACAAGTTCTTCACAAAATACGCCCGAGGCTCAACTAACTAATATTGATGGAACTTATACTGGTCAGGACGAAGGAGACCGCATCACTTTAGTGGTAACTGAAACAACTGGCACCTGGACTCAGGTAGAAACTGACGGGGAACAAGAAATCAAGCAGGTTAGCTTTGACGCTGCTAATCAACGCATGATTATTGGGGATAATGTCAAGATTTATGCAATCAATGGCAACCAGATGATTATCGACGATATGGATAGAGAAGCGTTTGATCGCATCGTTTTATCAAAATAGACTAGGAGGAGACTGGAATTTTCGGTCTCTTTTGCTTTTGCTCAGAAAAATGATTATAAATACTTGCCTTCTACCGAATACCTGAGTTATACTAGTTTTAATTACCTGTTTTTATCATTCAAAATATCAAGGAGGGGATATGAAATATAGAAAATTTCAATTATTGATGTCCAAGTATGGCTTTAGTCTTTCGATTATGCTACTTGAACTTTTTCTTGTTTTTGGTCTCTTTCTCTATTTAGGGCGTATGGCCCCTATTCTATGGGTAATTGTCTTAATTTTTATGAGTATGGCGACTATTGTCGCAATTGTCAATCGTTCAATGACACCTGATAGTAAAGTGATGTGGTTAGTGGTGACTTTTGTTCCTGTTATTGGTCCTTTGCTCTATCTGATGTTTGGTGAAAGACGATTATCCAAAAAAGAAATCAAACAGTTGGACAAACTTGGTTCTATGCATTTTCGGGAGGATAACAGTAAAGCTCTCCGCCAGAAATTGAAGGAAGAGGATAAGGCGGCTTACGGAGTTATCAAATCGTTGTTAAGTATGGATAGTAACGCCGATGTCTATGATCGAACAGACTCACAATTCTTTTCTTCGGGTGAAAGCATGTGGCAATATATGTTGGAAGACCTCAAGAAAGCTGAAAAGTTTATCTTTCTAGAGTACTATATTGTCGAAGAAGGTCTGATGTGGAATAGCATACTAGACATACTAGAGCAAAAGGCAGCTCAGGGTGTAGAGGTCAAGATGCTCTATGATGATATCGGCTGTATGGCGACTTTGCCTGGAGACTATACTATTCAGCTTCGTAGTCGAGGAATTGAAGCACATAAGTTTAACAAGGTGATTCCTCGTTTGACGGTGGCTTACAACAATCGGGACCATCGTAAAATCCTTGTCATAGATGGTCAGGTAGCCTATACAGGAGGCATTAACTTAGCTGATGAGTACATCAACCATGTAGAACGCTTTGGCTACTGGAAGGACAGTGGGATTCGCTTAGATGGCCCTGGTGTCAAGGCTCTAACCCGTCTCTTTTTGATGACTTGGTACATCAATCGTGGGGAAATCAGCGATTTTGACCAGTATCACTTGGAAAATCAGCCTTGTTCTGGCCAAGGGCTCTGCATTCCTTACGGTAGTGGACCCAAGCCCATCTTCCGTACCCAGGTAGGGAAAAAAGTCTATCAAAGTTTGATTAATCAGGCCACTGATTCAGTCTATATTACAACGCCCTATTTGATTATTGACTATGACTTAACAGAGAGTATTAAAAACGCGGCCATGAGGGGTGTCGATGTCCGCATCGTGACTCCTTTCATTCCAGATAAGAAATTAATCCAACTCATCACAAGAGGGGCTTATCCAGATTTGTTGTCAGCAGGAGTAAGGATTTTTGAGTATAGTCCAGGCTTTATCCACAGTAAACAAATCCTAGTGGACAAGGACTTTGCTGCAGTTGGAACCATTAATTTAGATTATAGAAGTTTGCTTCATCACTATGAAGATGCAGTTTTGCTATATAAAACGGCATCAATCACAGAGATTCAAAAAGATTTTGAGGAGATTTTTTCAACATCGCAAGAAATTTTCCCTCATACGATAAAAAATAGCTGGTATCAAAAATTGATTAAGGAAATTGCCCAGTTATTCGCCCCTATCTTATAAGAAATCTAGGACTGAGGACACAAACCAGTCCTATTTTTCTTGTCTTTTACGAATAAGAAGATGTAGGAGGAAAGATGCTGACCCAGAAAGAATTGAACTATATCATGTCATTTAAACAGACACATTTACATCGCTTTAAGGAGATTGAAACCTTTGTGAAACTATGCAAAAAATCACTCAAACAGCCATCGCAAGCTGACAATCCTAGGACTTTTTGATATACTAAGACAGATAAATTGAATAGGAGAAACGATATGAGTGTGTATGGTAGAGTAGAAGAAGTTCATCAGGAGAATCGTGAACCTCTAGAATACCAAATCGAACAAGAATCGCATCATCGTGAATCAAGTCGTCTTCCTTTGGTAAAAATTTTACTATGGAGTACGCTTGTAACAGGAATAACTCTAGGAGTACCGCTATTACTCGACTTAATGAGTGCACAGGAAGTGCAGGATTTTTATGCAGGTTGGGCGCTTCATCAGACAGGGAAAATTTACAGCGACTATTATGGAAGTCAAGGTTTGCTTTATTATTTGCTGACTTACGTGACTCAGGGCGGATTTTTCTTTGCTATCTTTGAGTGGTTAGCCTTGGTAGCAGGAGGATTTTTCCTCTTTCGATCGGCAGACACCTTGACAGAGCAAGGAGATCAAGCTGGACAACTGGTGACTATTTTTTACATGCTGGTTACAGGTCTTGCTTTTGGTGGAGGATATGCGACTCTTTTAGCGCTTCCTTTCTTATTCGCGGCCTTTAGTTTAGTTGCGGCTTACCTAAGCAATCCAAGCCATGATAAGGGATTTGTACGGATTGGGCTGGCTTTGGCAGGCGGATTTTTCTTTGCTCCCTTGGCATCGCTCCTGTTTATTGCAGTAGTGAGTTTAGGTTTGTTGGTCTTTAACCTTGGGCATAGACGCTTTACGCATGGGTTTTATCAGTTTCTTGCAGTGGCTTTAGGTTTTTCACTGGTCTTTTATCCAACTGCCTACTATAGTGTTGCAACAGGAAGTTTTGGGGATGCCATTAGTGGAATTTTGTATCCAATTCATTCCATTCGTTTGACTTCTGTTTCGGCATTGTTAGAAAATGTTTTGTTTTATGGGTTGTTGGCTCTTGGCATGGGAGTTTTGGTTTTTATCTTTTTAGGTCTCTTTCAATCTAAATCCTCTAAACTATATGTCATCTCAGTGCCTGCGAGTTTATTCCTGATTTTAGGTTTGGTAGTGATTTTCTTTACACAGGATCCCCTACATGCATCCCGTTTGATGCTCATTTTCCCTGTCTTTCTTCTGCTTTTAGTGTCCAATATCAAGGGGCAACAGAGTGGTCGTAGCGTTAGAAGAAGACGCAGAGAAGAGCCTGTTAGTCTCTGGCATCGCTATACTAAAGGAAATCTTTACCTACCGATTTTAACTTTGTTATATCTTTTGGCTGTTCCTTTTTTGATGAGGTTTGTCTTTTATCCAGTACCTTATCAAGAACGTGAGCGTCTTGCTGATTTGGTGAAAGAGGAGACAAGTCCGGAAGATGCTATCTATGCATGGGATGATACTGCAACTCTTTATCGTAAGAGTGAGCGCTTGTCGCCATCGGCTATTTTGTCCCCGATGCACTATACAGCAACTGAGGAAAATCGGAATAAGCTACTCAATGACTTGAAAGAAAAACAACCTAAGGTGATTGTGGTGAATGATAAGGTAGCAGTCTGGTCTGAAGCGGAAACAATCTTGAAAGAAAATTACCAACCAGTAAAGATAGATTACTCAGAGTTTAAAGTCTATAAAATTAAATAGCTAAATCAATATCTTGTGTATTTTTAAAAATTTTAGGATTTTTAACACAAGATATTGATTTTTCTTTTTAGAGTGGTATAATACTTTTTAGAAAGAACATTTTAGAAAAGAGCATGCATATGATTGCACTAGAAGAAAAAATTACAATTTTGCCAACTCTCTTCGTCGAGAAACGAGATGGGAGACGTGTTGTATTTGATGTGGACAAGATTGACAAGGCTCTCCACAAGGCGGCAGACAAGGTTATGGATGTGACACCCTTGGTCGAAAAACGCCTCAATGCTCTGACCGAGCGAATTGTCACAGAAATTCATAGTCGCTTTCCAAAGGGGGTTAAGATTTACGAAATTCAAAATATCGTAGAACATGAACTCCTTGAAGCCAAAGAATATGCCTTGGCTGAAGAGTATATCACTTATCGAACACAGAGGGATTTTGAGCGCTCAAAAGCGACAGATATAAACTTTAGTATCCATAAACTTCTCAACAAGGACCAGGCAGTTGTCAATGAAAATGCTAATAAAGACAGCGATGTCTTTAATACCCAGCGTGATTTGACAGCGGGCATCGTTGGAAAATCAATCGGACTGCAAATGCTTCCTAAGCATGTAGCCAATGCCCACCAAAAAGGGGATATCCACTATCACGATTTGGACTACAGTCCCTATACCCCTATGACCAACTGCTGTTTGATTGATTTTAAAGGTATGTTGGAAAATGGTTTTAAGATTGGAAATGCAGAGGTAGAAAGTCCTAAGTCTATCCAGACTGCGACAGCTCAGATTTCCCAAATCATCGCCAACGTTGCTTCTAGCCAGTACGGTGGCTGTTCAGCTGACCGTATCGATGAAGTTTTGGCGCCTTATGCAGAGAAGAACTATCAAAAACACCTCAAAGATGCAGAAGAGTGGGTTTTGCCTGAAAAACGGGAAGATTATGCTTGGAAGAAAACCCAAAAAGACATCTATGATGCCATGCAATCTCTTGAGTATGAAATCAATACTCTCTTCACTTCAAATGGACAAACCCCCTTTACTTCACTAGGTTTTGGTCTAGGGACAAGTCGTTTTGAACGAGAAATTCAAAAAGCTATCTTGACCATCCGAATCAAGGGACTTGGTTCAGAACACCGCACAGCTATCTTCCCTAAACTTATCTTTACACTAAAAAGAGGCCTCAACTTAGAGGAAGGGACTCCAAACTACGACATCAAGCAGTTGGCTCTCGAGTGTGCAACAAAACGGATGTACCCTGATGTCTTGTCCTATGATAAGATTATTGAGTTGACTGGTTCTTTCAAAGTACCTATGGGCTGTCGTTCTTTCCTTCAAGGATGGAAGGATGAGAATGGTGTAGAAGTCAATTCGGGTCGGATGAATCTAGGTGTTGTGACGGTCAATCTTCCTCGTATTGCCCTTGAATCTGAGGGCGACATGAATAAGTTCTGGGAAATCTTCAACGAGCGTATGAATATCGCTGAAGATGCTCTGGTTTACCGTGTCGAACGCACTAAGGAAGCGACACCAGCCAATGCTCCTATCCTTTATCAGTACGGTGCTTTTGGGCATCGTCTAGGTAAAGAAGAGAGTGTTGACCAGCTCTTTAAGAATCGTCGTGCGACAGTTTCGCTGGGCTATATCGGCTTGTATGAAGTAGCGACAGTCTTCTTTGGAAATAGCTGGGAACACAATCCAGAAGCCAAGGAATTCACGCTGGATATCATTCGCGATATGAAGCGCCGTGTAGAAGAGTGGTCTGACCAATATGGCTACCATTTCTCTATCTACTCAACACCATCTGAAAGTTTGACAGATCGTTTCTGCCGACTAGATACAGAAAAGTTCGGCTCTATTCCTGATATTACGGACAAGGAATACTACACCAATTCTTTCCACTACGATGTTCGTAAAAATCCAACACCGTTTGAAAAATTAGACTTTGAGAAAGTCTATCCAGAAGCAGGTGCGTCAGGTGGTTTCATCCATTATTGTGAGTATCCAGTCCTTCAGCAGAATCCTAAAGCCTTGGAAGCTGTCTGGGATTATGCCTATGACCGTGTGGGTTATCTGGGGACTAATACTCCAATTGACCGTTGCTATAAGTGTGACTTTGAAGGGGATTTTGAACCAACTGAGAGAGGATTTGCTTGTCCAAACTGTGGCAATAGCGACCCTAAAACCGTAGATGTGGTCAAACGAACTTGTGGCTACCTAGGCAATCCTCAAGCGCGTCCGATGGTTAATGGACGTCACAAGGAAATCGCTGCGCGTGTCAAACACATGAATGGCTCAACGATTAAAATAGCTGGTCACCAAGTAACCAATTAGAAAGAAATGAAATGGGAAAATATCAATTAGACGATAAGGGGCGTGCGCAAGTGACCCGTTATCACGAGAAACACTCTAAAGGTGGAGCTGTTAAGAAAGAACGTTTGCTCAACCTCAGAGAACAATTTTTAAATAAGAATAAGAAAAAATAAAAGTGAGAGTCAGCTCTCGCTTTTCTCTTAGTGGGAGGTAAAAGGATGGAACTACGCAGACCAAGATTAGCAGATAAAGAAACAGTTTTAGAGATGATGGCAGAGTTTGAAAAGAGCCAATCAGCCCATGATGGTGGATTTTGGGATACAGAGAACTTTGTGTATGAAGAGTGGTTGGAAACAAATATGCAAAAAGAGATGGGAATAAACTTGCCTGAAAATCGTGTTCCTTCTATTCAATTTGTATCATTTGATGATATAGGTCGTGCTCTAGGATTTTTGAATCTGCGATTAAGACTGAATGAGGGTTTACTGAATTATGCTGGCCACATTGGCTACTCCATTCGTCCATCAGAAAGAGGTAAAGGTTATGCTAAAGAGACTCTCCGTCAGGGCTTGCAAGTTGCTAAGGAAAAGAACATCAAGAGAACTCTTGTGACCTGTAGCGTGAATAATCCTGCTAGCAGAGCAGTCATTTTAGCAAATGGTGGGCTCCTTGAGGATGTTCGTAACGGAGTCGAGCGTTATTGGATAGAGGTAGCGAATGAATAATCCAAAATCACAAGAATGGAAAAGCGAGGAACTCAGTCAAGGGCGTATCATCGACTACAAGGCCTTCAACTTTGTAGATGGAGAAGGTGTGCGTAACTCCCTCTATGTATCAGGCTGCATGTTTCACTGCGAGGGATGTTATAATGTTGCGACTTGGTCTTTTAATGCTGGCATTCCCTATACAGCAGAGCTAGAAGAACAGATCATGGCAGACCTTGCCCAGCCCTATGTTCAAGGATTGACCTTGCTAGGAGGGGAGCCCTTCCTCAATACGGGCATTCTCTTACCTCTCGTTAAACGCATTCGAAAGGAATTGCCAGACAAGGACATCTGGTCATGGACGGGCTATACATGGGAAGAAATGATGTTGGAGACACAAGATAAACTGGAACTCTTATCACTGATTGACATTCTGGTTGATGGCCGATACGATCGAACTAAGAGAAATCTCATGCTCCAGTTTCGAGGTTCGTCCAACCAACGAATTATTGATGTGCAAAAATCCCTCACAAGTGGACAAGTAGTGATTTGGGATAAGCTCAATGACGGGAAAGAAAGCTATGAACAGGTGAAGAGAGAATAACTTTCTTCTATAAAAATAGTTAAATAAATGACCTGTCAAAAAAGAAAACAGTTTCATTGTAAAAAAAACGAAAAAATAGCAACAAATCCCTTGCAATCGCAGGGGCTTTGTGTTATTCTATTATGGTGCTGTAAATTACAGCCTTAGCTTTGATGCAAGAGGTTGCGACACGCTCGGTTGCATTGCCACGCAACGCCGCGTCGGTTTTCTTGTGGAGCTAGCCTATTATCTTAAATAGACGAAAAGGAGAAAAAGATGGCAAACAAAAAAATCCGTATCCGTTTGAAAGCTTACGAACACCGTACGCTTGACACAGCGGCTGCAAAAATCGTAGAGTCAGCTACTCGTACAGGTGCACAAGTTGCGGGTCCAATCCCACTTCCAACTGAACGTAGCCTCTACACAATCATTCGTGCGACTCACAAATACAAAGACTCTCGCGAACAATTTGAAATGCGTACACACAAACGTTTGATCGATATCGTTAACCCAACTCAAAAAACAGTTGATGCTTTGATGAAATTGGATCTTCCAAGTGGTGTAAACGTAGAAATCAAACTTTAATCTAAAGCTTGATACCTTGAGCATAAAAAACGCTCGTTAAAAACTTTTTGAATAAAAAATATAGAAAAGGAACTATTTTCTCATGACAAAAGGAATCTTAGGGAAAAAAGTGGGAATGACTCAAATCTTCACTGAAGCTGGCGAATTGATCCCTGTAACAGTTATTGAAGCAACTCCAAACGTTGTTCTTCAAGTTAAAACTGTTGAAACAGACGGATACAACGCTATCCAAGTTGGTTTCGATGACAAACGCGAAGTATTGAGCAACAAACCTGCTAAAGGACATGTAGCGAAAGCTAACACGGCTCCTAAGCGCTTCATTCGTGAATTCAAAAACGTTGAAGGCTTGGAAGTTGGTGCTGAAATTACAGTTGAAACATTCGCAGCTGGGGACGTTGTTGACGTAACTGGTACTTCTAAAGGTAAAGGTTTCCAAGGTGTCATCAAACGCCACGGACAATCACGTGGACCAATGGCTCACGGTTCTCGTTACCACCGTCGTCCAGGTTCTATGGGACCTGTTGCACCTAACCGCGTATTCAAAGGTAAAAACCTTGCAGGACGTATGGGTGGTGACCGCGTAACAATTCAAAACCTTGAAGTTGTACAAGTTGTTCCAGAAAAGAACGTTATCCTTATCAAAGGTAACGTACCAGGTGCTAAGAAATCTCTTATCACTATCAAATCAGCAGTTAAAGCTGGTAAATAATAAGGAAAGGGGAATACAGTCAAAATGGCAAATGTAACATTATTCGACCAAACTGGTAAACAAGCGGGCGAAGTTGTTCTTAACGATGCAATCTTTGGTATCGAACCAAACCAATCTGTTGTGTTTGATGTGATTATCAGCCAACGTGCTAGCCTTCGTCAAGGAACTCACGCAGTTAAAAACCGCTCAGCTGTTTCAGGTGGCGGACGCAAACCATGGCGTCAAAAAGGAACTGGACGTGCTCGTCAAGGTTCTATCCGCTCTCCACAATGGCGTGGTGGTGGAATCGTCTTCGGACCAACTCCACGTAGCTATGCGTACAAACTTCCTCAAAAAGTTCGTCGCCTTGCGCTTAAATCTGTTTACTCAGAAAAAGTTGCTGAAAATAAATTTGTAGCCGTTGATTCTCTTGAATTTACAGCTCCAAAAACTGCTGAATTTGCAAAAGTTCTTGCAGCTTTGAGCATCGATTCTAAAGTCCTTGTTATTCTTGAAGAAGGAAACGAATTCGCAGCTCTCTCAGCTCGTAACCTTCCAAACGTGAAAGTTGCGACTGCTACAACTGCAAGTGTTCTTGACATCGCAAATAGTGACAAACTTCTTGTTACTCAAGCAGCTATCTCTAAAATCGAGGAGGTTCTTGCATAATGAATTTGTATGATGTTATCAAAAAACCTGTCATCACTGAAAGCTCAATGGCTCAACTTGAAGCAGGAAAATATGTATTTGAAGTTGACACTCGTGCACACAAACTTTTGATCAAGCAAGCTGTTGAAGCTGCTTTCGAAGGTGTTAAAGTTGCTAATGTTAACACAATTAACGTAAAACCAAAAGCTAAACGTGTTGGACGTTACACTGGTTTTACTAACAAAACTAAAAAAGCTATCATCACACTTACAGCTGATTCTAAAGCAATCGAGTTGTTTGCTGCTGAAGCTGAATAATCTAAGGAGGAAATATCGTGGGAATTCGTGTTTATAAACCAACAACAAACGGTCGCCGTAATATGACTTCTTTGGATTTCGCTGAAATCACAACAAGCACTCCTGAAAAATCATTGCTTGTTGCATTGAAGAGCAAGGCTGGTCGTAACAACAACGGTCGTATCACAGTTCGTCACCAAGGTGGTGGACACAAACGTTTCTACCGTTTGGTTGACTTCAAACGTAACAAAGACAACGTTGAAGCAGTTGTTAAAACAATCGAGTACGATCCAAACCGTTCTGCAAACATCGCTCTTGTACACTACACTGACGGTGTGAAAGCATACATCATCGCTCCAAAAGGTCTTGAAGTAGGTCAACGTATCGTTTCAGGCCCAGAAGCAGATATCAAAGTCGGAAACGCTCTTCCACTTGCTAACATCCCAGTTGGTACTTTGATCCACAACATCGAGTTGAAACCAGGTCGTGGTGGTGAATTGGTACGTGCTGCTGGAGCATCTGCTCAAGTATTGGGTTCTGAAGGTAAATACGTACTTGTTCGTCTTCAATCAGGTGAAGTTCGTATGATTCTTGGAACTTGCCGTGCTACAGTTGGTGTTGTCGGAAACGAACAACATGGACTTGTAAACCTTGGTAAAGCAGGACGTAGCCGTTGGAAAGGTATCCGCCCAACAGTTCGTGGTTCTGTAATGAACCCTAACGATCACCCACACGGTGGTGGTGAAGGTAAAGCACCAGTTGGTCGTAAAGCACCATCTACTCCATGGGGTAAACCTGCTCTTGGTCTTAAAACTCGTAACAAGAAAGCGAAATCTGACAAACTTATCGTTCGTCGTCGCAACGAGAAATAATATTAAACTAGTCGCTTAAGCAACTAGTAAATCCGCCAGCTCGGTAGCGCTCCAAGTGAGCGCAAGCCGCTGTGGTACAACATTTAAAGGAGAAAATATAAAAATGGGACGCAGTCTTAAAAAAGGACCTTTCGTCGATGAGCATTTGATGAAAAAAGTTGAAGCTCAAGTTAACGACGAAAAGAAAAAAGTTATTAAAACTTGGTCACGTCGTTCAACGATCTTCCCAAGTTTCATTGGTTACACTATTGCAGTTTATGACGGACGTAAACACGTACCTGTTTACATCCAAGAAGACATGGTAGGTCACAAACTTGGTGAATTTGCACCAACTCGTACTTACAAAGGTCACGCTGCAGACGACAAGAAAACACGTAGAAAATAAGGAGAACATAAATGGCAGAAATTACTTCAGCTAAAGCAATGGCTCGTACAGTACGTGTTTCACCTCGTAAATCACGTCTTGTTCTTGATAACATCCGTGGTAAAAGCGTAGCCGATGCAATCGCAATCTTGACATTCACTCCAAACAAAGCTGCTGAAATCATCTTGAAAGTTTTGAACTCAGCTGTAGCTAACGCTGAAAACAACTTTGGTTTGGATAAAGCTAACTTGGTAGTATCTGAAGCATTCGCAAACGAAGGACCAACTATGAAACGTTTCCGTCCACGTGCGAAAGGTTCAGCTTCACCAATCAACAAACGTACAGCTCACATCACTGTAGCTGTTGCAGAAAAATAAGGAGGTAAAATCGTGGGTCAAAAAGTACATCCAATTGGTATGCGTGTCGGCATCATCCGTGATTGGGATGCCAAATGGTATGCTGAAAAAGAATACGCGGATTACCTTCATGAAGATCTTGCAATCCGTAAATTCGTTCAAAAAGAACTTGCTGACGCAGCAGTTTCAACTATCGAAATCGAACGCGCAGTAAACAAAGTTAACGTTTCACTTCACACTGCTAAACCAGGTATGGTTATCGGTAAAGGTGGTGCTAACGTTGATGCACTTCGTGCAAAACTTAACAAATTGACTGGAAAACAAGTACACATCAACATCATCGAAATCAAACAACCTGATTTGGATGCTCACCTTGTAGGTGAAGGAATTGCTCGTCAATTGGAGCAACGTGTTGCTTTCCGTCGTGCACAAAAACAAGCAATCCAACGTGCAATGCGTGCTGGAGCTAAAGGAATCAAAACTCAAGTATCAGGTCGTTTGAACGGTGCAGATATCGCCCGTGCTGAAGGATACTCTGAAGGAACTGTTCCACTTCACACACTTCGTGCAGATATCGATTACGCTTGGGAAGAAGCAGATACTACATACGGTAAACTTGGTGTTAAAGTATGGATCTACCGTGGTGAAGTTCTTCCAGCTCGCAAAAACACTAAAGGAGGTAAATAACCAATGTTAGTACCTAAACGTGTTAAACACCGTCGTGAATTCCGTGGAAAAATGCGCGGTGAAGCAAAAGGTGGAAAAGAAGTAGCATTCGGTGAATACGGTCTTCAAGCTACAACTAGCCACTGGATCACTAACCGCCAAATCGAAGCTGCTCGTATCGCCATGACTCGTTACATGAAACGTGGTGGTAAAGTTTGGATTAAAATCTTCCCACACAAATCATACACTGCTAAAGCTATCGGTGTGCGTATGGGATCTGGTAAAGGGGCACCTGAAGGTTGGGTAGCACCAGTTAAACGTGGTAAAGTGATGTTCGAAATCGCTGGTGTATCTGAAGAGATTGCACGCGAAGCGCTTCGTCTTGCTAGCCACAAATTGCCAGTTAAATGTAAATTCGTAAAACGTGAAGCAGAATAAGGAGAAGGCATGAAACTTAATGAAGTAAAAGAATTTGTTAAAGAACTTCGTGGTCTTTCTCAAGAAGAACTCGCGAAGCGCGAAAACGAATTGAAAAAAGAATTGTTTGAACTTCGTTTCCAAGCTGCTACTGGTCAATTGGAACAAACAGCTCGCTTGAAAGAAGTTAAAAAACAAATCGCTCGTATCAAAACAGTTCAATCTGAAGCGAAATAATAGACTAGGGAAGGAGAAATTTCAATGGAACGCAATAATCGTAAAGTTCTTGTTGGACGTGTTGTATCTGACAAAATGGACAAGACAATCACAGTTGTAGTTGAAACAAAACGTAACCACCCAGTCTATGGTAAACGTATTAACTACTCTAAAAAATACAAAGCTCATGATGAAAACAATGTTGCCAAAGAAGGTGATATCGTACGTATCATGGAAACTCGTCCGCTTTCAGCTACAAAACGTTTCCGTCTTGTAGAAGTTGTTGAAGAAGCGGTCATCATCTAATCAAACCTGAAAGGAGAAAACTGAAATGATTCAAACAGAAACTCGTTTGAAAGTCGCAGACAACAGCGGTGCTCGCGAAATCTTGACTATCAAAGTTCTTGGTGGTTCAGGACGTAAATTTGCAAACATCGGTGATGTTATCGTGGCATCTGTAAAACAAGCTACTCCTGGTGGTGCGGTTAAAAAAGGTGACGTTGTTAAAGCAGTTATCGTTCGTACTAAATCAGGTGCTCGTCGTGCTGATGGTTCATACATCAAATTTGACGAAAACGCAGCAGTTATCATCCGTGAAGACAAAACTCCTCGCGGAACACGTATCTTTGGCCCAGTTGCACGTGAATTGCGTGAAGGTGGCTTCATGAAGATCGTGTCACTTGCTCCAGAAGTACTTTAATTTTTAGAAACAAACTAGTCCCCTAGCTTCAAGCTAGGGTGCCCTTATGGGCGTAAGAAAAATCAAGGAGAAACCTAATGTTTGTAAAAAAAGGCGACAAAGTTCGCGTAATCGCTGGTAAAGATAAGGGAACAGAAGCTGTTGTCCTTACTGCTCTTCCAAAAGTAAACAAAGTTATCGTTGAAGGTGTTAACATCGTTAAGAAACACCAACGTCCAACTAACGAGCTTCCTCAAGGTGGTATCATCGAAAAAGAAGCAGCTATCCATGTATCAAACGTTCAAGTTTTGGACAAAAATGGTGTAGCTGGTCGTGTTGGTTACAAATTTGTAGACGGTAAAAAAGTTCGCTACAACAAAAAATCAGGCGAAGTGCTTGATTAATCACGAAGGAAAGGAGAAGTATAATGGCAAATCGTTTAAAAGAAAAATATCTTAATGAAGTAGTACCTGCTTTGACAGAACAATTCAACTACTCATCAGTGATGGCTGTGCCTAAAGTAGATAAGATCGTTTTGAACATGGGTGTTGGTGAAGCTGTATCAAATGCTAAAAGCCTTGAAAAAGCTGCTGAAGAATTGGCACTTATCTCAGGTCAAAAACCACTTATCACTAAAGCTAAAAAATCAATCGCCGGCTTCCGTCTTCGTGAAGGTGTTGCGATCGGTGCAAAAGTTACCCTTCGTGGTGAACGTATGTACGAATTCTTGGATAAATTGGTTTCAGTTTCACTTCCACGTGTACGTGACTTCCACGGTGTTCCAACAAAATCATTTGATGGACGCGGAAACTACACACTTGGTGTGAAAGAACAATTGATCTTCCCAGAAATCAACTTCGATGACGTTGACAAAACTCGTGGTCTTGACATCGTTATCGTAACAACTGCTAACACTGACGAAGAGTCACGTGCATTGCTTACAGGCCTTGGAATGCCTTTTGCAAAATAATATAGGAGGTAAATCTAATGGCTAAAAAATCAATGATTGCTAAGAACAAACGTCCAGCGAAGTTCTCTACTCAAGCTTATACTCGTTGTGAAAAATGTGGTCGTCCACATTCAGTTTACCGCAAATTTAAACTTTGCCGTGTTTGCTTCCGTGAATTAGCTTACAAAGGACAAATCCCTGGTGTAACAAAAGCATCTTGGTAATTTAAGATATCAAGGGCGTCAAAACTCTAAGTGAAAATAGGAAATTTGACGAAGAAACTGAAGTTTCTAGGAAAGCTTATCTTTTTCACACAGAGTTTAGCCCGGGTTCAGTTGGGCTTGCCAATTTGAACACGAGCTACAGCTTTGACAAAAAAGACCAATTTTCTTTGGAGCATCGCTCCTGCATCAAATTGCCTATTTTTGCTCTTGCTGTTACGCTCTCTGTATCATGTATTAACTAGCAAGTGCAACTTGCAAACTACTAGTAAGAGGAGAAAAACAAAATGGTTATGACTGACCCAATCGCAGACTTCCTAACTCGTATTCGTAACGCTAACCAAGCTAAACACGAAGTACTTGAAGTACCTGCATCAAACATCAAAAAAGGGATTGCTGAAATCCTTAAGCGCGAAGGTTTTGTAAAAAACGTTGAAATCATCGAAGATGACAAACAAGGAATCATCCGTGTATTCCTTAAATACGGACCAAACGGTGAAAAAGTTATCACTAACTTGAAACGTGTTTCTAAACCAGGACTTCGTGTCTACAAAAAACGTGAAGACCTTCCAAAAGTTCTTAATGGACTTGGAATTGCTATCCTTTCAACTTCTGAAGGTTTGCTAACTGATAAAGAAGCACGCCAAAAGAATGTTGGTGGAGAAGTTATCGCTTACGTTTGGTAATATTTAGCTCTCAATTTCTTTGTGATTCTTCGTTATTGTCTCTCGCCTAACCCAAAGTTATGCCTGCGAGACGATGCCTAGATTCACTTTGAAATTGAAACCTAAATGTTCCTTTAAATCGAGAAATCGATTTAACCCCGTGAAAACTGGCCGTTCTGGCCTGACAATTTAACAGGAGAAAATAAACATGTCACGTATTGGTAATAAAGTTATCGTGTTGCCTGCTGGTGTTGAAATCACTAACAATGACAACATTGTAACTGTAAAAGGACCTAAAGGGGAACTTACTCGTGAGTTCTCAAAAGATATTGAAATCCGTGTGGAAGGTACAGAAGTAACTCTTCACCGTCCAAACGATTCAAAAGAAATGAAAACTATCCACGGAACTACTCGTGCCCTTTTGAACAACATGGTTGTTGGTGTATCAGAAGGATTCAAGAAAGAACTTGAAATGCGCGGGGTTGGTTACCGTGCACAACTTCAAGGATCTAAACTTGTTTTGGCTGTTGGTAAATCTCATCCAGACGAAGTTGAAGCTCCAGAAGGAATTACTTTTGAACTTCCAAACCCAACAACAATCGTTGTTAGCGGAATTTCAAAAGAAGTAGTTGGTCAAACAGCTGCTTACGTACGTAGCCTTCGTTCACCAGAACCATATAAAGGTAAAGGTATCCGTTACGTTGGTGAATTCGTTCGCCGTAAAGAAGGTAAAACAGGTAAATAATGTTGAGTGGTTGATTCTCAACCACCAACCTATTTTCCAACTTTGTGCATAGCACACGATTTAAAACTAAAGAGGTGAAAACTGTGATTTCAAAACCAGATAAAAACAAACTCCGCCAAAAACGCCACCGTCGCGTTCGCGGAAAACTCTCTGGAACTGCTGATCGCCCACGTTTGAACGTATTCCGTTCTAATACAGGCATCTACGCTCAAGTGATTGATGACGTAGCGGGTGTAACGCTCGCAAGTGCTTCAACTCTTGATAAAGAAGTTTCAAAAGGAACTAAAACTGAACAAGCCGTTGCTGTCGGTAAACTCGTTGCAGAACGTGCAAACGCTAAAGGTATTTCAGAAGTGGTGTTCGACCGCGGTGGATATCTATATCACGGACGTGTGAAAGCTTTGGCTGATGCAGCTCGTGAAAACGGATTGAAATTCTAATAGGAGGACACTAGAAAATGGCATTTAAAGACAATGCAGTTGAATTAGAAGAACGCGTAGTTGCTGTCAACCGTGTTACAAAAGTTGTTAAAGGTGGACGTCGTCTTCGTTTCGCAGCTCTTGTTGTTGTTGGTGACCACAACGGTCGCGTAGGATTTGGTACTGGTAAAGCTCAAGAAGTTCCAGAAGCAATCCGTAAAGCAGTAGATGATGCTAAGAAAAACTTGATCGAAGTTCCTATGGTTGGAACAACAATCCCACACGAAGTTCTTTCAGAATTCGGTGGAGCTAAAGTATTGTTGAAACCTGCTGTAGAAGGTTCTGGAGTTGCCGCTGGTGGTGCAGTTCGTGCCGTTGTGGAATTGGCAGGTGTGGCAGATATTACATCTAAATCACTTGGTTCTAACACTCCAATCAACATTGTTCGTGCAACTGTTGAAGGTTTGAAACAATTGAAACGCGCTGAAGAAGTTGCTGCCCTTCGTGGTATTTCAGTTTCTGATTTGGCATAAGAAAGGGGATAAAATGGCTCAAATTAAAATTACTTTGACTAAGTCTCCAATCGGACGCATTCCATCACAACGTAAAACTGTTGTAGCACTTGGACTTGGCAAATTGAACAGCTCTGTTATTAAAGAAGATAACGCTGCTATCCGTGGTATGATCACAGCAGTATCTCACTTGGTAACAGTTGAAGAAGTAAACTAATGAATTTTTAGGGGATGTGCACTATACCATCCCCTAAAACTAGATATAGTCATCTATGATGACGTCGTATAGGCGAGTTGATGGGGGAGACAACCTTTTCTCCCTTATCGGCGCTAGCATTTTACAAAAGAGGAGAAAATAAAAATGAAACTTCATGAATTGAAACCTGCAGAAGGTTCTCGTAAAGTACGTAACCGCGTTGGTCGTGGTACTTCATCAGGTAACGGTAAAACATCTGGTCGTGGTCAAAAAGGTCAAAAAGCTCGTAGCGGTGGCGGAGTTCGCCTTGGTTTTGAAGGTGGACAAACTCCATTGTTCCGTCGTCTTCCAAAACGTGGATTCACTAACATCAACGCTAAAGAATACGCAATTGTGAACCTTGACCAATTGAACGTCTTTGAAGATGGTGCTGAAGTTACTCCAGTTGTTCTTATCGAAGCAGGAATTGTTAAAGCTGAAAAATCAGGTATTAAAATTCTTGGTAACGGTGAGTTGACTAAGAAATTGACTGTGAAAGCAGCTAAATTCTCTAAATCAGCTGAAGAAGCTATCACTGCTAAAGGTGGTTCAGTAGAAGTCATCTAAGAGAGGTGACCTATGTTTTTTAAATTATTAAGAGAAGCTCTTAAAGTCAAACAGGTTCGATCAAAAATTTTATTTACAATTTTTATCGTTTTGGTCTTTCGTATCGGGACTAGCATTACAGTTCCTGGTGTGAATGCCAATAGTTTGAATGCTTTAAGTGGATTGTCCTTCTTAAACATGTTGAGCTTGGTATCGGGGAATGCCATGAAAAACTTCTCAGTTTTTGCTCTTGGTGTTAGCCCCTACATTACAGCCTCTATCGTTGTCCAACTCTTGCAAATGGATATTTTACCCAAGTTTGTAGAGTGGGGTAAACAAGGGGAAGTAGGTCGAAGAAAATTGAATCAAGCTACTCGTTATATTGCTCTTGGTCTGGCCTTTGTGCAATCTATCGGGATTACAGCTGGTTTTAATACTTTGGCTGGAGCTCAATTGTTGAAAACAGCTCTTACTCCACAAGTCTTTATCATGATTGGTATCATCTTAACAGCTGGTAGCATGATTGTTACTTGGTTGGGAGAGCAAATTACAGATAAGGGATACGGAAATGGTGTTTCTATGATCATCTTTGCCGGGATTGTTGCCTCAATTCCAGAGATGATTCAGGGCATCTATGTGGACTACTTTGTGAACGTCCCAAGTAGCCGTATCAACTCATCTATAATTTTCGTAATCATTTTGATTATTACTGTATTGTTGATCATTTACTTTACAACTTATGTTCAACAAGCAGAATATAAAATTCCAATCCAATATACTAAGGTTGCACAAGGTGCTCCATCTAGCTCTTACCTTCCATTGAAGGTAAACCCTGCTGGAGTTATCCCTGTTATCTTCGCAAGTTCGATTACTGCAGCGCCTGCGGCTATTCTTCAGTTTTTGAGCGCTACAGGTCATGATTGGGCTTGGGTAAGAACAGCACAAGAAATGTTGGCAACAACTTCACCAACTGGTATTGCTATGTATGCTTTGTTGATTATTCTCTTTACATTCTTCTATACGTTTGTACAGATTAATCCTGAAAAAGCGGCAGAAAACCTTCAAAAGAGTGGTGCCTATATCCACGGAGTTCGTCCTGGTAAAGGTACAGAAGAATATATGTCTAAACTTCTTCGTCGTCTTGCAACTGTTGGTTCCCTCTTCCTTGGTGTGATTTCCATTTTACCGATTGTAGCAAAAGATGTTTTCGGACTTTCAGAAGCAGTTGCTTTTGGAGGAACCAGTCTTTTGATCATTATCTCTACAGGTATTGAAGGAATCAAACAATTGGAAGGTTACCTATTGAAACGTAAGTATGTTGGTTTCATGGACAGAACAGAATAAAAGTATTTACAGAATCAGTAAATGCTGAGGGAGTGGAGGTTTAACTCTAACATTTGTGAGAGTTTGGTCTCCCCTCTTCTATTTTGTTTTTAAATAGGGGTGAAAAGAATTTTTGCTTCTATTTAAAAATAAAATAAGGAGATCAAATCATGAATCTTTTGATTATGGGCTTACCTGGTGCAGGTAAGGGAACTCAAGCAGCAAAAATCGTAGAACAATTCCATGTTGCACATATCTCAACAGGTGATATGTTCCGAGCTGCTATGGCAAATCAAACTGAAATGGGTGTTCTTGCTAAGTCATACATTGACAAGGGTGAATTGGTTCCTGACGAAGTTACAAATGGAATCGTAAAAGAACGTCTTTCACAAGATGATATTAAAGAAACAGGATTCTTGTTGGATGGTTATCCACGTACAATCGAACAAGCTCATGCCTTGGACAAAACATTGGCTGAACTTGGAATTGAACTAGAAGGTGTTATCAACATTGAAGTAAATCCTGACAGCCTCTTGGAACGTTTGAGTGGTCGTATCATCCACCGCGTAACTGGAGAAACTTTCCACAAGGTCTTTAACCCACCAGTTGACTATAAAGAAGAAGATTACTACCAACGTGAAGATGATAAGCCTGAGACAGTGAAACGTCGTTTGGATGTGAATATTGCTCAAGGAGAACCAATCATTGCTCACTACCGTGCCAAAGGTTTGGTTCATGACATCGAAGGTAATCAAGATATCAATGATGTCTTCTCAGATATCGAAAAAGTATTGACAAATTTGAAATAAAGCGTTTTTCACACTTGCAAAAATCCGCTACAAATGTTATACTGAGATAGTCTGACTTATAATTGTTGTCTCTGTGTCTAGAGGCATCGAATCGAAATTTATGGAGGTGCTTTTGCGTGGCAAAAGACGATGTGATTGAAGTTGAAGGCAAAGTAGTTGATACAATGCCGAATGCAATGTTTACGGTTGAACTTGAAAATGGACATCAGATTTTAGCAACAGTTTCTGGTAAAATTCGTAAAAACTATATTCGTATTTTAGCGGGAGATCGTGTTACTGTCGAAATGAGTCCATATGACTTGACACGTGGACGTATCACTTACCGCTTTAAATAATCGAAAAACTTGGAGGGATAAGAAATGAAAGTAAGACCATCGGTCAAACCAATTTGCGAATACTGTAAAGTTATTCGTCGTAATGGTCGTGTTATGGTAATTTGCCCAGCAAATCCAAAACACAAACAACGTCAAGGATAAGATAGAAAGGAGAAAACATGGCTCGTATTGCTGGAGTTGACATTCCAAATGACAAACGCGTAGTAATCTCATTGACTTATGTTTATGGTATCGGACTTGCAACATCTAAGAAAATTTTGGCTGCTGCTGGAATCTCAGAAGATGTTCGTGTACGTGATCTTACATCAGATCAAGAAGATGCTATCCGTCGTGAAGTGGATGCAATCAAAGTTGAAGGTGACCTTCGTCGTGAAGTAAACTTGAACATCAAACGTTTGATGGAAATCGGTTCATACCGTGGTATCCGTCACCGTCGTGGACTTCCTGTCCGTGGACAAAACACTAAAAACAACGCTCGCACTCGTAAAGGTAAAGCTGTTGCGATTGCTGGTAAGAAAAAATAATATAGGAGGTAAAAGTCTTGGCTAAACCAACACGTAAACGTCGTGTGAAAAAGAATATCGAATCTGGTATTGCTCATATTCACGCTACATTTAATAACACTATTGTTATGATTACTGATGTGCATGGTAATGCAATTGCTTGGTCATCAGCTGGTGCTCTTGGTTTCAAAGGTTCTCGTAAATCTACACCATTCGCTGCTCAAATGGCTTCTGAAGCTGCTGCTAAATCTGCACAAGAACACGGTCTTAAATCAGTTGAAGTTACTGTAAAAGGTCCAGGTTCTGGTCGTGAGTCAGCTATTCGTGCGCTTGCTGCCGCTGGTCTTGAAGTAACAGCAATTCGTGATGTGACTCCAGTGCCACACAATGGTGCTCGTCCTCCAAAACGTCGCCGTGTATAATCATCGCATTACACTGCTTTTCGTTTAAGAGGGAGTAACTAAATGATCGAGTTTGAAAAACCAAATATAACAAAAATTGATGAAAATAAAGATTATGGCAAGTTTGTAATCGAACCACTTGAACGTGGCTACGGTACAACTCTTGGTAACTCTCTTCGTCGTGTACTTCTAGCTTCTCTACCAGGAGCAGCTGTGACATCTATCAATATTGATGGTGTGTTACATGAGTTTGACACAGTTCCAGGTGTTCGTGAAGACGTGATGCAAATCATTCTGAACATTAAAGGAATTGCAGTGAAATCGTACGTTGAAGACGAAAAAATCATCGAACTAGATGTTGAAGGTCCTGCTGAAGTAACAGCTGGTGACATTTTGACAGATAGCGATATTGAAATTGTAAATCCAGATCATTATCTCTTTACAATCGGTGAAGGTTCTTCTCTAAAAGCGACTATGACTGTTAACAGTGGTCGTGGATATGTACCTGCTGATGAAAATAAAAAGGATAATGCACCAGTTGGAACACTTGCTGTAGATTCTATTTATACACCAGTTACAAAAGTCAACTATCAAGTGGAACCTGCTCGTGTAGGTAGCAATGATGGATTTGACAAATTAACCCTTGAAATCTTGACAAATGGAACAATTATTCCAGAAGATGCTTTAGGGCTTTCAGCACGTATTTTGACAGAACATCTTGATTTGTTTACAAATCTTACTGAGATTGCTAAGTCAACTGAAGTGATGAAAGAAGCTGATACTGAATCTGACGACCGTATTTTGGATCGTACGATTGAGGAACTGGACTTGTCTGTGCGTTCATACAACTGTTTGAAACGTGCCGGTATCAATACTGTGCATGATTTGACAGAAAAATCTGAAGCAGAGATGATGAAAGTACGAAATCTTGGACGCAAGAGTTTGGAAGAAGTGAAACTCAAACTCATTGATTTGGGTCTTGGATTAAAAGATAAATAAAGGAGGAATACATGGCTTACCGTAAACTAGGACGCACTAGCTCACAACGTAAAGCAATGCTTCGCGATTTGACAACTGACCTTTTGATCAACGAATCAATCGTGACAACTGAAGCTCGTGCTAAAGAAATCCGTAAAACTGTTGAAAAAATGATTACTCTAGGTAAACGTGGTGATTTGCATGCACGTCGTCAAGCAGCTGCTTTCGTACGTAATGAAATCGCATCTGAAAACTATGATGAAGCAACTGACAAGTACACTTCTACTACAGCACTTCAAAAATTGTTCTCAGAAATCGCACCTCGTTATGCTGAACGTAACGGTGGATACACTCGTATCCTTAAAACTGAACCACGTCGTGGTGATGCAGCGCCAATGGCGATCATCGAATTAGTATAAAATCATCAATTTTGTTGAGTGTTATGATGATGGAGTCTTGTGCTCTTAGTCTAGCTCTGGTCTACCGCTAGGATTTCGGTCCTAGCGGGAACACTCATCATAAGTTGGGATAGTAGACGCTTGTTTACGAAATTGTTTTTTGCTTAAGAACAACTTCGTAAGCAGGCGTTTTTGAGTATTTTAGTTAGAATTATGCTATACTATTTGAAAAGAATCCTGTTTAATGTTCAGGTTTCCTATTAAAAGAAGAATTGGAGTTTGCTTATGAAAGCGATTATAACTGTTGTTGGTAAAGATAAATCTGGAATTGTTGCAGGTGTTTCTGGTAAAATTGCAGAATTGGGGTTGAACATAGACGATATCTCTCAAACTGTCTTGGATGAATATTTCACGATGATGGCTGTCGTCTCTAGTGATGAAAAGCAAGATTTTACCTATCTTCGTAATGAATTTGAAGCTTTTGGACAAACTTTGAATGTGAAAATCAATATTCAGAGTGCAGCGATTTTTGAAGCTATGTATAATATCTAGGAGGTGCACATGGATATAAGACAAGTTACTGAAACCATTGCCATGATTGAGGAGCAAAACTTCGATATCAGAACCATTACCATGGGGATTTCCCTTTTGGACTGTATTGATCCAGATATCAATCGTGCTGCGGAGAAAATTTATCAAAAGATTACGAGCAAGGCAGCTAACTTAGTGGCTGTTGGTGACGAAATTGCAGCTGAGTTGGGAATTCCAATCGTTAATAAGCGTGTATCGGTGACTCCTATTTCTCTGATTGGAGCAGCTACAGATGCGACAGACTATGTAGTTCTGGCAAAAGCGCTTGATAAGGCTGCGAAAGAGATTGGAGTGGACTTTATTGGTGGTTTCTCTGCCTTGGTACAAAAAGGGTATCAAAAGGGAGATGAGATTCTCATCAATTCCATTCCTCGCGCTTTGGCTGAAACGGATAAGGTCTGCTCGTCAGTCAATATCGGCTCAACCAAGTCTGGTATCAATATGACGGCTGTCGCAGATATGGGACGTATTATCAAGGAAACGGCTAATCTATCAGATATGGGAGCGGCCAAGTTGGTTGTATTCGCTAATGCTGTTGAGGACAATCCATTTATGGCGGGTGCCTTCCATGGTGTTGGGGAGGCAGATGTTATCATCAATGTCGGAGTTTCCGGTCCTGGTGTGGTGAAACGTGCCTTGGAAAAAGTTCGTGGACAGAGCTTTGATGTAGTAGCAGAAACAGTTAAGAAAACTGCCTTTAAAATCACTCGTATCGGTCAATTGGTTGGTCAGATGGCTAGTGAAAGACTAGGTGTGGAGTTTGGTATTGTGGACTTGAGTTTGGCGCCAACTCCTGCGGTTGGAGATTCTGTAGCACGTGTCCTAGAAGAAATGGGACTAGAAACAGTTGGAACACACGGAACGACGGCTGCTTTAGCTCTCTTGAATGACCAAGTTAAGAAGGGCGGAGTTATGGCTTGCAACCAAGTTGGTGGTTTATCAGGTGCCTTTATCCCCGTTTCTGAGGACGAGGGAATGATTGCTGCAGTGCAAAATGGCTCTCTTAATTTAGAAAAACTAGAAGCCATGACGGCTATCTGTTCTGTTGGTTTGGATATGATTGCCATCCCAGAAGATACTCCTGCTGAAACCATTGCTGCTATGATTGCGGATGAAGCTGCAATTGGTGTTATTAACATGAAGACAACGGCTGTTCGTATCATTCCAAAAGGAAAAGAAGGCGATATGATTGAGTTTGGAGGCCTATTAGGTACTGCACCTGTTATGAAAGTCAATGGGGCTTCGTCTGTTGATTTCATCTCTCGTGGAGGACAAATCCCAGCACCAATTCATAGTTTTAAAAATTAAGAAAAAAGGAGAAATTTTAAGTTCTATTTAAGGTTAGGTGTGTATACTATAATCATTAAATAAAGACCTCCTAATATTATTTGAAACAGATAACTATGATTTAGGTTGAATTTGATTTTCATCTAATATCTTTATTTAATGAACTCCTAAACTTTTTCATAATAATCTCCTGCAAAAGTCGCCTGTATGGGTGGCTTTTGTTTTATCATCCATGATATAATAGAAGCAAACGGAGGACGGAAAATGGTAAAAGTACGATTGTATTTGGTACGTCATGGCAAGACCATGTTTAACACGATTGGTCGCGCGCAAGGTTGGAGCGATACTCCCTTAACAGCTGAAGGTGAGCGAGGGATTCAAGAATTAGGAATCGGTTTGCGAGAATCTGGTTTGCAGTTTGAGCGCGCTTATTCGAGTGATTCTGGGCGCACTATTCAGACAATGGGAATTATCCTTGATGAACTTGGCTTGCAGGGAAAAATCCCTTATCGCATGGACAAGCGTATCAGAGAATGGTGTTTTGGTAGCTTTGACGGAGCCTACGATGGCGATCTTTTCATGGGCATTATCCCTCGTATCTTTAATGTGGACCATGTTCATCAATTGTCTTATGCTGAACTGGCTGAGGGTTTGGTAGAGGTCGATACAGCTGGTTGGGCTGAAGGATGGGAAAAACTCAGTGGCCGAATCAAGGAAGGTTTTGAAGCGATTGCCAAAGAAATGGAAGCGCAAGGTGGGGGCAATGCCCTAGTCGTGAGCCACGGAATGACCATTGGAACCATTGTGTATCTGATTAATGGCATGCATCCGCATGGTCTAGATAATGGTAGCGTGACGATCCTTGAATATGAGGACGGTCAGTTTAGCGTTGAGGTTGTCGGCGACCGTAGTTACCGAGAACTAGGACGTGAGAAGATGGAAGAGACAAACAATCTATAGAAGTTAGCTCCAAGTGTGAGCTAATTTTTTATACTGCTAAATAAGCTGGATTTGCGATTCAGTCTTTCTTGCCATCCAAGTCTAAAAGAACATTTCTCATCTTTCAAATTCCCTCAAAAATGGTATAATAGTAACATCACAAAATTGGAGAGAGACCATGAGTTTTTACAATCATAAAGAAATTGAGCCTAAGTGGCAGGGCTACTGGGCAGAACATCATACATTTAAGACAGGAACAGATGCCTCAAAACCTAAGTTTTATGCACTTGACATGTTCCCTTACCCGTCTGGAGCTGGATTGCACGTAGGACACCCAGAAGGTTATACCGCAACCGATATCCTCAGCCGTTACAAACGTGCGCAAGGCTACAATGTCCTTCACCCAATGGGTTGGGATGCCTTTGGTTTGCCTGCAGAGCAGTATGCTATGGATACTGGTAATGACCCAGCAGAATTTACAGCTGAGAACATTGCTAACTTCAAACGCCAAATCAATGCGCTTGGATTTTCTTATGACTGGGATCGTGAAGTCAATACAACAGATCCAAACTACTACAAGTGGACTCAATGGATTTTCACCAAGCTTTACGAAAAAGGCTTGGCCTATGAAGCGGAAGTACCAGTAAACTGGGTTGAGGAATTGGGAACAGCCATCGCCAACGAAGAAGTTCTTCCAGATGGAACATCTGAGCGTGGAGGTTATCCAGTTGTCCGCAAACCAATGCGCCAATGGATGCTCAAAATCACGGCCTATGCAGAGCGCTTGCTTAATGACTTAGATGCACTTGATTGGCCAGAGTCTATCAAGGACATGCAACGCAACTGGATTGGGAAATCAACTGGTGCCAATGTAACCTTCAAGGTTAAGGGAACTGATAAGGAATTCACTGTCTTTACTACTCGTCCTGATACTCTTTTCGGTGCGACTTTCACCGTTTTGGCTCCTGAGCATGACTTGGTTGACGCCATCACAAGCACAGAGCAAGCAGAAGCAGTAGCAGACTATAAATACCAAGCTAGCCTCAAATCAGACTTGGCTCGTACAGATCTTGCCAAAGAAAAAACTGGTGTTTGGACTGGTGCTTATGCCATCAACCCTGTCAATGGCAAGGAAATTCCAATCTGGATTGCGGATTACGTTCTTGCTAGTTATGGAACAGGTGCGGTAATGGCTGTTCCTGCCCACGACCAACGTGACTGGGAATTTGCCAAACAATTTGACCTTCCAATCGTAGAAGTACTTGAAGGTGGAAATGTAGCAGAAGCTGCCTACACAGAGGATGGTCTTCACGTTAATTCAGACTTCCTAGATGGATTGAATAAAGAAGATGCAATTGCTAAGATTGTGGCTTGGTTGGAAGAAAAAGGCTGTGGACAAGAGAAGGTTACCTACCGTCTCCGCGACTGGCTCTTTAGCCGTCAACGTTATTGGGGTGAGCCGATTCCAATCATTCATTGGGAAGATGGAACTTCAACAGCTGTCCCTGAAAGTGAATTGCCACTTGTCTTGCCTGTAACCAAGGACATCCGCCCTTCAGGTACAGGGGAAAGTCCACTAGCTAACTTGACAGACTGGCTTGAAGTGACTCGTGAAGATGGTGTTAAAGGTCGTCGTGAAACCAACACCATGCCACAATGGGCAGGTTCAAGCTGGTACTACCTCCGCTATATTGATCCACACAATACTGAGAAATTGGCTGATGAGGACCTTCTCAAACAATGGTTGCCAGTAGATATCTACGTTGGTGGTGCAGAGCATGCTGTTCTTCATTTGCTTTACGCTCGTTTCTGGCACAAATTCCTCTATGACCTCGGTGTTGTTCCAACTAAGGAACCATTCCAAAAACTATTTAACCAAGGAATGATTTTGGGAACCAGCTACCGTGACCACCGTGGGGCTCTTGTGGCAACCGACAAGGTTGAAAAACGTGACGGTTCTTTCTTCCATGTGGAAACAGGGGAAGAGTTGGAGCAAGCGCCAGCCAAGATGTCTAAGTCCCTCAAGAACGTAGTTAACCCAGACGATGTGGTGGAACAATACGGTGCCGACACCCTTCGTGTCTATGAAATGTTTATGGGACCACTTGATGCTTCGATTGCTTGGTCAGAAGAAGGTCTGGAAGGAAGCCGTAAGTTCCTTGACCGTGTTTACCGTTTGATTACAAGCAAGGAAATTGTTGCGGAAAACAATGGCGCTCTTGACAAGGTTTACAACGAAACAGTCAAAGCTGTCACAGAGCAAATCGAATCATTGAAATTCAACACAGCTATTGCCCAACTTATGGTCTTTGTCAACGCTGCCAACAAGGAAGACAAACTTTATGTAGACTACGCCAAAGGCTTCGTTCAGTTGATTGCACCATTTGCACCTCACTTGGCAGAAGAACTTTGGCAAACAGTTGCAGCAACAGGTGAATCTATCTCTTATGTAGCTTGGCCAACATGGGACGAAAGTAAATTGGTTGAAGACGAAATCGAAATCGTTGTCCAAATCAAGGGAAAAGTCCGTGCCAAACTCATGGTAGCCAAAGACTTATCACGCGAAGAATTACAAGAAATCGCTTTAGCGGATGAAAAAGTCAAAGCAGAAATTGATGGTAAGGACATCGTGAAAGTGATTGCAGTACCGAATAAATTGGTTAATATCGTTGTGAAATAAGATAGGAATCCTTCAGAGTAGAATCTGGAGGATTTTTTATTTGACAGGAAGTTTCTGTTTTGTTAACATGATTAACAAAGGAAAGAGAGATTATGGATAAAAAAGAATTTATTGCATTTAATAATCGTTTCAATAGATTTATTTTAGCGTTTGACCAGTTAAAAAAAAATCAACATAAAAGTGGTGTTGACAAATCCATTACTTTGAATGAGGTACATTTGATTGTTGTGATTGGGAAAAATCAGCCCTTAAATCTAGTAAAATTATCTGAATTATTAGAAGTTTCGAGAAGTGCAATAACTCAAAGTGTTAGAAGATTGATTCAAAAAAATTTAGTTGTTTTTGATTTTGATCCGAATAATGGGAAAAATAAATATTTGAGATTATCTGAAAAAGGCATCGAAATTTTTAAAATCCATAAGGAGCAACAAGCACATATTGAAAAATCGGTCTTTTCAGTTTTAAACAACTATAGCGAGATGGAACTTCAAACAGTTGTGAAATTGATGGATGATATTGAAAAGGTGTGGGGAGAATTACCGTGGTAAAAGTCGCGGTAAATTTTAAATTTAGTTGTTAAGTGTATTAACAAAAAGGAGAAGGTATGACTGTAAACATTGAACTGATTTCACAAACTGACTTAGCAGATGAATCTTTTTATATTACTATCAATGGTTTAGAACCAAGGACAAGGTATTGTGTAGAAATGCACCTGTCTGATTATTACTGTATAAATGCTCCCTTACTTTTAGATCATGATGTTATGTGGAAATCAACTGCCATTTTTTTATCTGATCAGGACGGTATGATTGATACCTCTCAGACAGCATCTATTTCAGGATCTTATAAAGGCGTTTCAGAAATGGGCTTATTCTTTAATGCGAAGCCGTTAAAGAATAGGAAAAGGAGATTACCTAGTTCTCTTGATAGAATTCCATTGCGAGATTGTTTTGGTGTTGAAATTAAAATCAAGATGGGGAAAGATGTGATCGCGGAGCAAAGTTTCGTAAGGCGTTATATGAATCTGGGAGTAAGATATCAAGATATCTATGATAAGCATTTTCAAGGTCGATTATTTTATGATGAAAAGTTAAGAAGGGCGCCAGCCGTGATTATTGTTAGCGGTAGTGAGGGAAGAATTGAAAAAGCTCAGAATATTGCCCAATTTTTATCTTCAAGAGGCTATATTTGTCTTGCGATAGCTTATTTTGGTTTAGAGGGATTACCCCAAGATTTAGAACGAATTCCAATAGAATGTCTGGAGGAGGCGAAAGATTTTCTATATCATCATCCTCAAGTTGATAATACAAAAATAGGAATATATGGTCGCTCTAAAGGAGCAGAGCTTGTTCTGGCTGGACAAAGTATTTTGGAAGATGTGCAATGTTTGGTACTCAATTCCCCCTCAAATGTAATATTTGAGGGAATAAAGGGAAAATTCAACTCTCATTCATCTTCTTGGACATATTTGCAAAAAGAACTTCCGTATCAAAAATTTCAGTTAGGAGATTATTTGTTAAACAAGTTTTTTGGAAAACATATTCCTGAAGATAGTAGGGCTCAGATTGATGTGAGTAAAATTTCCTCTCCTTTATTATTACTAGGAAGCGATGTTGATGAAATATGGAATGCATCATCCGCGATAGATGATATCATTTCACATTATAAAGGGGAATCCATTTTGTTTAAAAAATACCATGAAACAGGGCATATGTTGACGGTTGCTTATCAACCGAATCATCGTTATCGAAAAGATTGGCGCTTATTAATGAAAGAAAGTGTAGACTCTTGGTTTGCTACGATAAATTTTTTTGATACACATCTGAAAAATTTGTAGATAGTGCTGAACCGTACTATAATAGTCCCAACTAAGATAAAAACACAGTTCTGGTTGGTAGTCCAGTCTACAAAAGCAATTGTTCAAACAAGAGAAATTTGAACTCAAACAGTAAAAACGTAGAGAGAAGTACAAGAGTTACTAGTGACTTTCTCTTTCATAAAATAGAACAGCTCTTCTCGGATAAAAAGAGCTGTTTTTTGCTTGTATTGAAAATTTTTTTCATATATTATTTCCTAATGGATTTACTTGTCGTCAAAAATTTGGCTAATGGAAGTTTCAAATTCAGGACAATACTTACTTGCTTCAAATTCAATCATATCATATTCAGCAATTTCATTTTGATAGAAGGAATTGTGTGTCATGATTTCTAGTTAATTTTTTATTGTTTGATTTGGCGAGAATAATACTACCGATTCTTGAATTTTGCGGCCAGATGCGGTAAAACATCTCTTTTATAGCGCATATTTCAAAATATAACATTTTGTTGTAGGTGTTTTTAAGCTTCATTTAGCAATTAGGTAGGAGAAAAATGGCTGTAGCCTTCTCTACTTTAACTTAACCCTAATCATCTCACCACTTAACATCTCATTTTAACCACTTATCTTAATAGTCGATTTTTCTTTCATTATTTTTGTTAAACTGGTGGGGTAAAGAGGAGGAACTAAATATGATTTTACAAGCTAAACATTTGACTAAACGGTACGGCGATTATATGGCTGTTGACGATATTCAGTTAGAGTTTGAAAAAGGGAGTTTTAATGCTATTTTGGGTCCCAATGGTGCAGGGAAATCAACCACTATTTCCATGTTAATCGGTTTGAAAAAGCCGACACAAGGTCAGATTCGATATGCACCAAATACGAAAATCGGAGTTGTTTTTCAAGCTAGTGTACTGGATGAGATGTTGACAGTTAGAGAAAATCTTACGATTCGTGCTCAACAGTATAAGGAGATTGCAGCAAGTCGTGTGGATGATTTGATCCATCAACTGGGTTTAACTGCTTTCCAGAAGCAACTATATGGGACTTTGTCAGGTGGGCAAAAACGTAGGGTTGATATTGCGCGTGCTCTTCTTTCACAGCCAGATATTCTTTTCTTAGATGAACCAACGACAGGTCTAGATATTCAGACTCGCAAAGTTATTTGGGATTTACTGTCTCGACTACAAAAGGATGAAGGGCTGACTATTATCTTAATGACTCATTATCTGGATGAAGCGGATGAAGCGGATCAGATTTATATCGTTGATCATGGGAAAGTGATTGCGCAAGGTTCTGCGACGGCTATTAAAAGTCAGTATGCATCTAATATTCTAAAAATTCGTTTTAAAGAAGTGAAGGATTTAGAAAAGTTGCTACAGACTGGAATGACAGTAAAGGAAGAAAATGAGTTGGAATATCTTTTTTATCCAAGGACATCACTGGAAGCTATTGAATATTTGGAAAAAGTACGAGAAGAAATTGATTCTTTTGAGTTTCGTCCAGGTACCATGGATGATGCCTTTATTGCACTTACAGGAAGAGAGGTTCGCTAATGTTAGCTTTATTGAAACGGAATTTTATCTTATATTTTCGTAATCGTTCAGGAGTATTTTTCTCATTATTGGGGGCATTGATTTCCTTCCTCCTTTATATCATTTTTTTGCAGAAGAACTTGACGGATGCTTGGTCCCAACTCCCTGATAATACGAACCTTTTAAATAACTGGTTGATGGGTGGGACCTTGGCTGTGACTGGGATTACAACCAGTTTTACGGCTCTTACACAAATGGTACAGGATCGTGAAAATCAAGTGGATCAAGATCTCTTCTTGACAGATTTAGGTATCTGGGGTTTACAGGTGTCCTATCTAATCAGTAGTATTGCCATTTCTTTTGTCATGCAGGTGTTTATGTTTGCTGTTATGGGGCTTTATTTTAAAGAGAGTCCAGTTATCAGTCATTTACCGGAAATTGCTTTGATTATGTTGTTAAGTAGTCTGCTTTCAAGTTTGATAAATATTCTCTTGATTTATCGTTTTCAATCTGTAGATAGTCTTGGCAAACTGGCAACTATAGTGGGAACTGCTTCTGGATTTTTAGTAGGAACTTATGTCCCTATTGGAGTTTTACCTGATTTTGCACAGATTATCATGAAGTGTACCCCTGCAACTTATATTGCTTCTCTTTATCGACAAATTTTAATGAAAGAACCATTAGAGACCGCATTTACAGGAAATAGCAGATTGTTACAGGAATTTCAAGAAAAAATGGGAATCCAAATCAACTGGCAAGAACTATTGACAAAGGAAGAGACATACTTTATAGTGGTTATTATCAGTCTCGTCGCTATTCTTCTTTGGCTTTTATTTGTTAAAGTATTTAGCAAGAGAAAATAAAAGTACATTGGAGAGAAAATGAAGATTCGTTTTGAAATGAAGACAGAGTTTTCAGAAAAGGACCCACATATTGTAATTCAGGCAGCTCAGTTAACCGACCAAGCAAGGGAAGTCATGGAGTATTTAGAACAATTTTCAACGACCAATCAGGTGGTCATTCCTATTCGAACGGATGATCATCTGGTCATGGTGAAGATTGAGGATCTTATTCTAGCAGATATCGATAAGAACTTGTTAACCATTTATACGGTAGATGGGATTTATAAAACTAAGGAAACATTGATAAACTTTCAGAATCGGATTAATCGGCGTAACTTTATACAGATATCACGCCATTCAATTATAAACATTGACCATTTAGAGTCATTATCGGATAGCTTTTCAGGGAACATGATGGCTAAAATGACTCGGGGCATCAAATCTAGTGTGAGTCGGAAATACGTTAAGTCCTTAATGAATTATCTAGGTTTATAGGAGAAAATCATGAAACGATTAATTGATTATTTTGTATCGGGAATGCGTACGGCTTCCTTCTTTTATTTGAGTATGATGGTGTTGACTCAGTTTTATCCAGGTATTACCTATCCTGAACCAATGATAAAAAATATTCTAGCTCTGTTTTTAATGGGTGGAATTATGGGGGTATTGACTTTAATACTTGAAAAGCTAGAGTTTCTTGCTTTTAGTATACGTGTAGGAGTTCATTTATTAGTGACAGCTACTATTTTAGTATTGACCTCTCTATTTTTTGGTTGGGGTTCAGCCTTGTGGAGTCCCTTGCTTTGGTTCTTTTTCTTGTTAATTTATGGATTGATATGGTTGTATCAAATCTGGCAAACTCACAAACTCACCCAACGAATTAATCAAGCCTTAGAGGATAAAAGACAGAAAACGGGTCACTAATATAGTGTTGAGGATGAAGTTTGAAGACAGTGCCAGTTTCCAAAGAGAACAATTTGTGATATAGTATTTTCAGCGTAAAACAAGGAGAAGAAAAATGCCAGTAAACGAATATGGTCAGATGATTGGTGAGTCAATGGAAGGTTATACACCCGGTGCACTGCCTTCTATTGATTTCTTAGAAGGGCGTTATGCTAGGATAGAGGCTCTTTCAGTGGAAAAGCATGCGGAGGATTTATTAGCTGTTTATGGCTCTGATACGCCTCGGGAGATGTGGACCTACCTCTTTCAGGAACCAGTGGCAGACAGAGAGGAACTGGTTACTCTTTTAAATCAGATGTTGGCTCGTAAGGACCGTTTTTACTATGCAATCATAGACAGGTCAACTGGTAAGGCTTTGGGAACTTTTTCTCTCATGCGTATTGACCAGAATAACCGAGTAATAGAAGTGGGAGCTGTCACTTTTTCTCCAAAACTCAGGGGGACACGGATAGGGACAGAAGCCCAGTATCTCTTGGCTTGCTATGTCTTTGAGGAGCTTAACTATCGTCGCTATGAGTGGAAATGCGATACTTTTAACCTGCCATCAAGACGAGCTGCGGAGCGTTTGGGCTTTATTTATGAAGGAACCTTCCGTCAGGCAGTGGTTTATAAGGGACGGACGAGGGATACGGATTGGTTGTCTATGATTGATAAGGACTGGTCCAAAGTCAAATCTCGTTTGGAAGCATGGTTGCGTCCTGAAAATTTTGATAAAAATGGGCAACAATACAAGAGTTTGAGAGAGCTTTAAGAGGTGTTGAGATGATTACTATTAAAAAGCAAGAAATTGTCAAGCTAGAGGATGTTTTGCATCTCTATCAGGCTGTCGGTTGGACAAATTATACAAATCAACCTCAGATGCTGGAGCAGGCCTTGTCTCACTCATTAGCAATTTATCTGGCACTTGATAGTGATACCGTGGTGGGCTTGATTCGTTTGGTTGGAGATGGTTTTTCGTCAGTTTTTGTACAGGATTTGATTGTTTTACCTAGCTATCAGCGCCAAGGAATTGGTAGCTCCTTGATGAAAGAGGCTTTAGAGGATTTTAAAGAGGCTTATCAAGTCCAGCTGGTGACAGACCAGACAGAAAGAACCTTGGGATTCTATCGTTCTATGGGCTTTGAAATCTTATCCACCTATAATTGTATAGGAATGACTTGGATGAATCGAGAAAAATAATAAAACTTGTTTTTCTTAAGCAAAATTTAAGGATGGTCTAGTATTATATAGTCATTAAATAAAGACCTCCTAACTTTATTTAATGAAATCCTAAAACTTTTTTCATCATAATCTCCTAATGAAGCCACCCAATCAGGTGGTTTTTTTCTTGGGTAGGTGATGGTGATAGAATTTTTTTGCAGAATAGTAAAATTTGAGAAAAGTTAAGCTAGTTTTAAGCTTCGTCTTGTATCATATAGTTATTAAGTAAAGACCTCCTAACTTTATTTAATAAAATCCTAAACTTTTCTTTTTCATAATAATCTCCCTTGACTCCACCCAATCAGGTGGAGTTTTTTGGCTCTATTTCAGGCTTTTGGAGACTATTCTAAAAATCATTTTTCGATATTTTTTGATATTTTTCGGATTTTGGTCGGGGAATTGGCGGGGACTTTTTGAGATTTTGTCGGGGATTTTTTAGCGAATATGACTAAGAAATAGGTCTGTTGTCGCTTCAGCAAGTTCAACCTCACTTTGAATTTAAGTGACTGTTAATTGAAGGACTAGAACTACTGTAATAATGCTCTTGGTTGTCAAGGAGTGAGTCATCATATTGTTGTACAGAGGTTAAGGCTTGAAAAGCCGAGGATATAAATCTTTGACAAAATTTGTGAACTGTGGGATAATAAAAAGGAATTGAGTACTAGTTCTATATCATAGGCTAGAAAAGACCCCAAGCTCACGACCAAATAAGCTTGGGGTCTTTTTGACACTATTTGTCCTCGTTTAGCCATTTATCGACTAATCTAAGAACGACACCGACCACAATTGGTCCGATGATAGTTTTGAGTACTAATTCCATCATGGGCTATCTCACCTCCTTTCGTAGGCGGTGTAGCAGTGCCGTATAATATTATACCACATAAGTGCTAAACTCAGGAGTCACCCAATCGGGTGGCTTTTTTGTTTGTGGCTTGGATTTTTGATATAATAGAGCCATGAGTAGAATTTTAGATAATGAGATAATGGGGGATGAGGAGTTAGTGGAACGCACGCTCCGTCCTCAGTATTTACGTGAATATATTGGGCAGGATAAAGTCAAGGACCAGCTTCAAATCTTTATCGAAGCTGCCAAAATGCGGGATGAAGCACTGGATCATGTGCTCTTATTTGGCCCTCCAGGCTTGGGAAAAACGACCATGGCTTTTGTTATTGCCAACGAACTAGGTGTCAATCTCAAGCAGACTTCGGGTCCAGTCATTGAAAAAGCCGGTGATCTGGTAGCGATTTTGAATGATTTAGAGCCTGGGGATGTCCTTTTTATTGATGAGATTCATCGCTTGCCCATGTCAGTGGAAGAGGTGCTTTATAGTGCCATGGAGGACTTCTACATCGATATCATGATTGGGGCTGGTGAAGGTAGTCGTAGTGTTCATTTGGAGTTGCCACCTTTTACCTTGATTGGTGCGACGACTCGGGCTGGTATGCTCTCAAATCCGCTACGGGCACGTTTTGGGATTACGGGGCATATGGAGTATTATGCCCATGCTGACTTGACAGAAATTGTCGAGCGGACGGCGGATATTTTTGAGATGGAAATCACCCATGAGGCGGCATCTGAGTTGGCTCTACGTAGTCGTGGGACTCCTCGTATTGCCAATCGTCTTCTCAAGCGAGTGCGCGATTTTGCCCAGATAATGGGGAATGGGGTTATCGATGATGTTATTACCGATAAGGCTTTGACCATGCTGGATGTTGACCATGAAGGTTTGGACTATGTGGACCAAAAAATCCTTCGCACCATGATTGAGATGTATGGTGGTGGTCCTGTCGGATTAGGAACTCTTTCTGTTAATATTGCCGAGGAGCGCGAGACTGTCGAAGACATGTATGAACCTTACTTGATTCAAAAAGGCTTTATCATGCGGACGCGGTCTGGACGGGTGGCGACTGCTAAGGCATATGAGCATTTAGGTTATGAATACAGTGAAAAATAATCAAAAAATATTAAACGCTTTTGGAGAAAATCCAGATATGATGGCTATTCTGACGATCATCCGAAACCTTGGTCTGAAAGACTCGTGGTTGGCAGCAGGTTCTGTCAGAAACTTTATTTGGAATCTCTTGTCAGACAAATCCCCTTTTGACTGTGAAACAGATGTGGATGTAATTTTCTTTGATCCAGATATTTCTTATGAGGAAACCTTGTCTCTAGAGAAAAAGCTACGAGAGGACTTTCCTCAGTACCAATGGGAATTGAAAAATCAGGTCTATATGCACCAGCATAGCCCTCATACTGTTCCCTATACCAGTTCTCGTGATGCTATGAGTAAGTATCCAGAACGGTGTACGGCGCTTGGACTGCGCTTGAATGAAGAATCCGATTTTGAACTCTTTGCACCTTATGGTTTAGAGGATATTTTGAATTTTCAAGTTCAACCAACTCCTCATTTTTTAGATAATGAAGACCGAATGAAGCTCTATCAAAAACGATTATCCAAGAAAAATTGGCAGGAGAAATGGAAAAATTTGATTTTTAAAAATACTTAAGGAAACTTTAAGCTAGGAAGTGTATACTAAGTCCATAAGTTAAGAAGACCTTAACTTAAACTCCTAAAACTTTTTCATAATAATCTCCCTATAAAAAATAGAGTCGCCCAATCAGGCGGCTTATTTTTTTGGAAATGGGCTTTGTGCCTGAGAATAATACTCAATGAAAATCAAAGAGCAAACTAGGAAGCTAACCGCAGGTTGCTCAAAACACTGTTTTGAGGTTGCAGATAGAGCTGACGTGGTTTGAATTTGATTTTCGAAGAGTATAAATAGCTTAGTGATAGAAGAAAATAGGGAAATATGGTATAATGAAACGATAGATTTTTAAATAGGAATAAGATCATGTTTGGATTTTTTAAGAAAGATAAGGCTGTGGAAGTAGAGGTTCCGGCACAGGTTCCTGCTCATATCGGCATCATCATGGATGGCAATGGCCGTTGGGCTAAAAAACGTATGCAACCGCGAGTCTTCGGACACAAGGCGGGTATGGAAGCATTGCAAACTGTGACCAAGGCAGCCAACAAACTGGGCGTAAAGGTTATTACGGTCTATGCTTTTTCTACGGAAAATTGGACCCGTCCAGATCAGGAAGTCAAGTTTATCATGAACTTGCCAGTAGAGTTTTATGATAATTATGTCCCGGAATTGCATGCGAATAATGTTAAGATTCAAATGATTGGGGAAACGGACCGCCTGCCTAAGCAAACCTTTGAAGCTCTGACTAAAGCTGAGGAATTGACTAAGAACAACACAGGTTTGATTCTTAATTTTGCCCTCAACTATGGTGGACGTGCTGAGATTACACAGGCTCTTAAGTTGATTTCCCAGGATGTGTTAGATGCTAAAATCAACCCAGGTGACATCACAGAAGAATTGATTGGTAACTATCTCTTTACCCAGCATTTGCCTAAGGACTTACGAGACCCAGACTTGATTATCCGTACTAGTGGAGAATTGCGTTTGAGCAATTTCCTTCCATGGCAGGGCGCCTATAGTGAGCTCTATTTTACGGACACCTTGTGGCCTGATTTTGACGAGATAGCCTTGCAGGAAGCCATTCTTGCTTACAATCGTCGTCATCGCCGATTTGGAGGAGTTTAGGAGGAAATATGACACAGGATTTACAAAAAAGAACCTTGTTTGCAGGGATTGCCCTGGCTATTTTCCTACCAATTTTAATGATTGGGGGACTCTTGTTTCAGATTGCAATTGGAATTATAGCCATGCTAGCAATGCATGAACTTTTGAAGATGAGAGGTCTAGAGACCATGACGATGGAGGGCCTTTTGACCCTCTTTGCAACCTTTGCCTTGACCATTCCCTTAGAGAATTACCTGACTTTTTTACCAGTTGATGGGAATGTGGTTGCTTATAGTGTTTTGATTTCAATCATGTTAGGAACGACCGTTTTTAGCAAGTCTTATACGATTGAGGATGCTGTTTTCCCTCTGGCTATGAGCTTTTACGTGGGATTTGGTTTTAATGCTTTACTAGATGCTCGTGTTGCAGGTTTAGATAAGGCGCTCTTGGCCTTGTGTATCGTCTGGGCGACCGACAGTGGTGCCTATCTTGTAGGAATGAACTATGGTAAACGAAAATTAGCTCCGACAGTTTCTCCAAATAAAACCTTTGAGGGTGCCTTGGGTGGTATTTTAGGTGCGATTTTAGTAACCATCATCTTTATGATGTTTGACAGTACAGTTGCTCTTCCGTATGGAATTTACAAGATGTCAGTCTTTGCTATTTTCTTTAGCATTGCTGGACAATTTGGTGATTTACTAGAAAGTTCGATTAAGCGTCACTTTGGTGTCAAGGATTCTGGGAAATTTATCCCTGGACATGGTGGTATTTTGGATCGTTTCGATAGTATGTTGCTTGTATTTCCAATTATGCACTTATTTGGACTCTTTTAATCAAAAGACGGAGGAAATACTATGCTCGGAATTTTAACCTTTATTCTGGTTTTCGGGATTATTGTGGTGGTGCACGAGTTCGGCCACTTCTACTTTGCCAAGAAATCAGGAATTCTAGTGCGTGAATTTGCCATCGGTATGGGACCCAAAATCTTTGCTCACATTGGCAAGGATGGGACAGCCTATACCATTCGAATCTTGCCTCTGGGTGGCTATGTCCGCATGGCCGGTTGGAGTGATGATACAACTGAAATCAAGACAGGAACTCCTGTCAGTTTGACACTTGCTGAGGACGGTAAGGTTAAACGTATCAATCTTTCAGGTAAAAAATTGGATCAAACAGCTCTTCCTATGCAGGTGACCCAGTTTGATTTTGAAGACAAGCTTTTTATCAAGGGCTTGGTTCTGGAAGAAGAAAAAACATTTGCAGTGGATCACAATGCAACGGTTGTGGAAGCAGATGGAACGGAGGTTCGGATTGCACCTTTAGATGTTCAATATCAAAATGCGACTATCTGGGGCAAACTGATTACCAACTTTGCAGGACCTATGAACAACTTTATCTTAGGTATTGTTGTTTTCTGGATTTTAATTTTCATGCAGGGTGGTGTCAGAGATGTTGATACTAACCAGTTCCATGTCATGCCTCAAGGGGCCTTGGCTAAGGTAGGAGTGCCAGAAACAGCTCAGATTACCAAGATTGGTTCACATGAGATTAGCAACTGGGAAAGCTTGATCCAGGCTGTGGAAACAGAAACCAAAGATAAGACGACCCCAAGTTTGGATGTGACTATTTCTGAAAAGGGGAGTGACAAACAAGTAACGGTTACTCCCGAAGAAAATCAAGGTCGATATCTTCTAGGTGTTCAACCGGGGATTAAGTCAGATTTTCTATCCATGTTTGTAGGTGGTTTTACAACTGCTGCTGACTCAGCTCTCCGAATTCTATCAGCTCTGAAAAATCTGATTTTCCAACCGGATTTGAACAAGCTAGGTGGACCTGTTGCCATCTTTAAGGCAAGTAGTGATGCTGCTAAAAATGGAATTGAGAACGTCTTGTACTTCTTGGCAATAATTTCCATTAATATCGGGATTTTTAATCTTATTCCGATTCCAGCATTGGATGGTGGTAAGATTGTGCTCAATATCCTGGAAGCCATTCGCCGCAAACCATTGAAACAAGAAATTGAAACCTATGTCACCTTGGCCGGAGTGGTCATCATGGTTGTCTTGATGATTGCTGTGACTTGGAATGACATCATGCGACTCTTTTTTAGATAATCGAGGAATATTATGAAACAAAGTAAAATGCCTATCCCAACGCTTCGCGAAATGCCAAGCGATGCTCAAGTTATCAGCCATGCTCTTATGTTGCGAGCTGGTTATGTTCGTCAAGTCTCAGCAGGTGTTTATTCTTACTTACCACTTGCCAACCGTGTGATTGAAAAAGCCAAAAACATCATGCGCCAAGAATTCGACAAGATTGGTGCCGTTGAGATGTTGGCTCCTGCCCTTCTCAGTGCAGAGTTGTGGCGCGAATCAGGTCGTTATGAAACTTATGGTGAAGACCTTTACAAACTAAAAAACCGTGAAAAATCAGACTTCATTCTAGGTCCAACTCACGAAGAAACCTTTACAGCTATTGTCCGTGATTCTGTTAAGTCTTACAAGCAATTGCCACTTAACCTTTACCAAATCCAGCCTAAGTATCGTGATGAAAAACGCCCACGTAATGGACTTCTCCGTACACGTGAGTTTATCATGAAGGATGCTTACAGTTTCCACGCTAACTATGATAGCTTGGACAGTGTTTACGATGAGTACAAGGCTGCTTATGAGCGTATTTTCACTCGTAGTGGTTTAGACTTCAAGGCTATCATCGGTGACGGTGGAGCCATGGGTGGTAAGGACAGCCAAGAATTTATGGCCATTACACCTGCTCGTACAGACCTTGATCGCTGGGTTGTCTTGGACAAGTCAGTTGCCTCATTTGACGAAATTCCTGCAGAAGTGCAAGAAGAAATCAAGGCAGAATTGCTCAAATGGATGGTTTCTGGTGAAGATACCATTGCTTACTCAAGTGAATCTAGCTATGCGGCTAACTTGGAAATGGCAACAAACGAGTACAAACCAAGCAACCGTGTTGTCGCTGAAGAAGAAGTGACTCGTGTTGCAACACCAGATGTTAAATCAATTGATGAAGTTGCAGCCTTCCTCAATGTTCCAGAAGAACAAACGATCAAAACCCTCTTCTACATGGCAGATGGTGAACTTGTTGCGGCCCTTCTAGTTGGAAATGACCAACTCAACGAAGTTAAGTTGAAAAACCATTTGGGAGCAGATTTCTTTGACGTTGCTAGTGAAGAAGAAGTGGCGAATCTTGTTCAAGCAGGGTTCGGTTCACTTGGACCAGTTGGTTTGCCAGAGAATATTAAAATCATCGCAGACCGTAAGGTGCAAGATGTTCGCAATGCAGTGGTCGGTGCTAACGAAGATGGCTACCACTTGACTGGTGTGAATCCAGGTCGTGATTTTACTGCAGAATATGTGGATATCCGTGAAGTTCGTGAGGGTGAAATTTCTCCAGACGGACAAGGTGTCCTTAACTTTGCGCGTGGTATCGAAATTGGTCACATCTTTAAACTCGGCACTCGCTATTCAGCAAGCATGGGAGCAGATGTTTTGGATGAAAATGGTCGCGCTGTGCCAATCATCATGGGATGTTACGGTATCGGTGTTAGCCGTCTCCTTTCAGCAGTGATGGAGCAACACGCTCGCCTCTTTGTTAACAAAACGCCAAAAGGTGAATACCGTTACGCTTGGGGAATCAACTTCCCTAAAGAATTGGCGCCATTTGATGTTCACTTGATCACTGTCAATGTCAAGGACGAAGAAGCGCAAGTCTTGACAGAAAAACTTGAAGCAAGCTTGATGGGAGCAGGTTACGAAGTCTTGACGGATGACCGTAACGAACGTGTCGGAGTCAAATTCAGTGATAGCGACTTGATTGGATTGCCGATCCGTATTACTGTTGGTAAAAAAGCGGCCGATGGCATCGTAGAAGTTAAGATTAAAGCGACTGGTGACACCATCGAAGTTCATGCAGATAACTTACTTGAAACGCTTGAAATTCTCAGCAAGAAATAAAAACTATAATCAGAAGAAAAACAAGGAAAAAATGTAACTAGTTTTTACCTTGTTTTTTCTGTATAATGGGAAAAATGAGTAGATAAAGAGGTAAATGTATGCTAAGATTTCCAAAGGATTTTGTCTGGGGATCCTCTACTTCTGGACCACAAACAGAAGGACGTGTAGCTGGTGACGGTAAGGGAGATAATCTCTGGGATTATTGGTACCAAGTGGAGCCAAATCGTTACTATAATGGGATTGGTCCAGATAAGACATCGACCTTTTATGAGAATTGGGAGCAGGATATTGAGCTTTTGTTAGAGACTGGTCACACTGCCTTTCGAACTTCTATTCAGTGGTCACGGATTTTTCCACAAGGGCGTGGAAAATTCAATCCTCAAGGTGTAGACTTTTACCGTAAGGTTTTTGAGGCTATTAAGGCCAAAGGGATTCGTCTTTTAGTCAATCTTTATCATTTTGATTTGCCTTTTGCCCTTCAAGAAGATGGTGATGGTTGGGAAAATAAGGCGACTGTCTCAGCCTATGAAGACTATGCTCGTTTTTGTTTTGAGACTTATGGAGATTTAGTGGATCAATGGATTACCTTTAACGAGCCCATCGTTCCTGTAGAGTTTGGCTATTTTTACGATGCCCATTATCCACATAAGGTGGATGCAGAGGCAGCCGTTAAAGTAGCTTATCATACACAATTGGCTAGCAGTCGGGCGGTTAAGGCTTGTCATGAACTTTTGCCAGACTCCAAGATCGGGATTGTCCTCAACTTGACACCGGCTTATCCACGTAGCCAGCATCCTGCTGATGTTAAGGCTGCTCGTATTGCGGACCTTTTTCAGGCCCAATCTTTCTTAGATCCGTCCGTTTTGGGTACTTATCCACAGGAGTTAGTAGAAATCTTGCATGAACACGGTCTCTTGCCTGATGCTACAGAGGAGGAGTTGGAGCTCATTCGTGACAATACGGTGGACTTCCTTGGTGTCAACTACTATCAACCTTTGCGTGTTATGGCTCCTCGATTTGCTAAGCATCCAGAGAGTCCACTCTTACCAGAACATTTTTACGAGCCTTATGTGATGCCTGGACGTAAAATCAATCCTCATCGTGGCTGGGAGATTTATGAGCAAGGGATTTATGACATTGCTCAAAATATCAAGGAAAATTATGGCAATATTGAGTGGATGTTGACAGAGAATGGTATGGGTGTTGAAGGGGAAGAAAAATTCCGTGAGAATGGAATGATCCAAGATGATTATCGTATTGACTTTGTAAAAGGTCATCTTCGTGAACTTCACCGTGCCATTGAAGACGGAGCCAATTGTAAGGGATACTTGATTTGGACCTTTATCGATTGCTGGTCATGGCTCAACAGCTATAAAAATCGCTATGGTTTGGTCGAATTAGACTTGGAAACGCAAGAACGTCGTCTGAAGAAATCAGGGCACTGGTTCAAGGAACTAAGTGATAATAATGGATTTTAAAAAAGGACTCTGACTGATTATCCTAATTGGTCAGAGTCTTTTGCTTACAGGAGCGTAATTTGAACTATACCAATTTTTACTCTTGACAAGTTAAAGAAACAAGTATATACTGTTTTTGCTGATTCTATAAAAGAGGAATTAGACTATACCAATTTTAAGGAGAAAGCACAGCTGGTCTGTGTCGTATATACTATGTGTGGAATTGTTGGTGTTGTTGGAAACACAAATGCAACTGATATTTTGATTCAAGGGCTTGAAAAGCTCGAATACCGTGGCTATGATTCTGCGGGGATTTTTGTCCTAGGTGGTGCTGAAAATCACCTAGTCAAGGCTGTCGGTCGTATCGCAGAATTATCTGCTAAGACAGCTGGTGTTGAGGGAACAACTGGTATCGGACATACTCGTTGGGCTACTCACGGGAAACCAACGGAAGACAATGCTCACCCACACCGCTCTGAGACAGAACGTTTTGTCTTGGTTCACAATGGAGTGATTGAGAACTACCTTGAAATCAAGGAAGAATACCTTGCAGGTCACCACTTCAAAGGGCAAACAGATACGGAAATAGCCGTTCACTTGATTGGAAAATTTGCGGAAGAAGATGGCTTGTCAGTTCTTGAAGCCTTCAAAAAAGCTCTTCACATTATCCGTGGTTCTTATGCTTTTGCCTTGGTTGACTCACAAGCTCCTGAAGTCATCTACGTGGCTAAAAATAAATCACCACTTTTGATTGGTCTTGGGGAAGGCTACAACATGGTTTGTTCAGACGCCATGGCTATGATTCGTGAAACCAACCAATATATGGAAATTCATGACCAAGAGCTGGTAATCGTCAAGGCTGATAGTGTAGAAGTTCAAGACTATGATGGCAACAGTCGTGAACGTGCTAGCTACACTGCTGAGCTTGACTTGTCAGATATCGGTAAGGGAACTTATCCTTACTACATGCTTAAGGAAATTGATGAGCAACCAACTGTTATGCGTAAACTCATTCAAGCCTACACGGATGATGCTGGTCAGGTTGTCGTAGACCCAGCTATCATCCAGGCTGTTCAAGACGCAGACCGTATCTACATCCTTGCAGCTGGAACATCTTACCACGCAGGATTTGCTTCTAAGAAGATGCTGGAAGAATTGACAGATACGCCAGTTGAACTTGGAATCTCATCTGAGTGGGGCTACGGCATGCCACTTCTCAGCAAGAAACCACTCTTCATCTTTATCAGCCAGTCTGGTGAAACAGCGGATAGCCGTCAGGTTTTGGTCAAGGCTAATGAAATGGGAATCCCAAGCTTGACAGTGACAAACGTCCCAGGTTCAACTCTTTCTCGTGAAGCCAACCATACCATGCTCCTTCATGCAGGACCTGAAATTGCCGTGGCATCAACTAAAGCCTATACAGCGCAAATCGCAGCCCTTGCCTTTCTTGCAAAAGCAGTAGGAGAAGCAAATGGTAATGCTAAAGCGCAAGCCTTTGACTTGGTGCATGAGTTGTCAATCGTAGCTCAGTCTATCGAATCAACTCTTTCAGAGAAAGAAACCATTGATGCCAAGGTTCGTGATCTTCTTGAAACAACTCGTAACGCCTTTTACATCGGACGTGGTCAAGATTACTATGTAGCCATGGAAGCAAGTCTCAAACTCAAAGAGATTTCTTACATCCAGTGTGAAGGCTTTGCGGCAGGAGAGCTCAAGCATGGAACTATTGCCTTGATTGAAGAAGGAACGCCTGTTTTGGCCCTCTTGTCAGATCCAGTTCTTGCCAACCATACTCGTGGAAATATCCAAGAGGTCGCAGCCCGTGGTGCCAAGGTTCTCACTATCGCAGAAGAAAATGTTGCTAAAGATACAGATGACATCGTGCTTACGACTGTACACCCTTACCTCTCACCAATTTCAATGGTTGTGCCAACGCAATTGGTCGCTTACTTTGCAACACTCCACCGTGGCCTCGATGTGGACAAACCACGTAACCTTGCCAAGTCAGTAACGGTAGAATAAGCTAAAAAAGTCTAGTTATCTAGGCTTTTTCTTGTGAGCAAATTGGTTGCCTGTACTCAAGATTCGTGTTATACTCTTCGAAAGTCTCTTCAAACCACGTCAGCTTCCATCTGCAACCTCAAAACACTGTTTTGAGCAGCCTGCGGCTAGCTTCTTAGTTTGCTCTTTGATTTTCATTGAGTATTAGAATAATTTTTCAAATTGAAGGACAGAGGTAGACAAGGAGAATCGCAATGGTAGAATTGGGAATTTCAACATTTGGGGAAACAACGGAGCTTGAAGGAACTGGGCAAACTTACAGTCATGCCAAACGTATTCGCCAGTTGGTGGCAGAAATTGAACTGGCTGACAAGGTTGGTTTGGATGTATATGGGATTGGTGAGCATCATCGAGCGGATTTTGCGGTATCTGCGCCAGAGATTGTCCTGGCAGCTGGGGCAGTCAATACCAAGAAAATCCGTTTGACCAGTGCAGTCAGCATTCTCTCGAGCATGGATCCGATTCGCTTGTTCCAACAGTATGCCACTATCGATGCTTTATCAAATGGACGAGCGGAGATTATGGCTGGAAGAGGTTCTTTCACGGAATCTTTTCCCTTGTTTGGCTATGATTTGAAAGACTACGAAGCCCTTTTTGATGAGAAATTAGACTTGCTTCAATTAGTCAATGAAAAGACCAAGTTAGACTGGCAAGGTCGCTTGACCCAAACAATCTCTGGCAAAGAAGTTTATCCTCGTCCAGTTCAGGACAAATTACCCTTGTGGATAGCGACAGGTGGTCATGTCGAATCAACAGTGAAGATTGCTCAGGCAGGCCTACCGATTGTCTATGCCATTATTGGTGGAAATCCGCGTTATTTTAAAAAGTTGATTCAGGCTTATCGTGAGATTGGGAGCGAAGCGGGTTATGCCAGTCAGGAACTAAAGGTTGGGGCCCATTCTTGGGGTTGGATTGCTGAAGATGGCGAGCAGGCTGTAAAAGATTATTTCCATCCGACCAAGCAAGTGGTGGATGCTATTTCTAAAGATCGTCCGCACTGGCAGGAATTGCGTTATGAGCAATATTTGGAGCAAGTTGGGCCAAATGGTGCTATGTTTGTGGGTAATCCAGATCAGGTGGCAGAAAAATTGATTCGCATGATTGAGGATTTAGGTTTGGACCGCTTTATGTTGCACCTACCTCTTGGTTCTATGCCTCATGAACAAGTCCTGAGAGCTATTGAACTTTTTGGAACGCAAGTGGCTCCAAAAGTACGGGAATACTTTGCCATGAAAGAGGCTTAATAAAAAATCCTAATCGAGTTTATTAGGACAACAAATATTGTACAAAAATCAATCCCCCAAGCATTATAGCTCGGGGGATTTTTCTATAGGAGGGCTAGTTTAGTTCTCTTTTTTGTTTTTTAGCAAGAAGCCGAGACCTAGAAGGGCGAGGAGACTAATTCCTGCAAACAGGAGTTTGTTATCGTTTTTGGTTCCTGTATTTGGAAGTTCAGCTTGTTTAGCTGGAGTTGCAGATATATTTTCCTTGTTAGAGTTATCTACCGATTCGTTTCGAACAGCTTCACTTACAGATGATGCTTGTGCTGGTTGTTCAGCTTGTGAATCAGTTGTAGCTTGGCTAGGTTTATTTTCTGCATCAGCTACTTTTGTATCTGGTTTAGTAGAATCAGGTTTAGCTTGTGGAGATGGATCTGTATTTTGATGTTCAGGTTTGTTTAATCGATTTGGAATATCGCTTGTACTGTGCTCTTGACCTTGACCTTGTTCTTGTCTAGAATTTGAAAGGTCAAATTCTGGTTTATCTTTCATAGCTGGACGGCTTTGAGAGACTCGAAGAACAGTAGCTGTAAGGGCATTCAATTTCAAGCCTTTTTCGGTCCATTCAAGTCCTTGAGGGTTGGCAATTCCGACTGGCCCTGCTTGGTTTTCATCTGCTAAAACTTCAGCATTTCTGAGGTGGGCAAAGGCAGTTCCCAAATTAAATTCGCGAGCTTTTTCATCCGCATTGACAAAGACTGCGTAGATATCACCGTTTGGAGCAGTAATTTGGTAGCCAATTACTACATCCTCTTTTTCTACACCATTTTGACCTGGCACAGTGATGAGGTGGACACGATCTTTGATATCTTGAAGACTCTTAAGTCGGAAGGCATCTGTAGATTGACGAAGGGCAATCAACCCTTTCATATAGTCACGGCTCTTGACATTTTCAGGATAAGCTTTACCATCTGTAGCCTTAGTCCAGTCAAACTTGTTAATAGCATCACTCGAATCGTAAGAGTCATGGATGAAGTAAGGATAGTCAAATGGATTGCCGTCCTTATCACGCAACAAGTGAGATTTGTTTGGAACCTTATCCTCTGCTACTGGAGTCTTGTAGGCTGGGTCACGGAATTGTTTGGTGCGACCATATTCCTGACCAGAGTGGATAAATGGAGTTCCTTGAGCTGTCAAGACCATGAAGTTTCCAAGTCGCAAACGACGGTGGATTTCAGCATAGTTCTCGGCCTTGCTTGGGTCTTTTTTAATAGACTGAGCGATGATGTCAAAGAGGGTCAAGTTATCATGGGCTGCGATGTATTGGATGACATCTCCAGGGCTGTCTGCTTCAAAGTTGGTTGGTTGAGCAATCAGATTTTTGAAGATAGTGTTGATATCACGTTTGCCACCTGTGATAAAGGCAGGTTGACCTTCATTTGGATAACCAGATTTGAGGTTGTTACGGATGTCATCTGAGAAGACAGCGACAGTATCGGTATGTTTCATCCAATCTTGATCAGCAGCTCTAGTAGGCATATTTTCATCACCAGCATAGGTTCTCCAACCTTCGCCTAACATGATGAGGTTTGGATTGAGGGCGCGTGCAGCCTTGTAAGCTTCTTCGATAGAAGCGGCGTCATGGTCTCCCATCATATCGAAACGGAATCCATCCACTTTATAGGTATCAACTAGATATTTGATAGAATCAACTAGGAGGCGTTTGGTCATATGGTGAGTTGTCCCCAAACGTCCACCACCAAAGCTAGTTCGAGGTGTTCCGTCAGCATCCATAAAGTGGTAGTAGTTTGGTTCTAGGTCTTCAAAGATATCGACTTTGGCTGTATGGTTATACACTACGTCCAGGATAGCTCCCATGCCACGTTTGTGGATCTCGTTGATGAGGTTTTTAAATTCTGCGATTCGTTTTTCTGGATTTTTAGGATCGCTTGAGTACATACCAGTCAAGGAGAAGTAGTTTTGAGGGTCATATCCCCAGTTGTAGTTGCTGTTGCTTGAAGCATAGTCAGACAAGCGTTCATGGTTTTTCAATTCGTTGACAAAGTAGTAAGACAAGACTGGAAGGAGTTGGATGTGGGTTACACCCAAGTCTTTGAGGTAGTCTAGTTTTTCAATGAAAGCTTCAAAGGTACCAAATGGCTTGGTCAAGTCTTTTGCGATGGCAGGATCTGAAGTGAAGTCACGAACATGGGCTTCATAGATGACAGCATCTTCGCGCGATTTGAAGTTGCGAATCTTACCATAAGTCAAGTCTTGAGGTCCTAGTTTAGCTGGATTTACAAAGGCAGCTTTAGCCACTTTATGGGCATCGTCAATCTTAGCATCGTCACTATTCCAAGCAGCGAGGGATTTAGCGTAAGGATCGAGTGCAAGAACAGTTTTACCTTGACGCTCGATTTGGTATTGATAATAGTAGCCAGTGAAATCTGTGATTCCTAATTTGTTTGTGCTATCTAGAGTTTGTTTCCAAGTTCCTCTTTCCCCTTTTTCAAGAGCGACAGTTCCAACTACTTTGTCAGGGTCATTCTTGTCGTAGACAACAACAGAAACCTTATCAGCACTTGGTGACCAAAGGGTCAAATCAACCTGTTTTCCTTCTTCTTTTAAGTCAGCTCCAAGTTTCCCATCATAGCTGTAAGTCTCATCTTTAAGGCGCCAGCTTGTTTTGGTAGTGAATTGGTCGGAATTGTAGCTAACAGTATATGGATGTTTTGTATCTGAGAAATCTCCGCTGTAGGTCACTTTCTTACCAGCTTCATCGATTGCAACATCGGTGATAGTTACTTTGTTTCCTAGGTGATTAGTGATGTTGGAGTGCTTGAGGATATCTTCTTTTTTAGCACCGACAAGTGTTGAAAAACTACTTTCAATGCTAGAAGTTCCTACGTGTTGGGCACCTGTCATACGGATATCATGGACATAGTATGGATTTGTGTAAATCGATTCGTCATCGTCTTTTAGAAAAATTTGGCTATGATTTTTCAAATCTGTAAACTTATAATCTTCTTTACGGATTTTCACGTCGTCTCCTTTTTTGCTCTCATCTAGTAATAAAAAGCCGAATTCTTTGGCGGCATCCTTAAGAGGAATGTCGATATAGCGGCCATATTTGCCTGTAGCTGTAAAGTCTGTTCCGTCAGGCCATTGAGCGCTACTTGGATTTTTCACATCTCCCCAGTACCAGAGAGATTTCTTGTCATAGTTGCCATCTGTACGGTAATAGTTGACGCGAACAGTTCCTGCAGGTTGTGGCTCGTAAGAGAAAACCTTGTAATCTTGGTCTAACCAAGCCTCGTTCATTTTTGGAACTAGTTTTTCGGCCGATTTATCGCCGGTTAGATTTTTTCCAGCTGTATTATTGATGAGGAAGCTAATTTTCTTGGCTTGTTCTCCCTTTAATTTGACATCTAGGTAATAGCCGTAGTCATCTTTTTTGGCATCCTTAAAGGACAGGGCTCCGTTTGGCCAGTTTTCAGAAGGTTTTTCAACATCATCCCAAGTCCATAGTCCTTGACTATCCTTGTTTTCTTCAGGAAGTTTTTTGACGTGGATACGGAAGTAATTGTCTTCGATTGGCTCTTCTGCCTTAGTTTCAGTTGCTACTGGACTCGTAGAAGTAGTTGGTTCGCTTGAACGATCTTGTCCGGTTTGTGGTGCTGAATCGGCGGGAGTTGCAGCAGGAGTGGTTGGCTCTGTTGCAGGTTTTTCTTCTTTTTTCTCTAGGGAAGCGTTTGCATTGTTAGGTGAAGAAAAATCGCTTTTGTTCTTGCCAGCGATGTTTGTTGCATCAGTAAGAGGTTGGGCAAGGGCAGTAGTAGTTTCACTATTACTTGCGTTAGTGGTTGGTGTACTTTCGTTGGCTGAGATAGTTGATGTAGCCATGGCAAGTAGGACAAAGCTTGCGCCGATCAGGACAGAACCAGTTCCATTTTTGAGGGAACGGATGCTGTAGACCATTTTTTTCTCAGTTTGAGCTGGTGTTTTTCTCATGATGATTCTCCAATCAATAAATTTCTATATCAGTATAGCATGTAGTAAAACAATATGCAAGCGTTTTCTTGAAATTAGACTAAAAGAAAAAATCGCAACAAATTTTGTTACGATTCAGCCAGTCTTTCTTTATGAATTTGTGAACCCAAAAGGTGGAGGTGGTGAAATAGTTCTGCAGTAGAAAGATTCCGACTACAAATAATGGGTTTCGGACAGTTGGAAACAGGGAAGGTAGTGATAACAATATCGTGTGGAATTTGATGGAAGATTGAGGAAGAGATACTGGACTTTTCCCAAGGGTCAAATAGATAGAGATTGTTACCGTAGTGGGAAAGGGTGTCAATTAGGTTTTGTGCATGCTCACTATCTAGATGACTGATGACCAAAACACGAATTTTGGGAAGCTTTTGAAGTAATTGGACTAAAATGCGTTGTCCTTGGATCGAAAAGGCATAAACTAGCTCTTGTAGCTTACTTGGGTGACTCTCTAGACCAATCTCAACTAGATACGTCTGAAATTTACTTTTACTTACTTCAAATAGTTTTGGAAATTCTTTTTGATAATTGGTTAAAAGTAGAGACTTCTGTTTTTCAAGAGACTTGTTGCTAAGTGGGTGTAGAAAATCAGCTTGGGCAGTGTAGTGGAGGAGCCAAATCAATTCTTCGCGATTTGCAATCTGTAGGTGAAATTCTTTAGATAATTCTTCTAAAATTTGGCTCAATAAACGGTAAGATTTTTGGATATGATGAATATTACCCAGTGCTCCATTACTAGGCTTGTTTGTGATTTGAGTCGATTTTACTGGGGTTGAAACTAGCTGTTCCAGTGCTTCTTTTGTAGGTTCAAAATGGAGTTTTTTAGCCAGCTTTTTGATATCTTGTTCGAACTGCGGAATTTGCATGAGAGAGCTGTAGTGACTGGTTAAAAGGGGAGTAGGATTTTCAACAAAGTGTTTCCTCTTAAAACGCTCCAGATTGATAGCTAGGGTATATTTGATTTGTCGTAGATTGCTGAGGTTGAGTGAAACTTGTTGGGCGTTCAAAAATAACTGAATCAAATCAGTCAAATACTCTTCGGAAATAGAAGGGAAGGGCCAATCAAGAAAGCTGTAACTTTGGCTAAAGTAGTCCAGATAAAAGGAGCGAATATCCTCTTCTGTCCCCATCATGTTCAAAGGGGAAGGTTGTATGCTGATGCCATAGTGTTGGGGAAGGAGGATATTTAGACGATGGATGATTTCCTCAATCTTAGCCGAAAGTGCCTGACATATTTGGTCAAATGATTGTCCCCCTTTGAAAAAAAGTTGGTTCAAAAAAGAATAAGTTGGGGATTGTTCAAAGATAGCAATTTTAGGGTCTAAAGAGTTTCGGTCTTCAAACCGCAACTGAATACCTTCTTTTGTTGATCGAATAAGGAGGTTAGGAAATAATTGCTCAAGTTTAAAAAGGTGTTCTTGCAATTCTTCTGCTGACAGATTCAGATTTTCTGACAAAGATGAATCTTGTATCCAATCCTGGTGTTTGGTTAGTTCTTCCAGTAACATTAGCAAATTCAGTTCTGTTTCAGAAAGCAAAATATCCATAATAAACCTCCCTATATATTTATACATATATATTAAAAGAAAAGCCTAGTAAAGTCAAGAAAAATGGGATAAGATAAAATAGGATAACCGTAATTTACTATATTCTTAGTAGATAATTAGGCTGAAAATGGACTTCGTAAATCAATAGTTGAATTTAATTTTTTATAGGAAAAGATTTTGTCAAAAAATCGTCAATCCTCTTGAAAAATCTAGCTAAATAGGGTATAATATGAGTAATCATTTGTCGTAGGTTTTGTCTGAAATATTGTCCAGACAAGGCTCACAGCAGTTAAATCTTCTGAAAAAGTCAGATTTAGCTGCTCTTTTTGTGCTTTTTTTCAGGATTTTGAGTACTTGTAACAAAGACTTAAAGATTCTGAAAATTCATCAAAGGGACACGGTGATAGGGGTTTTACAACCATATGACGATTAGAAAGCCTGATTGACAAGGCTTGGAACTTATTTACAAAGGAGAATCATCTTGGCAGGACATGACGTTCAATACGGGAAACATCGTACCCGTCGTAGTTTTTCAAGAATCAAAGAAGTTCTTGACTTACCAAATTTGATTGAAATTCAAACTGACTCATTCAAAGCTTTCCTAGACCATGGTCTGAAGGAAGTGTTTGAAGATGTATTGCCAATTTCAAACTTCACAGACACAATGGAGTTGGAATTTGTTGGATATGAAATCAAGGAACCAAAATACACGCTAGAAGAAGCTCGTATCCACGATGCTAGCTACTCAGCACCAATTTTTGTAACCTTCCGCTTGATCAATAAAGAAACAGGCGAAATCAAAACCCAAGAAGTTTTCTTTGGTGATTTCCCAATCATGACAGAAATGGGTACCTTCATCATCAATGGTGGTGAACGTATCATCGTATCTCAGTTGGTCCGCTCACCAGGTGTTTACTTTAACGATAAAGTTGATAAAAATGGTAAAGTGGGCTACGGTTCAACTGTTATCCCTAACCGTGGAGCTTGGTTGGAACTTGAAAGCGACTCAAAAGACATCGCCTACACTCGTATCGACCGTACTCGTAAGATTCCATTTACAACCTTGGTTCGTGCGCTTGGTTTCTCAGGTGATGACGAAATCTTTGATATCTTTGGTGACAGTGAATTGGTTCGTAACACTGTCGAAAAAGATATCCACAAGAATCCAATGGACTCTCGTACCGACGAAGCTTTGAAAGAAATTTACGAACGTCTTCGTCCGGGTGAACCTAAGACTGCTGAAAGCTCACGTAGCTTGCTTGTGGCTCGTTTCTTTGATCCACGTCGCTATGATTTGGCAGCAGTTGGTCGTTACAAAATCAATAAAAAACTCAATGTTAAAACACGTTTGCTCAACCAAACCATTGCTGAGCCATTGGTAGATCCTGAAACAGGAGAAATCTTGGTAGAAACTGGTACAATCATGACTCGTAGCGTGATTGAAAGTATTGAAAGCCATTTGGATGGTGATTTGAACAAGATTGTTTACATTCCGAATGATGCAGCCGTTGTGACTGAGCCAGTTGTTCTTCAAAAATTCAAGGTTGTTGCACCAACTGATCCAGACCGTGTCGTAACGATCATCGGTAATGCTAATCCAGATGACAAGGTTCGTATCGTCACTCCTGCAGATATCCTTGCTGAGGTGAGCTACTTCCTCAACTTGGCTGAAGGACTTGGTCGTGTTGATGATATCGACCACCTTGGGAACCGTCGTATCCGTGCGGTTGGTGAATTGCTTGCCAACCAAGTACGCCTTGGACTTTCTCGTATGGAACGTAATGTCCGTGAACGTATGTCTGTTCAAGATAACGAAGTCTTGACACCACAACAAATTATCAATATCCGTCCTGTAACAGCTGCGGTTAAAGAATTCTTTGGTTCATCACAGTTGTCACAGTTCATGGACCAACACAACCCGCTTTCTGAGTTGTCTCACAAACGCCGTTTGTCAGCCTTAGGACCTGGTGGTTTGACACGTGACCGTGCTGGATATGAAGTCCGTGACGTGCACTACACTCACTACGGCCGTATGTGTCCAATCGAGACCCCTGAAGGACCTAACATCGGTTTGATCAATAACTTGTCATCTTACGGACATTTGAACAAGTATGGTTTTGTTCAAACACCATACCGTAAAGTTGACCGTGAAACAGGTGTTGTCACAAACGAAATCGTTTGGTTGACAGCAGATGAAGAAGATGAATTTACTGTAGCACAGGCTAATTCTCGTCTGAATGAAGATGGAACATTTGCTGAGAAAGTTGTCATGGGACGTCACCAAGGGGTCAACCAAGAGTATCCAGCTAATGTTGTTGACTACATGGACGTATCACCAAAACAGGTAGTTGCCGTTGCGACAGCATGTATTCCTTTCTTGGAAAACGATGACTCCAACCGTGCCCTCATGGGAGCCAACATGCAACGTCAGGCTGTGCCATTGATCAATCCTCAAGCACCTTACATTGGTACTGGTATGGAATACCAAGCAGCCCACGATTCAGGAGCTGCTGTGATTGCTCAGTATGACGGTAAAGTTACCTATGCAGATGCTGACAAGGTAGAAGTTCGCCGTGAAGATGGTTCATTGGACGTTTACCACATCCAAAAATTCCGTCGTTCAAACTCAGGTACTGCTTACAACCAACGCACTCTCGTAAAAGTTGGCGATGTCGTTGAAAAAGGCGATTTCATTGCTGACGGACCTTCTATGGAAAATGGAGAAATGGCGCTTGGACAAAACCCAATCGTTGCCTACATGACTTGGGAAGGTTACAACTTCGAGGATGCCGTTATCATGAGCGAACGCTTGGTGAAAGATGATGTCTATACATCTGTCCACCTTGAAGAATATGAATCAGAAACGCGCGATACAAAGCTTGGGCCTGAAGAAATCACTCGCGAAATTCCAAACGTTGGTGAAGATGCCCTTAAAGACCTTGACGAAATGGGGATTATCCGTATCGGTGCTGAGGTTAAAGAAGGTGATATCCTTGTAGGTAAAGTAACACCTAAGGGTGAGAAGGACCTTTCAGCTGAAGAACGTCTCTTGCACGCTATCTTCGGAGATAAATCTCGTGAAGTGCGTGATACTTCTCTTCGTGTACCACACGGTGCCGATGGTGTCGTTCGTGATGTTAAAATCTTTACACGTGCAAATGGAGATGAGTTGCAATCAGGTGTTAATATGCTGGTTCGCGTCTACATCGCTCAAAAACGTAAGATCAAGGTCGGAGATAAGATGGCCGGACGCCACGGAAATAAAGGGGTTGTCTCTCGTATCGTTCCTGTAGAAGACATGCCTTACCTTCCAGACGGAACTCCAGTCGACATCATGTTGAACCCACTTGGGGTGCCATCACGTATGAATATCGGTCAGGTTATGGAGCTTCACCTTGGTATGGCGGCTCGTACTCTTGGTATTCACATCGCGACACCAGTCTTTGACGGAGCAAGTTCTGAAGACCTTTGGTCAACTGTTAAAGAAGCTGGTATGGATAGCGATGCCAAAACAATCCTTTACGATGGACGTACTGGTGAACCGTTTGATAACCGTGTGTCAGTTGGTGTCATGTACATGATCAAACTCCACCACATGGTTGATGATAAATTGCACGCGCGTTCTGTCGGACCTTACTCAACCGTTACCCAACAACCACTCGGAGGTAAAGCTCAGTTTGGTGGACAACGTTTCGGTGAGATGGAGGTTTGGGCTCTTGAAGCCTACGGTGCGTCAAATGTCCTTCAAGAAATCTTGACTTACAAGTCTGACGATATCAACGGACGTTTGAAAGCTTATGAAGCTATTACAAAAGGAAAACCAATTCCAAAACCAGGTGTTCCAGAATCCTTCCGAGTTCTTGTCAAAGAATTGCAATCTCTTGGTCTTGACATGCGTGTCCTAGACGAAGATGACCAAGAAGTGGAACTTCGTGACTTGGATGAAGGAATGGACGAAGATGTCATCCACGTAGATGACCTTGAAAAAGCCCGCGAAAAAGCAGCCCAAGAGGCTAAAGCAGCTTTTGAAGCTGAAGAAGCTGAGAAAGCAACAAAAGCGGAAGCAACAAAAGCGGAAGCAACAGAAGAAGCTGCTGAACAAGAATAAGCAGTTCACTTAGAATAGAAAGGGAAGAAATAGTGGTTGATGTAAATCGTTTTAAAAGTATGCAAATCACCCTAGCTTCTCCAAGTAAAGTCCGATCATGGTCTTATGGAGAAGTCAAAAAACCTGAAACAATCAATTACCGTACTTTGAAACCAGAACGTGAAGGTCTCTTTGATGAAGTTATCTTTGGACCTACAAAAGACTGGGAATGTGCTTGTGGTAAGTACAAACGCATTCGTTACAGAGGAATTGTTTGTGACCGTTGTGGGGTTGAAGTAACGCGTACAAAAGTTCGTCGTGAGCGTATGGGGCACATTGAGTTGAAAGCTCCTGTATCTCACATCTGGTACTTCAAGGGGATTCCAAGCCGTATGGGCTTGACCCTTGATATGAGCCCTCGTGCCCTCGAGGAAGTTATCTACTTTGCGGCTTATGTGGTGATTGATCCTAAGGATACACCACTTGAGCACAAGTCTATCATGACAGAGCGCGAATATCGTGAGCGTTTGCGTGAGTATGGTTATGGATCGTTCGTTGCCAAGATGGGTGCCGAAGCTATCCAAGACCTTCTAAAACAAGTAGATCTTGAAAAAGAAATTGCTGAACTCAAAGAAGAGTTGAAAACAGCAACTGGACAAAAACGTGTCAAAGCCATCCGTCGTTTGGATGTTTTGGATGCCTTTTACAAGTCTGGAAACAAGCCTGAATGGATGATTCTTAACATCCTTCCGGTTATTCCACCAGATCTTCGTCCAATGTTGCAGTTGGATGGTGGCCGTTTTGCCTCATCTGACTTGAATGACCTTTACCGCCGTGTTATCAACCGTAACAACCGTTTGGCTCGTTTGCTTGAGTTGAATGCACCAGGTATCATCGTTCAAAATGAGAAGCGTATGCTTCAAGAAGCGGTTGACGCTTTGATTGACAATGGCCGTCGTGGTCGTCCAATTACAGGACCAGGTAGCCGTCCATTGAAATCATTGAGTCACATGCTTAAAGGTAAACAAGGACGATTCCGTCAAAACTTGCTCGGTAAACGTGTTGACTTCTCAGGACGTTCCGTTATCGCCGTTGGTCCAACACTTAAGATGTACCAATGTGGTGTACCACGTGAAATGGCTATCGAGCTCTTTAAACCATTCGTCATGCGTGAAATTGTTGCACGTGATATCGTGCAAAACGTCAAAGCAGCTAAACGCTTGGTGGAACGCGGAGATGAGCGTATCTGGGATATCCTTGAAGAAGTGATTAAAGAACACCCAGTGCTTTTGAACCGCGCACCGACCCTTCACCGTTTGGGTATCCAAGCCTTCGAGCCAGTCTTGATTGATGGTAAGGCCCTTCGTTTGCACCCGCTTGTCTGTGAAGCCTACAATGCCGACTTTGACGGGGACCAAATGGCCATCCACGTACCGCTTTCAGAAGAAGCCCAAGCAGAAGCTCGTATCCTCATGCTCGCTGCTGAGCACATCTTGAACCCGAAAGATGGTAAACCAGTTGTTACTCCATCTCAGGACATGGTTTTGGGTAACTACTACTTGACCATGGAAGAAGCTGGTCGTGAAGGTGAAGGAATGGTCTTCAAGGACCGTGACGAAGCGGTTATGGCTTACCGTAATGGCTATGTTCACCTTCACTCACGTGTTGGTATCGCAACAGACAGCCTCAACAAGCCTTGGACAGAAGAGCAAAAACACAAGGTCTTGCTTACCACAGTTGGTAAAATCCTCTTCAACGACATCATGCCAGAGGGTCTACCATACTTGCAAGAACCAAACAATGCCAACTTGACAGAAGGCGTTCCAGCCAAATACTTCTTGCCACTTGGTGGAGATATCAAGGAAGCTATCAGCAATCTTGAACTTAACCCTCCATTCAAGAAGAAAAACCTTGGAAATATCATCGCTGAAATCTTCAAACGTTTCCGTACGACAGAAACTTCTGCCCTACTTGACCGTATGAAGAACCTCGGTTACCACCACTCAACTCTTGCAGGATTGACAGTGGGTATTGCCGATATCCCAGTCGTTGATGACAAGGCTGAAATCATTGAAGAATCACACAAACGTGTAGAACAAATCACAAAACAGTTCCGTCGTGGTATGATCACAGACGACGAGCGTTACAATGCCGTTACAGCTGAATGGCGTTCTGCCCGTGAAAAACTTGAGAAACGCTTGATTGCCAACCAAGATCCTAAGAACCCAATCGTTATGATGATGGACTCTGGAGCCCGTGGTAACATCTCAAACTTCTCACAGCTTGCCGGTATGCGTGGTCTGATGGCTGCTCCGAACGGACGTATCATGGAATTGCCAATCCTTTCAAACTTCCGCGAAGGTTTGTCAGTACTCGAAATGTTCTTCTCAACTCACGGTGCCCGTAAAGGTATGACCGATACGGCCCTTAAGACAGCCGACTCAGGTTACTTGACTCGTCGTTTGGTTGACGTTGCCCAAGACGTTATCATCCGTGAGGACGACTGTGGAACTGACCGTGGTCTCCTGATCCGCTCTATCGCAGAAGGAAAAGAGATGATCGAGTCTCTCGAAGAGCGTCTCAATGGTCGTTACACTAAGAAAACTGTTAAACATCCAGAAACTGGTGCAGTTATCATTGGTCCAAATGAATTGATTACAGAAGACAAGGCGCGTGAAATTGTTAATGCTGGTGTGGAAGAAGTGACTATCCGCTCTGTATTTACATGTAACACTCGTCACGGTGTCTGCCGTCATTGTTACGGTATCAACTTGGCGACTGGTGATGCGGTTGAAGTTGGTGAAGCAGTCGGTACAATCGCTGCCCAATCTATCGGGGAACCTGGTACACAGCTTACAATGCGTACCTTCCACACGGGTGGGGTTGCCTCAAATACCGATATCACTCAGGGTCTTCCTCGTGTCCAAGAAATCTTTGAAGCCCGCAATCCTAAAGGGGAAGCGGTTATCACAGAGGTTAAAGGACAAGTTACTGCTATCGAAGAAGATGCATCAACTCGTACGAAGAAAGTCTTTGTTAAGGGTGAAACTGGCGAAGGTGAGTACGTCGTTCCATTTACCGCTCGTATGCGTGTCGAAGTTGGGGACCAAGTAGCGCGTGGTGCTGCTCTTACAGAAGGTTCTATCCAACCAAAACGTCTCCTTGCAGTCCGTGATGTCTTGTCAGTTGAAACTTACCTTCTCGGTGAAGTACAAAAAGTTTACCGTAGCCAAGGGGTAGAAATCGGTGACAAACACATCGAGGTAATGGTTCGTCAAATGATCCGTAAAGTCCGTGTCATGGATCCAGGAGATACAGACCTTCTCATGGGTACCCTTATGGATATCAATGACTTTACAGATGCTAACAAAGATGTCCTTATCGCAGGTGGAGTTCCAGCGACAGGCCGCCCAGTTCTTATGGGAATTACCAAAGCCTCACTTGAAACAAATAGTTTCTTGTCAGCGGCTTCCTTCCAGGAAACAACTCGTGTCCTTACAGATGCGGCTATCCGTGGTAAGAAAGACCATCTCCTTGGACTTAAAGAAAATGTTATCATCGGTAAGATTATCCCAGCAGGTACTGGTATGGCCCGTTACCGTAACCTTGAACCACATGCTATCAACGAAGAAGAATACCTTAATCCTCCAGTAGAGGAAGAAGGAAACGAAGAAACAACAGAAGTAGTTGTGGATACTGCCGTTGAAACTGTGGAAGAAACAGTAGAATAAAAGCAGATGAGAGAGCCTTCGGGTTCTCTTTCTCTTTTCTGAAAACTTTCTCCATTTTTCCATGAAATGTGGTAAAATAAAAGAAAAAAGCTGACAAAGGAGACGGGTATGGAACAAACATTTTTTATCATTAAACCAGATGGTGTAAAAAGAGGACTAGTAGGTGAAGTGTTGAAACGCATCGAACAACGTGGATTTACAATCGAAAAATTGGAGTTGCGTACAAAGGTTTCAGAAGAGTTGATTGATCAGCACTATCAGGACTTGGTTGGTCAGAGTTTTTACCCACCGATTCGTGAATTTATGACTTCAGGACCGGTTCTTGTAGGTATCATTTCTGGTCCCAAAGTAATTGAAACTTGGCGAACTATGATGGGGGCAACTCGTCCAGAAGAAGCTTTACCAGGAACGATTCGAGGTGATTTTGCAAAAGCTGCTGGAGAAAATGAGGTTATCCAAAATGTTGTACATGGTTCAGATTCAGAAGAGTCAGCTAAGCGAGAAATTGCTCTTTGGTTTTAAGAGTGGATTGACCAAAGAGATTGGTTAAAAGTTCATTTGGATAGAAAGTATAGTCAAGTATTTTAAGACATGACGCATAATATCAAATTTTTTAGTTTTTGATATTGTGTGTTTTTTTGATTATGTGACTATTAGTCCGTCTCGCTCCGTTAGGTGCGAGACAAAAAAAACACCCGCTATGCGGGTGCGCGTCGAAGGTTATACCCAAAAAACTCCAAACGCGATACAATAAAGGTGTTCAAGCCAATTGTAAAGCGAAAGGAGAAAAATATGGCACAAAAGGTTCTTTTGTCCTGTTCTTGTTTCAATTGACTATATTTCTATACTTTTTCTTCCTTTATCAAGAAAAAGTTACCTCAATATTAATAAAGTACAATTCTAAATTAACTCCAATTATTGATTCATGATAATATTTCAGTAACTCATCGTGCAATTAAAAACAAGGATTTTTATTTCAGACGATCCATCGTGAACACTTCATCAGCCATCTCCCAAATTGCCGGATTATGTGTTGCGATAATGATTAGCCTATTATCATCTCGAAGAGATAGCAAAATCTCCATAATCAACTGAGAGGTTGCTGGGTCTATTGAAGCTGTTGGCTCATCTGCCAGAATAAGGGGTGGATTCTTTAAGATAACTTTTGCCAAGGCAACCCGTTGCGATTCTCCGCCCGATAACTCAAAGATGCGCTTATCTAGGTCAAGATAAGCCAGGCCGACCTGTTCTAAAGCCTGCTTCTGCCTCAACCGCTGTTCCGACCGACTCAACTTTTGACCAATGAGACCTAGCTTAAGATTTTCTTCAATACTTTGGTTTTCAATTAAGCCAAAGTTCTGGAAGAGGTAGCCCAATTCGTGACGGAAAAAATCACTCGATTTATAATTGGCCAAGTCTTTACCTCGGTAAAAAATCGTGCCATCATAAGATTCTAATTTCCCAATCATGTTCATCAAGGTTGTTTTTCCGCTACCACTTGAACCAATTAAGGCATAGACTTTTCCAGCCTCAAATGTTATTGAAAGATTCGAAAATAACTCTCGTTCTCCAAAAGATTTACTCACCTGTTTAAGTTCAATCATATTAACCTCCCTTCAAAACAAGCATGGACATCTTGTTTTCTTTCTGCATTTGGACATGTAACTGTAAAAGAGATAGACCAGTAAAGAGTAACGAGACTAAGAAAGCAACTACTATATCTACCATAAGAAATACACTCGCAATAAATCCCAGTAAAAACACACCTAGTTGAGCAAAGAGATAAGTGCGATGGATTTCTAAGAACCTGAGACCTGCAATGCGTTTGATAAAAATGGCACGTCTAAATTCTTCAAAGTAGAGCCTATTCATAGTGTTAAACAACAAGATTGAAGTTGCAATCCCAAGCACAGCTCCTGCTAGCATTACCAAACGTTCCCTCTGGATATTATCCAATAATGTGATGTAGTTGTGGTAACCTGTTTGCATTTCTGAGACCCAATTTTCAATGCCTTGTCTCTGGATAAGCTCCTGGGCATCAGACAATTGATTAAAGAGAACGTAGTTCTGTACTGCGTCTACCCAAAACAAAATGGACTGTGGACCAGTTGATTGGGGTGTTATAACAATGATGATTGGATCTTTCAAAAACTGTTGGTAAGAAATAGGGGTCGTATTATACACAAAACGATCCTGACCTGATTCTAAATAACCTACCGTAGCAGTCATTTGCTGTCGTTCATCTTGACTAGACATGCGACTGGTTAAGTCGTCTTCAAAAACAGATTTATAATGTTCTTCCTCTGAACGGAGGTGTTCAGGCAGCAATAAGACAAACTCCCCTATATCAAGGTGATTCATCTTTTGCTCAATAGTTGTATCTACAGGAATGTTTTGACGCTCCAAGTATTGCGGTGTGACGATAAGGACATTGCCATTCGGGCTGTAATCGTACCATTCTGTAGAGGTTATAAAGTTTTTGGAGGAAGCCATGCCATTTTGCAAAGTACGGTCAATTAACTGGTGTCTAGATAAGAAAGCCTTTTGTTCTGAAACAGCCAGATCCATCAATTGATACCAAGTTCTGAGTTTCCTTTGAGCTTGTTCATCAAAACCAGGACTCGTTCCTTCACGGCTGATTGATAGGGAAATCAGTTGCCTTTCCTGACTCCAAACCTCTTGTCCAATCCGATGCTGTTGCCAGGCTTGGGAATACTTTAAGCTACTCCCTATTCCCAGCGTTACAATAATAATCGCTAATAGTTGACCGATTAAAATCAAACTAATGATTCCTCTGACAGGCACTTGCCCTTTTATAATCTGCATCAGGTGTATCTTTTTTATTCCAACTGCGAAGAGTTGAGCGAAAAACAGGGAGATCGACAACAAGATGAGATTATAACTGAGCAAGCCTTCTCCTATGGTCATTAGGGATTGCGTTGGAAGCGACAGAATTTTTTGCATAAGAATGGCGAGCATGCCAGCTAAACTGAAACCAACAGCTATCCCTTTCAAATCCTCACCAACTGGTCTAAGGAAAATGGACCACCGTTTCTCTCCTGAAATGAGGCGAATGCCCGACGACCGTAATTGGCTAATTTGACTAATTAAAGTCAGTGCTCCAAAGGTTAAGATGAAAATCAATAAACCGATTAACTGAAATCCGTTACTAAAGATAGCCATTAACGTAGATAGTTTAGATGGAATTATCAGGTGCATGTTAGTCAAGCCAAGTTGACTTAGCTCCTCTCTTAGCAAGTGAATATCTAGGTTTCCATCGAATACAAAATAGTTTGTTTCAACACTACTACTTTGAGCATCTTCTAGATTTTTTTCCTGTAGCCCATCAGGCAACTTTCCGTTCCCAAAGGTCGTATAAGAAAACACTGGAGTACCTTCTGAGTTAGGATCCTGGTGTTGAATCGCAATAAAGCTATCCGTTTCTTCTGCTAGTTTTTCCAAGCGTGTAGCAACATGCTGAAAAGTTGTTTCAGGGGAAGAATCACGTACAACAACGTTGGGGTAATAATGGGAGACATATGTATCAGTCCAAATGGTAAATACCCAAACAAAGAACAAACTAGCAAGCAGGTTGGATATGAGTATAAATAATTTTTTCATAGTGCATTCCTTATTCTAAAATAGAGGGCAGAAATACCCCTTCCCTCTATAAACTAACAAGCTTACTAAACTATTGATAAAAGAATCTTCTTCAATTATTCTTTACCATCCCGCATCAAATTTTTAACATATTATTACTCCTCTTAATGAAATATTATGAAAATGAGCGAAATGCAACTACATATTTTAATTAGAAATCTCAGTCTGAATTATAGTATACTATTTTTTCCTCCTTTCTAGCTGCACGCTCCTTTCTACAGACAGAGACCTAATTTTATAAATCAATCTTAAATACTTTAGATTTTGTAACTCATAATTTTCAACAGTTGGTTAGCTATGAAAGCATTTTATCAAACATCTCCATTCTTATATCTATCTGGTATTGTTACAAGCTCTCATCAGAATACCTTTCTCTAAATAGTTGAATTTTAAAGTAATATGACATCAATCAGCCTTCCCAACATCAAGACCATTGGACTTCTTTTGTGATTGCACTCGAATCTCCAATTGTTTATTCTTCTGAATAAACTGTTGGTAAGGAATTGTATTACTAAACATAAAAACACCTAGTAATGCAAATGAAACCGCTTTCTGTTTCCTTGTTTTTATTTTAATATATATATATATTATTCAGTCAAGTGTTTTTATTATATTTTGAACTTTTTTATTTATTACCATAAAGAATTATTTGTTTCTTTAACTTACTATTTTGAACTAAAAATTTTATAATGAAATTAAGCAAATAGGAAGGATTATTATCTTTAATGAATACACTCGCAGAGAAATTCAGATTGAAAAGAAAAGAGTTAGGTCTCTCCCAACAAACTCTTGCAGAAGGAATTTGTGAACAAAGCCAGATTAGTAAAATTGAGAGAGGGCATTTCATTCCCTCCGCAGACCTTTTGTTCAAACTCTCACAACGACTTGAAGTGCCATTAGATTATTTTTTTAATGAACAAATTGAAATTAAATCTAACCTCTCTAATTTCAAGCAATTATCTGTTCGACTATTAGATGATAGAAATTATGACGATTTGGAATATATTTATAGAATAGAGATTGAACGAAGTACTTTTCTAACACTAGAAGACCGAACTTACCTTGAATGGATTAAAGCTATTATTGACTTCTATCAATATGACAGTAAGTGTGAGGCAATTTCTTCATTGGAAAATATATTATTAAAGGTCTCTTCAAATACTCTGATTTATTTAAAGGCGTTGAATACTCTATCTAATTTCTATTCCTTAGTGGGTCGTGAACAAGAATATGAGGCAAACTACTCTCATTTGATGGAGTTATATCAGACAAAAAATTTTGAGTATCAAGAGTTTTTATTTGGCTACATCAGAGTTCGTTACAATTACGCTCACTACCTAGTATCAAAGGAAAAATATAACGAAGCCATCCAAGAAGCTCTTGAGACGATTGAACTCTGTAAACAAAGACAGACAAGCTACCAACTGGCTCCTCTACTTATTCTTGTAGGAAATGCTGGAGCTAAATTTCTAGACAGAGAACAAGTCAAAAATTATTATATAGAAGCAAGAGAGTTATGTAAGATTTATAACAATCCTTTAATGTTGATGAAGATAGAAAATTATTTAAAAGAATTAGATACTGTTTAGTTAATCTTGACATTATAGTTTTTCTGAAACGTTAAATAACCTGTAAGGCTGATAGTGAAATGAATACTATTAGCCTTATTTCAATTTATATTCTTCCAAAATCTCTTCAAACCACGTCAGCTCTATCTGCAACCTCAAAACAGTGTTTTGAGCAATCTGCGGCTAGCTTCCTAGTTTACTCTTTGATTTTTACTGAGTATTAGTCTCTGGTGTTTGTTTAGCGTCTAAAAGAGACATTTGAGAAGATTGGAAACAGTTCTCTCTTTTCTCCTAGTATAATGATTGGTAGGAAGGGAGAGAAAAGATGAAATCAATGAGAGTCTTATTTTTGTTAGCTTTAATTCAAATCAGTTTGAGTAGCTGTTTCCTATGGAAGGAATGCATCTTGTCCTTTAAACAAAGTACAGCTTTTTTCATCGGAAGTATGGTCTTCGTTTCAGGAATCTGTGCTGGAGTAAATTATCTTTATACCCGTAAGCAAGAAGTCCATAGTGTCCTAGCCAGTAAGAAGTCAGTGAAGCTTCTTTACAGTATCCTGCTCTTAATTAATTTGTTAGGAGCTGTTCTTGTCCTGTCAGATAACTTGTTCATCAAAAATACGCTGCAGCAAGAATTAGTTGACTTTTTGTTGCCATCCTTTTTCTTTCTATTTGGGCTAGATTTGCTGATTTTTTTACCCTTGAAAAAATACATGCGTGATTTGCTTGCTATGCTAGATAGAAAAAAGACAGTTTTGGTGACTATTTTAGCAACACTTCTCTTCTTAAGAAATCCAATGACCATTGTCTCACTTCTGATGTATATTGGACTGGGTTTGTTTTTTGCAGCCTATCTTGTCCCAAATTCTGTTAAAAAGGAAGTTTCCTTTTATGGTCATATTTTCCGAGATCTTGTATTGGTCATTGCTACGCTCATTTTCTTTTAGAGAAAGCTTGTTTTTATGGATGTTATGATGGTAAGTTTAGCAGGAAAATAGACACAAAAGAAAAGTTTTTGGTATAATAAGAATATGTACACAAAAAATGAAGAAGAGTTGCAAGCCTTAGGGGAGCGTTTGGGTCATCTATTAGAAAAGAATGATGTTTTAATCTTAACTGGAGAACTGGGTGCAGGTAAAACGACCTTTACTAAAGGACTTGCTAAGGGATTACAGATTTCCCAGATGATTAAGAGTCCAACCTATACTATCGTAAGAGAGTATGAAGGTCGTCTTCCGCTTTACCACCTAGATGTTTATCGAATTGAAGGAGATGCTGATTCTATTGATTTAGATGAGTTTCTCTTTGGTGGCGGAGTGACTGTTATTGAGTGGGGAAATCTCTTAGGAGATGCCTTACCAGATACTTATTTAGAGTTGGAAATTCTAAAAGAAGAAGACGGTCGCAGATTACATTTCCAAGCAAAGGGTTTGCGTGCAGAAAAGCTTTTAGAGGAGCTTCAACATGGAGTATGAATTGCTCATTAGGGAAGCAGAGTCTAAAGATGCAGCTGAATTAGTGGCCTTTTTAAATCGTGTAAGTTTGGAAACAGATTTTACCAGCTTAGACGGAGATGGTATTCTCTTGACCAGTGAGGAGATGGAAATATTCCTCAACAAGCAAGCTAGTTCGGACAATCAGATAACCTTACTTGCATTCCTAAATGATAAAATTGCTGGTATCGTAAATATTACAGCTGACCAGCGTAAGAGAGTTCGTCATATTGGAGATCTCTTCATTGTGATTGGAAAAAGATATTGGAATAATGGATTGGGAAGTTTGTTGCTAGAGGAAGCGATAGAGTGGGCACAAGCGAGTGGCGTTCTGCGTCGTCTCCAGCTGACTGTCCAAACTCGTAATCAAGCTGCAGTTCATCTTTATCAAAAGCATGGCTTTGTAATTGAAGGTCGCCAAGAGCGTGGGGCATATATAGAAGAAGGGAAATTTATCGATGTTTACTTGATGGGTAAACTGATAGATTAGTAGAAATATGGTTAAAAAAATTATTGGAATGGTATTAGCTTTTCTAGCTGTGACAGTTTTGGGTGTCGGTGTTTTTGCGTATACTATTTATCAGCAAGGCACACAAACCTTATCAAAGACCTATAAAAAAATCGGAGAAGAAACTAAGGTTATTGAAGCAACAGAGCCTTTGACTATTCTGTTAATGGGGGTTGATACTGGGAATGTAGAGCGTACAGATCAGTGGGCTGGAAATAGTGATTCCATGATTCTCTTGACTGTCAATCCACATACTAAGAAGACCATGATGTTGAGTTTGGAGCGTGATATCCTGACTAAAATTCAACATAAAGATGGTAGTATTGAAGAAGCGAAGTTAAACGCTGCCTATGCTGGTGGCGGTGCAGAACTTGCTATAGAAACAATTCAAAAGATGATGAATATCCATATCGATCGCTACATTATGGTTAATATGCAAGGATTGCAACAATTGGTCGATGCAGTGGGAGGTATTACGGTCAATAATACACTAGGTTTCCCGATTTCTATCAGTGACCAAGAAGAATTTAATACCATTTCTATCGGTGTTGGAGAGCAGACAATAAATGGAGAAGAAGCGCTTGTTTATTCACGCATGCGTTATCAAGACCCAGAAGGAGACTATGGTCGTCAGAAGCGTCAGCGTGAAGTCATTCAAAAAGTTGTTGAAAAAGTTCTTAGTTTAAATAGTGTCAGTCACTATCAGTCTATCTTAAAAGCCCTAAGTACTAATATGCAGACTAATATCGATTTATCTGCGAAAAGTATTCCGAGCTTGTTGGGCTATAAAGATTCATTTAAAACTATTGAAACACAACAGTTGAAGGGTGAAGGGGAGATGCTACAAGGCGTTTCTTATCAAATTGTTACGAGAAACCACATGTTGGAAATGCAGAATCTTTTGAGACGTTCTTTGGGACAAGAAGAAGTCACTCAGCTTGAAACAAATGTTGTCTTATTTGAAGATTTATTTGGACGAACACCTGTTGGTGACGAAGACAATTAACTTTCTTACTATAAATAAAAAATCAATCGTGGGAAATTTCCTGCGATTTTTTCAAAAAAATACGAATAGATAGGTAGGAGGAAGTATGAAAGCAGAAATTATTGCTGTTGGAACAGAGATTTTGACAGGACAGATTGTCAATACCAATGCTCAGTTTTTATCAGAAAAACTAGCAGAGATTGGGGTAGATGTATATTTTCAGACGGCTGTAGGAGACAATGAAGCTCGTCTCTTGACTTTACTTGAGATTGCCAGTCAACGTAGCAGTCTGGTGATTTTGACAGGCGGTTTGGGGCCAACTGAGGACGATTTGACCAAACAAACTCTGGCTAAATTTTTAGGGAAAGAATTAGTCTTCGATCCTCAGGCCCAGGAGAAGTTGGATGTCTTTTTTGCCCAGAGACCAGACTATGCCCGAACACCGAATAACGAAAGACAAGCTCAAATTGTAGAAGGAGCGACTCCACTGCCAAACGAAACAGGACTGGCTGTGGGAGGAATATTGGAAGTCGATGGAGTGACCTACGTTGTTCTTCCAGGTCCACCAAGTGAATTGAAGCCTATGGTTTTAAACCAACTTCTACCCAAGTTGATGACAGGGAGCAAGTTGTATTCCCGAGTTCTTCGTTTCTTTGGGGTTGGCGAGAGCCAGCTGGTGACGATTTTGGCTGATTTAATTGCTAATCAAACAGATCCTACCTTGGCACCTTATGCAAAGACAGGAGAGGTAACCTTGCGTCTGTCAACAAAGGCTAGCAGTCAAGAAAAGGCAAATCAGGCGCTGGATATCTTAGAAAACCAAATCTTGAATCGACAGACTTTTGAAGAACTTTCTTTACGAGACCTTTGTTATGGTTATGGGGAAGAGTCCAGCTTGGCCAGCATTGTGGTAGAAAAGCTGAAAAGGCAAGGGAAAACTATCACGGCTGCAGAGAGTTTGACGGCAGGGCTTTTCCAAGCTACAGTAGCAGATTTTTCAGGAGCTTCCAGTATATTTAAGGGTGGTTTTGTGACCTATAGCTTGGAGGAAAAATCAAAAATGTTGGATATTCCTGTCAAGGATTTGGAATACCATGGTGTGGTATCTGAATTTACAGCTCAGAAGATGGCTGAGCAGGCACGAAGCAAGACTCAGTCTGATTTTGGCCTTAGTTTGACTGGAGTAGCAGGGCCAGATAGCCTAGAAGGTCACCCAGCTGGGACAGTCTTCATAGGCTTGGCTCAAGAGCAAGGAACTGAGGTCATCAAGGTCAATATTGGAGGCAGAAGTCGAGCAGATGTACGTCACATTGCGGTTATGCATGCCTTTAACCTAGTTCGCAAGGCTTTATTAAGTGACTAACTTTTGATATAATAGTAGATAGGTCTGAGGACCATTAGAATGTAGGAGAATAGAATGGCAAAAAAACCAAAAAAATTAGATGAAATTTCAAAAAAATTCGGGGCAGAACGTGAAAAAGCCTTGAATGACGCTCTTAAATTGATTGAGAAAGACTTTGGTAAAGGATCAATCATGCGTTTGGGTGAACGTGCCGAGCAAAAGGTGCAAGTGATGAGTTCAGGTTCTTTGGCTCTTGACATTGCTCTTGGTTCAGGTGGTTATCCTAAGGGGCGTATCATTGAAATCTATGGACCAGAGTCATCTGGTAAGACAACGGTTGCCCTTCATGCAGTTGCGCAAGCACAAAAAGAAGGTGGTATTGCTGCCTTTATCGATGCGGAACATGCCCTTGATCCAGCTTATGCTGCGGCCCTTGGTGTCAACATTGACGAATTGCTCTTGTCTCAACCAGACTCAGGAGAGCAAGGTCTTGAGATTGCAGGAAAATTGATTGACTCAGGTGCTGTAGATCTTGTCGTAGTCGACTCAGTTGCTGCCCTTGTACCTCGTGCGGAAATTGATGGCGATATCGGAGATAGCCACGTTGGTTTGCAGGCTCGTATGATGAGCCAGGCTATGCGTAAGCTCGGTGCCTCTATCAATAAAACCAAAACAATTGCCATCTTTATCAACCAATTGCGTGAAAAAGTTGGAGTGATGTTTGGAAATCCAGAAACAACTCCTGGTGGACGTGCTCTGAAATTCTACGCATCAGTCCGTTTGGATGTTCGTGGAAGTACACAAATCAAGGGAACTGGTGACCAAAAAGATACCAATGTCGGTAAAGAAACTAAAATCAAGGTCGTGAAAAACAAGGTGGCTCCACCATTTAAGGAAGCCTTCGTTGAAATCATGTACGGAGAAGGGATTTCTAAGACTGGTGAACTCTTAAAAATCGCAAGCGATTTGGATATCATCAAAAAAGCAGGAGCTTGGTACTCTTACAAGGACGAGAAAATCGGGCAAGGTTCTGAAAATGCTAAGAAATACTTGGCAGATAACCCAGAAATCTTTGATGAAATTGACCATCAAGTCCGTGTTCAATTTGGTTTGATTGATGGAGAAGAAGCTACTGAAAGCAAAAAAGAAGAAGCAGTTCAAGTAGACTCTGTGAATGAAGAAGTTACACTTGACCTAGGCGACGAACTTGAAATCGAAATTGAAGAATAAGCTGTTAAAGCAGTGGAGGACATCCGCTGCTTTTTCGTTGTCTTTTTCTGGTTTTCAGCTCACGCATAGTTTGCTGTTTCTTGTCGCTCCTCTAGAAAGCTGATATAATAGCCTTATGAATAAAAAACGAACAGTGGACCTGATACATGGTCCGATTCTTCCCTCGCTCTTAAGCTTCGCCTTCCCAATCTTGCTATCAAATATTTTTCAACAGCTCTATAATACTGCTGATGTCTTGATTGTTGGACGATTTCTTGGTCAAGAGTCCTTGGCTGCAGTAGGAGCGACAACAGCGATTTTTGACCTGATTGTAGGTTTTACTCTTGGTGTTGGCAATGGCATGGGAATTGTCATTGCCCGTTATTATGGAGCTCGGAATTTCACTAAAATCAAGGAGGCAGTAGCAGCCACCTGGATTTTAGGTGCTCTTTTGAGTATTGTGGTCATGCTGCTGGGATTTGTCGGTCTGTATCCACTCTTGCAATATTTAGATACCCCTGCTGAAATCCTCCCTCAGTCTTATCAATATATTTCTATGATTGTAACCTGTGTCGGTGTTAGCTTCGCTTATAATCTCTTTGCAGGTTTGTTGCGATCTATTGGGGACAGTCTGGCTGCGCTTGGTTTTTTGATTTTCTCTGCTCTGGTCAATGTGGTTCTGGATCTCTATTTTATTACGCAATTGCATCTGGGAGTTCAATCCGCGGGACTTGCTACCATTATTTCGCAAGGCTTATCAGCGGTTCTCTGCTTTTATTATATCCGTAAGAGTGTGCCAGAACTTTTGCCACAGTTTAAACATTTCAAATGGGACAAGGCCTTGTACGCCGATCTCTTTGAGCAAGGTTTGGCTATGGGCTTGATGAGTTCAATTGTATCGATCGGCAGTGTGATTTTACAGTCTTCTGTTAATACCTTTGGTGCAGTGATTATTAGTGCCCAAACAGCGGCTCGACGCATTATGGCCTTTGCTCTGCTTCCGATGACAGCTATTTCTGCCTCGATGACGACCTTTGCTTCTCAGAATCTAGGAGCTAAGCGACCAGACCGCATTGTTCAAGGTCTTCGAATCGGCAGTCGTTTAAGTATATCCTGGGCAGTTTTGGTTTGTAGCTTCCTCTTTTTTGCCAGTCCAGCCTTGGTTTCCTTCTTGGCTAGTTCGACGGATAGCTACTTGGTAGAAAATGGTAGTCTCTATCTGCAAATCAGCTCAGCCTTTTATCCCATTCTGAGTCTCTTGTTGATTTATCGCAATTGTTTGCAGGGCTTGGGGCAAAAGGTTCTTCCTCTGGTTTCTAGCTTTATCGAACTAATCGGGAAAATCGCTTTTGTGGTCTTGATTATTCCTTGGGCAGGCTATAAGGGAGTTATCCTTTGCGAACCCCTTATCTGGGTTGCCATGACCATTCAACTCTACTTCTCACTCTTCCGTCACCCCTTGATAAAAGAAGGTAAGGCTATCTTGGCAACAAAAGTGTCATCATAGCTCGATTTGCTAAATAAAATCCATTTCCTCTAGTGAAAATCGAAAAAACTTGTGTTATAATAAGAAAGATTAAAATGTGAAAAAAGGAGATTCCTAATGGGACGTAAATGGGCCAATATCGTAGCCAAGAAAACGGCTAAAGATGGAGCTAACTCTAAAGTATATGCAAAATTTGGTGTAGAAATCTATGTAGCAGCTAAAAAAGGTGATCCAGATCCAGAATCAAACTCAGCTTTGAAATTCGTTATCGACCGTGCTAAACAAGCTCAAGTGCCAAAACACGTTATCGATAAAGCTTTGGACAAGGCTAAAGGGAACACAGACGAAACCTTTACAGAAGGACGTTACGAAGGTTTTGGACCAAATGGTTCTATGCTGATTGTTGATACTTTGACTTCAAATGTCAACCGTACAGCGGCTAATGTCCGTGCAGCCTTTGGTAAAAATGGCGGAAACATGGGCGCTTCAGGTTCAGTTTCATACCTCTTTGACAACAAGGGAGTTATCGTATTTGCAGGTGAAGATGCGGACGCGGTCTTTGAGCAATTGCTAGAAGCAGATGTGGATGTGGATGATGTAGAAGCAGAAGAAGGAACAATCACTGTTTACACAGCTCCAACAGACCTTCACAAGGCTATTGTTGCTCTTCGTGAGTCAGGTGTCGAAGAATTCCAAGTGACAGAATTGGAAATGATTCCTCAGTCAGAAGTAGAATTGTCAGGGGATGACCTTGAAACCTTTGAAAAACTTTACAGCGTTCTTGAGGACGACGAAGACGTACAAAAGATCTACACAAACGTAGACGGATTCTAATGACAAAAATATAACCCTTGGAAATACTGGATTTTCAAGGGTTATTGTTATTTTGTACGAATGAAAGGGGCAAAAAAGGGGCAAAATTAAAAAATACTATCCAACGTTTCTACGAGTTTACTCTCCATATCTTGCGTAGTATGGGAGTATATTTCTAAAGTCATTTTTGCGTTTGAGTGACCAACACGATCCATTATTGATTTGATAGGCAATCCAGACTCTGCTAAAAACGAGATGTGAGAATGTCTGAAAATATGACTAGATAAATTTTTTTCTATTCCAGCTTTCGCACCGTATTTTTTTATAATTTGAATAAAAGATGGTAATGTTATTGGGCTATTCCAGACCTCTAAACAAAAGATATAATCATCATCTTTTAGCGGCTGATAGCGTTCAGTGAGGCGGATCACTTGACGTTGTATGGCCTCTATAACCGCATCTGATACCAATATTGTTCTAATGGATTTTGCGGTTTTTGGCAATGTTTTTATTTTGTTTACTGAATCAAAATTACCTGTAATCTCAATTTTTTTGTTTTGGAAGTCTATATTTTTGAGTTGTAATGCTGTCAACTCTCCGTATCTCATACCAGTAAGAGCAAGAACCGTTACCATATCGGCATATTTTTGTTGATACGGTTGGCTGTTTAGTGCGTCTATTAATGTTTTGATTTCTTGCATAGTCAAAAACTTGTTGCGCTTTTTTTCAATATCTTCTAATGTTTCTGGCTTTTTAGGAATAACCGTGTAATTAACCTCGTTATTTTCGATATAAGAGTATTGAACTGCATAATCGAAGATGCTTTTGAGTCTGCTGCGGACTCTATAAGCTGTATGATAGCCATTGCTATCAATAATATTTTCAATCTTGCTCTGGATATACCGTCTATCGATATTAGCTAGTAAAGTTTCAGATGGTATTTCTTTTTTCATAGTTGCATCAACAAAAGTATAATTGTGTTTTGTAGATTCTTTTACTGTTTGCGCCCATGATTTATAGAAAAGGTTATAGATTTCTTCAAATGTAATGCTTTCTACTTGTTTTGTGCTGAGTTTTTTATTTATCTTCTCTTGCAACAAGATAGCAGCTTGATTTCTTGCCTGGGGAGTTTTCTTCTCCATGGTCACTGACACTTTTTTTAATTTCTCAGTATAAGGGTCTTTGTATCTCTCAAAAAATTTATATTTGCCGTTTGGCAATTCTTCCATCCACATTGATTTTACCTCACTTTTTTGATAAAATGGGTATAAGAAAAAGAGCTTTTTAATGCCTTTTACTATACATGCTGATCCTCACACTCAAGATTGCCGTCGGAGAGTGTGGGGATTTTTTGAGTTGTTTCCAAAATGGAAACAGTTGCTAGATAAAAAGAAAAGTAGCCGTATCAAATACGGCTACCATCACGTTATGGATCTAAGATCCAAATGTAAACTTTATGGAGCTAAACTCCTAATAGCTGTATTGTAATATAATTATTAAGAAATGTCAAGAGATTAGAAATGGTTGTTTCCTATACATAGTTTCCTCATGCTCTCCTCGGCCAAAATTTGAGCGTGGGGACTTTTTTTATTTCGTTTCAAAGAAATTTCCGCAATTTTTGCAATGCCACTGTTTATTTCCTTTTTTGCCAGCAAATCCAGCTAAAGCACCAACTCCACCAGTCAAAACAGCTCCACCAACGGCCTTTCCAACAGAAAAGGCTTTTTTGTCTTGTTGTAAGAAAGTGACATCTTTAGACTTGCAATTAGGGCAAGTGATGATATTCTGCTTTTTCTCTTGCTTTTTCTTCTCTTGATTTGCTCTAAATTCTTCAAGTTCACGTTCTCTCTGCTCTGGAGATTTTTTTTGGTTATCAATCACTGCACCTATGACACCTCCAACAAAAATAACAATTATGATAATAGCAATTATATTCATTTTCTCTCCTTTTTAATTAAGTAATGCTAAATATTCTTCTTTGACCATGATTTCATCGGCAATGGTTTTTAAATTATACTTTTCCATAAATACCAGGTAATTAAATGTAGTGGCATCTTCGGCTATATCCAACTCAGCTTTCATAAGGTGATGGATCATATTCCTATTAGCCTCAAGCTCACACTTTTCCCTAAAAAGCTGATAAGTATCTGGCGCGTGGTTTCTATGGCCTATCTCATGTAAAGCGACTTGTACCCTTTTTTCATCAGATATAGCATCACTCAAAAACATAGTTTTGAGGGCTGGGATGTAAAAGGCTTCATCTGGAAATAGACCATCTTCAAAAATCTCTATATCTATGCCTATATTTTGAGAAAATTCTTTTTCAGTCATAAACAATCCAACCTTTGATTATTATTGTTTTCTGAGATAGATCTCTATTATGTTTTGAATTGCTTTTTTATCTTCTTCAGTTAGTGGTTTACCATTGAAGCGCATAGCAGTAGAGGCAAGTTCCTCAACATCGACTTCTTTGCCCTCGAAAAAGAATTGTTCTTTTTTATTAGCGATGGCAGGGTTATCCGTGCGACCAAGCAAATAATCTAAAGATACATTTAAATAATCAGCGATTTCTTGCATTCTTTCTGTACTAGCTTTTTGTTTTTTTAAGGAGTAGAGTGTATTTCTACTATATCCAAGCTTTTCTTCTAATGCATTTATTGAAAGTCCTTGTTTATTTGCAAGTTCTTTTATTCTTTCAAATGTCAGAAACATTGTTTTATCAACCTTTCTAAGCATTACGAAAAAATAATTAAATTATTTAATTAAAATTGTTGACAAAATTAAATAAATAATTTAGAATTATATTCGTAAGCTAAAGAGTTAGCGAACAAGACAACTAAAAAATAAAGCCTAATGAAACTGATTGGCGTCCGTTTTTCTAGGTATAACCTTACTTTTAGTAGGTCTTTTCTCTATGTTTTGATTTTAAATCATTTATTTAAAAATGTCAAGAAATTCGCTAACTTTTTAGATAATTTTTTAAAAAGAAAGGAGGAGAGGAGAATGGTAGAGCCTTTCTTAATTGGCTTTGTTTTCGGTAGTTTTCTGTGCTACATTGTCGCTACTCTGATAGGTGCTGTATTGGACTTTAAACTTCAGAAGTGGCAACAACAAAGCGATAAAAGCAATCCAACCTGTAAGGATTGAAAACTGTAATTCTGTGAGAGTCAAGGTAGCAACAGCTATCAATGCAGTCCCTAAACCTACAGATGAAATGTAAGTTGTGATTTGTGTATAAACTTTATCAGGTATCAATTTTCTATTTCGTCCACATGAAATACAGTAATAAATTGAACCGAAAAATATAAAGCAAAGAATAAGAACGAATACAATAGCAAGGATTCTTTGTTCTGTAAAAGCTTTCAAGAAATCTGTTAACAGTGAATCAGAAATAGGATAGAAGGTAGTAAAAAGGTGAAATCCTACGATAACTGTCAAAATCGGAACTATGACACCATATAAGACGATTTCCTTTAGATAGTGAAAAAATGAAGATTTCATTATTCTCCTCCAGTCGTTTTTATTTTAATTATATCAAATTTAGAAAGGAAGAATATGAGTAAAGAACTAAAGATAATCAAGGCTAAAATCAAAACTCGTTTGATTGAGTTGGATATGACTCAAGCCGAATTGGCAAAACAAGTATCTGTAGCATCATCAGTTATTTCAGAGCTGCTGAAATATGGAAAAGGTAGTGAGTCTGTTAAGGAAAAAGTTGCAGATGTTTTAGGGATTGAGAATCCTTGGAGAAATCACTGAGAGGTGCATACATGCAAGAGAAAATAATACTGAATTGGCAGAAGAAAAATCAGCAACTTAGTCAGCTGATGATCGATAGTCTTGAGGGGCTAGATGTTTGGGAAACTATTTTAACACTAGGAAAAGTAAGAAGAGGAACATTATGAACGAACTTATCAACGTTACACTTAATGACAGCCATGAGCCTGTTGTTTCAGGAAGACAACTACATGAGGCTCTGGGAGTTAAAACAGAATATAAGAAGTGGTTTAGTCGCATGACTGAATACGGCTTTAATGAAAACGAGGACTTTTTAAAGGTGACCCAAAAATGTCTCACCTCTTCAACAGGTCAAAACACGACTGACCACGTCATCAAGTTAGACATGGCCAAAGAAATTGCCATGATCCAGCGAACGGACAAAGGAAAAGAAGTCCGACAATACTTTATCCAAGTAGAAAAAGACTTCAACAGTCCTGAGAAGATTATGGCAAGAGCCTTGCTCATGGCGGATAAGAAAGTCCACAAGCTAGAGGCTCAGATTGAGGCTGACAAACCCAAAGTCCTCTTTGCGGATGCTGTGAGTGCAAGCCATACATCTATCTTGGTCGGCGAACTTGCCAAGCTCATTAGCCAAAACGGCTATAAAATCGGTGCCAATCGCCTCTTTGCTTGGATGCGTGAAAATGGCTACCTGATTAAGCGCAAAGGTTCAGACTGGAACATGCCAACCCAACGTAGCATGGACTTGAAACTCTTTGAAATCAAGGAAACAAACGTGCAACACGCAGATGGACATATCAGTGTGAACAAGACACCAAAAGTCACTGGCAAGGGGCAACAGTACTTTATCAACAAGTTCCTTAATCAGGAATGCACAATCGAGAGTTACAGAAAGGGGCTTAAATATGAGGTATGCAGTATATAATCAGGAATACCAACGAGAACTACACTCAGATGAACAATCACTCAGCTCAAAACTCAGATCTAAGCTTACAAGCTAAAGGGTTGCTATTGGTATTGATGTCTAACAAGGATACATGGCGCCCTTATATTGATGAACTTTCCAAACGCTCCAGGAATGGGCGTGACGCTCACAGGGCAGCTTTTGATGAGTTAAAAGAGGCTGGTTATATCCGTATCTATCGCAAGAGCTTTGGTCGTGGTAAAGGTATCCAGAATTTTCCTTTAGTTCAAGATGTACCAATTTCAGATAGTTATTGGGAGTATTGGGTAAGCAATCTTGAAAAAGAGTTATCCACAGAATAGAAAAAGGGTTTATTTACAACTTACTGATTTTACAAAGTTGAAAAGTTCAAAAGTTGAATTTTACAAAGTTGAAAAGTTCAAAAGTTGAAAAATCCGACACTAACAATAACTAATAAATAATAATAACTAACTTAATAATAATCTAAGCCTTACGGCACTAACTTAGTAATAACTACTAACTTTACAACAAACTACTACTTATCTAAATAAAAGAGAGAAATTTAAAATTTAGGATTTTGCAAAAATAGGAAAGGAGTACTCATGAAGCAATTAAAACTAAGTATTAAACCCAAGCAAGAACCTACTGAGGGTCAATCTCTTAATTCTTCAGGTTATTCAGTAAAAATCAATGACTGGGAACTTGGGCGTGGAGTCACTGGCTTCAAACTAGAAATGCCTGCGGACGGAAAACCAAAAATCACTATTGATTTTACACCAGATGTTATTGAAACTAATGGCGTGGTTGTGGATCCTCAAGTTTTAGAAGCGTTTGAGCAAGCTTACTCAGACTTTACTACTAAAATCCAAAATGAGCAAGAAAAATCTGAGCAGAGGTTGCAGGGTATTGCAAAATCACTGACTATTATCGAACGCTATATTAGCTTAAGGCAGTTATTTACTCAGAAAGGATGGGAAGAGATAAACAGCCTTTACAATTACCAACTGAACGAAAAAGAGCGTAATTTGTCAAAAGACATAACACTGGATGACAGTGAAACCAATGTCTTTCGCAAATACGCTCAGAGGGCTATGGGGATTATCGAATAACCCCGTGCATTCTATCTGTAAGTCTATTCTGCTCATTGATAGACTTAGACAGGTTGCTAGCTACACGGCTATCTCTTGAAAATTCATCTAGGACTTTGGCGAGTGCTTTAGACAAATTTTCAGAGTTATCAATGCCGTACTCATCAAGAATCATCTTGATAACTAGATCGTGCATAACATCATCTCCTTTCTGCTTACATTATAGCAGAAAAGGGGATTAGAAACAGAAAGGAGGAAAGAATGAACGAACTAGTATTATCAAATAATCCTAGTCAAATCGAACTGGAAATTAAACGATTTCTATCAGTTCCTTTAAAATTAAAAATTTTACGAGAATGTTTGTTGTATTTGTTCTTTAAAATGGCTAACGATACGACAGATATAACGCTAGAGAAGTCGACCGTACATTCTAGCGATGGAGCAAGAAAGACAGTCTATACAGTAACTGTATATGACTAAACAAAAAAGCACCTGACGGCAATCAGGCGCATGACAAAATTATTCAAGAAAATTATACCACGAAAGGAGCAAAAATGGAAACAGTTCAAATCGTGAGAATTAAAGATGTGATCATCGAGAAGATTTCTGCAAACGATGAAGAACTAGAGCACATCTTTGGATGTTCAAAACGGCAAGCTGGTGACATGAGGCGAGAAATGAAAAAATTGCCTAGCCAGAAAAAACACCTCAGAAACGATGGTCAGCTTGTCACAATCAAAGGTTTTGATGCTTATCTGCAATATCGAGGTAGTCAGTCATGGAAGAAAGAAATGGCTAAAACCGTTAAGATGACACGATAGCAGAATAATAACTACTAATAAACAACAAACTACTACTAATCTAAATAAAAGAAAGGATAACTGAGTTATCCACAGAAGAAAAATCATGATTGACAAAGACCAAATTATCAAAGCGCAACAAGAAAAAATTGAACGTGTAGAAAAATTGCAAGAAGAACTACATAAACTATCTATGTTAGGATTGCTAACTGTAAATTTTTTAAACTTACCTGATGAACTAAAAATCTCAATGAATTCAATCCATGATGTCTCACATACTATCAAGGATGTATTGAATGGCATGAGTCCAAAAGAGGATATTGAGAAAATATGGCAGAAAATGAGGAGGAAGAATAATGTTAGCAAAACTAAAAGAATTTTTTGGACTAGATGACCTTTGGGGTGACGACCAATCAAAATCAAACAGCAATCTAATTGACGTCAGAACCCTCCAAGCCGAAAACAAACAGCTTAAAGCCATCATCAAACAACAAAACGACTTATTAAAAGAGCTATCTGAGGAAAATATGGATCTTGGACGTAGTCGCAGACAGTACGCTGATACAGTCGCAATGCAACAGCACCTAATTGATGTCTATCAAGACATGGCAGGGTAGGAGGTAGCACATGGACAGAGGACTATTTGGCACCTTTGACTATGATCGTGACTACTTGCAGCCTCCTGAACCCAGGGAAGAACGTGACCCAGCTGATTGGATTTTCAGTGCTGGTCAATGGATCTATGTAGGAGATTGTTAGCCTATGAATAGAGAACACAACGAAAGGTAGAAGGAAATGACGAATAATCAAATTGTAGAAGCAAAAGGCGACTTTTTAACCAACCCACAGCTACTTAATGAGCCTACTGAAAAAGTCATCAAATTGATGGCTTTTTTGTTATACTAGAGATGAGGTGAAATAATGCTTGATAATCAGTTAACTATGGATGTCAGTC
>MKYF01000049.1 GCA_001914195.1 Streptococcus mitis | reverse complement strand
GGACTGACATCCATAGTTAACTGATTATCAAGCATCATCTCACCTCATCTCTAGTATAACAAAAAAGCCATCAATTTGATGACTTTTTCAGTAGACTCCAAAAAATGAGCCGTCTTTTTTTCTATTATTCGTCAAATATAAATATTGTTTTTTTCGCTAGATACCTTAGATTTGAAGAAGAGAAGATAATCTTAGTTTTATCTGGTAATATAACTAGACCGTAACTCCTTAACTTATTTATCTTCCTCTCTTTCCATTCTGCGTTTTTCTTCGTGCTTATCCAAGCTTTTTGAAAAGAATTGCTCGGTTAAATCTGTTAGCCAATCTGCAAAACGCTCGCCTGCGAATTGAATAGCGATAAGAATTCCAGTTACTGCAATAAAAACCAAAATCAAGTAATTATCCAAATTAGCCATTTTAATTATTTTCTCCTTGTTTTCTTGCTTCTACTAAAATATCTTTAAAATCGTCATCTTGCCAAAGTGTGAAAAAAGTAATTCCACCAACCACAACAGAGACCATCACACCTGTAAGGCTACTTCCACGCTTTTTCGAAACCAGTTTGTTTATCTCTTTGCCTGCGGATTTAAATAGCCCAGCTGAGAGATAAGAATCAGGATTAAATACGGAACCTGCTGTGTAGCTTTGCCCGTAATAAATCACTGAACCATTATCTCTAAATCCATAAAATAGAAACCCAATGATAGCTATTGTTATAATTGCCAACCGAATTTTAATGCTATTTTTCATATTAATCCACCTTTTACATTACTCGTAATCAATACCTTTTCTTGTAATTGCAACAACCTTTCCTTTACTAAGAAAAGCAATCACTGATTTACCGTCTTTTAATTTGTATACGTAGTAGTCTGTAATGATACCATTTATTCCCACAGTCCAATTTGATTTCTGAGACAGGATTGATTCACTACTAGATAAGTCCATTTTTAGTAATTTTTCATATAGCTGGGTAACATCGCTAAGAGAAGAGGACTTCTCGTGTGGTGCTCCAACCGCCTTAACCAAGTCTTTTTCGGTTAGCTCATTCTGAACACTTGGAAAATTCGATAAAACCAAATCCTTTCTCTTATTTGCACAAGAAACAAGTAACAGAATCATCACTAAGCATGTAATCACAATTCCTAATTTTTTCATCATTATTCTACCTTTTTAAATTCAAACTTTAACGAATTTTCTCCAATCATAAAACCATTCTGGTTATCAGAATTATCATTTAATGGCTTATTTTCGAAATATAAAGTCTTTTGGTCATCGGACAGGGTTGCAATTCCGGAAATATTTTTTCCTTCAATTACAATTTTGTCGCCTTCTTGATGCCATTTGGCGGAGAAAGTTTCTCCGTTGTCCATTGTTAAAGTTCCGTCTTTTTTTATCTCCATAGTAGCATTCCAATGAATATATTTAGAGATAATTGAAGCAAGGTCGGCTTGTCCAGTTGCTTTACCTGCGATTTTCGCTCCATCTTCTCTAACACTTCCTTGGTCAAAGATATCGGTCTTCCATTTACCTGTGAAGTTCTTAGGGGAACTACAACCTAAAAGCATAATACATGACAGTAAAATTATAAATGAGAAAAATAACCTTCTCTTCATCGATACTCTTTCTAATAAATTACCAATATCTATCAAAGGCACTAAGAATATAGCTAAGGTCTTTGGATTGTTCTTTAATCTTCCCACCAACGACTAATTGATATTCAATTCCGCCAAGAAAACCACCTGAGCTTTCAATAACCTCAACCAATTCACCACGAACTACTTTTTGATTTAAACGAGTACTCATTTTAAACCTCTTTCTATTCTATCTTGAACTATATTGCATAATTCGTTCTACAATGGCGTCACGGCGTTTAATGCTTTCAGACATTTTTATCGCGCCATTAAGACCATACCACATTTTCGAAAATCCAGAATCACCTAAAGCAATGAGCTGAAGACCGCATTCATTCTCAAGTTGGTAAACATAAACCTGAACTGCATAAAATTGCGGAGAGAATAAGCCAGCTTTACCTTTAATGACGATTTCTATATCAGCTCTATCGTCAAAATCAGCTAATGCACCCGAACTGCTCTGAATAGCTTCTGGAGTTGTTTTCCATTCGGCGCAAATTTCTTGAAGAATCACGCCAATATCAGAAACCGAAAGTTTGGTTGTCACCTCAACTGAATCGGCTTTTAAGTCGTTAAGTCCCATAAAGAACCTCCATTTTTTATTTTTCACTCAAAAAATCCCTGCTACAATAGGGGTTGAGCTTGTTTTAGTTAACGGTCGTCAACTAAAACAATGAAAAAATAAAAATGCCAATTCAACAAGGTAACTAAAACCTTATTAAATCAGCATTTTAAATATTTTTATTGATAACTTTGATTGTTTTAACAAACGACCGTTTGCTAAAACTGTTGATAGGTTTAATGTACTATTTTTCTAAGGATTTGTCAATCAATTATAGGTGATTTTTTCTATTTATTTGAATACTATTGCGCCTTAACACATTATATATGGTTGCGGTGGAAATGTTCAGCTGATTCGCAATATTTCGAACGGACATTTCTTTTTGCTGGTATTGTGCAATAATTTGCTTTTCTTTATCTTTCGCTATTCCTTTGTTGCCAAGTTTCACGCCTTTTTCTTTCGCTTTACGGAGTCCGTCTTTAGTGCGTTCAGAAATAGCTTGAAGCTCCCATTCTGCCACATAACCCAACATCAAACAAAAGAATTTTCCAGTTAAAGAATCTGTTTCAATATTTTCATGAATAGATTGAAGATGAATACCATGTTTGGTTAAATCTTCAATAATAGCAGAGAGGTGAAGCATTTTTCTGGTAAGCCTATCTAATTTATATACGATAAAATTTGTTTTAACACCTTGCTGGGCATATTTTTTCGCCATTTTTAAAGCTTTGTCAAGTTGTTTTCGCTCCTGATTTCCACCAGAGTCTTTCTCGATATAGAGCTTGTCGCAAAAGCTGAGCGCCTCTTTTTGAACAGATAACCCCAATTCTTGCCGATTATCTGTTGAACTGACACGAGCATAGCCGATAGTTATGGTTTTGATATTTTCTAATTTGTTCTTGTGATGATTTGTCAAAATTTCTCCTTTCCTTACTATTGTAGCAGGTAGTTATATTTTAGAGAAAAATTAACGAAATAAAAAAGACCCACTAGGGTGGGGCTTGGGGGGTTACAATGTGGTAGAATTGCCATTTTAGTCAGTTCCTTTGTTCTGTAATGTGCGAGAGACAGTCAACAAAAAAACGTATTCATTTGTTGTTGCGCCATTATTAATCAGGTCAAATACTTCAAATTGTTCTTCCCATTGCTTTATATAATAGCTAAAAGTGTTTGCTCTTTCAAAGAATAAAAATTCTCCTGTTAATGTTGACCCAGAGAAATATTTTACTATAGATTACACCTCGATAAATAGTAAAATAAGAAATCTTTTGAAAAATCTCCTACTTCTTTGTATAATATTACTGTAAATAAAAATTATTCTATTTCAGGGTTCTTGTTTGACTATTTTCCAATTTCGCCACAATTTATTTCACAATAATTTATGGAGGAATCAAATATGCCAAAAGATAATAAAAAAATTTTTGCCTATGTTTATACTGGTCTTAATATAATTTGTTTACCTTTTAATTTAGTTAACGCTCCAAATGTTATTCATGATAGTATAAATAAGTTAGAAGCGTATAAAATAGCAATCGTTCCCAAAGAAGTCAAAGAATTTGGAGATACTCTTGCAGGAAATCCAGATAAAGCGATTGAAGAACTTAAAAGTATTACACAAGATAACAATGATTTAAGTAACAATATTTCAAAAGATTTATCTGAGACAAAGCATGAGATTGAAAATATAATAGCAATACAAACTAACCAAAATCAATACTCATCCCCTAAAGAGCCAAATCCTCAAGACATTGTTAATGTTACCGTTATTGATGTTTGCACGGGAGAAAAGCAACAAGTTAAAATGACTTATGCAGAATATCTTAGTCGCATTCAACATTAAGCAGCATATTTCTTAGAGAAAAAATAGGTAGTATAACAAAAGCGAAAAATAAAAAGCACCACTCAGAATGGTGCTAAATAGAAAAGAACCTAAACAATAGAATAACAAAATATTTACATGAAACTGCAAGTCCCTATCTCATCCCCTTGAGTTATACTTGCAGTTTTTTGTTGTGTTCTACTGAATAACTTTTACATTATACACCAAAAGTTCTATTTTGTCAATAATTTTCTGAATTTTCTTTATTTTAACAGATTTTTCACCTCCCCAAACCCCTTCAAACTCTCCAGCTCGTCAATCACTTCCACGTCATATAAGCCGACCTGCACAGGCGTTTCTGATAATTCCTTTCGAAAATGTTGACCCAACTTTACCAAAAATTCTGGGTTGTATCCAGTCTCCAATAATTCCAACAAAGTTTTCGCCGTTTGGGTTAGGTGGAAGGCGTGGTAGTTAAAAACGTAGTCTTCGGCTTTAGTGGTAAACACCAGCACTCTCTCATCGGTTTGAAAGCCTGCCAACTCGCCTTGTTCCACCAAAACCTCATGTCGTCCACCACCCAAAAGCAAGCCAGCTTCAAGGAGCTTTGCAATCTCCAACGCCTTGACGCCAAAAGTTTCATATAACTCAAAAAAATCCTCGTGCGAAATCAGCTGGTGGTCTTCGACATACTCACCCGATAATTCATCAAAGGAATTGTCATAAAAAGTCAGCGGTGCTATTTTTCGAAAAAGTGTGATATCTTCTTGGCTCAATAAATTAAGGGCTTGAACCGTTCGAGGGTTGGGGTCGCTGGTGTTTGTGACGAGGTCTTCAAACAGAAAATTCGAAACTGCTTGCTCTTTTTGAAATTCCAGCGAATGGTAGCTGACCTGATTATCTTTAGCATTGGCAAGGGCGTAATAGAGACATTCCGCCAAAAAGAGATAAGGTCGAGTTTGGTAATGCTGTTCGAAAGAGTATTTCAGACCACTGTAAATATCTTTGGGAAAGTTAGCGGAAGTTTCCAAAAGCTGGTAAATTTCTTCAATCGTGCCGTGGAGTTCAAACTTGCTTTCACGGTAGTTTTCGTTTTTCAGGCGTTTTTCTACCGTAAACAAGTAACTTGCAACATTTCCCCTTATCTCATCGTCTTTAATGAAATAATATAGAGTTCGACCTTGATTTGCTCCGCTATAAAGCTTGTTAAAGCTGGTATCGGCAATGTTTCCCAACGCATCCTCATACAGTGCCTTAGTGATACCTACGGCAACCTTTTTCGGCACAGCCCAGTTCTTGGACTTGGAATGGTTGAAGATAATAGAGAGTAGTTTCGAAAATGTGAACATAGGCGACGTTGCAAATGGCATTTTTTTGGCATTAAAATGGAACAAAATAGCCTTTGTGTGGGGCTATAATAGAACCATCAGTTAGCTAACAACATTATACCACACCTGAGCTCAGGCGTGGTATAGAAAGGAGGGTTTGTTTATTGGCTAATAACTGTGACACACACTTCATCAAAGAATAAAGGAGAAATCTCATGAACCACATTCAAAAATCAACCTCAAAAGTAGACCTTCCTCAACTTGTTAGCCCCTATCAGTTAGAAGTTGCTAAAAGACTAAGCGAATCGATGGCAGATAATCAAGCCTTGGAGCTTCTCGCTAGCGATATTTTATATAAAGTGGGCAACCTAGCGCTTACTCAGACTGAAATACTCAAAAATACGCCAGAAGCTAAAGCATATACAGATTATATTCTAAAAGCGTTCACTTATTACGCTACTGAAAAGATGAAATGAGGTAGCTTTATGCTGGATTACTTTATAGCTTTTATAATTATCATTGTTGTTGTATTTCTTTGGGATTGGTTTGGAAAACCAAAACAAGCAAATGAAGAACACTGTAGCGAAGAAGAAATTGCCCTGGCAGAATTTCTGGAAAAACGGCAAGAAATCAATCAACTTTTCCTGGTTGCTAAAGCAGAAATGCGAAAAATTTCAAGAAAATAAACGGATTGTTTAGACTAGACAAATGGTCAAAATATGTTGAAATATACTACTGTTTCATTGCTTAAAATTCATTCCAATCGCTCTAAAAACTGAAGGTAATGAAATTTAACTTTTCACCAATTTTCTTGTATAAATGGAGACAGAAAGGAGACCAGCCATGAAAAAACTAATGGCCTATATTCTTGGATTTGTTACTTGTGCTTGGCTTATCAACTGGGCGGTTAAACTAATTCTGGAAGTTTGGTGGTTCTTGGTTTTGATGACTGCGATTATTTTCATTGTCTGGTTCGCCTTTCGGATTATTAAATCTAAAGAATGGAGGTAGAAATGAAAAGAAAGTTCGAAGCCTTATCTTGGAGCGAATGGAGTTGGCAACGTCCGTTTTCTGAAGAAGACGTCAAAAATTTGCTTGGTCAGTTGGTCGGTCTAACTCGACGTAAAAGCATTGTTTTTGAAGTTCGCATGACTAAAAACCGTGTGCAGTATCTTCTGGGGACGGAAGAACAAGATAAACGTCATATTCACCAGCTGATTCAATCACATCGAGCTATTCAGTTTTCAAGAGCTCCTAAACGCGAAAAACTTTCGATTGCGCGGTTAGTGAACATTAAAGAATCTCACTATGCTTTAAAAACTGACTCTGTGGAAAATATGATACGTTCAAGCCTTGCAATTTCAAAAATACTTCAGCCAGATGAAACAGTGCTTGTTCAGTTGGTTATTGGCGCAGGTTCACCACCTCGTCCACAACCCAAAGATTTGCCGAATTTATCCGCTAAATGGTATCAGGTGATTACGAATAATATTCCTGAGCTTTCCGAAAATTCCAAAAAGCTGATGAAACAAAAAATAAACCAATCTACTTTTAAGTGTGAAATTCGTCTTGGTGTCCAATCTCGCAGTATTTTGCGAACAAAGGAATTTCTTACTAGCCTACTTAGTAGTTTTCGCATGATGGAATCAAATGCAACCATTGAATTAAAACCATTAGCTATCCAAAAACTCAATCAAGCACAACCTTACTGGTCTTTTCCATATAGTTTATCTGTCTCAGACTTAGCTTGTTTCATGCTTTTACCTATTGGTGAAGAAAATATTGCAGGTGTGCCAAATGTTCACCCTAAATTAGTAGTGCCACCTTTAGGCTACAATATTAACCGAAAAAATCAGCGAAGTTTGGCGCAAACGGTTGAGAGTCAACCAAGACCAATTCAAATTTCAACACAAGCTGGCAAAAAGCACACCGTTTTTCTTGGTTCAACTGGTTGCGGTAAAACCACCGCTATGAGTCACTTGATTTTATCAGATATACAGTCGAAAAGTCACAGTATGGTTGTAGTAGACGCTAAGGGTCAACTTACTCATGAACTCTTAGAGCGCACACCAACTGAACAAGATAAAGATATTGTGGTGATTTCACCCACTTCAAAGCGAATTGTAGGTATAAACCCTTTCGAGCTCACTAAACACGGTATCGAGCCAGAAGTTATTGCAGATTATCTACTGGAGCTATTTAAAGGACTTTATCCTGAACATTTTGGAATTTACTCGCTGGATATTCTATCACACAGTTTTTTAACTTTGGCGCGCATTCCAAATACTTCTTTAGTGATGTTACCGAGCTTACTCACTAATCAATCCTTTCGAAATAAACTATTAAGAGAGTTAAGAGACCCAATCGGACTGGAAAGTTTCTGGAACTGGTTTGAGCTACTCAGTGAAGCTCAACGTCACCAGATATTAAACCCCATTTTGAATAAATTCCGACAGTTTTTGCTTCGTCCGCAACTTCGGGCAATGTTGGGACAAACTAATCCCAATTTCAGTCTTGCAGAAATCTTCAAAAGCCGAAAAATCGTATTGATTCCACTAAATAAATCGGTAATCGGTTCAGAATCTGCGAAACTCATTGGTAGTCTCATCACTTCAATGCTCTGGATGTTAATTTTGCGCCAGTCTTCGGTTGAGCCAAGTAAACGCCAATCGGTCTTTATCTATATTGATGAAACACCGAGTTTCCTAGGAATCCCCAATTCTAACTTAGATGAAGCACTTTCGCAATCTCGCCAATTTAATGTTGGCTGGAATATCGGCTTCCAGCATCTTGCACAGATGTCACCCCAGTTAAAAGCTGGAATTGAATCTAATGTTGCGAATAAAATTGTTTTTGGCTTAAATCTTGATGAAGCTCGCGAAATGGCAAAATATACTCTGGAGGTTGATAAAGAAGATTTTTACAGCTTACCGCCATTTTGGGTATATATCAGAACAGAAATCTCACCTAATAACTATCGTTGGATTATTGGTAAAGCCTACCCACCTAAACCAAAAATTAGAGATAGTCGTGTGCCATTTTTGAATAGCTTGAGCCGATACGGACAAGATATTTCAGAAATTGAAAGCCAATTCGAAAACTATACTTTTGAAAAAACTGTTTCGAAAGACAACAATTCGCCACAACAGCTAACAGATTTAGGACGCAGAAAGCGTTCCAATCGCTCTTCGAATCGTGTTGATGAAGAAAATTCTTCAACTCCTGACAAATAAAGGTTTTCAGAATTTTTACTCACACGACTTACTCCGTAACTAAGCACATTTTACGGGAGCACACCTTTAAATTTTAATGGAGAACAAAACAGATGAAATGGAATTACAAAATAGATAATGATACGCAAATTCTTTACTTTTTGAGTCAAGCAAGATTTGCGACCACCAACCAACTAGCCAGACTCTTTTTTGCGGATAGTGCTCGACTTGAAACCGCCATTCGCCGTGCTAATTTTGCGCTTCAAAGTCTGAAGAAAGCTGGATTAGTTTCACACTTAAAACGGCGAATTGGTGGCGCACGCCGTGGCTCTGCTTCTTATGTTTGGCAAATTACTTTTCAGGGACTAAAATTTCTTAAAAACCAAGATGAAACAGTTGTTTTGCGCTATAAAAATAAATACGAGCCAACTCAGCACCACGTTGAACATACTTTAGCAATTACGGAAATCTTTGTTGAGACACTAGAAACTGTTCGAGATTCAGAAAAGCTATCGCTTGAAACTTTTTCCTTTGAGCCGAACTCTTGGCGCAGCTACCAAAAACTTTCTGGTATAGGCAGAACTTTAAAGCCCGATACTTATTTAGAGTTAGTTAGTCACGATTACGAAGACCATTATTTTCTGGAAATAGACCGAAGCACGGAAAGTCTTGCGCGCGTTGTAAATACTTGTAAGAAATATATTGAATACTACCGTTCAGGTATTGAACAGCGCCAAAAGGAAGTTTTCCCCTATGTTTTGTGGGTTGTGCCAGATGATAAGCGTAAACTGGCGGTTTCGAAAGCGATTCGAAAAGAACTATATAACTTTTGGGAACTATTCACTGTAATAACACTTGAAGAATACCCAGATTATATCAAGGGAGGAATTTTGAATGAACCAGAAGAATCAAGATAGAGACTCAAAACAGGCTTCACGCACCGCTGATGAAATTTGTCGAATTGGTCGAACGACTTACTTAATCCGTCACCATTTTACTGGAAATCGCAATCTTGAAAATGTCCTAGAAAGGTTGATTTTAAGCGATAAATCACTACTTTAACAGTAGCAAAAATGGTATAATAGAAGTATAAGGTGTGTGAACTCCAAAAGGAGAAAAACACATGAACAGAACTTTGACAATTTCAGATTATAGACAAGTAGATACTTCGAACCTTTCAGATATTACGGTGGTATATTGTCGCTTAAGTCAAGATGATGGACTGGACGGAGATAGTAACTCAATTACCAATCAGAAGAATATTCTTCTTGATGTAGTAGCGAGAGAAAAACTGCCAAATCCAGTTCTTTTCGTTGATGATGGTTTCAGTGGCACAAATTTTGACCGTCCAGCTATTTCAGAAGCACTTAGATTGGTGGAAAATCGGCAAGTTTCAAACTTTCTTGTAAAGGATTTAAGCCGTTTAGGTCGGTCTTATATCAAGGTTGGTCAACTAACGGAAATCACTTTTCCTAGCTTTGATGTTCGCTTTATCGCCCTAAATGATGGCGTAGATTCGAATAAACCTAATGAAACTAACTCAATTTTCTTGCCAATCAAGAGTCTAATGGATGAAATGTATGCGGCAGATACCAGCAAGAAGATTCGGGCGGTAGTTCAAGCTAAAGCCAAAGCTGGTGAGCGAGTGACTACTAACCCACCTTACGGCTATCTCAAAGATTCAAACAACCCTAAAAATTGGATTATTGACCCAGTTGCTAGTGAAGTTGTGAAGCAGATTTTTCAAGAAGCGAAAAGCGGAAAAAGCCTTTCGGAGATTGCGAAAGGGTTAGAAAATGACAAAATTTTTAAACCAGACCGCCATCGAATAGAAATTGGTTTGAAGTCTATTTCTTCCAGCCCAAATGTGGAAACTTTGCCTTATTTTTGGACGCGAGAAACCCTAAGCGCTATCTTAGGACGTGAAGAATATCTAGGGCATACGGTCAATCTTCGAACACGGACAAAGTCTTACAAAGATAAGCGTAAGGTGGATAATCCGAAGGAAGGTTGGTTAATTTTCAAAAATACTCATGAAGCGATAATTGACCAAGAAACTTTTGATATTGTTCAGAATATGAGGAGTCATAAGCGGTCTAATCAACGGTATAAAAATCGGTCTGGTCACGAAAACTTGTTTGCAGGATTAGTCTTTTGTGGAACTTGTGGGCGAAAGCATTATTTTTGCCCACAAGAGAAAAATGGACTTAATCATGACCATTATAAGTGTTCTGGTTACCGTAAGCCGATTGATGGTTGCGAAAATCCACACTACATTCAAAAATCCGCCCTGATTGAGATTGTAAGTGGCAAGCTCCGCCAAACCATTCAGAAAGCCCACTTTGACCAAGAAGCCTTTTTGAAGAAGCTAGAACAGCAAAGCCAAGCTCAATTTAATAAGGACAATAAACGTCAGCGCCAGCAACTCCAAAAGGATGAGCACCGCTCTAAAGAGATTGACAATATTATTCAGAAGCTTTATGAAGATAATCTACTTGGTAAAATTTCAGATGAACGCTTTGTGAAACTAAGTCAGAGCTATGAAGAAGAACAGAAACAACTTCAAACTTCCATTTCTGACTTAACCGAAAAACTCGCCAAACAACAAGAAGATAACCTTAATATCTCCAAGTTTATGACGAGAATTTTGAAATATACAGAGCTACCAGAATTAACCGTTGAAATAGTGAATGAACTGATTAACAAGATTGTAATTCATAAACCAACTGGCACGAAACGCAATCGTATTATTCAGATTGACATTTACTATAATTTTATCGGGAAATTAAACAATGAAAAAAGGGCTCTATAATATTTGTAGTGGGTAAATCCCCTATGGATATTATGGAGCCTATTTTTGTGTAGAAAAAAAGTCCCATATAACCTATAATGA
>MKYF01000048.1 GCA_001914195.1 Streptococcus mitis | reverse complement strand
GGCATCTGAATCAGCATCAACAAGTGCAAGCCAGTCAGCAAGCACATCGGCATCTGAATCAGCATCAACAAGTGCAAGCCAATCAGCAAGCACATCGGCATCTGAATCAGCGTCAACAAGTGCGAGCCAATCAGCAAGCACATCGGCCTCAGAATCAGCTTCAACAAGTGCGAGTCAATCAGCAAGCACATCGGCATCTGAGTCAGCGTCAACAAGTGCATCTGCATCAGCAAGCACAAGCGCCTCTGAATCAGCTTCAACAAGTGCGAGTCAATCAGCAAGCACATCAGCTTCTGAGTCAGCGTCAACAAGTGCATCTGCATCAGCAAGCACATCGGCATCTGAGTCAGCGTCAACAAGTGCATCTGCATCAGCAAGTACATCAGCTTCTGAATCAGCGTCTGAATCAGCAAGCACAAGCGCATCAGAATCAGCGTCAACAAGTGCGTCAGAGTCAGCAAGCACATCAGCATCAGAGTCAGCGTCAACATCAGCTTCAGAGTCAGCAAGCACATCGGCATCTGAATCAGCATCAACAAGTGCATCAGAGTCAGCAAGCACATCAGCGTCTGAGTCAGCATCAACAAGCACAAGTATGTCAGTTCCTGATAGTACTGATAAACCAAACTTTAGTTTGAGTGATAGTGCTTCGCAGTCAACAAGTCTAAGTGTGTCAATTTCAACATCGGTGTCTATGTCGACTTCAACAAGTACGTCACTTTCAGGTGAAGCTTCTGAGAGTGCTTCAATGTCAAGCTCACTTGTAGGATCAAATGTTGATCATTCGACTTCACACGTAGGAAACGGTACGGGATCGACAGCTAAGTCAAGACAGCAACTGCCAAATACAGGTACAGAAGTTTCCAAATCATCTGTACTTCTAGGTGCTTTGACTGCTGTAACAGGTCTAGGTCTGATTGCGAAACGTCGCAAACGTGATGATGAAGAAGAAATGTAAACAATCTTTCTGGAGTAGATTTATCTGCGGATAGATGATTGAAAAGTGGATGGAGCAGAAGTTTCAACCATAAGAAAAAGTGAACAAAACTAGTTTTCTGTAAATCAGAATTCGGTTTCGTTCACTTTTTTATTTTGTTGTAGAATGAAATTAGAATAGTACACCCAGCTCACCACTATACTAATTTAAAATAGCCTCATTTTTGTGACTAGCATCCTATTCAAGAAGCTTCCTGGCGGAACTATATGTTGAAGTTGGACAACTTTTATTATTAGCTTGTTCCCGATATATAAAGAAAATGTATGCGATTTTTGATTTTGTAATAGATTGAAATTAAAATACTAGGCTGCAGCTTCTAAAACATTCCTATTAATTGGATAATTAGTAGATAAAATCGACAGCTGGATCCGTGGCCTTACCTGGATTTAGTCTTTGAAGCGGGTTCGTGTTCTGTCAGAGTGTATAGGAAATCCCAAAAGACCAACAATAGAAAATAAATACCTTATCTTTACTTTAAAAATAGGCTAAGGAGTTTTTTGCAGGTTATGGATAGCTTATTTATACACTCAACAAAAATTAAAAAGTGTATAGAGGTTGTAGCTAAATAGGTTGGTCAAAAACTGAATTTCATACTCAATGAAAATCAAAGAGAAAACTAGGAAGCTAGCGGCAGGCTTTACTTGAGTACGGCAAAGTCAACTTGACCTTGTTTGAAGAGTTTGATAAATAGAGATAAATATAGTTTGCTGAAACCAGAATAGTACACCATAACTGATAAAACGTTTCTAGAAATTAATTTGATTTATTCGCATCTTATTTCAATCTACTATATATTAGCGATAAAGATATCATACGAACGAAACATTCTATATATAATTATAAAATGAAACCGCTATATTATTCATCTAAAAGACGTCCAAAAATGCTTATACAAAAATACAATATAATCAATATAATATCAAAAATCAACCAAAACAAATTAGTTATAAATTAAACTATTTTATAAATTTATCGAGGAATCGTTTTCAGAAAACCTGTAACAAAAATTTAATATTTCGCAATTTAGAAACATAAAAACGCTTAAAATTTGAACATTATCCCCACGAAAACGCTTGGAATAATCATTTCACTGATATTTATAAAAAGTGACATCGTTTGCGTATAATATACATGCAAAATGCTTTTTTTTTTAGGTAAAAATGTTTTGAAACTTATTGAATTACTTGCATCTAAAGTGTATAATGTATATTGGTATTTTATTGCTAAATACACATAAATATAAGTGGAAAGGAATCTAAAATATGTTTTTTAGACGCCAAGAAGGTGAATATAGGGAGACGGATCGTGTGACCCGTTTCAAGTTGATCAAGTCGGGTAAGCATTGGTTGCGCGCCTCGACTTCTCAATTTGGCCTCTTTAAAGTCTTGCGTGGTGGTGTAGATGCTGCTCAGGTAACAACGGAAGTTATCGAAGAGCAATCAGCAAATACACTGACTGGATTGGATATCCTGAAAGGGATAGCCGCGGCAGGGACGGTACTTGGAGGAGCAGTTGCAACACAAACAACTGTTTATGCCAACGATGCTCTTGAAAAGACAGTAGAGTCAAATCAAACACTTGCAAATACAGACACAGTAACTTTGGGAACAGTAAAAGATCAGGAGGGGGCTCAAGCCGACAGCCTATCAGTTTCTGTCAGCCAAAGCCAATCCTTGTCTGAGGAAGCTTCCAAGAATGCAAGTAAGCATCTTTCAGAAAGTGAAAGCCAATCAGTAAGTACTTCAACAAGTGCTTCTGTATCAGCAAGTACATCTGCTTCTGAAAGTGCAAGTACAAGTGCATCAGAGTCAGCATCAACAAGTGCTTCTCAATCACAAGCTGGAGTAACTTCTGAACTTGCAAAACCAGCAACATCAGAGACAGCTTCAAATAAAGAGACATCTGTTCGTAAGGAAGATGCAGCTAATGCGACAGCTGACGCAGCTCTTTCAAAAGTTATCACTGAAAGCCTCGCCTCTCTACAAGCAGTTGAAACTCGTTTGAGCCAAATCACATCAACGACTTCAAGTTTGGTGGATACAACGACAACAGCTGCCGTAGCGACTACAGTATCTGCTGAGAGCAACAAGAAAGCACAAGAAGACCGCAAACGTCTATCTAAAATCTCAGCGACTATGGGTGAATACCTCGCTAAGTCTATTGGTCTGCCAAATACAGAAGCAGCGGTTGCTAAGGTCAATGCTGCTGTAACAGCTATCGAAGAAGCATTGAAAACTCCAAATGCTGACTTGACAGATGTTATCAAGCAAGCTACATCTGCGCAAAACTCAATCGTTAATGCAGTTCTCCGTGCTAACAACGGTAAACGTGATTTCCTTAATGGTAAAGCGATGAAACCAGGGACACAGTTCCGTGTTCGTAATACGCAAACTGGTTCAGGTTCCATCGGTGAACAGGTTGAAAATAAAGCAAATGGTGAAAGTATCAAGTATTTAACATCTGGTGAAAATACGGATGCTAAAAACCGTGTTGTAACTTCTGTTGATCTGAAGGCAGAACCTGTATACGCAGCGAACGGTAAGATTACAAAGATTATCTGGACCCTCATGTCTAACCCTCGTCAGACCATGAACCAGACCAACGTTCGTCACTGGATTCAAATCCCTAGTCAGGTCAATATGCCGACAACCATCGTTGATGCATCATATATTGATACAGCTACAGGTTCACCTAGAAAGGATATGACAGGACTTCCGAAGTCTACTACGCCATCTGATAACATGATGCCGGCAGAGTACAATAGTATGAGACGTGACTCGATGGAAGTTCGTACTAAAGACAACTACAAGCGTGTCGATAGTGGCTTCTTGTCATTGAACAACCAAGATGAGCAGTATAACCTCTTGAAAGCTCAGTCATATCACAATACAGGGAACTCTGACCAATGGCGTAAAGCGACTTGGGAAAACAATATCAAGCCAGCTATTCTTTGGACCAATGAAGAACGTGTTCTTTGGAATAACATCAACGTTGGTGACCGTGGACGTGTTGCGGTAACTCGTTTTGAAACTACGGTTCCAGATAACGTAACTAATGGTGACCTCAAGAACATGAAGGTTATGTATGGTGAAGGAACTCACAATACAACTTGGGCAGGGATTGGTATCCATACCAACCCATTGGGGTTAGATAATGTTAAAGCTTATCCTTTTGTAGCTCGTGATAGCGGAACTTATATCGTAAATCAGGTTGAAGCTCCATACAACACATCTGAGTTTAACAAGGCTGGATTGAAATGGTGGTACGAAAATAACGATACGAACAGAGCCTATACAGACCCTAACCAGTACTTAGTTCACCCAGGAACTCAAAACTATGCTGGATCTAAAGGACCTGCTGGTACAACCATTGAATATCGTACAAAAGGTACCAATACCAAAGTAGAGGCTAACCAAGTTGGTCGTACACCAGGGGTGTTTGAATACAATATTCATAGACAATTCCCAGATGGTAAAGGTGCAGATACACCTGTTAAGTATGTTGTAAAACCAAAAACTCCAGAGATTACAACAACTCTACAAGATAACGTTTCATCTCAAAACATCACTGTAGAGAATGCAACTCCAAACAAAAAAGTCGTTCTTTATAAGAACGGATCTGAGTTTGCTACAGCGACTGCCAATGCACAGGGTGTTGCTACCTTTAGCAATGTCCAAATGGCAAACCAAGATAGCTTTAACGCTAAGGTGAAAATTGAAAACCAAGCTTCTTATCGTGATACTGATGGAAGAGATAAAAACTATGTTGAGTCTGCTTTCAGTAACACTGTAAGAGCTCGCTTCACAGATACAGAAAAACCACAAATTACGGAAATCGTAGCCAATAAAGGGGCAACGGTTGACATGGCAAATCGTAAGGTGATTGTCTACCGTGAAGAAGAGTTCAATGTTGATGTGAAGATGACAGATAACAGTGGACGCTTGGATAAGGTCAAGGTTTTTGGGAATGCTCTAAATACAGCACCAACTAACAAGTTTGAAACTGCGGACATTGTTGAGACAAACAAAAAGACAGAGATTCGCTTTACTACTGATCAAAACAAACTTGGTCAAAATGGAAATGCAACAGCAAAAAATCCAACTAAAGTCAACATTAGTGGTCATGTTGGTAAAGATTATACACGAGTTCCAGATGGTTGGGATCGTTATATTTCTGGTTTTGACCAAGTTGGTTTGACAAATAACGATGGTCAAAATGCCAATACTAACAATGCCAAACTACGTATTGAGTTCCGTGCTCAAACAGATAAGTATACACCAACAACTACAACACAAAACGTAGATATTAAAGCGGACGGCCGTGTTCGTTTCGATGCTCCTGAGACTTATATCACTAATAGATCAAGTCTCCCAACTACAGGTACGACTGCAGGAACGAAGACAACTTATGCTTGGGCTGATGCGGAGCCAACTAACTGGACAGCAGGTCAACACACACGTAATATCTTGGTAACTTACCCAGATGGTTCGACAGATACAGTTACAGTACCGTTTAACGTAAGTGACCGTATTGCACCAAATGTAACAGTTCAAGGAAAAACACTTTCAGAAACTCGTCCTACTGAATCGGATGCACCACTCTTTACAGTCTACCGTGGCGCTACCTTTAACCCAATCGTTAAGGCTTGGGATAACTCAGGTAAGTTGACTAAAATAGAAATCAAAAACTTACCAAGTGGTGTGACAGCGTCAGGATTCACAGAGCAAACTGGTAAAACAGAAAGCAATAAGTATTCAAATCGCCTTATCAATGGAACGGTAAGTAATACTCAGACACTTGGTACACATATTGCTGAAGTTAAAGTATCAGATGGTAGCAACGAAACAACTCGTTACATGAAGTACCGTGTGGTTGATGTTGTTCGTAAAAACACAGAATCCAACGGAGAAGTGTTTAAAAACGTCGGGGATACTTTAGGAGATGCTCACCAATATATTGCAACATCAGGAATTGCAGCTGGTACAGAACAAGGTGACGTTCACTTCCCAGGAGGTATGACCTTCAAGTGGAAGGATGCCAATCGTTATGATGTAAGTAATGACAAACAATTAACAGCTCCAGGTAAATGGACCCACAATGCGATTGCAGAATTCCCAGCAGAGACTAAGGATACAAGCAGTGAAACACGTACAGTCTTTGCAGCTGATAAAGAAATTCAAGTTGCCTTGGTTGCTAAACCAACAAAACCAGCCATTACCGTGGATGATTTTGGTAACGCAACAGTAGCTCCAAAATCATCAGAAAGCACTGTCAATCAGATGACCATTGCCTATACACAAAAAGGTACAAATGCTTCGAAAACATTGACAGCCACAAAAGCAAATAATGGTCGTTGGAGCTTAAATGAAACGCCTGCAGGTGTCTCAATCAATCCTACTACTGGTCAGGTAAGCTTTACAGATGCTGCTATTGCAACAAATACAACCATTACTTCGACGACTCGTACCTCAGATGGTTACTCAAGTGATCCTTCAACTGCTCGTAAGGTGGCAGGAGATACGGTTGCTCCAGTAATCACCGCTAACAATGCGACAGCAACATCAGGTGAGCACGAGGATATTCCATTGACAGTTGTCGATGAGGGTGTTGGTTTGGCTGATACAGATGGTGTTGTGATTACAGGTCTTCCTGCAGGATTGCACTATGAAAATGGTAAAATCACCGGAACACCTACATCTAAAGGTACCTCTACAGTGAAGATTGTTGCCAAAGATAAACGTGGCAATACTTCAACTAAGACAATTACCATCACTGTTCAAAGTCAGGCTGACAAGTACAATGTCACAACTAAGAACAATGGTAACTTCTTTGCAGTTCAAGATGAAGATGTTGCGAACTTAACTCCGAGAGACTTCGTCAATGGTACTATTCCAGAAACAGCTAAAGTAACATGGAAAACAGCACCAACGACTGGTGGAGTTGGTTCAGGAAAAGCAGCTGCTCTTACCATCACTTACCCAGATGGTTCAACAAAAGACTTGAACTACACTTACCAAGTCTATCCAAAACTGGAAACTAAGACAAATAACGGTCAAACAGGTAACTTCCATGCCTTCAAGAACTATAACCGTATTGGTGGGCATACTTCAGTTTATACAAACATGGGCGCTAATACAGGTTTCATCGATCCTGAAATTCCTATGAAATGGGAATACTCATACCGCCTAAACAATGAGGGTGCTGAACTTAAATCTACAGGAACCAATCCAACCTTTAGTTCTGTTTGGAATACAGAAGATGATAAGAATAGAGGTTTTATAGCTCCAACACACAAGACTAGATACACATTGAATGCTACCTATCCAAATGGTCGTTTTGGTGCAGTAACTGCAGACAATCCTGCCTTGACAAGTTCAACGCAATGGGATTATGCTGTTTATGAGTATGAACCAAAACGTGTCTTTGAAACAACTCAAGGAAGTTTGGATGGTTTAGGAACTATTGTTTCAACACCTAAGGATGCTTTGCAACCAACGGATGGCAAAACAGAAGTTCCAGATGATACTCGTTTTGAATGGATAAATGGTTGGACACCAAATGATGCCATGGCATCAAGGCCAGATGTTTATGAGCGTAAGATTAGAATGACCTTGCCTGCTGATTCAAGTACGACTATCCATAGTCGTGATGTCAGCGTCTATGTTAAAGTTAAACCAAAAACACCAGTTATTGTAGAAAATACAATTTCTGAAAAAGGTGGTTTGCCAAATCAATCTATCAAGATTGATAATGTTGTAGGAGGGGCTAAAGTTACTCTTACTATTGGTGATAAGACATTTACGAAAACAGCTGGACCTAACGATACAAGCGTAACCTTCAGTCCTGCTGAATTGAAAGCAGCTTATGACGCAAACAATGGTCTTCTTCCAACAGGAAATGTTACAGTTAAACAAGAAGTAACGATTCAAAACGACCCAAGCAAGCCTTCAACAGCACCGGATAGATCTACAGTCTTGAGTTCTGAGACAGCAACTGGAACGATTACTCGTGAAACGGAAGCTCCAGTAGCTCAAGATACAGTTGTAGAAGTTAAACAAAAGGATGGTAGTTGGGTTCCAGTTCCAAAATCAACTGATGCAAATGGTCTTACAACGCATACTTTCTTTGCAGGTGATGAACTCCGCTTTACAACTAAATTCACAGATAACAGTGGTAAGATTGCAAATACTGTCGTAAGACAAGGTTCAAACACAGCTGGAGCTACAAATAACGTTCTACATAGTACTTGGGGAACTGCTGCTGACAATAATATCACAACAGTTACACCAGCTACTGCAACATCACCAGCAACAGTTACACAAACTGGTACAGTGGCTGCAAATCTTCAGTATAGTGACGGTCAACACGTTACTCGTGCTATTGTCGCAGAAGATACAGTAGGAAACCGTTCTGAGGGTAGCCGCTTCCGTCTGAAACAAGGTAAGTTGTCAGAGAAACATAGAGGTGTGGATCCAGAAACTAAGTTTGAAGTTGCAGATGTAAACAACTTGACAGCAGAAGAAAAAGCGAAAGTACTTGCAGCAATCAAAGCATCAAATCCACAAACAGACAAGCAAATCGCTTCATACACTCAAAATGATGACGGATCAGTCACAATCACCTACTTGGATGGAACAAGTAATCTCGTTCGTCCAAACGTTAAGTATGGTGTGGAAAAAGTTTCGGATAGATTCTATGCTGTAAAAGATGAAAATGTAAACGATTTGGATCTTCTTACTTTTGTTCGTGGTATCGGTGGAAAAGATTTACCAGAAGGTACAAAAGTTACATGGGAAACAGCTCCTACCTTTAATGAGATTGGAAATCGTACAGCTTACTTGAAAGTTGAACATCCAGACGGTACAGTTACCCCTCATATCGAATACAACTATACAGTTCTCAAAAAGCTTGAAACATTTACACGAGATGGTAAAACAGGTAAATTCTACGCCTTTAAAGCAGATAGAGGAACGGATTCGGTTACAGGTGGTGGCTATGCCAATAACATTGGTGGATTCTCTAACTTATATGTAAATGATAATAAACTTAATGACTCGACTGACCCAGGTAGCTACTCATTATCGAGCTTGACCTTTAAATACAAGCTAAATAACGATGAAAATGCTATTCAAACTGAGAAGGTTAATACTACCTTTAGTAACGTATGGCACACAACTAAGGTAAGTGATGCGGATAATCAACCTCTAGCTCACAATACGACCTATACCGCAGTTGCGAACTATTCTAGAGGACGTTTTGGTAATGCATCAAATGGTGATCCTGCCTTAACAAGTACTGTAAACTTTGACTACTCAGTAGTGGATCCAGTAGCTAAGAAAGTTTATGAAACAACGGTTGGGGCTACAGGTCCACTAGCAGATATTATTAACACTCCAGGTAATGCCATTAAGAATACAGATATCGTTCTTACTACGAATCCTGTTGATGGCACTGCTACAGCTGTTTCAAGTACGGAGGCTAACTCTGCTACAGCTGCTTCTGGTACGACGACTACTCAGACTGTTCCAATGCCAGATGGTGTCGATTTTGCATGGGAGGGGACAACAGCCCTAGATGCGGATAACATCGTTGCTGCTCCGGGTTACTATACACGAAATGTCAGAGTTACTCTACCGAAAAGCACTACAGAAGGTGATAAGCCTAGAAACAGTCGAACAGTTCCAGTAACTATCAAAGTCAACCTACCAACACCACAAATCGCAGATGATCAAGTAACGAATACAGGTGGTCTTCCAGAAAAAGGAATCACTGTGACGGACGTAGCACCAGGTGCGACAGTAACCTTGACAATTGCTAATAATACAATTGGTACTAAAACATTTACTAAGGTAGCTGGACCTAACGATACAAGCCTGACCTTCACGCCAGAAGAACTTGCAGAAGCTTACAAGGCTAATAACGGTTTGCTTCCAACAGGAACGGTAACAGTTAAACAAAATAAAGACGTTTTTAATCCTGCAAATAACACAACAGAGAATTTTGAATCAGGAACAACAACTAAAACAATTACTAAGGAAACTGAAGCGCCGAATGTTACTGTTAAGGTTGAAGTATTTGATAAGTCTACAAATACATGGGTAGAAGCTCCTAAGACGACAGATGGCAAGAGCAAAATCTATGCTGGAGATAAATTCCGTGTTACTGTAACAACTACTGATAACAGTGGTAAGGTTAAAAATATTGAAGCTTGGAATAACGCTACTAATGAAAAAGTAGAATTTGTAACGACAAATCTCATTCCAAGTCCATTTGCAAAAGATGGTCTTGCGAAACAAACGACTAATACAGTTACGAATGCTTCAGTCGCTCAACCAGACACACGTCAATTGACAGAAGAAGGAACTTATAATCCTACTCAGACATATAGTGCAGATAATAAGTGGACACGATTTGCACGGGTTCGTGACTTGTCGGACAATACGACTGCTGCCGAATATGGAATCCAACAAGCTCCTCTAAACGAGAAGTATGAACCAGCAGTACCAGCAAGTATTAAGGTAACAAACAAAACGAATCCAACAGCGGAAGATAGAGAAAAAATTCGCGCAGAGATTGAAAAACTAAATGCTGGTAAACAAATTAAATCAATTTCTGTTAATGAACGTGGATTGGTAACTGTTACTTACGATGATGATACTTTTGATACAGTTACGCCAACATTAGATGATTCAGATTACAAGTCTCAAAAAGCATCTGAGTCAGCAAGTACATCGGCATCTGAATCAGCATCAACAAGTGCGTCTGAGTCGGCAAGAACAAGTGCAAGTCAATCAGCGTCAACAAGTGCGTCTGAGTCGGCAAGAACAAGTGCAAGCCAATCAGCAAGCACCTCAGCTAGCCAGTCGGCCTCAACAAGTGCAAGCCAATCAGCAAGCACAAGTGCTAGTCAGTCGGCTTCAACAAGTGCAAGCCAATCAGCAAGCACCTCAGCTAGCCAGTCGGCCTCAACAAGTGCAAGCCAATCAGCAAGCACCTCAGCTAGTCAGTCAGCATCGACAAGTGCAAGCCAATCAGCAAGCACCTCAGCTAGCCAGTCGGCCTCAACAAGTGCAAGCCAATCAGCAAGCACCTCAGCTAGTCAATCGGCCTCAACAAGTGCAAGTCAATCAGCAAGCACATCAGCGTCTGAATCAGCATCAACAAGTGCATCAGCTTCAGCAAGCACCTCAGCCTCTGAGTCAGCATCAACAAGTGCATCAGCCTCAGCAAGCACATCGGCATCTGAGTCAGCATCAACAAGTGCATCAGCTTCAGCAAGCACAAGCGCTTCTGAGTCAGCGTCAACAAGTGCAAGCCAATCAGCAAGCACATCGGCTTCTGAGTCAGCATCAACAAGTGCATCAGCTTCAGCAAGCACCTCAGCTTCTGAGTCAGCATCAACAAGTGCATCAGCTTCAGCAAGCACATCAGCGTCTGAATCAGCATCAACAAGTGCATCAGCTTCAGCAAGCACATCAGCATCTGAATCAGCAAGCACAAGCGCATCTGAATCAGCATCAACAAGTGCGTCAGCATCAGCAAGCACAAGTGCGTCAGAGTCAGCAAGCACCAGCGCTTCAGAGTCAGCATCAACCAGTGCGTCAGAATCAGCAAGCACCAGCGCTTCAGAGTCAGCATCAACCAGTGCGAGCCAATCA
>MKYF01000019.1 GCA_001914195.1 Streptococcus mitis | reverse complement strand
GAAGATATCCCAACACTTTTAAGTGAATTGTATGCCAAACCTTTATCAGAACGACATGTAGAATCGGATGGATTAGTCTTTGATCCGGCACAAATCATCTAACGTACAGCTAACGGTGTTGCAGTGCCTCACGGAGACCATTATCACTTTATTCCTTATTCACAAATGTCTGATCTAGAGCAGAAGATTGCAAGAATGATTCCACTTCATTATAGTTCAAGTCATTTGTTACCATCAAGACCAAATCTAATCCCTGCTCCAGAGCTTACCCCAGTACCAAGTCCGCAACCTACTCCAAATCCTCAACCAGCTCCAAGCAATCCAATTGATGGAAAATTGGTGAAACAGGCGGTTCGAAAAGTAGCTGATGGTTATGTCTTTGAGGAGAATGGAAACTCGCGCTATATCTCTACTAAGGAGCTTTCAGCAGAAACTGTTGTAGCCATTGATAATAAACTTGCTAAACAAGAAAGTTTGTCTCATGTGTTAGGAGCTAAGAAAAGTACCATCCCTTCTAGTGAGCAAGAATTTTACAACAAGGTTTATGATTTACTAGCAAGAGTTCATAAAGATTTGATTTCTAATAAAGGCCGCCAAGCTGATTTTGAAACTTTGGATACACTTTTGGAACGTCTTAATGATGTTTCAAGTGATAAAGTCAAGCTAGTTGATGATATTCTTACCTTCCTAGCACCAATTACCCATCCAGAGCGACTTGGCAAACCAAATGCTCAAATTGCTTATACGAACGATGAAATTAAATTAGCGAAATTAGCAGGTAAGTATACAACAGAAGATGGCTATATCTTTGATCCTCGTGATATAACTAGCGATGAAGGCGATGCCTATGTAACTCCGCATATGACTCATAGTCATTGGATCAAGAAAGAAAGTTTGTCTGAAGCTGAAAGAGCAGCAGCTCAGACTTATGCTAAAGAGAAAGGTTTGATGCCTCCTTCAACAGATAATCAGGGGGCAGGAAATACTGAGGTTAAAGGAGTAGAAGCAATCTATAATAAAGTGAAGGCAGCTAAGAAGGTTCCACTTGATCACATGCCTTACAATCTCCAACATACTGTTGAAGTTAAAAACGGTAGCTTGATTATACCTCATTACGACCATTACCATAACATTAAATTTTCTTGGTTTGACGAAGGACTTTATGAGGCACCTAAAGACTATAGTTTAGAGGATCTCTTTGCGACTGTAAAATATTATGTTGAACATCCAAATGAACGTCCTAATTCTGACGATGGTTGGGGAAATGCCAGCGACCATGTTCGTAAAAATAAAGTAGAAGACAGTAAACCTGATGAAGATAAGAAACATGATGAAGATAAGAAACATGATGAAGTAAGTGAGCCAACTCGCCCTGAATCTGATGAAAAAGAGAATCACGCAGGTTTAAACCCTTCAGTAGATAATCTTTATAAACCAAGCACTGATGAAGACGAGACAGAGGGAGTAGCTAACGATACAACAGACGAATCTGAAGTCCCTCAAGTAGAGACTGAAAAAGTAGAAGCCAAACTCAAAGAAGTAGAAGCTTTACTTGATAAAGTAACGGATGCTAGCTTGAAAAACAATGTGACAGAGAGCCTAGCTGGTTTACGAAATAATCTGAGTCTCCAAACCATGGATAATAATGGTATCATGGCAGAAGCAGAAAAATTACTTGCTTTGTTAAAAAGGTAGTGAGTCAGTTATGACGAAATCAGAAGTATAAATTTATCCTGTTAAATTAAAATGATGTAAGAGTCAGTAGCAATACTGGCTTTTATTTATCTTGCTCCGTAAGGTTCAGGCTAAATAAACCACCTGATTTTTTGGGAGCTTTGGATTCATTTAGGAGAAATCAATCTATATCCAAGGTTAATAACTTAATTATAGGTCTTCCTTTGTTAGAGAAGATAATGGTAAAAGGGGAGGGGGTAATTGATTTTACAGTCTAGGATGTTTTGATGACAATTCATGATTTGAAGAGGATATTTTGTAAAGAGATGCTATACTAAACTTGTTATGCAGTTAAGTAAACCATTATATTCAATAATCTAGCCAAGGAAGACAGAGGATTTAATATGAAAAAACGAGCTATTCAGATTTTACTAGCATTATCCTTAATTTTTTACAACTCAACTTGGTTTTGGAGGCTTTTCAATCATCTCGCAAAGTCCTATCTACCAGCAAGTCGTGAATTTTTTCAGATTCTGCTTTTGATGGAGAGTGGTGTTCTTTTGTCAGCAGTCATCTATCTACTAGTTTTTGCAGGAAAGCAAACTTTTCATTTTAAATGGCAGCCGAGGTACTTTATCTACCTTTTACTGGGCTATATCATTTTGTATATGTCGGACTTCCTCTTTTCGTATTTCATATCCACGTCTTCAAATCAAATTTCTTTGAATGAAACGATAGAAATGATAGGGAGACAGGAATTACCCTATTTCTTGCTCATAGCTTGCTTCATCGGCCCTATTGCTGAGGAATTGATTTATCGCGGTGTGCTTATGACAACCTTTTTCAAAAACTCGCCTTGGTACGGAGATGTCTTGCTTTCTGCTATTATTTTCGGTTATATTCATATCAATTTCGCTTTAACTCCTCTTGCTTTTTTCATTTATGCTAGTGGAGGTCTCATTTTGGCTCTATTGTATCGCATGACTAAAAATCTCTACTATCCAATACTAGTTCATATTCTCATCAATATCACTGCTTTCTGGGACGTGTGGTTACTCCTATTTTCAGCAAGTTAGTGCTTATCATTCAATGCCGGAAGATCCGGCATTTTCTATTCAATAGATGAGCAAGAACTGATTATTTTCAGACTTGGCTGGCTAATCATGGTATAATAAAAGGTAATGAAAAATTCCAACGAGGCAGAGATGAAATTACTTTATACTGATATTCGGACTTCTTTGACAGAAATTCTAACTAGAGATGCAGAGGAGCTAGTTGCTGCTGGCAAGCGAGTCTTCTACATTGCCCCCAACTCTCTTTCTTTTGAAAAGGAACGCGCCGTGCTGGAATGCTTGTCCCAGCAGGCTTCTTTTGCGATTACCGTCACGCGCTTTGCTCAAATGGCTCGTTACCTGATTTTGAATGACTTGCCTGCCAAGACCAGTCTAGATGACATCGGTCTTGGGATGGCCTTTTACAAATGCCTTGCCGAACTTGATCCTAAGGATTTACGTGTTTATGGAGCTATCAAGCAGGATCCTCAATTTATCCAGCAGTTGATTGAGCTTTACCACGAGATGACCAAAGCTCAGATGACTTTTTTGGACTTGGAGAGTTTGACGGACGAGGACAAGAGAGCCGATTTAGTCTTGATTTTTGAGAAGGTGACGGCTTATCTCAATCAGGGCCAGTTGGCTCAGGGAAGTCAATTGTCCCACTTGATTGAGGCTATTGAGAATAACAAAGTTAGTAGTGATTTTAGTCAAATCGCCTTAGTTATTGATGGATTTACCCGTTTTTCTGCTGAGGAAGAGCGGATTGTAGACTTACTTCACGGCAAGGGTGTTGAGATTGTCATTGGGGCTTATGCTAGTAAGAAAGCTTATACCAGTCCCTTTAGCGAGGGCAATCTCTACCAAGCCAGTGTGGAGTTTCTCCATCATCTAGCCTCTAAATACCAAACTCCTGCTCTGGATTGTTCTCAAACTCATGAGCAGATGGATAGTTTTGACAAGGCCTCTCGTTTGCTGGAATCTTCTTATGACTTTTCAGAGCTTACTTTAGATATCGATGAGAAAGACCGTGAAAACTTACAAATCTGGTCTTGTTTGACGCAAAAGGAGGAGTTGGAGCTAGTAGCCCGTAGCATTCGTCAGAAATTGCATGAGAACTCAGACCTGAGTTACAAGCATTTCCGTATTCTCTTGGGTGATGTAGCTTCTTATCAGTTATCTCTAAAAACGATTTTTGACCAGTATCAGATTCCTTTCTATCTTGGTAGAAGCGAATCCATGGCTCATCATCCCTTGACACAGTTTGTCGAGTCTATTTTAGCTTTAAAACGCTATCGTTTCCGTCAGGAGGATTTGATTAACCTTCTCAGAACAGGTTTGTATACCGACCTTAGTCAAGCTGATATTGATGCTTTTGAGCAATATATCTGCTATCTTGGTATCAATGGCTTACCAGCCTTTCAGCAAACCTTTACCAAATCTCACCATGGGAAATTTGATTTAGAGCGTTTAAATGCTCTTCGTCTGCGGATTGTAGCACCTCTTGAAACCCTATTTGCCAGCCGAAAACAGAAGGCTGAAAATCTCTTGCAAAAGTGGAACTCTTTTCTAAAAGAAGGAGCTGTGACCAAGCAGTTACAAGATTTGACAGCCACTATGGAAGCTGTAGAACAGGAAAGACAAGCCGAAGTTTGGAAGGCTTTCTGTCATGTTTTAGAACAATTTGCGACTGTTTTTGCTGGTTCACAGGTTAGTCTAGAGGACTTCCTAGCCTTGCTCCATTCTGGAATGAGTCTATCTCAATACCGTACCATTCCAGCGACAGTGGACACCGTTCTGGTGCAGAGTTACGATTTGATTGCACCACTGACTGCTGACTTTGTCTATGCCATTGGGCTAACGCAGGATCATTTACCAAAAATTGCGCAAAACACCAGTCTTTTGACAGACGAAGAAAGACAGAGCCTAAATCAAGCGACAGAAGAAGGCGTTCAATTACTGATTGCCAGCAGTGAAAATCTCAAGAAAAATCGCTATACTATGCTTTCCTTGGTCAATTCTGCTCGTAAGCAATTAGTTTTGTCGGCTCCAAGCCTTTTTAACGAAAGTGAAAGCAAGGAATCAGCTTATCTTCAAGAGCTAGTTCATTTTGGATTTAGTCGAAAAGAGAAGAGGATGAATCACAAAGGGCTGTCTAAGGAGGATATGGGGTCCTATCACAGTCTTTTGTCCAGTCTGGTTGCCTATCATCAGCAGGGCGAGATGAGTGAGACTGAGCAAGATTTGACCTTTGTCAAGGTTCTGGCGCGTGTGATGGGTAAAAAACTAGACCAGCAAGGTCTGGAAAATCCAGCCCTCCCAACCAGTCCAAGCAGTAAGCAGTTGACCAAGGACACCTTGCAGGCTCTCTATCCAGCTGACAAGGAATTTTACCTGTCTACCTCTGGTTTGACGGAGTTTTACCGGAACCAATACAGTTATTTTCTTCGCTACGTTTTAGGCTTGCAAGAAGAATTACGCCTGCGTCCGGATGCTCGCAGTCACGGAAATTTCTTGCACCGTATTTTTGAACGTGCCTTGCAGTTGCCTGATGAAGATTCCTTTGACAACCGTCTAGAACAAGCTATTCAAGAAACCAGTCAAGAACGCGAATTTGAGGCTATTTATCAGGAAAGTTTGGAAGCCCAGTTTACCAAGGAAGTTTTGCTTGATGTTGCACGGACGACTGGCCACATTCTCCGACACAATCCAGCTATTGAAACCATCAAAGAGGAAGCGAATTTTGGCGGTAAAGAGCAGGCCTTTATTCAATTGGACAATGGACGCAGTGTCTTTGTACGAGGTAAGGTTGACCGAATCGACCGTTTGAAAGCTGATGGAGCGATAGGGGTAGTAGACTACAAATCCAGTCTGACTCAGTTCCAGTTTCCTCATTTCTTTAATGGGCTTAATTCCCAACTGCCCACCTATCTTGCTGCCCTAAAAAGAGAAGGTGAGCAGAACTTTTTCGGTGCCATGTACTTGGAAATGGCTGAGCCTGTCCAATCTTTGATGGCCGTTAAAAGTCTGGCAGGTGCAGTAGTAGAAGCCAGCAAGTCAATGAAATACCAAGGGCTCTTTTTAGAAAAAGAAAGCAGTCATTTGGGTGCATTTTACAATAAAAACAAGGCTAATCAGCTGACGGAGGAGGAATTCCAGCTCCTACTGGACTACAATGCCCAGCTTTACAAGAAAGCAGCTGAGAAGATTTTAGAAGGTCAGTTCGCCATTAATCCTTATACCGAAAATGGCAGAAGTATTGCACCGTATGTTCAGCAACATCAGGCAATTACAGGATTTGAAGCCAATTACCACTTGGGCCAAGCCCGTTTTCTAGAAAAGTTGGACTTAACTGATGGCAAGCGTCTGGTCGGAGAAAAACTCAAGCAAGCTTGGTTTGAAAAAATAAGAGAGGAGTTGAATCGATGAAGCCCATTCCCTTTTTAACTGAGGAGGAAATTCAAAAACTGCAAGATGCAGAAGCGCACTCGAGCAAGGAACAGAAGAAAACTGCCGAGCAAATTGAAGCCATCTACACTTCTGGCCAGAATATTCTAGTCTCAGCATCGGCTGGTTCTGGGAAAACCTTTGTCATGGCCGAGCGCATTCTAGACCAATTGGCGCGTGGTGTCGAAATTTCTCAACTCTTTATCTCAACCTTTACCGTCAAGGCTGCCACAGAGCTTAAGGAGCGTTTGGAGAAAAAAATCAGCCAACAAATCCAAGAAAGCGATGACGTTGACCTCAAACAACACTTGGGTCGTCAGTTGGCAGATCTACCCAACGCCGCCATCGGAACTATGGACTCTTTCACACAAAAATTCCTTGGCAAACATGGCTATCTGCTTGATATTGCGCCTAATTTCCGTATTTTACAAAACCAGAGCGAGCAACTCCTTCTAAAAAATGAAGTCTTTCATGAGGTCTTTGAAGCCCATTACCAAGGTAAACAAAAAGAGACCTTTAGTCATTTGCTGAAAGACTTTGCAGGACGTGGCAAAGATGAACGGGGGCTACGCCAGCAGGTCTATAAAATCTATGACTTTCTCCAATCCACCAGCAATCCTCAGAAATGGCTGAGTGAATCTTTCCTCAAAGGCTTTGAAAAAACTGATTTTACCAGTGAAAAAGAAAAACTAACTGAGCAAATCAAACAAGCCCTTTGGGATTTGGAAAGCTTTTTCCGTTATCATCTGGATAATGATGCCAAGGAGTTTGCAAAGGCTGCTTATTTAGAAAATGTTCAGTTAGTTCTGGATGAAATTGGCTCCTTAAATCAAGAGTCCGATAGTCAGGCTTATCAAGCAGTGCTTGCGCGTGTTGTCGCAATCTCTAAGGAAAAAAATGGTCGAGCTCTGACGAATGCCAGCCGTAAGGCTGATTTGAAGCCACTGGCCGATGCCTACAACGAAGAGAGAAAGTCCCAGTTTGCTAAACTAGGACAACTGTCAGACCAGATAACCATTCTCGACTATCAAGAACGTTATCATGGAGACACATGGGAACTAGCTAAAACTTTCCAATCTTTCATGAGTGACTTTGTGGAGGCGTATCGTGAACGTAAGCGCCAGGAAAATGCCTTTGAATTCGCTGATATCAGCCATTATACCATTGAGATTTTAGAGAATTTCCCGCAAGTTCGTGAGGCTTATCAGGATCGCTTCCACGAAGTCATGGTCGATGAGTATCAAGATACCAACCATATTCAAGAACGGATGTTGGAATTACTGTCTAATGGTCACAATCGCTTTATGGTGGGAGATATTAAGCAATCTATCTATCGTTTCCGTCAAGCAGACCCGCAGATTTTCAATGAGAAATTCCAACGCTATGCGCAAAATCCTGAAGAAGGAAAGCTGATTCTCCTCAAGGAAAATTTCCGTAGCAGTTCAGAAGTTCTGTCAGCAACCAATGATGTCTTTGAACGTCTCATGGACCAAGAGGTCGGCGAAATCAACTATGATAGCATGCACCAGCTTGTTTTTGCCAATAACAAACTGACTCCTAATACTGAGAACAAGGCAGAATTTCTCCTCTACGACAAGGACGACACAGGTGAGGAAGAAGAGGGCCAAGCAGAAACGAAATTAACTGGGGAAATGCGCCTCATTGTCAAGGAAATCCTGAAGCTCCATCAAGAGAAAGGTGTAACCTTTAAGGAAATCGCCCTTCTGACCTCCAGTCGCAGTCGAAATGACCAGATTCTTCTTGCCTTGTCTGAGTATGGGATTCCTGTCAAAACCGACGGTGAGCAAAACAATTACCTCCAATCCCTAGAAGTGCAAGTCATGCTAGACACCCTTCGTGTCATTCACAATCCCCTGCAAGACTATGCCTTGGTTGCCCTTATGAAGTCTCCAATGTTTAGCTTTGATGAAGACGAGTTAGCACGTTTGTCCCTTCAGAAAGCAGAGGATAAAGTCCAAGAAAATCTCTATGAAAAACTGATCAATGCACAAAAACTGGCAAGTAGTCAAAAAGGCTTGATTCACACATCTCTAGTTGAGAAACTAAAGCAATTCATGGATATCTTGGCTTCTTGGCGCTTGTATGCCAAAACCCACTCCCTCTATGACTTGATTTGGAAGATTTATAACGACCGTTTTTATTATGATTATGTTGGGGCTTTGCCAAATGGGCCTGCTAGACAAGCCAATCTCTATGCCCTAGCACTGCGAGCTGACCAGTTTGAAAAGAGCAATTTCAAAGGCTTGTCACGTTTTATTAGCATGATTGACAAGGTCCTAGAAGCCCAGCACGATCTTGCAAGCGTGGCCGTCGCACCGCCAAAAGATGCAGTAGAGCTCATGACCATCCACAAGAGTAAAGGCCTGGAGTTTCCTTACGTCTTTATCCTCAATATGGATCAAGATTTCAACAAGCAAGACTCTATGTCAGAAGTCATTCTCAGTCGTAAAAATGGACTAGGTGTCAAGTATATTGCCAAGATAGATACAGGAGCAGTGGAAGATCACTATCCTAAAACCATCAAACTCTCCATTCCTAGCCTGACCTATAGGCAGAATGAAGAAGAATTACAGCTAGCAAGCTATTCAGAGCAGATGCGCCTTCTTTATGTTGCCATGACACGGGCTGAGAAAAAGCTCTATCTTGTCGGTAAGGGGTCTCGTGAAAAGCTGGAAGCCAAGGAATACCCAGCAGCTAAAAATGGAAAACTAAATAGCAACACTAGACTTCAAGCCAAGAATTTCCAAGATTGGATTTGGGCTATCAGTAAAGTATTTGCCAAGGATCATCTCAACTTTAGCTATCGTTTTGTTGGAGAAGAGCAGCTGACTAGAGAAGCTATCGGAGAGTTGGAAAATAAAAGTCCTCTCCAAGATAGCTCCCAAGCAGACAATCGTCAGTCAGAAACCATTAAAGAAGCGCTTGAAATGCTGAAAGAAGTAGAAGTTTATAATACTCTTCACCGTGCAGCCATTGAACTTCCTAGTGTTCAAACCCCAAGTCAAATCAAGAAATTCTACGAACCAGTTATGGATATGGAAGGTGTCGAGATTGCAGGTCAAGGCCAGTCAGTAGACAAGAAAATCAACTTTGATTTGCCAGATTTTTCAACCAAAGGAAAGGTAACAGGAGCTGAGATTGGTAGTGCTACCCACGAACTCATGCAGAGAATCGACCTCAGTCAGCAACCAACACTTGCTAGCCTAACAGAAACTCTCAAACAAGTTCAAACCAGCCAAGCTGTCAGGGAAAAAATTAATCTTGCTAAAATTCTTACATTCTTTGACACAGCACTCGGTCAGGAAATTCTCGCTAATACCAACCATCTCTATCGTGAGCAACCTTTCTCCATGCTCAAACGAGACCAAAAGAGTCAGGAAGACTTCGTTGTCCGTGGTATCCTTGATGGATATCTGCTTTATGAGGACAGAATTATTCTGTTCGACTATAAGACAGACCGCTATGATGATCCAAGTCAACTCATAAACCGCTATCGTGGTCAGTTAGCCCTATACGGAGAGGCTTTATCTCGAGCCTATTCGATTGAAAATATTGAGAAATACTTGATTTTACTAGGTAAAGACGAGGTTCAAGTTGTAAAAGTATAATTTAGAAAGGAGACCTCATGACACTTCCAGTTAGAAAATCCCTACATGATGCGGTTTTACAGGCTTCAAAAGCTGATACTTGGGAACAAGCTACCAAGGAATGGAATGAAGTTTCCTTGATTTTTAACGGTATCGGCCGTAGCAATTGTGTCTGTGGAAATGCCATCAAGTACGCCTACGAACTCTTTAACGGTGTCACAGGCCAACGCCTCTTTCCAATTGGTAGCGACTGTGTTCGTCATTTTCATCGATTGTCCCTTGACCAGCAACTGGAAGAGGAAGAAAAACTGCTCAGAAAGGTTGAAAATCTGACCAGAAAAGCCCAGAAAAAGGAAAAAATAAAGGTCAATAAAAGTGACTTTGACGAGCGACTTCTAAAATGGCTCTGGGAAAAAGGTGTTTTCAAGCCTAATCGCGGCAATCAATTTACACCTGAGAGAGACTACCAGCTCTTCCTAGAAGTCTTTCAAGGAGGAAGTTGGACCAAGGCAGAACCCAAGAAGAAAGCTCGGATGGAAGAAGTCCTTGAAAAGTGTATCAAACCCTTTTTACTTGGCAAATCAGATGACCAACTCTACCTTGTCAAGCTAGGCAAGGAGAAAATTGACTACGAACAAGAACTCCGTATTCAGGCAGAGAAAGAGCGCAAGAAGAGGGATAAAATCGCCAAGCAATATGCAGACAATCTGGTTCTAGCTATGGGCCCAGCAGAGCGTGCCTATCAAGATTACTTTGGTTTTACAGAGACACTGACTCAAGAAGAACGCAAGTGGGAGAAAATTCTTTTTGGTAAAAATCGAACAGAACGGGCTATCAAGGCCAAACAATACCAAAAAGAGCTGGAAAAAGACCAACGAATTGCAGGTCAGGATCCAATTGAAAGAAAACAGAAGCAAACCTGGATCCTCAATTCCTATTTCCGTGAGCTTCCTGAAGAAAAAGCTCGATTTGCTCGCCTCTTATTAGAATATCGAAAAAGTGGAGAAGTCCCCTTTTCAACTGAATACCTATCCGACCATCTGCTCGACTTTTTCTATAAAATGAAAGCCTTTGAGTTTGAAATCGCACCAGAACAAGTTCGCGATTTTCTAAAAGAAAGCCTTCAGATAGAACATCTATCCTCAGCACAAGAAAGCTGGATAGAAGGGATTCTTATCAACTGTATCAAACCATTTTTAGAACGATTATTGATATAAGGAACACCTACCGTGGAAATTCTATGGTAGGTTACATTTTATCCAAAAAAATAATAGGGAGTTGCAAAACTACTGCTTGGTATTTTATACTCTTCGAAAATCTCTTCAAACCGCGTCAGCTTCGGTTTGCCGTATATATGTTACTGACTTCGTCAGTTCTATCTACAACCTCAAAGCAGTGCTTTGAGCAACCTGCAGCTAGTTTCCTAGTTTGCTCTTTGATTTTCATTGAGTATTATATATAAAACAAAGTATGAAAGCGTATCTCAATTTTAAGACTTTTTTGTAAATTAAGAGTATAATTAAAGTGTATTGCCTTTTTTATAGATAATAGACTAATATAATAAAGGTCTTTGTAACATATATAAATTGTATTTCAAGGAGGAATAATGGAAAAGTATTATGGTGAAAAACAAGAGCGTTTTTCATTTAGAAAATTATCAGTAGGACTTGTATCTGCAACGATTTCAAGTTTATTTTTTATGTCTGTATTAGCTAATTCATCTGTGAATGCTCAGGAAACTGCGGGAGTTCACTATAAATATGTGACAGATTCAGAGCTATCATCAGAAGAAAAGAATCAGCTCGTTTATGATATTCCGACATACGTGGAGAATGATGATGAGACTTATTATCTTGTTTATAAGTTAAATTCTCAAAATCAACTGGCGGAATTGCCAAATACTGGAAGCAAGAATGAGATGCAAGCCCTAGTTGCTGGTGCTAGCTTAGCTGCTCTGGGAATTTTAATTTTTGCCGTTTCTAAGAAAAAAGTTAAGAATAAAACAGTATTACATTTAGTATTGGTTGCAGGAATAGGAAATGGTGTCCTAATATCAGCTCATGCTTTAGAAAATAATCTTTTGCTAAATTACAATACGGACTATGAATTGACCTCTGGAGAAAAATTACCTCTTCCTAAAGACATTTCAGGTTACACATATATTGGATATATCAAAGAGGGGAAAACGACTTCTGATTCTGAAGTAAGTAATCAAAAGAGTTCAGTTGCCACTCCTACAAAACAACAAAAGGTGGATTATAATGTTACACCGAATTTTGTAGAGAATCCATCAACAGTACAAGCTATTCAGGAACAAACACCTGTTTCTTCAACTAAGTCGACAGAAGTTCAAGTAGTTGAAAAACCTCTTTCTACAGAATTAATCAATCCAAGAAAAGAAGAGAAACAATCTTCAGATTCTCAAGAACAATTAGCCGAACATAAGAGTCTAGAAACGAAGAAAGACGAGAAGGTTTCTCCAAAAGAAAAGACTGGGGTAAATACACTAAATCCACAGGATGAAGTTCTATCAGGTCAATTGAACAAACCTGAACTCTTATATCGTGAGGAAACTATAGAGACAAAAATAGATTTTCAAGAAGAAATTCAAGAAAATCCTGATTTAGCTGAAGGAACTGTAAGAGTAAAACAAGAAGGTAAATTAGGTAAGAAAGTTGAAGTCATCAGAATATTCTCTGTAAACAATGAAGAGGTTTCACGAGAAATTGTTTCAACTTCAACGACTGCGCCTGTTACAAGAATAGTCGAAAAAGGTACTAAAAAAGCTCAAGTTATAAAGGAACAACCTGAGACTGGTGCAAAACATAAGGAAGTACAGTCTGGAGCTATTGTTGAACCCGCAATTCAGCCTGAACTACCAGCAGCTGTAGTAACCGACAAAGGTGAGCCAGCAGTCCAACCAGAGTTGCCAGAAGCAGTTGTAACAGATAAAGGTGTACCAGAAGTCCAACCAGCGTTACCCGAAGCTGTTGTAACTGAAAAAGGCGAACCAGCAGTCCAACCAGAGCTACCGGAAGCGGTTGTGACTGACAAAGGTGAGACTGAGGTTCAACCAGAGTCGCCAGAT
>MKYF01000017.1 GCA_001914195.1 Streptococcus mitis | reverse complement strand
TTTATCGCTCTGAACATCAAAAAAGAAAGGACGAATTTTGTCCTTTCTCGAGCTTAGCTTTTCTTCAACCCACTACAGTTGACAAAGAGCCGAAAAAAGCGAGTCAGATGAACTGACTCGCTAATATTAACCTAAATAGCCAAACTGCTGTATGTCAGGTCAGCCTTACCTTCTTTTTTATATATCTGTCAATGGTGTTGCGGTATCTGGTGAGGTATCATAAACCTTAAAGTCTACTCCGACTCCCAGATCAGCTTGCGCTAGCTGATTGACCATGGTCATGTGAGCTAGCTCCTTGATATTGTTTTCCTTAGACAAGTGACCAAGATAGATTTTCTTAGTGCGATTTCCTAGCGTTCGAATCATGGCTTCGGCACCATCTTCGTTAGAAAGGTGACCCAGATCCGATAGGATTCGTTGTTTGAGTCGCCAAGCGTAAGAACCTGCTCGCAAAATCTCTACATCATGGTTGGACTCGATAAGATAGCCGTCCGCATTTTCGACAATTCCCGCCATACGGTCACTAACATAGCCTGTATCTGTCAAAAGAACAAAACTCTTGTCATCCTTCATAAAGCGATAGAATTGCGGTGCGACTGCATCATGGCTTACACCAAAACTCTCGATGTCGATATCTCCAAAGGTTTTGGTTTTACCCATTTCAAAAATATGCTTTTGCGAAGAGTCTACCTTCCCAAGATACTTGCTATTTTCCATAGCCTGCCAGGTCTTTTCATTAGCATACAAATCCATACCATACTTGCGAGCTAACACACCCACACCATGGATATGGTCTGAATGCTCATGCGTAATCAAGATGGCATCCAAGTCTTCTGGCTTGCGATTAATTTCAGCAAGTAGACTAGTGATTTTTTTGCCCGATAAGCCTGCATCCACTAAAAGTTTCTTTTTTGGAGTTTCCAGATAAAAGGAATTCCCACTGGAACCCGACGCTAAAATACTGTATTTAAAGCCTGTTTCACTCATTCTAGTCTTCTACTTCATCCTCCCATACTTCTTCTTTCACTGCATCCTTATCATAAGGGAGCACAATGGTAAAGGTTGATCCCTTACCGTATTCACTCTTGGCCCAAATAAAGCCATTATGTTGTTTGATAATTTCTTTGGCAATAGACAGTCCCAGACCTGTTCCACCTTGGGCACGACTTCTAGCACGATCCACACGATAGAAACGGTCAAAGATGCGTGGTAAATCCTGCTTAGGAATACCCAAACCTTGGTCTGAGATGGATAAAATCATCTGATCATCAGTCGTCTTCATGGTCACTGTGATTTTCCCACCATCTGGCGAATATTTAATGGCATTATTGAGAATATTATCAATCACCTGTGTCATCTTGTCTGTATCAATTTCAATCCATACCGAGGTAATTGGGTAATCTCTCACCAGTTCGTATTTCTTATCTTCATCCTGCCCTCTTATCTGATCAAAACGATTGAGAATAAAGGTAATAAAGGCAGTAAAGTTAATCAGTTCCACATCCAGATGACTGGTCTCATTATCAATCCGTGAGAGATGGAGGAGATCAGTCACCATCCGCATCATACGGTTGGTTTCATCTAGAGATACCTTGATAAAGTCTGGTGCTACAGTTTCACACAAAGCCCCCTCATCCAAGGCTTCAAGATAAGATTTCACACTAGTTAGAGGAGTACGTAGCTCATGACTAACGTTGGAAACAAAGAGCCTCCGTTCGCGTTCTTCCTTCTCCTGCTCCGTCGTATCATGCAAAACAGCAACCAGACCCGAAATAAAGCCAGACTCTCGACGAATCAAGGCAAAGCGAACACGGAGGCTTAGATACTCACCATTAGCATCCTGAGAATCAATGATGAGCTCAGGAATTTGGGTAATCAAATCACGAAGTTCATACTCATCTTCAATCTTAAGTAACTCTAGGATACTCTTGTTAAGAACATCTTCTTTCTGAACACCTAACTGTTTCTTAGCCATGTCATTAATCATAGTAATCTTACCACGACGATTGGTCGCAAGGACTCCGTCGGTCATGTAAGATAGGATACTATGTAATCGTTTACTCTCTTGTTCCAGATTTTCTTGGGTTAAACGAATTACTTCTGATAAATCATTGAGATTATTAGTAATATTGGTGATTTCAGAGCTTCCCTGCATATCCAATACCTGAGAATAATCTCCTGCAATCAGGTCTTTTACCTTTTGATTGATTTGCTTCAACCGAATATTATCCCGACGATTTTCTAGTAAGAGCAAGGTCACCACTAAAATAAAGCCAAGTAGAATGAGGATAAAGATAAAATCACTGGTTAAAACTGTATCTTTAATTAGTTTAATCATTATTTCTCATATAATAACCAACACCGCGACGTGTTAGGATATACTCAGGACGACTTGGTGTGTCTTCAATCTTCTCACGCAAACGTCTGATAGTTACATCAACAGTCCGAACATCTCCGAAATAATCGTAACCCCAGACCGTTTCAAGCAAGTGTTCACGTGTAATCACTTGACCGATATGAGAAGCCAAATGGTACAAGAGTTCAAATTCACGGTGGGTTAAATCTAGTTCTTCACCGTATTTCTTAGCAACATAGGCATCTGGAACAATCTCCAAGTCCCCAATTTGCAAGGGTTGAGTTTTATTTTCATCTGATTCTTGATTATCTACAGAAACCAAGTCCGTGCGACGAAGAAGAGCTTTAACACGCGCCTGCAGCTCACGATTTGAGAAGGGTTTGGTTACATAGTCATCCGCTCCAAGCTCCAAACCGATAACCTTATCAAATTCGCTATCCTTAGCTGACAGCATGATAATAGGCACACTACTAGTCTTGCGAATAGTCTTCGCAACTTCTAAACCATCAATTTCTGGAAGCATCAAATCCAAAATAATAATATCTGGCTGCTCTGCTTCAAATTGCTCTAGCGCTTCACGACCGTTAAAAGCAGTTACAACTTCGTAACCTTCCTTGGTCATATTAAACTTGATAATATCTGAGATTGGTTTTTCATCATCTACAATTAATATTTTTTTCATATGTTCACCTTTTTCTCTACTATTATACCAAAAAAATAGCAAGAAGACACAATAGCTAGTCTTTGCTACTGTCTAAGTTGGCTTGTGCATAAGCCTGCCAGATTTTTTGTTGGGGTTTGGCAAGTGGAACATCCTTGAACTCTTCTGGTGAAAGCCAGCGAACTTCCCTATCTGAAAAATCATGAAAGTCACTCACCTGACCTGCTACAATTTGAACATGCCATTTACGATGGCTAAAGACATGCTTGACAGTCTCAAAACAAACATCAAGCCAATCAACTTCTAGGTCATAGTCCTGCTGGAAACTCTCTTCTGGACTGGGGCCAAAGTTTACACTTTCTTCTGCAACCTGATGAAAGAGGTCAAACTGCTCCTCTTGCAAAAACTCATCTACTTCTATCAAGGGAAAATGCCAAAATCCTGCCAACAACTTTTCACTCTCATTTTTTTCAAGTAAAAATTGTCCTTGAGTATTTTTGACCACCAAGGCTTTAAGATAAATTGGGACAGGCTTTTTCTTGGGAGCCTTAATTGGATAACAGTCCATTGTGCCATTCTGATATGCCGCACTGAAGTCCTTAACTGGGCTTTCTTCTGGTCTTGGATTTACAGGCGCCTCAATATCTGAGCCCAAGTCCATCAAGGCTTGATTAAAGTCACCAGGCCTTTCTGGGTCAATCAGGATTTCCATCATTGCCTGAAAAATTTTGCGATTACTTGGAATCCCAATATCATGGTTGACTTCGAACAGGCGGGCCAAAACACGCATAACATTACCATCTACAGCTGGCTCAGGCAAGTTAAAAGCAATACTGGATATGGCTCCTGCCGTGTAAGGGCCAATTCCTTTCAAACTGGAAATTCCTTCATAGGTGTTTGGAAATTGACCACCAAAGTCAGTCATAATCTGCTGGGCTGCAGCCTGCATATTACGAACTCGAGAATAATATCCCAGTCCCTCCCAAGCCTTCAACAAACGCTCTTCAGACGCATTCGCCAAACTTTCCACTGTTGGAAACCAGTCCAAGAACCGTTCATAGTAAGGAATAACCGTATCCACCCTGGTCTGCTGGAGCATAATTTCAGACACCCAGATATGATAAGGATTTTTACTTCTACGCCACGGTAAATCTCGCTTATTTTCATCATACCATTTGAGAAGTTTCTCACGAAAAGAAATGATCTTTTCCTCCGGCCACATGACAATACCGTATTCTTTCAAATCTAACATATCTCTAGTATAACACAGAAGGTTTCACCTGTCTTTTTATCTGATTTATAATATTTTCAATAGACAGTATATGACTTTTCTTTCTACTTAAATATTTGATATGTCTTCAACTGAAAATCAATAAAGTATCATAGAATGCGATTATCCACTTTCAAGGGTTAATTTTGAGACAAATAATACTCAATAAAAATCAAAGAGAAAACTAGGAAGCTAGCCGCAGGTTGCTCAAAGCACTGCTTTGAAGTTGTAGATAAGACTGACGAAGTCAGTCACATATATAATCCAAGATGAAGCTGACGTGGTTTGAAGAGATTTTAAAAGAGTATAAGCTAGAAATACAGTATTATTTAAAATAGTCGATCATCCTACGGATAAACAATAAAGACTCATCTCTCTTATAAAACAATGAAAACGCAGATTGATATCATCCTAAAACAAGTAACAAAGGGAAAAATAGTGTTTTGCCCCAAAAATGCCCCAAAACCAAAAGAAAAGCCTGTCACACAAGCTCAAATGCTTGATATAACAGGACTTTCAAAGGCTGATTATTTAACAGCGTCTTTAAGAGCTTTACCAGCTTTGAATGCTGGAACTTTAGAAGCTGCAATTGTGATTTCTTTACCAGTTTGTGGGTTGCGACCTTTACGTGCAGCACGCTCACGAACTTCAAAGTTACCAAAACCGATCAATTGAACTTTTTCACCAGCTGCAAGGTAGTCAGCTACTGCTGCGAATACAGCTTCAACTGCTGCTGCTGAGTCTTTCTTAGTCAATTCTGTAGTTTCTGCTACTTTAGCGATCAAATCTTGTTTGTTTGCCATGTTAATGATTCCTCCAAATTAATTTCTAATTAACAAATATAATCATATCCTAAAATCCCTTTTAGGTCAAGTTAAAAACGCTATTTCTTCCCATTTTCTTTATTTTTTTAGGAGTGGTAACGTACCAAAATAGCCCAAGCATTCTCACCTGTGTGCGTTTGAATAATGGAACCCGTTTCCAAAACAGAAATTGGCTGTTCAACATAAGCTTGTAAGCTTTCTTTCATCTCTTTTGCCCAATCAGCACTACCAGAATATGAAATTCCAATCTCTGCTACAGAACGTTCAGCGAGTGATGTTCTCAACTCATCCAACCATTTTTTAAAAGTTTTAGCACCACGACCTTTAACCATTGGCTGCAATTCATGGTCCTTCATCTGCATGACAACACGGATATTAAGAAGAGAACTCAACAATCCAGTTACACGGCCAATTCGTCCACCTTTAACAAGATTTTCCAAAGTTGAAACACCAATATAGAGCTCTGTATGTTTTTTTACCTCTTCAACGTGAGATAAAATTTCCGCCATATCTTTGCCTTCTTGTGCTAATTTCGCAGCCTCAACAACTTGGAATTTCAAGGCTTGGTCAGTGAAGGAACTATCAATAACTGTCACGTCGGCAGTAGATAGGCTGGCACCTTGGCGTGCTGCTTCTACAGTCCCCGAAAGAGCATGGGACATATGAATAGCAAGAATCTGGCTACCATCCTTGCATAGCTCTTCAAAAACTTCAGCGAAGACACCTACAGGTGGTTGACTTGTCTTAGGAAGATTCTTACTTGCTTGCATCAACTGAAGAAATTTACCTTCTTCTTTCAAATCAGCATCAGAATAAACAACATTATCAATCATTACAGATAATGGAACAATAGTAATATCAAATTGTTTTACGAGTTCTGGTTCAATAGTAACAGATGAATCGGTTACAATCTTAATTTTTGTCATAGTATCAATCTTTCTATTTTAGGATTCAGATTGGTTTTCTTACTTCTAATTATATCAAAAAAAGATTAAAAATCCTAATGGAGTCAATCAAATTTTCCGTAAAAATTTGATATAATCAACTTATAAGAAAAGAGGTGTCCTATGATTAAAAAAATTTACCCCATTTTTACCATTTTACTAGGTGCTGCTATTTATGCTTTTGGTCTGACTTATTTTGTAGTTCCTCATCATCTCTTTGAAGGAGGGGCAACAGGTATTACCCTTATCACCTTTTATCTTTTTAAAATCCCTGTTTCTCTCATGAACCTGCTGATTAACATTCCCCTTTTCATACTAGCTTGGAAAATCTTTGGAGCAAAGTCCCTCTATTCTAGTTTACTAGGAACCTTAGCCTTGTCCGCCTGGTTGGCCTTTTTTGAGCGTATTCCCCTTCATATTGATCTTCAAGGTGATTTACTAATCACTGCCCTTATAGCGGGAATTCTATTGGGAATTGGTCTTGGAATTATCTTTAATGCTGGAGGTACAACTGGTGGTACTGATATTCTAGCTCGTATTCTCAATAAATACACTCATATATCCATGGGAAAACTGCTCTTTATCTTAGATTTTTGTATTCTCATGCTCATTCTCCTAATCTTCAAGGACTTGAGATTGGTTTCTTACACGCTCTTATTTGATTTTATCGTTTCTCGTGTCATTGATTTGATTGGAGAAGGTGGCTATGCTGGTAAAGGATTTATGATTATTACTAAATGTCCTGACCAACTTGCTAAAGCGATTAATGATGACCTAGGAAGAGGCGTTACTTTTATTTCTGGTCAAGGCTACTATAGTCAAAAAGATTTGAAAATTATTTACTGTATTGTCGGTAGAAATGAGATTGTGAAAATGAAGGAAATGATTCATCGAATCGATCCTCAAGCCTTTATAACCATTACAGAAGCCCATGAAATCCTTGGAGAAGGATTCACCTTTGAAAAAGAATAAAAAGAGGTAGTGTAGTGACCTCAAAAGTTAGACTTATTCATCTATCTTTTGGGTTACAAACAACCTCTTTTTTGTTTACTCAATCTCTTAAGACCAATTCCGAGCTACTTCTTCATCAGCCTTTAACTGATCCACTAATTGGTCGACTGAGTCAAATTTGGTCATATCTCGAATGCGATCAAGCCAATAAACCATGACGGTTTCCCCATAAATATCTTGATTAAAATCAAAAATATTGACTTCAAAACGTGCTTCTTCTCCATCAAAGGTCACATTTTTCCCGACACTAGCCATAGCACGATACTTCTGTCTTTGAATCTCAACATCAACGACATAAACGCCATCTGCTGGCATATAAGTACGATCTAAAAGCACCAAATTCGCTGTCGGATAACCAATCGTACGACCACGAGCATTGCCATGAACCACCATACCTCTTGATGGAAGCGGTGCCCCCAAAAGTTCTCCTGCTTCTTTCACATTTCCATCTAAAATAGCTTGACGAATACGAGTTGAACTAATCTTTCCTTTCTCATCTTCTACAGGTGGAACGATAATGACTTCTCCATCAAAGTAATCCTTTAAGTCTTCTGCCGTTTTTTGGTCAGAACCAAATGTATAGTCAAAACCTGCAACAATAATTTTGGCATTCATAGCCTTGATATAAGTTGCGAAAAATTCTTCTGCCGTGAGACTAGCGAATTGACTACTAAAATCAAGGAGATATAATTCTTCTACGCCTTCACGCTTTAGTTTCCTCTCACGTTCAGCAGGGTTCAAAATATGCAAAAACAGATCCGGATGATAAGGCTCTAAAGCGATCTTTGGAGATTCATTAAAGGTCATAACAACGATAGGCAATAAATCCTTTCTCGCAGCCTTGTTGGCAACACGAAATAATTCTTGATGCCCCTTATGTATACCATCAAAATAGCCGAGAACAACGACTGAATCAGATGGTGTGCCAATATCTTTCTGGTTTTTTATAGGAATAGTAATAATCATAAAATAATTATATCATAGCGATAGCTATTTCTGGAACAGAAAATCTGAGATGTCGTTTTTTTAACCTGAAATAGCCATTTTTGCAAAAGGAGTAGCATGCAAATATATATTGACTCTGATATACTAGAATTACAAAAAAGGTGAACGATTAACATCATAAGCCATTCCCAATTTATTCTTATCGTATCACAATTCATCATCATTCTTGAGTGAAGAACTGATAGTTGAATAGCCTGCACTAATATCGCAAAAGCCAGCGTTTTCTGACGCTGGCTTTTAAACTGTGAAAAACTTTTCTAAACTAGATTGCTTCTGTAACAAAACTACGACTTTCAAGTACCTTAAGCATGGCATTAGCTGTATCTAGGGCTGTGAAGAGGGGCACCCCGTGTTCAATGGCTGAACGGCGAATCTGCTCACCATCTTCGTCAGCAGTTCGTTTTGTTCCTACTGTGTTAATGATAGCTTGAATTCTTCCTTTGCGTACAAAGCTTGGAATATCCTTATCGTCATCACCAATCTTACCAACAGGTTGAGCTTGTAATCCATGACTAGCAAAGAAGGCTGCTGTCCCTTCTGTCGCGAGGATTCCATAGCCAATATTTTGGAAACGACGAGCTAAGTCCAAGGCTTCTTCTTTTGTATCATCAGCAATGGTGAAGACTACATTTCCAAAAGTTGGCAAGTGGAGGTAAGAAGCTTCAAAGGCTTTATAGAGAGCTTTTTCCAAAGTCGTATCAGAACCCATAACTTCCCCTGTTGACTTCATTTCAGGACCAAGTAAGCTGTCTACCTTAGCTAGTTTCGTGAAGGAGAAGACTGGTGCTTTAATATGAACGCGAGTGCTTTCAGGGTAAAGTCCATCTTGGTAGCCAAGTTCTTCAAGGTTTTGCCCAAGAATGAGCTTGGTCGCTACTTGAGCCATAGGAATATTGGTCACCTTAGAAAGGAATGGAACCGTACGGCTGGCACGTGGATTAACCTCAATAACATAGACTTTTTCATCCTTGATAACAAACTGGATGTTCATCATTCCAAGGCAGTTAAGACCGATTGCTAGACGTTTAGTATAGTCTGCGATTGTTTCTTGCACCTTTTGCGACAAGGTTTGTGGTGGGTAAACGGCCATTGAGTCACCTGAGTGGACACCGGCACGTTCGATGTGCTCCATGATACCAGGGATGAGAACATTTTCTCCGTCTGAAATAGCATCAACTTCACACTCTTGTCCAACGATATAAGAGTCTACAAGGACTGGATGGTCAGGACTAGCCTTAACCGCTGTACGCATATAAGAACGAAGGTCTTCTTCGTTTTCAACGATTTCCATGGCACGTCCACCAAGTACATAAGATGGGCGGACAAGAACTGGGAAGCCAATCTTGCGAGCTGCAAGAACTGCTTCTTCTTCATTGGTAGCCGTTTGTCCTGGTGGCTGTGGAATATCCAGGTCTTTAAGGGCTTGCTCGAAGAGGTCACGGTCTTCGGCACGGTCTAGGTCAGCGACCTGTGTACCAAGGATAGTCACACCTGCTTTTGCCAATGGCTCCGCAAGGTTGATAGCTGTTTGACCACCGAACTGAACGATAACACCTTTTGGTTGCTCCAAGTCAATGACGTTCATAACATCTTCGAATGTCAATGGCTCAAAGTAAAGCTTATCTGATACAGAGAAGTCTGTTGAAACAGTCTCTGGGTTTGAGTTCATGATAATAGCTTCATAACCAGCAGCCTGGATAGCCTTAACAGAGTGAACGGTTGCGTAGTCAAACTCAACCCCTTGACCAATACGGATTGGACCCGAACCTAGGACTAGAACGGATTCCTTATCAGACTTGATAGACTCGTTTTCCCAACCATAGGTTGAATAGAAATATGGCGTTTCAGAGTCAAATTCTGCCGCACAAGTATCGACCATCTTATAAACAGGGACAATCTTGTTTTCCAAACGAAGCTGGCGAACTTGGTCAGCTGTCGTTTCCCATAGTTCAGCAACCTTACGATCTGAGAAGCCATTGAGTTTGGCAGTTTTCAAAACTTCTAAATCTTGTGGATGGGCACCCAATTCTTGCTCAATTTCAAAGATATGTAGTAGTTTATCGAGATAAAAAATATCAATTTTTGTAAGCTCTGCAATTTCTTCTGGTGTGTAGCCACGACGAATTGCTTCTGATACATAGAAAAGACGGTCATCCTGGGCTTTGACTACTTTTTCAATCAAGGAATCATCAGAAACTGCTGCAAGTTCAGGCATTTCATTGTGATGCACCCCAATTTCAAGGGAGCGGCAAGCCTTAAGAAGAGATTCTTCAATGTTACGACCGATAGCCATGACTTCTCCAGTGGCCTTCATCTGTGTCCCAAGACGGCGCTCACCTTTTTCAAACTTGTCAAATGGGAAACGAGGAATCTTGGCAACCACGTAGTCAAGGGCAGGCTCAAACATGGCATAGGTTGAACCTGTAACTGGATTGATAACCTCATCCAAGGTCAAACCAACGGCAATTTTGGCAGCTAATTTGGCAATCGGATACCCTGTCGCCTTAGATGCAAGGGCTGAAGAACGTGATACACGAGGGTTCACTTCGATGACATAATACTTGAAACTGTGTGGATCAAGGGCTAGCTGAACGTTACATCCCCCTTCAATCTTAAGGGCACGAATAATGCTCAAGCTCGCATCACGAAGCATTTGGTTTTCATAGTCTGACATGGTTTGCGCAGGAGCAAATACAATGGAATCCCCTGTGTGAATCCCAACTGGGTCAAAGTTTTCCATGTTACAAACAACCAAGGCATTGTCAGCTGAGTCACGCATAACTTCATATTCGATTTCCTTGAAACCTGCAATCGAACGCTCAATCAAACATTGGGTAACAGGTGACAATTTCAACCCATTTTCAGCAATTTCACGCAATTCTTCCTCGTTAGCACACATACCACCACCAGTACCACCAAGGGTAAAGGCTGGACGGACAATGACTGGGTATCCAATTGTCGCAGCAAAGGCAACTGCTTCTTCTACTGTGTTGACAATTTCAGACTCTGGAATTGGTTGATTGAGCTCTTCCATCAATTGTTTAAAGAGGTCACGGTCCTCCGCTTGGTCAATGGCAGATAATTTAGTACCCAGAAGTTCAACACCAAGCTCATCGAGGATGCCATTTTTAGACAATTCCATGGCCATGTTGAGACCTGTCTGACCACCGAGTGTTGGTAGCAAGGCATCTGGACGCTCCTTACGAAGAATACGAGTCACAAACTCAAGTGTAATTGGTTCAATATAAACCTTGTCCGCAATTTCCTTGTCCGTCATGATAGTTGCAGGATTTGAGTTAACCAAGACAACCTCATAACCTTCCTCTTTCAACGACAAGCAAGCCTGGGTCCCAGCGTAGTCAAACTCAGCAGCCTGACCAATAATAATCGGACCAGAACCAATCACCATAATTTTTTGAATATCAGTACGTTTAGGCATTTATAAGATATTAAGGGCGTCAAGCGGACAAAGCTAAAATAGGAGTTATGACGAAGAACTGTCAGTTCTAGGAATAACTATCTTTTTAGCACAGTCCGTAGCCCGTATTCAGTTTAGCAAATACGGACCACCCTTCTCCTTTCTATTCGTCGCCTCACAGAGCGACATTAAATAAGATACAAAGGACGAATAGAAAGCGATTGAATTTTAGGAAACCAAGGAAGGATTGACAATCAAAGTTGGTTTCTCTAAATTCCGAGCTTTCCGTCCGTGTTCAGTTAAATAAATTCTCCGACGAGCTTTTACTCGTTCTTAGTTTGATTGTTTAAAAGCTTCCATCATCTCGATAAACTCGTCAAATAGGTAGCTTGCATCGTGTGGACCAGGGGCTGCATCTGGATGATATTGGACAGAGAAAGCAGGTTGGTATCTGTGACGCACACCTTCAACTGACTTGTCATTGATTTCTTCGTGGGTGATAATCAAATGCTCTGGCAAATCCTCACGGCTGACTGCATAACCATGGTTTTGACTTGTAAAATCCACACGTCCTGTAGCAATTTCACGTACCGCGTGGTTAAATCCACGGTGACCAAACTTCATCTTGTAAGTCTTAGCCCCGTTTGCCATAGCAAAGAGTTGGTGCCCCATACAAATACCAAAAATTGGAATTTTTCCTTGTACACCGCGAATCATGTCAAGTGCCTGTGGAACATCTTCTGGGTTACCTGGACCGTTTGACAACATCACTCCGTCAGGATTGAGATGGAGAATTTCTTCAGCCGTTGTCGAATAAGGAACGACGGTCACGTTACAGTTGCGTTTAGAAAGTTCACGTAGGATTGAGTGCTTGAGACCAAAGTCCACTAGCACCACGCTCAAACCTACTCCTGGAGCTGGATATGAAGTTTTAGTAGAAACCTGCTTAATATTGTCTGTCGGCAATACTGTTGCTTGGAGCTGGTCAGTCACATGGTCCATACTATCTCCAACATGAGTCAAGGTTGCTCGCATAGTACCATGCTTACGGATAATCTTGGTAAGAGCACGTGTATCAATCCCTGAAATACCTGGAATTTTTTTAGCTCTCAAAAAATCATCCAAGGTCATTTGGTTGCGCCAGTTGCTTGCTCTACGTGCTTCTTCAAAAACAACGACTCCCTTACAAGTTGGAATAATGGATTCGTAATCATCACGGTTGATTCCATAATTTCCTACCAAAGGATAAGTAAAGGTCAAGATTTGTCCATTATAAGACTGGTCTGTAATGGATTCTTGGTAGCCGGTCATCCCTGTATTAAAGACGATTTCGCCTGTTACATCAATATCTGCTCCGAAGGCCTTGCCTTCAAAAACTGTGCCATCTTCTAATACTAGAAGTCTTTTTGTCATATTTTCACCTCTCGTGGACGCTCACTGGCGTCTTTTAACGTCTTGTGTTTTAGTTGGCGTTTCTACTCGCCAGTACGGATTCTAAGATTGCCATTCGAACAAAGACACCATTGGTCATTTGTTGGACAATCCGTGATTTTGGTGCTTCAACCAAGTGATCTGCAATTTCTACATCACGATTGACTGGAGCTGGGTGCATGAGGATTGCTGTTTCTTTCAAACGGTCATAACGTTCTTGAGTCAAGCCATGTTGGGTATGGTAGTCTTCTTTTGAAAATACAGCTCCACTATCATGGCGTTCATGTTGCACACGGAGAAACATCATGACATCCACCTGATCAATGATTTCATCAATAGTTACAAACTGTCCATAGTCTGCAAACTCTTGACTTCTCCATTTCTCAGGTCCAGCGAAAAAGAGTTCCACTCCCAAGCGTTTCAAAATCTGCATATTGGATTTGGCAACGCGTGAGTGATCCAAGTCACCTGCAATCGCAACCTTGAGACCCTCAAAGTAACCAAATTCCTCATAAATAGTCATCAAATCAAGCAAGCTCTGGCTAGGGTGTTGGCCCGAACCATCTCCACCATTGATGATGGAAGTCGTAATCGTGGGACTAGCAATCAACTCTCTGTAGTAGTCAACCTCTGGGTGGCGAATCACACAGACATCCACTCCTAAAGCAGACAAAGTCAAAATGGTATCATAAAGTGTCTCACCCTTATTAACCGAACTAGTCTTCACATCAAAGTCAAGTCGCTCCAATCCCAGTTTAATCTCTGCCACTTCAAAGGACTTATGCGTCCGTGTAGAATCCTCAAAGAAAAGATTGGAAACAATAGGATGGTCTTCATAAGGAAGCTGTGCTCCGTTTTTAAACTCGATTCCTCGCTTGATCAATTTCATGACTTGATCGACAGTGAGGTCTTCCATGGACACCACATGGTTCAATGCTTGTTGATTTTCTGACATGGCTACTCCTTTAGCTTTCTAAGCTTCTTCAGTAATCAGAACTCTGTCTTGGCCATCAAGTTCTGTCATCTCTACAATGATTTCTTCAGAACGACTGGTTGGGATATTTTTTCCAACGTAATCTGGACGGATTGGCAACTCTCTATGTCCACGATCGACTAGAACTGCTAAACTCACGCGCGCAGGACGACCATGACCTACAATATTATCAATAGCAGCACGGATGGTACGACCTGTATAGAGCACATCATCCACCAAGATCACTTCACGGTCTGTCACATCAACAGAAACCAAAGAAGTATCTTCTCCACTTTTAACATCATCACGGAAAGGTTTAGTATCCAATTCCACAACAGGAACTGAAAGATTTTCTAGCTGCTCCAAACGTTCTTGGATTCGGTGGGCGATAAAGACACCACGAGTTTTAATACCAGCCAAGACGATTTTGTTCAAATCTTTGTTACGTTCGATAATCTCATAAGTAATACGCGTAATCGCTCGTTTGACGGTCAATTCGTCTACAACTTCTTTTGCCTTCATGACAAACCTCCAAAAAGAAAAGTCTCCTTAAACAAGGAGACTTGAAATGTATAGCTAAGTAAGCCCTACTGCAAACAGTATAGACTTCACCCTTCTACTTTATCGCGCTCCTTGCCTGCCTCACGGGACAGGTTTAAAGGAATATTTAATTATCAATTACTATAGCACAAAGCGAGCCTAAAATCAAGCAAAAACTTTTGAGCCCCCATCTTATAAATTACTAAAATCATATAACTGTGGGTACTGGTCACACTCTGGATTTTTAGGATGACAGATAGCCCGTCCGAAATAAATCATGGCCTGATGGGCAGCTAACCACTGCTCCGGTGGCAAGATATCCATGACACGTTTTTCCACCTCAAGTGGTGTCGCTGATTTTTTGACAATATCGTGGTGTTTGCAAATACGCTCCACATGAGTGTCTACTGCAAAGGCTGGAATTCCAAAGCCCACACTCATGACAACATTGGCTGTCTTGCGACCAACACCTGCCAAACTCTCTAATTCCTCACGAGTTTGAGGAACTTGGCCATCAAAATCATCTAGTAACTGTTGGGCACATTTTTTTAGGAATTTAGCCTTATTCCGATACAGTCCCAGGCGAGAAATGTGTGAAGCAATCTCACCCTCTGTCGCAATAGACATGGCTTGTGGCGTTGGAAAGGCAGCAAAGAGACCTGGTGTGGCCTTATTTACCGCTGCATCCGTTGTCTGAGCTGACAGCATGACCGCAACTAAGAGTTCAAAATGATTGGTAAAATCAAGACTGGGCTTGGCATCTGGAAAAAGAGCAATGATTTCTTCCAGCACTTTTCGTGCTCGTTTTTTTGACAAAACCATTATTCGTCTCCATCAAATAGTCCTTGTAAGCCAGCAAAAGGACTGTTTTCTTCTTTCTTAACTGCTTGTTGAGCTTGGTATTCTTCCTCTGTCATGATTTGCCAGTCATTTCCTGACACAAATCCTTGACCAGCCTCTTCTTCAGCCGTCAAGACCTTGATAGGAATGTTGAGAAGGATATTATCTGACACGCTCTCAGCAAGATCAAGTTCTCCATTTTCGATAGGCAAGACCAAATCATCGTCTAAAACTTCCTGATCTAGCTGGTTAGTCGCGCCTTCCATGAAAACTTCCGTGACTGGATAAGATTCAACTAACTCAACTGGCTCCATACTGCGACTTGAAGCAAGAACAATGGTATAAGATAGTTGATAATCTAAGAAATACATACGGTCTTCGTACTGTACTTTCCCAACAGCAAGGATATCTTTCACATCTAAAATTTCTTGATTGCGTGCACGCAGGTCTGCGGCTAGGTCTAACGTTTGTTCAAAATGCAAGCCTTCAGACTGCTTACGAATTTCTTGAATATTTAATTTCATACTTCCTCCATAAAGATTTACTCTCTTGATTATACCATGAAAAGGCTACAAATCAGCCCACCAAACTTTTTAATTAAAAATCGATTTTTTAACATATTTGCTATGATATTTTTGTTTTTTAGTGCTATACTATAGGCAATAATACATCAGAGCAAGGAGGATGCTCATATGGAAGACAAAGAACTCATTACTAATGCTTACCACACGGATTTTAGAGCTTGAAATTTCCAGTTTTCTGTTGACAAAATTTCCTGAAAGGTATAGGATAAAGATACTAATACTCGGAGGTAAGGGAGACATGAACAACTAAGTCTATCAAATAAAGAAACTTTATTTAGTAGATCTTGTTTTTGTCTCTTTTTGTGTGCTCTTTTATGCTCTTTTTCTGGCATTTTATACTCAATGAAGATCAAAAAGCAAACTAGGAAGCTAGCCGCAGGTTGCTCAAAGCACTGCTTTGAGGTTGTAGATAAGACTGACGAAGTCAGTTACATATATCTACGGTAAGGCGACGCTGACGTGGTTTGAAGAGATTTTCGAAGAGTATTAATAGAGTTTTTTTGACATAGACATTGGCTCTACTAGATAAAGTAGAGCTTTTTGTTATGCACTATTGATATTCTAGAAAGGGCAACAATATGATAAAAATCAATCATCTAACCATCACTCAAAACAAAGATCTACGAGATCTTGTATCTGACCTAACCATGACTATCCAAGACGGGGAAAAGGTTGCTATTATTGGTGAAGAAGGAAATGGCAAATCAACCTTGCTTAAAACTTTAATGGGGGAAGCTTTGCCTGATTTCACTATCAGGGGAGACATTCAATCTTATTATCAATCAATAGCCTACATTCCTCAAAAACTCCCCGAGAACCTGAAAAAGAAAACTCTACACGACTACTTCTTTTTAGATTCTCTTGATTTAGACTACAGTATCCTCTATCGTTTGGCTGAGGAATTGCATTTTGATAGCAATCGATTCGCTAGCAACCAAGAGATTGGCAGTCTATCAGGGGGCGAAGCTTTGAAAATTCAGCTCATCCATGAGTTAGCCAAACCCTTTGAGATTCTATTTTTAGATGAACCTTCAAATGACCTAGACCTTGAGACGGTTGATTGGCTAAAAAGACAGATACAGAAGATGAGGCAAACCGTTATTTTCATTTCCCATGATGAAGACTTTCTTTCTCAAACGGCAGACACTATTGTTCACTTGCGACTGGTCAAGCACCGTAAAGAAGCAGAAACGCTAGTAGAGCATTTAGACTATTATCGCTATAGTGAGCAGAGAAAGGCTAATTTTGCCAGACAAAGTCAGCAAGCTGCTAATGACCAAAGAGCCTATGACAAAACCATGGAAAAACATCGTCGAGTCAAGCAAAATGTAGAAACTGCGCTTCGAGCTACTAAAGACAGTACTGCCGGTCGCCTATTGGCTAAAAAGATGAAAACTGTCCTCTCTCAAGAAAAACGCTTTGAAAAGACAGCTCAGTCCATGACCCAAAAACCACTTGAAGAGGAAGAAATTAGACTTTTTTTCTCAGATATACAGCCATTATCAGCATCTAAAGTCTTAATCCAACTGGAAAAAGAAAATTTGTCCATTGACGACCGTGTTTTGGCTCAGGAACTACAACTAACTGTCCGTGGACAAGAAAAAATCGGTATCATCGGCCCAAATGGTATGGGGAAATCAACTCTGTTATCAAAGTTGCAACAACTGCTAAGTCAAAAAAGAGAGATTTTACTTGGTTATATGCCACAAGATTACCACAAAAAACTGCAATTAGATTTATCACCAATAGCCTACCTCAGCAAAACTGGAGAAAAAGAGGAACTGCAGAAAATCCAATCTCACTTAGCCAGTCTCAATTTCAGTTATCCAGAAATGCAGCATCAAATTCGCTCCTTATCTGGCGGGCAACAGGGTAAACTCCTGCTTTTGGATTTAGTCTTGCGCAAACCAAACTTTCTCCTGCTGGATGAACCCACACGAAACTTTTCTCCCACTTCTCAACCCCAAATTAGAAAACTCTTTGCTACGTATCCAGGCGGACTCATCACTGTTTCGCATGACAGGCGTTTCTTAAAAGAGGTCTGTTCAATCATCTATCGCTTAACAGAACACGGTCTGGAGGTAGTTAATTTAGACGATTCATACTCATGAGGATAATTCTTTGCTTTTGAGCGATATTTAAACATTATAATCAGTTAATAAATCCTATATCCACATTCAAGTCAATAATTTCTTTCAAGATCATTTGTAATCAACTCTAAATAGACGGATAAAAACTACTTCTAACTATCAAAAAACGAGCATCTCCTCAGTTGGAAATGCTCGTTTTCTTATATTGCCATGGTTTATAATTACAATGAGAAATAGGAAACAGCCTTGAATGGGAAAATCTCCTAGATCTACGACCACAAACTTTTTTATTCTACTGGTTTTTCTTGATTTCCAGTACTTGTTGTAGATTCTGTTGTTTCCTTTTCTGAAGCTGGTTCAGCAGGTTTAGAATCTGTTGTATTGCTTGGTTTGTTTTCGTCGCTTGCAGTTTCACTGTTAGATTCTGCAGTTGCTGATGTTTCAGTTTCGGGACTTGTCTTATCACCATTTGCTTCAGCATTTGTCGCTGGAGTTGCTTCTTCACTCGCGCTTGATTTTGACTTGATTTCTTGATTCAAAACTAGGATAGCTTTTGTCAATTCAAGTAAAGCGGCTTTATCCTTACTCTTAGCAGAAAGTTGGTCTAGTAATGCATCCACCTTATCAAAGTCTTCATCAGAACCCTTATTGTTTTCTAAATAAGCATGAAGCGACATGAGAATATCGTAGAGTTTTTGATAGAGAACAAGCGTCTGAGGATCTTGCTCTGCATTTTCTTTCTCTTGTTGAAGGGCGCTAGCGATACGAGTCAAGACATCTTTTACCTGACTGTTTACTTCATCCAAGTCTGCATCAGCCTTGTTTGTGGCCGCTTTGAGATTTTCTACTTCTTCTGCCAAGGATTGTCTGATTCCTTCTTCTTGGATTTGTTCCAAGAGTTGATTTGCCTTGCTCAAAAGACTTTCTACTTGTTCCTTGCTAACATGATTGACATGCTCTTCAGGCATAAAGTCTCCGTACAATTCTTTCAAGAAGCCATAAATAGCTGTCTTGGCAGTTTGATTATCAACTTTTTCAGTATCTAGAACTGTCTTAGTCGATTTAGCAGTAGTTGGTTGAGCTTTCAAAGCTTCTTCCACTTCTTGTTTTGCTTGATAGATGCTTGGGAATAATTTGTTCAATTCTGCTGCCTTAAGGAAGGATTGTGATTGATACAAAGCCCAAGTCAACTGAGCTACTTTGTTTCGAAGTTCATCACTCAAACGACCGTCATTTACGTGTTCGTAGAAATACTTGATGTATTCTACAGTTGTAACACCTGTTCGGTCATTAAAGTCTTGCAAGGCTTGAAGTTGTGATTCAACCGCTGCTAAAGCAGCCTCATCTTTAGCCAACTTAGCTTCCTGGAGTCGAACGAGAAGGTCCTTCTTAGGAAGTCCATAAGAATCTGTATCTAGTGTATTGATTTTATCAATCAAGGCTTGATATTTCTTATCTAGAGCGCTTGTTTTAACAGGCTTAACACTTTCATCAATATGGATATATTGCTTATCAAAGAGATCAAGGGTTGCAAGATAACCTGCTGTAGAGTTAGTTGCCAGTTTCTTCATGTTCTCAGTAAACTGACCTAAGGCTAACTCAATCTGTCTTTGTTCAATAGGCTTGTCTTTATAGATACTTCTGCTATCAGCTAAAAGTTGATCTACTTTTTCCAAGACTGCCTTCTCATCAAAAGCTCCAGGTTGATAATTGGATTGTAGGGCTGGAATTTTGTTTTTCAAAGCAACTTCATAGCCCTTCGTTTGAACCTTGATGTAGTGATTGTGGTCGCCATGAGGAATCACAAAACTACCATTCTCTACCTGCAAACTATAAGGAGATACACCATCACGTAAGGCAGTCGTATAAAGTTCATTTAGGAAATCAAGTTCTGGATTGCCAGTTTGTAGCGGAATACGCACATGTTCCTTACGAACAGCATATGGGTGGATATGAGTTGGATCGTAGGCTTGGTCTGGATTTCCAAAAACAAAGAATCCGTTTGAAATTCTAATCGCTTCAAGTGGAACACCGTAGGTCTTCGAAATATAAGCAATCTTTTCTTCATCGCTAGCATCTCTTGAGAAAGACTCTACCGTTTTAGCAAGAGGTTTTACAGGCTCTGCATCATGATGTGTTTTCAGATGATCCTGTGCGGCCTTAATTTGCTCAGCTGTCAAATCTTTCTTATAGGAGTAATGATTATGGTCGCCGTGACTCATGACAAAGCCTTGCTCATCCTCACTGATGACACGATTGGCATCAAAACCATGATCATGGTCTTCACCATGATGGTGGTCATGCTCATCGCCATCGTGATCATCTTTGGCTGGGCTTGGTGTTGCTGTATTTGACCCTTTCAAGTGGTCTTGCGCTGCCTTGATTTGTTCTGCTGTCAAATCCTTCTTGAAAAAGTAATGATTATGGTCGCCGTGACTCATGATAAATCCTGCTTCATCTTCCGCAATAATACGATTGGCATCAAAGCCGTGTCCACCTTCTTCATGTTCCTCATGTGAAACACCAGGATTGACTGAAAGAGATGGAGAAGGTGTTGCTAGACCATTGTTTGGAAGAGTCGGTTGTCCAATTTGATTCGACTTAGGAATGTAATGGAAATGATCACCATGTCTGACGATATAAGCTGTGGCTGTTTCTTCAACGATATCTTTTGGATTAAAGATATAACCATCAGACGTTGAAGAAATTTCCTTATTTAACGTTGAAGAAGCATTATTCAATATAGATGGATTACTTGGAAGACTTCCTAGACTAGACGCTACTTCATGATGTTTTTCATTTGTAGAGACCGTAGAATCAGTTCCACCGATAGGCACCATTCTAGCAATCTTTTCTTCTAAAGGAGAGAGCTTGCTGTAAGGAATAAAATGATAATGGTCGCCATGCGGAATCGCAACTCCATTTGGCGTACGGCTGATAATCTTAGCAGGGTCAAAAACCAGACCATCTGATTCACTGTAACGTTTGTCGCTAGGTAAATCGTAGAGTTCTTTCAATAGACTTTGGAGATTTTCAACTTTGCTTTCTGGCTTGCTAGTTGAGCCTTGTGCCACAGATTGCGTGTTATTGTCACTAACTGCTGAAGAATAGCTTAACTGGCTCGGTTGCGTATTTTTGCCAGCTAAATGAGCTTTAGCAGCAGCTAACTCACTAGCAGACAAATCACTTTTTGGAATATAGTGATAGTGACCTCCGTGAGGAACAATATAAGCGTCACCCGTATCTTCGATAATATCAGCTGGATTGAAGACATAACCATCATCTGTCGTATAGCGTCCCTGAGACCTTGCTACAGCAACATCTGAGCTAACCTTCTCATTATCTTTGACATGTTCTTGTTTTTGACGGTTGATTTCATCTTTAGTTCGAACATTATCAGCATGAGCTACATCTTTTAGGTAGACATAATATTTTCCATCGACCTTGATGATATAACCGCCCTTGACCTCGTTGACAATATCAGCGTCCTTAAGTTGGTAGTTTGGATCCTTCATCAAGAGTTCTTCACTAAAGAGGGCATCATAAGGAACTTTCCCATTATAGTAATGATAGTGGTCACCGTGTGACGTCACATAGCCCTGATCTGTAATTTTGATGACAATTTGCTCAGCCTGAATTCCTTCTTTCTGGCTAACCTGATCTGGTGTCAAGTTTTCACTTTTCTGACTTGACTGACTGCCATCCACATAAGAGACACGATTATTGTCTTTATTTTCCTGCGAACGATGCTGGTTCAGTGCATAGGCACAAAGACTCAAGGATACGATAACAGCTGATCCAGCTGCTATATACTTTTTACTGAATTTCATAAATCCCTCATTTCAATAAATGATGAAGCTTTTTCTTAACTTCCTTTACTTGATTAAATAGTTTTCTAAATTGGTTATTTAACCAATTAATTAACCAGTAAATAGTTTACATTTTTTAAGTTTATCTGTCAAGATTTTTATGTTATTTTAATCATGCCCCCCTAAAACGGGTGATTTGCCTGTCTCACACCTGACTTAGTGAGACGGACCGAAAGTCACATAGTCCAAAATATCGCCCCAACTGGAGCGATATTTTTATTTTTTCTTTTTCGATGGTGTGTGGATGGCAATCTTCACTTCAAAGATTGTTCCCTTTGGTTTATTATCTTTAACAGTAATGGTTCCTTTAAGCGCATCTACAATTTGCTTGGCCAGAGATAATCCTAAACCAAAACCACCTTTTTGGCGGGTTCTAGCCTTGTCCACTCGATAAAAACGATCAAAAATTTTCTTCTTATCTTCTGTCGAAATACCGACTCCATTATCAGAAACAAGTAAATACAGATTACGATCGGTCGCCGAGATAAGAAAATCAATTTCACCATCCTCTTCAGTATACTTGACAGCATTATCAAATAGGATAGTCATCAACTGCTTCAAGAGAAGCTGATCTGTGACAATCGTGCGATGAATCCGATTTTCAAAACGGAAGACACGGTCATTTTCCGAGGCAATCATCTCATAGTTTGTGAAAGTCGTATTGAAAAAACTGGTTGGAACTTCTGCAAGTTCCGGTTTAATCCCATCATCTCTACGAGCTAAGTTCAGCAAGTTTGTCGTCAAAAAACGCATATTTCGGACTTCTTCCAAACTAGAGGCAATGCTTTCGCTCACATCCATAATGGTTGCTTCTGGCTTACGAAAAAGGGTCTCTAAGCGATTTTGCAAAACTGCGAGTGGAGTTCGTAACTCATGACTAGCATTTTCCACAAAGGACTGTTGCTTCTGCATGCTCTCAAGCAGGGGCCTAACACTGACCCTAGCTAGATAGAGACTTGCAAGTAAAGATAAAATCCAGAAACTTGCCATCACAATCACAATCAATTTCTCGTGCTTTTGACTGGCCTGCTCCAACTGACTGGTATTAATCAAGATAGCTGCATACTTGATATTGGTTGAAACCGAACTGATATTGGTTTCCATCAAGATCATGCGATAGATTTCTTCTTGTCCATAGCTATTAAAAACCTGAATCTGATAGATATGGCCTAGTTCTTTTTTCTCTAACTTAATCTTATCCAATCCCAAAAATCGATTTCCAGAAAGGAGCTGTGTAAAATTCTTATCAAAAAGAATAACCTCCGTATTGGAACTGACATTGGGTTTTATCTCAGTCTTACTAGTATCTGTAGCGGCATTCTCTAAGTCTTTAATCTCTTCTGTTGCCCTATTTACAGCAAGCTGAATAACTGCTTGAGGATTTTCACTCAGTCCATGAAGCTTATCATCCACCGAAGTATAAAGACTCGAATGCATGACCTGTAAAATAATCAAGGTCATGGTAGAGAAAATCAGAGTGAAGACACCAAAGTTGCGGATAAAATAACTAAAGTCATCCGCATACCATGTTTTTTTTAGTTTACTGAACATCTTTTAAAATATACCCAACACTGCGCAAGGTTTGCAAATTCTCTGCAAAAGTGGTTCCTTTTAATTTCTTACGGACTTTTGAAACATAGACTTCGACAACCGAAATCGTTGTATCACTATCAAATCCCCATAGACGATCAAAAATCTGAGTCTTAGGCAAAATAACATTTTGATTTTGAAGGAAATAAACTAATAAATCAAACTCTTTCCCCAGCAATTCGACAGGAGTATCTTCAACCTTAACGGTATTTGTTGACAAATTAACTACAATATTTCCATAAGTCAAGGTGTTTTCATTAAACTTACCTGAACGTTTGAGAAGGGCTTGAATCCGCATTTTGAGTTCTTCTAGGTAGAAAGGTTTGGTCAGATAGTCATCTGCTCCTAGTTCAAAACCATGTCCCTTGTCATCCAAACTTTCCTTGGCAGTCATGATCAGAACTGGAGTCGTAATTCCCTTTTCACGCAATTCTTTCAAGACTTGGAAGCCATTTTTTTCAGGTAACATCAAATCGAGCAAAATCAAATCATAGACGCCACTTTCAGCTTCGTAGAGACCTTCTTCTCCATCAAATACCTGCATGACATCCGCAAAATCGTCTAAAAAGTCAAATACTGAATTTGACAGGCCTAGGTCATCCTCAACCAATAAGATTTTTATCATGAGAAACTCCTCCTTATTAAAACCATTATACCAAATTTGCCTTAAAAAAAACTCAACTCTCTGCATTTTATACTCAATGAAAATCAAAGAGCAAACTAGGAAGCTAGCCGCAGGCTGTACTTGAGTACGGTAAGGCGACGCTGACATGGTTTGAATTTGATTTTCGAAGAGTATTACATGAGATAGATGAGTTTTCTTTTATTTTAGGCTTATTTATGCGTTTCCGTATTGAAGAACGACTGCTTCGACTGCAGCTTTTTCACGGTTAATCAAGTCAACACGCGCTGCAATTTCCTTGATTCCCATACCGATGTTACGGCTAAGAGCAAGGTCAGAAAGTTGTGGCTCAAAGAATTCCTTGTACTCTGCCAAGCGTTGCTGAGTCTTAAATACGTGTGCAGGAAGGATAACAAAGCTATCAAAGCTCATATCTCCACCAAGAGCTGCCTTAATCCAAGCCCAGTTTTCACGCGCCCAAGACCAAGCTGTTTCCTGAGTTGCTTGATGAGCTAGGAATTGGTAATACCAAGCAGACAAGTCTTGTGGTTTGACCACAAATTTGTCCTTCCAAGCAGCAATCAAGGTTTGGATATTGTTCGCATCTGTACTGTAAGCAAGAGCAGCTGCCAACTGACGTTTAAAGACAGCATCTGTTGCGTGAGTATAAGTATCAAGATAAAGTGCTAACAAGTCTTTAGTCTCATGATGTTTCATCTCATTGATCAGAACTTGTGAGCGAATAGCTGCTGGAAGTCCTGCAAGATTCTCCTTGTGAGCCGCGAAGATTTGGCTAGCGACTTGACTAGCTTCTGCATCATTTGAGCGAATCATCATAGAAACAGCCAACTGACGAACCAATTCATCCTCATCTGATTCTCCATCTTTAGCTTCAAAACCAAGACGGTCATAATTATGACGAGCCAATTCAGCAACCAAGGCTTTGAAGGCTCTTTCAGCTTCTGTTCCTTCATCGATAAAGCGCTCAAGAGCAGAAATTACTTCAGAAACAGCTGAAACGACAAGGTAAGATTCTTCCTTAGCAAGTTTATCAAGAACTGGGAGCAAGTCAGCATAAGAAATGTGCCCTGCCTCAGCAAGCAAACGACGTTCTTGGACGATTTGCAATTTGCTTGTGTTATCAAGATCAACTAGGTCAGCAAGAACAGCATCTAACAAGTCTCCTTGATAGTCTGTAATGTAGTGGGCTATATTTTCTGTGTTGAGACGAAGTGCTGTTTTGTTTTCTGAAAGAAGAGCTGCGTAGCCAGGGATTTCGATACTTTCAGTTTCAAGTGTATCAGGCAAGCCTTTCCAGTTGCTATTGAGTGGCACAACCCAGAGACGGTTCTTATCTTCGTTCTCACCGATGAAGAATTGTTTTTGTGAAATCTTCAAAACATCATTTTCAACTTTGACAGTAAGAACTGGGTAACCAGGCTGTTCCAACCAAGAATCCATGAAGGCTGCGACATCACGTCCAGACGCTTGACCAAGAGCATCCCAAAGGTCACGACCAATTGTATTGCTGTATTGGTGTTTTTCAAAGTAGGCATGCAAACCTTTAGTGAAATCAGCATCACCTAGCCAACGACGAAGCATGTGCATGAGGCGACTTCCTTTGGCATAGACGATAGCTCCGTCAAAGAGCGTATTGATTTCATCTGGGTGTTTGACTTCGACGTGAACAGACTGTACGCCATCAGTTGCGTCACGTTCAAGAGCGTGAGGCACTCCACCTGTTTGGAAATCTTCAAAGATATTCCAGCTTGGCTCAATGGCATCCACACAGACATATTCCATCATGTTAGCAAAGCTTTCATTGAGCCAAAGGTCATCCCACCATTTCATAGTAACGAGGTTCCCAAACCATTGGTGAGCCAATTCATGGGCCACAACAAGGGCAACTTGTTGACGGCTGGCAAAGGTAGAGTTCTCATCCACAACCAAGTATACTTCACGGTAGGTCACAAGACCCCAGTTCTCCATAGCACCAGCTGAGAAGTCAGGGAGGGCGATATGGAGAGATTGAGGGATCGGGTACTTAACTCCATAGTAATCTTCGTAAAACTCGATAGAGCGAACAGCGATATCCAGTGAGAAATCAAGGTTTGATAGTGGATGAGCTTTGGTTGAATAAACACCTACGAGAGTACCGTTTTTAGTTTTAGCCGTCACACCTTGCAAATCACCCGCAACAAAGGCTAATAAGTAAGAAGACATGCGAGGTGTTGTCTCAAACTTCCAGATACCTGTTTCCTTACGTTTTTCAACATCGATTTCTGGCATGTTAGACAAGGCCAATTCACCTTCTGCTTGATCAAAACGTAGAGAGAGGTCAAAAGTCGCTTTGGCTTCAGGCTCATCCACACATGGGAAGGCTTCGCGCGCAAAATGGCTCTCGAACTGAGTAGACAAGACTTCCTTCTTGACTCCATCAACTGTGTAATAAGAAGGGTAAATTCCTGTCATGTTGTCTGTAATTTTTCCTGAGAAAGCGATAACCACTTCAACTTGACCAGCCTCAGCTAATTCAATATGAAGGGCTTCATTGTCATGGTCAACTGTAAATGGACGAGTTTGACCTGCAACTTCTACAGAAGCAATTCCCAAGTCTTTCTGGTGGAGGGAAATACGGTCACTCTGTGCTTGACCAGTGATAGTCACTTTCCCTGAAAACGTCTTGGTCTCACGACTCAAGTCTAAAAATAAATCATAATGTTCAGGAACAAATTGCTTAATAAAATGTTCAACTGCTTGCATAGTTTTCTCCTATCTAAGTTTAAGAGCTAAAGCTCTTCTTCAAACAAACTTATTATATCATGTTTTGCTTAAGAAAAAAGGATTGGACGGCGATTTCCAAAACTTTCTTCCTTCTAATAGCCTACAGTGGGTAGATCTTGCGAAATTCTTCTAAAACAACCTTGCTTTCAGGTGTAAAAGTCAGTCCTGCTTCTCTCAGCCACTCGGCGAAACAATCCTCATGAACCTGACGCCAATAGGCTAGGGATTTGTCACCTTCACCTTCCTTAAAGGCATGTTGAGCAGAAACTTGATTGAAGGGCTGGACAGAAACCTTTGTAATTTCGACAATACAGACAGCCTGATTTTGACTATCTAAAATGACATCAAAAGTTCCTTCTTGAGGAAGAGACTCGGCTTCTAGTGCATAGAGGTCGTAGGCTGATGCTGTTGCAGTCTTTTCGCCTCTTAACACCAAATCTGCTAAAAGGTCTGGTTCCACTCCAAAAGCCCAAGCATCGATTTCATCTCCTATAGAGGGGTTGATTTTCTTATATGCATTCCACATTTCTTGCGGTGTCATGGGTGATCCTTTGTAATTTTTTACTTTCTTCTTTTATATGTTTGAGATGGTCTGGATGGTCAATCTCTAAATTAAAAATCTCTGGAATAGAACTATAATGGATAATACATTTGATATCCATCTGATTCATTTTTTGTATGAAAGAATCATTCAGATAGCCTGCTACAGCAAAGTCAATCTTTTTCATCCTTGTTTTATCCTGCATCTGTATTAACATATCTAACATAATTGGACTTTCCATATCATGCAATTGACTGTTTCTCACAGTGGCAAAAATAAAAGAAGTCAAATCACTCATTCCAACTACAATCTTTGAAATACCCGTTTCCAGTATGCTGTCTAAGTCAAAATATGCTGACGGTAACTCAATCATCGTGCCGACTTTCCCAGTAAAACCCTGCTGACGCAATACTGTAATAGCTTGCTTTAACTGCTCAGCATCATTGACAAAAGGAAAGATAACAGATAGATTGGGATTGGTTTGATAGGCTTCTATAACAACATTTGCTTCAGCCTGAAATTCATTCGGACACGCCAGTAAACGCCTAGTTCCTCTATAACCAAACAAGGGATGCCCTTCGTCAAAATACTCTTTAGTCCCCTTTAGACAATTAGATTCTGTATTCGTTAATTCAGAAAAACGATACCAAACTTCTTCATCTGAGTACAGGGAGCAGATAGTCTCTAGATAATCTTTTACAAATTGCTGACAACTAGGTAACAGTATGTTTTGGTTGAGCTCTCTCAACAAGTATTCCCCACGAATCATTCCAATGTGGTGAAATAGTTGTGGGTAAACTTTTTCATCAAGTTTTTCGCCACTAAGAGCAAGTTGGTTTCTCATCATTCACCTTCCAATTCATGTAAGAAGTCTTGTCAAGTTCTGGAAATCCTAATAATTCAGACTTAGCCTTCAAAACTAATGGCGATGCATTTTCTTCTGTGATCTCTTGAATATCCATCCAACTCCTCCTACTTCAAAGACCAGCCACCATCTATTGTCAAGATTTGTCCTTGCATGGCGCTTGCTTTTCCACTTGCTAAGAAAAGGCTAATCTCTGCTACTTCCTCTGGATCAATCCAGCGCTTGATTGGGGTTTCACTAGCCACCCAGTCCGCTAAACCACCTGGCTCAAAATCTGCAGCAGTCATACCCGTCTTAACTGCTCCTGGAGCAATCCCAAAGACCTGAATCCCAGTTTCAGCATAGTCTAGAGCCAACTGCTTGGTAAATCCAGCCAAAGCATGCTTAGATGAAGTATAGGCGTGACCACCACCTCCTGCTAGATTTGAAGCAATGGAACACATATTGATAATGGATCCTTTTTTATTCTCCAACATTTTGGTCAAATAATAGCGAGTCAACTCTACTGGAGTAACGTAGTTGATTTCAAAAATCTCTTGAATTTCCTGCGCTGATTGTTCCAACAGTGGTTTGTAATCATCCAAAACTCCAGCAGTATTGCACAAAACATCAATCTGAGGACACCAGTCAAAAATTGGCTCCAAGTCCAAGGTCAAATCTCTCTGTAAAAAGTAGAAATCACCGTCTAAAACTGGATTTTCACCTTGGTCAACTCCATAAACTTGATAGCCCTTCTCTAAAAAAAGGCGAGCCTGAGCCAATCCGATACCTGAACTCACTCCCGTAATCAATACACGTCTAGTCATGCACTTCTACCCAATCCTTCGCCAAAACATCACAAGGTGTCGGGCTCCACATGGAAAAACCTTCTCCCTCCCCAGATACGTTGATTAGGAAATAGGGCGTCACTTCAAGTGCAACCCCATTTTGCTCGATAGTGTCAAAAAGTTGGACATAATTTTCAGCCCCTCCCCAACCAGTACGTACATATTTTTTCTTAGCCTTTAACCCAGGTAGAATCTCTTCAAATGTCATGTTTTTCTCCTTTAATTCTACATTCTTCATTTAATTATAACAAAAAACCGTTGTGCAACGGCTTTTTGACTCATTTTAAATCAAAATCAATAAGCATTTTATAATTATAGTCATTTAGTTTAAAAAAAGCGTTCCAAACATTCAAAAATATTTGGGACTTCCCTTAATAAATCAGTCACTTTCTCCTTCAAAATATCTCAAACTTGCTCAATAGGATTCAAATCTGGTGAATGAGGTGGTAGAGGTAAGAAAAAGTGTCTATCTTGGATGCTCAGTTCATTCAAGATGTTCTTGGGATGAAAACTAGCATTGTCCATGACAATGACATGAGGTGTCTTCAAAGCAGGCAAGAGCTACGTTTTGAACCACTCCACAAAGAAATCCCTCGTCATACTTTCCTTGTAAATCATGGGAGCTATAAACTCTCCGTCTACCTGTCCTGCAACAATTGAAGTCCGCTCAAAACGCCGTCCGCTAATCTTTTCATAGACTTTCTCCCCTCTAGGAGCCCGTGTATAAGGACGATAGAGGTAGCGGTCGATTCCCGTTTCGTCAATATATACGACTGGTAAATCTTTTAGACTATTCAAAATATCAAGAAACTCAGCGACTTTCTAGTGTCCTTAATCTGCTTTAAAGCTGCCCATACTGAAGGGACAGCACAATCAAAATGTGCCGCAATTTCCCGTAAAAAAGCGTCTGGATGAGCCTCTACAAAGGCTTTTAATTCTTCTAAAGGGATCTTCCTCTTTTTGATGACTCGCTTTTTCCGCTATAAGTGTCCTTGTTCACGTCTTTCTTTTTCCACGTAAAGAGAGTTTTGACGCCAACATCAAAAACTTTAGCTGCCTCGACATGGCTGTGTCCCTCTCTAATGTAATCTAATACTCCTTGTTTAAAATCTGTACTATATACCATAGATTTATTATAAGATGATTATTTTAAACTAAGTAACTATACCCTGGCTTGAACTGACTATTTTATATATTGTCTTACTTCGTCCTCACAAAACTATATCAAAAATCAAAAGTGCTTAGGAAAAAACTCTATTTCATGAGAGAATAGAATAAATCTTCCCACAATAAAACGCATAATATCAAGTTTTTTTGAACTGCACCTGATATCATGCGTTTTCTGTTCTTAAAATATTTTTTCTCAGTCTCTTTTTGTTACAAGTTCATCTTCAAAGTCCTTGATTTTGAGTAAACCTAGAATCAAATTTTACCCAACTGACCCTTCCATTTCATAGCTAATCAAGCGGTTCAGCTCAACGGCGTATTCCATTGGAAGTTCTTTAGTGAAGGGCTCTACAAATCCCATAACGATCATCTCAGTAGCTTCAGATTCTGACAAACCACGACTCATGAGGTAGTATAGTTGTTCTTCTGAAATCTTAGATACCTTGGCTTCGTGCTCTAATGCAACTTGCGAGTTGTGAATTTCATTAAATGGAATGGTATCTGACGCTGATAAGTCATCCATGATAATGGTATCACACTCGATGTGAGAAACAGATTTCTTAGAGTTTTTGTTAAAGGTTACTTGTCCACGATAGTCCACCTTTCCTCCGCCTTTAGCGATGGATTTAGAAACGATAGACGAGCTTGTATGTGGGGCGTTGTGGATCATCTTGGCACCAGTATCCTGGTGTTGCCCTGCATTAGCAAAGGCAATCGAAAGCATAGTACCACGCGCCCCTTCTCCATCAAGGTAAACAGATGGGTATTTCATAGTTGTTTTGGCACCCAAGTTTCCATCAATCCACTCAACAGTGGCATCCTTTTGAGCCTTAGCACGCTTTGTTACCAAGTTATAGACGTTATCAGACCAGTTTTGGATAGTCGTATAACGCATATAAGCACCATCCAAGGCAAAGATTTCTACGATGGCCGCATGCAAGCTGTTACTTGAATAAGTTGGTGCTGTACAGCCCTCTACGTAGTGGACACTTGCTCCCTCATCAACGATAATCAAGGTACGTTCAAACTGACCAGTATTTTCGTTGTTGATACGGAAGTAAGTTTGAAGAGGAATATCTACCTTGACCCCTTTTGGTACGTAGATAAAGGTTCCACCTGACCACACTGCTGAGTTAAGGGCTGCCAACTTGTTATCAGTCGGCGGTACCAACTTCGCAAAGTATTGTTTAAACAAGTCTGGGTATTCCTTGAGGGCAGAATCTGTATCTGTAAAGATAATTCCCAATTTCTGGAACTCTTCCTTCATGTTGTGGTAAACCACTTCTGACTCATACTGGGCAGAAGCTCCGGCCAGATAAGCACGCTCAGCTTCAGGAATTCCGATACGTTCAAAGGTTTCTTTGATTTTTTCAGGAACGTCATCCCAAGAACGGGCTGGTTTATCAGATGGTTTTTGGTAATAAATCAGGTCATCAAAGTCAATCTCTGACAAGTCTGCTCCCCAAGTTTGCATAGGCATTTTTTTAAAGGTTTCGTAAGACTTCAAACGGAATTCTAACATCCACTCAGGTTCTCCCTTTGCAGCTGATAGTTCACGAATGACATCTTCATTCAATCCTTTTCCTGTCGATAGGACAGGCTCTACATCATCATGGAAACCAAATTTATATTCACCAAGGTCAATTGGTTTTGGTTCTACTCTTTCTTCAGCCATAATATCCTTTCTTTCATTCTTCATTTCTACTGATTCATAAGACAAAAGAAACTTGCCTTACTTGTTTTCTTGATTTTCAATTGTTTTCTTGAGGGCGTTCCAAGCTAGGGTTGCACACTTGATTCGTTGAGGGAATTTGGCAACACCTGACAAGAAAGCAGCATCACCAAGACTATCTTGTCTATCATCTTTTTGCCCTTGAACCATTTCAGAAAAAATAGTCGCCAGTTCTAAGATTTCTTGTTTGGTTTTTCCTAAAACTGCGTCCGTCATCATGCTTGCAGAGGCAGTTGAGATGGTACAACCTGAGTTTAGAAAAGCGATATCTTCCAAACGATTCTCTGCATCAAACTTGACAGAGAGATTGATAACATCCCCACAGGTCGGATTGTTGAGACTGATCTGTTCAGCATCTTCCAACTTCCCTTGGTGATGTGGATTTTTCGAATGGTCCGCTACCACTGCCATATAAAGGCTATCTAGTTTAGAAAGTGCCATTGAAAAACTCCTTTGTCTTTTGTAAGGCATCGACTAGCTTGTCGCAATCTGCCTTGGTATTGTAGATATAAAAACTTGCACGAGCTGTTGCTGGAACATCCAAATACTGGAGCAAGGGTTGTGCACAATGGTGACCCGCACGAACAGCTACTCCTTCATAATCAAGTGCTGTTGCAAGGTCATGCGGATGAAGATCCCCTAAATTAAAGGCAATGACACCTGAACGTTGAGTCAAGTCCTGTGAACCATAAATGGTCAGTCCTTCAATCGCCTGCAGTTTTGGATAGACGTATGCGATCAATTCCTGTTCATGGGCTTCAATCGCATCCATACCAATCTTTTCAAGATAATCTACTGCCGCAGCAAATCCGATTGCACCAGCCATGTTAGGAGTTCCAGCCTCGAATTTCCAAGGCAATTCCTTCCAACTAGCAGATTGCTCATAGACGAAATCAATCATCTCGCCGCCAAATTCTACTGGAGACATTTGTTCCAGATACTTTTCTTTACCATAAAGGACACCGATACCAGTCGGACCAGCCATCTTGTGACCTGAAAAGGCAAAGAAGTCCACATCCAAATCCTGGACATCAATCTTCATATGAGGTGTAGATTGTGCTCCATCCACCACCATGATGGCACCAACTTGGTGGGCCAATTGAGTGATTTCTTTGATTGGATTGACCACACCAAGAACATTTGAGGCGTGAGCTAGAGAGACAAACTTGACTCTATCAGTCAATTTAGCTCGCAAATCATCCATATCCAGAGCTCCATCCTTGAGATAGACATAGACAAGCTCAGCTCCAGTCTTACGGCAGGCTTCCTGCCAAGGAATGATGTTGGAATGGTGTTCCATGACGGAAATCAAGACCTGGTCTCCCTCAGTCAAGACTTCCTCAGCATAACGCGCTACCCAATTAAGACTGGTTGTCGTTCCTCTAGTAAAGAGAACTTCCTTTGTGGAGCCTGCATTGATAAACTTAGCAATGGTTTCACGAGCCGCCTCATAGGAAGCTGTCGCCCTTTCTGCCAAGGTATGAACACCACGGTGAACATTGGCATTGTCCTTCTCATAGTAGTGGTTAATCGTCTCCAGAACTGCAAGTGGTTTTTGTGTCGTCGCAGCATTGTCCAAATAGACTAATGGTTCATCATTAACAATCTGGTCTAAAATTGGAAAATCCTTGCGAATCGCTTCTACATCTAACATAGGCTCCCCCTTAGCGTTTTGACAATTTTTCTTCGATAGTTGCAATCATTTCATCACGAACTTCCTTGACTGGAATCTCAACGATAACAGATCCAAGGAAACCACGGACAACCAAACGTTCTGCAGTTGCCTTATCCAAGCCACGGCTCATGAGGTAATACATATCTTCTGGATCTACCTGACCGATAGAAGCCGCGTGTCCTGCAGTTACGTCATTTTCATCAATCAAAAGAATTGGATTGGCATCTGAACGCGCTTGGTCTGAAAGCATAAGAACACGACTCTCTTGTTGCGCATCTGCTCCCTTAGCACCCTTGATGATGTGGCCAATACCGTTGAAAGTTAAAGTTGCTTTTTCAAGAATAACCCCATGTTGTAGGATATTTCCGATTGAGTTGCAACCATAGTTAGTTACTCGGGTATCAATCCCTTGTACCTGACGGCCACTTGAAAGAGCTACCACTTTAAGGTCCGCATGGCTACCATTTCCAATCAAGTCGCTATCAAAGTCCGCAACGACGTTCCCTTCGTTCATGACACCGATTGCCCAGTCAATGCTTGCATCGTTGCCTAATTTACCACGACGGCTAATGTAGGCAGTGACGTTTTCACCTAAACGGTCAATAGCAGCAAATTTCACTTGAGCTCCAGAACGAGCAATCACTTCTACTGTAATATTAGCAGTTGCTTTGGCATTTCCTTCACCGCGTGACTCTAAGCGCTCCAGATAACTAATCTTAGAGTTTTTACCAGCGATAATCATAATATGCTTGTTAAACGGCACATCACTATCGCTGTCTTGATAGAAAATTCCTTCGATTGGTTCTTTAATCTCAACGTTATCAGGAATATAGAGAACAGCACCACTATTGAAATAAGCTGTATGGTAGGCTGCCAACTTGTCATCGTCATACTTAACAGATGACATGAAGAATTCTTCGATCAGCTCTGGAATTTCTTCTAAAGCTGAATGGAAATCTGTGAAGACAACACCCTGTTCAGCTAACTCAACTGGAGTTTGCTCAAAAACAGTTTGAGTTCCTACTTGCACCAACTTCAAGTGATTATCTAGAGCTGTGAAATCTGGAACATTTGCTGATGGCTCGCTTTCTGTAATCGTTCCATCCCCCAGATTCCAACGGTGGAATTTGACACGCTCAATAACTGGTAATTCCAAAGTCTCAATCTTGTCAAAAGCTTTTTGACGGAGATCAGCCAACCAGCTTGGTTCAGCGTGCATTTCTGAAAAAAGTTTAATATTTTCTTTAGTCATTTACTTCTCCTAAAAGACACGAGGAAATTACAATTCTTCCTTGTAGTCGTAGCCAAGTTCTTCAGCTAGTTTTGCGTATCCTTCACGTTCCAAACGCGCAGCCAATTCTGGACCACCAGAAAGGACAACACGACCTTCCATCATCACGTGTACCACATCTGGTGTGATGTAGTTCAAAAGACGTTGGTAGTGAGTGATAATCATAGCACCAAAACCTTCACCACGCATGGCATTCACACCTTTAGAAACAACTTTAAGAGCGTCAATATCAAGACCAGAGTCAATCTCATCCAAAAGGGCAAATGTTGGCTCTAACATCAAAAGTTGAAGAATCTCATTACGTTTTTTCTCACCACCAGAGAAACCTTCGTTGAGGTAACGCTCAGCCATTTCTTCTTTCATGTTGAGCAATTCCATCTTCTCATCCAATTTAGTGATAAACTCACGAACTGAAATCTTTTCATCATCTTCTTTACCAGCATTCATAGCTGCACGAAGAAACTCAGCGTTAGTAATACCAGGAATTTCTGATGGGTATTGCATAGCAAGGAAAAGTCCCATACGCGCACGCTCGTCAACTTCCAACTCAAGGATGTTGACGCCATCAAACAAGACTTCACCTTTGGTAACTTCATAGTTTGGATTTCCCATGATAGCGGCAGAAAGAGTCGATTTACCTGTACCATTTGGTCCCATGATAGCGGCGATTTCTCCTGTTTTCAGGGTCAGGTTAACCCCTTTTAAAATTTCTTTTCCTTCAATCTCAACGTGAAGATCTTTGATCTCTAATACTGACATGATAGTTCCTTTCTTTTTCAAGGCCTTTACAGTTCTTACTGGAAACATACTTGATTTCCTTAGAAAATACGGTAAAAGCTCAATAAATATACTTTTATAGTATAACAAAAAAAAGCCTAAAAGGCTTTGATTTTGTCTAGAAGCTGAGGACTAGTCTTTTCCTTTTAAATGTTGGTCAATGACATCTACTATTTTACCCATCAAGTAACTAACTCGGAAATTTCTAAAGAGTAAAATGGCCCAAAAGGCTGCCATAATATAGCGACCAGTCATCCAGGCTTCATTGAAAAAATAGGTCTCAGCAGCTGTAAACAGCGCGATAATAATAAATTGTTGTCTATTCATAAACTTATTGTATCATGAAATCTTTCTTTAGTCTTCCTCTACCTTCACTTTATCAGCCAAAAATTCAAATCCTTCTGGAATCAGACTTTCTTCTGCTTCTTTTTCAGTTTGAGAAGATTTGGCTTTGGCTGAAAAGGCTGCGCGAACTTCTTTCCATTCCTCCATGGAAATGGCTAAAATTTCGGGTGAAAAACCTGCTACCTGACTGAGAATGTTGCCAAACATAGTGTTGAGATTGTCTCGTTTCATGGTTTGACCAGCATTGAAGTTAGATTCAAAAGCAAGAATGGCATGGTGTTCATTGGCCGCAACCGGTTGAGAACCAACTAGTAGAGCCTTATCAGGACCTCCAAGACTTTCAATCACCTCTCCCCAGGCATTCTGCAAGCGAATCAGATTTTGACGTGCTAAATCAGGATTTTCGACAGCCTCTTGTAAGATAGATTGAACTTTATTGCGATCCACACGATAGACTGTCTTGCCTGTTGCTGGGCGACTAGGAGTTGGACTAGTTGTCTTGGGCACAGTTCCCACATTGGCGAGTTCTTGTTTGAGACGTGTCACTTCCTGTCTCAGTGCAGAAATTTCATGTTCAACTGCACCAGAAAGAGCTAGTTCAGGATTAATCTCCGCTAAACGAATAGTCATCATCTCAGCATAAATCTTAGGCTGCAAACTAGACTTAATATCTGCCAAACTGACTGTCGCCAAGCGAATCATTTCAAACAGATTTTCTTGAGGAAGTGTCAAATTTTCTACAAAGACTGGACTATGATGAGTGTTTTCTCCACCTGTTTGGACAATTAACAAATCTCTTAAATAGTGCAAAAGATCCGTCACAAAACGAGTCATACTCTTACCATTTTCAAAAAGAAGATTTAAGCAAGACAAGGCCTTGGTAACATCCTGTTGAGATAAGGCAGCCACATAATCATCCAAGGCTGATAGGCTAATGGTGCCAGTAATTTCTTCAGAGATGGCAGTCGTCAGCTCGTTTCCCTGTGTCAAACTCAAGGCTTGATCCAAAATAGACAAGGCATCTCGCATTCCACCTTCAGCCCGTCTGGCAATGATTTCCACAGCCTCTGGTTCAGAACTGATACTTTCTTTTTCTAAGATATAGCGGATATGTTCCTTAATATCCTGTGTCTTAATCGATTTAAACTCAAAACGTTGCACACGGGATAGAATAGTGGCAGGAATCTTGTGCAATTCAGTAGTGGCCAAAATAAAGACCACATTCTGTGTTGGCTCTTCCAGCGTCTTTAAGAGGGCATTAAAGGCCCCTGTAGACAGCATGTGAACCTCATCTATGATATAAACCTTATAACGAGCAAGACTAGGAGCGTAGGTAGATTTATCACGAATTTCGCGAATTTCATCCACCCCATTATTAGAAGCCGCATCCATTTCAATGACATCTTCTAAACTACCATCTGTCACTGCTTGACAAATATAGCAGTTATTACATGGTTCACCACCCACTTGATTTGGACAGTTCATAGCCTTGGCAAAGATCTTAGCCACACTGGTTTTTCCCGTTCCACGAGGACCAGAAAAAAGATAGGCATGACTTATTTTCTCTTGCTCTACAGCTTGTTTAAGAGTCTTAGCAACAACTTCTTGACCAACCAACTGGGAGAAATTTTGACTTCTATATTTTCGATAAAGTGCTTGATACATTAAGCTTTCTCCTCAAACATTGTAAAGTCCCATTCTGTCTTTTCAAGCAAAATAGCGACAAATTGTTCCAAATAATCTCGATCCATAGCATCATAATCATCAATCTCTGAAGAATCCAAATCCAGAACTCCAAGTAATTGACCATTCTTTACCATCGGCACAACAATTTCACTTTTAGCTCGACTATCACAAGAAATATAGTTGGGATAAGTTGTTACATTACCAACCAGAACAGTTTCCTGAAAATGAGCTGCCTCCCCACAAACACCTTTTCCCAGTGCAATACGGATGCAGGAAACACCTCCTTGGAAAGGACCTAAAATCAATTCCTTTCCATCGAACAGATAAAAGCCTGCAAATACGGTATTAGGGAAGCGTGATTTTAGAAGAGCGCTGGCGTTGGAAAGATTAGCCAAAACATTGGTTTCACCATCCAATAAAAAAGTGAACTCCTCATTTAACATTTGATAACGTGATTGTTTTTCTGATTCTAACATAGAACTATTATATCAAAAAAGACTTACAGACAAAAGAAAAATCCCTTGTTTAGGAAACAAAGGATTTTATGAATTTTCAATTTGATTACAGTTCGATATCACCGAACAAGTCAGCCATTGAGAATCCTGTTTGTGTTTCTGGAAGTTCGAAATCACGTTTTTCTTGACGTTTTGGACGACGTGGACGAGCAGCACGTTTTTCTTCTTTTTGTCCTTCTTCTTGAGCTGGACGCTCTTCAAGAGCTTTGATAGAAAGTGATACGCGCTCTGCATCTGCGTTAACTTCAAGAACTTTAACTTGAACTTCTTGACCAACTTTAAGAGCTTCTTTTGGATTTTCAATACGTTTGTGTGAAATTTGTGATACGTGAACAAGTCCATCGATACCTGGCAATACTTCAACAAATGCACCGAAGTCAGTCAAACGTTTAACTGTTCCTTCTACTACATCACCTTTAGCCAATTTTTGCTCAACGCCATCCCATGGTCCAGGTGTTGTTGCTTTAAGTGAAAGCGATACGCGTCCTTCTTCTTCGTTAAGATCAAGGATTTTCACTTCAATTTCTTCACCAACTGTTACAACTGATTTTGGTGATACGTTACGCTCGTGTGACAATTCAGTCAAGTGAACCAATCCGTCAACACCACCAAGGTCGATAAAAGCACCGAAGCTTGTGATACGGGCAACTTTACCAGTTACAACATCACCAACAGCCAATTTACCGAATACTTCAGCGCGAGCTGCTGCTGTAGCTGCTTCAACAACTTCACGACGTGAAAGGATGAAGCGGTTTTCTTTAGCGTCAACTTCTTTGATTTTAGCGTCAAATTCTTGACCTACAAAACGCTCAGTGTTACGTACGAAACGAGTATCCAACATTGAAGCTGGGATAAATCCACGAACACCTTCAAATTCTACTGAAAGTCCACCTTTAACGGCACGAGTTCCTTTAACAGTAACAACTTCTTCTTCGCGACCAACAAGTTTGTCCCATGCTTTGCGAGCTTCAAGGCGTTTTTTAGATACAAGGTATGTAACTGTATCAGTATCTTTACCAACTACTTGACGAAGTACAAGAACATCCAATACTTCTCCTACTTTAACAAAGTCATTGATATCTGCATCGCGATCGTTTGTCAATTCGCGAAGAGTCAAGACACCTTCAACACCAGTTCCAGAGATTGCAACGTTAGCTTGAGTCGCATCAACTGTCAATACTTCAGCACTAACAACATCACCAGTCTCAACTTGGCTAACGCTATTTAGCAAATCTTCAAATTCGTTCATCTAAAAAATCCTCCAACAATCAAGTTTTTCTTAAACTTGACATACTTATAATTTTTTTCCTAAGCACCCGCAAGGACATGTTTATATCGTTCACGTCTTTCAATTATAAAAATAAAATACCCTAAGATATTTTGCTTTTTATCTTGATTATTACCTAAGAACTGGGGTAGCTGGATTCGAACCAACGCATGAGGGAGTCAAAGTCCCTTGCCTTACCGCTTGGCTATACCCCATTGATGAAATGGAGAGAGAGGGATTCGAACCCCCGAACCCGAAGGAGCGGATTTACAGTCCGCCGCGTTTAGCCTCTTCGCTATCTCTCCTACAATCAACATGGACTATTATATCATGAAAATTTCAAAAAAACAAGACTTATTTTGCTAAATTATAATTTTCAATCAAAATTTCCACAGCTTTTTCCAATTTTTTATAAAAACTATCGACATTCCCATTCTTTATGATGGCAAATTGTCCATCTAATTCGGCAATTTCTCCGATAACTTTTTTACCAATGGTCAAGGTATAGCCTTCAAAACTATCTTTTCCCACATTAACTTTGGCATCTGCTACTTGAATTTCGATTTTTTTATCTTTCTTACTCATTTCATACCTCTCTTCACTTTTTCTATTTTACAAGAAAATCCCAAAACTAGCAAGAAAAAACTCTATATCATTCCAAGTCTGATATAGAGTTTTCTGCTTTATTTAATATGTTTTTCTAGTTCTTTTTGGTACTTACCATTTGATTCCAATTTTTCTTTTTGCCATTTTTTCAGTGCTTCTTCATATTCTTTTGTTGTAACGATATCTTTTTGCAATTTCATTCCTTTAAAGATATATGGGTCACCTTTAATACCAACTTGTGAGTATGGTTTTGAGAATGGCACGACATTACTTACAACTGGAGAACCACCAGATGAGGCTGTTGGCATCAATAATGAACTATCTGTCAACCAAGCTTGAGCCTTGGCGTATTTTTCATAGCGCTCTTCAAGATTTGTAGTTTCTGAATCGGCATCATCCAATAATTTCTTATACTGGTCCAAACCAAGTTTAGCTACAACATCCTTATCTTTCCCTTTAGTAATACCAAGGTGTTTCATAGCAGAACCTGATTTAGGATCCATGATATTCAAGTAAGATGCTGGGTCTTGATAACTTGGAGCCCATCCTGTACTGTTCAAATCATAGTCTTTTTGAGAAGGAACACGCGCTTGTGAAGTGATTGTTTCCTTTTCATTATCTGTCATTTGAAGAACGTCGATAACAACATTTTCAGCACCAAGAGTTGATTCGATTGACTGTTTGAAAGAGTTACTTTGTTGAACGGCGATGGTATCTGTTTGTTCAACTGGGACATCCAAGTGAATTGGGAAAGTTACCCCTTTAGATTCCAAGTCTTTCTTAGCTTTTTCAAATGCTGCTTTAGCCTTGTCAGGGTTGTAGATAGAATCCTTACCATCAACTAGCTCAACACCTTTCCATTGGTCACCATAGTTCACTAACTCAGCTTGAGCGATGTGACCAAAGTTCTTACCACCTGCTTGCACAAAGTTGTCAGGAACGAGGCTGTTACGAATAATCTTGTCCGCCCCATCTTCACCATTTAACTGAGCAGCATAAGAATGGCGGTTAAAGGCAAAGTTGATAGCCTGACGGAAGTCCTTATTAAGCATAGCTTCTTTTGTAGAAGTCTTTTGCTCTTCACTTGTTTTCGCAGTTTTATTGTATGACTGACGATTTACGTTAAAGGTGAAGTAATAACTACTTGAGTCCTGTGGGCTATAAGTGATTTTATCTCCATATTGTTTCAAAGTTGAAGCAAAGTTTGAGCTACTTGGGAAGAGACGGGCTGTCGTATAGGCACCTGAAGAGAAGCTACGAATCAAGGATTCCTGATCTGAACCATCGTAGTAGGTCAATTTGATCTTCTCGATTTTTACCTTTTCTTTATCCCAGTAATTTGGATTTTTCTCGTATTCGATCAACGATTTAGAAGTCAAGGTCTTCAAGATATAAGGACCATTGTAAAGAATCCCTGCTGGAGTAACTGCTCCATAATCTTTACCTGATGCCTTCAAAAACTCTTCATTTACAGGCAACATCGTCGCTGTTGTAACTTTAGAATTCCAGAAACTTTCTGGTTTGTTTAGGGTATATTCAACTGTATAATCGTCCAAGGCCTTAACACCAACTGTAGAGAAATCATTGGTCTCACCAGTCATGTAGGCATCCAAGCCCTTAATTGAATTTTGGATGAGCGAGACACCGTCTGACTTACCGTCAGCTACATGTTTCAATCCTGTTACAAAGTCATGGGCTGTTACTTCTGCATATTCTTCACCTTCAGAAGTGTACCATTTAACTCCTTTACGAAGTTTGTAGGTATAAGTCAACCCATCTTTTGACACAGACCAATCTTCAGCCAAGGAAGGAATAACATTTCCGTATTGGTCGTTTTCCATCAAGCCATCAACCACGTTCCCGATGACATCTGTTGTAGATGTACGAGTCGCTATACTATAGTCCAAAGATGCTGGATCTACTGCATAGACATATGAAAATGTTGTCGGTGCATCTGCTTCTTTATCAGCTTTTCCACAAGCCACTAAAAGAGCTGTTGTGCTCAGGACCACTCCTGCTGTTAAGAGCCACTTTTTCGATTTCATCAAAAATCTCCTTTTGTTTATTTTAATCTACTTTTACAATCCAACCTTCTGGCGCTTCAATATCGCCAAACTGAATACCTGTCAATTCATCATATAGTTTACGAGTCACAGGACCAACTTCTGTTTCACTATAGAATACATGGAAATCATCACCGTGCTGAATTCCACCAATTGGCGAAATAACTGCTGCTGTACCACAAGCACCTGCCTCTACAAAACGATCAAGCTTATCAATTGGAACATCACCCTCAATAGGAGTCAAGCCCAAGCGGTGTTCTGCCAAATAAAGTAAAGAATACTTAGTAATAGATGGCAAGATAGATGGACTCAATGGTGTTACAAACTCATTGTCAGCTGTAATTCCAAAGAAGTTAGCTGAACCGACTTCTTCAATCTTTGTATGAGTTGATGGGTCTAGATAGATAACATCTGAGAAATGACGTGATTTCGCCAATTTCCCTGGCAAGAGACTGGCAGCATAGTTCCCACCAACCTTAGCCGCACCTGTACCATTTGGAGCGGCACGGTCGTATTCATCCTGAATTAAGAAGTTGGTTGGAACCAATCCACCCTTAAAGTAATTTCCAACTGGCATAGCAAAGATGGTGAAAATGTATTCCTCTGCTGGTTTAACCCCGATAATATCTCCTACTCCAATCAAAAGAGGACGAAGATAAAGGGTTCCACCTGTTCCATATGGTGGTACGTATTCCTCATTAGCGCGGACAACTGCCTTACAAGCTTCTACAAACATGTCTGTCGGAACTTGTGGCATCAAGAGACGATCACAAGTACGTTGCAGACGTTTAGCATTTTCGTCAGGACGGAAAAGTTGAACACTACCATCCTTAGTACGGTAAGCTTTCAAACCTTCAAAGGCTTGTTGACCATAGTGAAGACTTGGAGAAGACTCTGAAATATGCAAGGTTGCATCTTCTGTAAGTTCTCCTTGATTCCATTGTCCATTTTTAAAATGAGCAATATAGCGATAAGGTAATTTCATATAGGAGAAACCAAGGTTCTCCCAATCAATCGTTACTGTCATATTCCACTCCTTATTCTAAACACCTATTTCTTATATTCTACACTTTTTTTCTAAAATAGCAAGTATATTTTGTAATTTTCAGAAAATTTCTTCAATAAAAAGAATCTAAGGTATCTGTCATAATGAATCCTATATGGAGATTGCATAAAAGACTCAAATTATCCTTCTATCTCGTTTAGTAAAATCTATTCAATAACTGAACTTATTTTTGACATACATAGAGCCCGTACATTAATATTAGTAACCTATTTCGACAGAGATATGACAAAATGAACTAAAGATAGTACACAATGTGGTGCAGTCATCTTATGCCATATTCAATAGATTTACGTAAAAAAGTTCTTGCCTATTGTAAGCGAACAGGTAGTATAACAGAAGCATCACACGTTTTCCAAATCTCACGTAATCCCATTATCTAAAAGAGAAAATAGGTGATCTAAACCATCAAGTAAAAGGAACAAAACCAAGAAAAGTTGATAGAGATAGACTTAAAAACTATCTTACTGATAATCCAGACGCTTATTTGACTGAAATAGCTTCTGAATTTGGCTGTCATCCAACTATAGCGTATTGAATCTAGAGTAGTACATTACGGTTGCTGAAACATTTCTAGAAAAAATTGACTTTCTCAATCACTTTGTTCACATCTTATTTCAATCTACTATACTATCCACTATGCTCCCAAAGCTATGGGCTACACTCGAAAAAAAGAATCATATCTACTATGAACAAGCCCCAGAAAAAGTAGCTTTATTTCTTCTTCCTCCCTACTCACCTGAGTACAATCCTATTGAGAAAACATGGGCTCATATCAAAAAGCACCTCAAAAAGAGTCTGGGACAAAAAGATTTTGATTTCAGGAATTCTTTATTATAAATTTTAAAAATCGATAGATTAGACAAAAAAGCGAACAAGACAGAATTCTGAGTGTCAGATAACTTGTTTTGTTCGCTTTTTATATTTAAGGTTAGACTTTTATCACAGACTCTTTTACGAGGCTCTTTTGTCCTACTCTTGTTTCAATCTGCTGTGTTTCTCATAAAAAACAAAAGGATTAAGAAAGACATTTTCCTTAATCCTATAGTCCCTTAAGCTTGACGTTGTCCGAAATCTGCAATCATCTGCTCCATTTCTTGTCGACTCGGAGTTGTCAGCATATAAAGGTAATCCCCTTGAAGTTCTGCGAAGGCCGCTGGCATGATTTTTTTAACCTTGAACTGCTGGCTATATTTGGCAAGCAAGTCCTCCTCAGAATAGACATAGTGAGCATTTGCACGACGTGATGTAGCCAAACAATACTGAGCTTCAAACTCTGACGCTGGGAACTCTTCTCCTGCTACAATAGCAGCATATCCACGATAAAGATCCAAGGAGTGAGCAAAGTTATAAACATCAATAGTGAAACCACCTGCAGGGCGGTTATTGTACTCAATGGCGATGTAATCATCCCCTTCACGGAAAAACTCAATATGAAAGAACCGTTCTTTCATGCCAAATTCCTTGACAATTGCCTCACCATATTTACGTAATTTAGGATCCATATCCTTGAGAACGTAATAAGAATTGTCCATCTTGTAAATCATGAGATCAAGCGGTGTATAGGCGTAGTCAAAAGTTGTTGAAAAAACAATCTTTCCATCCTTGTCCACTAGACCATCAAAGGTACAGATTTCGCTGGAAGAGACAAATTTCTCAAAGAAATAAATAGTTGAATGATCCCACTCATCCTTGAAGTGATTGATATCGTCCTCTGTCTCAAGCTTAAAGGTGGCGGCTGCTCCCACTCCATTATCAGGTTTGGCAATCATTGGAAGGCCGATTTCGTTCACTGCTTGATCAACATCTGCTTCCGTCTTGATAACAGCTCCAGGGACCACAGGGACACCTGCTTTTTTGAAAAGCTTCTTCATTTCAGACTTAAATTTCGTCTTTTTGAGATCCTCTGGTTTGGCACCAAAAACATTGAATTGCTCACGAAGACTTGCGTCCAACTCTAGCCAATATTCATTGTGGGATTCGATGCGATCAATTGGACCATGTTTATAGAAAAGGAAAGCAACTGCTCTCTTGACTTCATCTATGTTCTCGAGGTTATCTACACGAAAATACTCGGTCAGGCTATTGCGTAAAGGTTCATCCAATTGCTCGTATGGTTCTTGGCCAATCCCCAAGACTGTGATGCCTTTATTAGTTAGTTCAATGGTAAACTGTTGAAAGTTTTGTGGATAGTAGGGAGAAATAACAAGGTAATTCATAGGTAACTCCTTTTATAAATAGAGATTTCCAAGGAAATAAGGCATTTGTTTGCGCCACCATTCCCAGTCGTGGGCGACATCGTGTCCCCATTCAGCAAACCAGGCTGGAATTTGTTTCTGGTCAAAGGCTTCTTTGAGCTTGTAGAAAGATGGTAGACCGTCTTGTTCCCAAGCACCAAGACCCGTACACAGCACAATCTCTGCCTGACGATAACGGTCAATAAACCAGCCGTCGTTCTGGTTCCAGATATAATCTACTGGCGAGTTTTGGTAAATAGCATCGTCATTGTAGTAATCGCCGACAAAGAAACGTGCGTCGTAAACGCCACTGAGAGCTATCACCTTGGTAAAGACATCTGGATGCTGAAGGAAGAAATTGAGTGCATGGTAGGCGCCCATTGAGCAACCTGTCGTCATCATTCCATCAAACCAACCTGTCTTGTGCTTGATAAAAGGAATGGCCTCCTCAATCACATAGCGCTCATAGGCACGATGCATCTCCGCTTGGTCGTGACCATTTTTCCAAGTGGCCAACCAGCTCTCACTATCTACACTGGACAGGGTAAAGAACTGGACACGGCCTTCCTCGATAAAGGAAGCACAGGCATCAATCATGCCAAAATCATAGTATTCGTTGTGACTACCACCTGATGAAGCAAAGACCACAACTGGAATCCCAGCATGTCCATAACGATTAAGGTACATTTCACGATTAAGATTTCCACTCCAGTGGCTAAGGTTTTCAATATGCATTGGCTTTCTCCTTTACTAACTTACCATTTCTCTGCAAAAAATCTCAGACAGTCTGGTAAATTCTCCGACCAAGGGATTTCACTATGGATGGCACCAGACTGAACTTTCAAGACAAGATTATCTAAGTGTACCCCACCTGCTATCAAATCATGGTAATAGCGAAGCGATGAGTCGATATAGGCTTGTTTAATATTACCAGCCATCAGGGTCTTGTCCGTATCATCTGCTTCTTCCGTTCCCACATAGATAAAGATACGCTGGTCAGGCGATAGTTTCTTGCGTTCAATATAGCGATTAAAGGCTTCTTGATGGAGCCAGTTAGCAGATGAAAAGACGCCCAAGCAACCAATTTGGTCTTGGTATTCCAAACCGATAAACTGGGTAATATTGCCTCCTAGTGAGGAACCAATCATGGCTGTATGCTGGCGGTCTGCTTTTGTACGATAAGTTTCATCGATAAAAGGCTTGACCACCTCCATGACAAACTCGGCATACTCCACACCCTTACCGCCAAACTGCTGCCCTGGGATAGGAGATTCTTGGAACTTCCATGCCGCATACTCATTCATCCGCCCCATACCATCATTGTCAATGGCTACGACAATCATGCGACTGATATCAGGATTACGCTTAATAGCTGGGATAATCTTCCATGAATGACCAATGAAAGACTCCTTGCTATAAAAAACATTTTGCCCGTCATGAAAGTAAACAACAGGATAGGAACGATCCGTGTCTTTCTCATAATCTTTAGGAAGAAGAACTCGTACACGGCGTTCCTTACCTGTATAAGGAACCTTGAGTTTGTGTTCTTTCATTTTTAAATAAAAGTAGGATTGATTCATTGTCAGAAAACTCTCTATATTCAAAATTTTATTTTATTATATCACAATTATAGAAAAAAAGTTAGTTTTGCTTCCACTTTTGGAATTAAAAACTAACTTTTTCATCTATTTTTCTATATTCTTCTGGATTTTCTGATTAGAGCAAATTATCAATCAAGTCATCCACTTCATCTTTTTCAGCCTGCGGTGTAATCTCAGTAATCATGATTCCAACCACAGCTCGCTCAACTAAACCTTCAACATCCATACGTGCTTCATACTGCTCTGCATTCTTAATCTTAGGATTAGTCTTTGGGCGATCTGGTGCAAAAATCGTACAACAGTCTTCAAACGGTTGGATTGAAATGTTAAAGGTATCGATTGCCTGAGCAATGTCAATGATTTCCAACTTATCCATTGTCACAACTGGACGGATGATGGGAGTGTTGGTCACAGCGTTAATAGCCTGCATGCTTTCCAAGGTCTGGCTAGCTACTTGACCAAGACTTTCCCCATTGATGATAACCAAACCATTTCGTACCTCACGAATACGATCGGTAATCCGCATCATAAAACGACGCGTCAAGGTCATAAGGTAGGCTTCTGGCGCCTTGGCCTTGATTTCCTCTTGAATCTCAGTGAAAGGCACTTCGATAAACTGGATATTACCCCCAAACTTGGTCAATTTACGAGTCAAATCTTGGGCTTTTTTAAGAGCACCAGGACTGGTGTAAGGTGGGCTTGCAAAATGAACAGCCTCAATATCTACCCCTCGTTTAAGCGCTAGATAGCCAGCTACAGGGGAATCGATTCCCCCTGACAACATGAGCATGCCCTTACCAGAAGTTCCCACTGGTAATCCACCTGCCCCTCGAATGGTTTCATAAGAAATATAAGCAGCTTCCTCACGAATCTCCACCTGAAGATTGATATCAGGATTTTTCATTTGAGCTTGCACATTTGGAATGGCTTCGAAAACAGCACCTCCAAGGGTTTGGTTGAGTTCACGACTATCCAACTCAAAGTTGTGGTCGCTACGTTTACTAGAGATTTTAAAGGTCATGCCTTCCTTGTAGATGTCCTGCATAATCTCTTGGACAGCAGACTTCAAAACTTCTACAGATTTTTCAACCTTATAAACAGGGGAAAAGTTTTGAATCCCAAATACTTGTTTGAGTGATTCTGCAACTGCCGTGTAATCTGCTCCATTGAGGTAAGCGTGGGCGCGGTCACGATCTGCCGTTACCTTAACTTGGGGATAGATAGACAAAACGTCTGAAATATTATTGCGAAGTTTATTGATGAAACGCATACGGTTTTTACCCTTGGTTGACAACTCTCCGTAGCGAATCATAATTTCTGAATACTGCATGAATGCTCCTATCTTACTTTTCTAGTTTGATTGTAAATCAATTTTAACTTGGTCAAAAACTGCTCGACCTGACTCATATCATTTTCAAGGTCTAGGCTAAGACGCACAGCTGACTGAGCCTTATCTTTATCCACTCCCATGGCAATCAAGGTGCCTGCAGGTTTCCCAGCCTTGGACGAACAAGCAGAGGTCGTAGAAATAAAAATATCATAGTCTTCAAAGGCGTGAACGATGACTTCACCACGAACACCTTTGATTCCAAAAGTCAGGATATGAGGGGCAAAGTCTTCCTCATCTGAAAAGGCAAAAATATCCGGATAGTCCAGAAGGGCTTGACGAATTACTGACTTCATCTGCCCTGTCTTGCTAATAAAGATATCTAGCTTTTCCATAGACAAACGGAGGGCCTTGGCTGTCGCTGCAATCCCTGCCACATTTTCAGTTGTCGAACGGTAATCACGTTCCTGACCACCACCTGTTAAAAGAGGCGTAATCTTCTTGCCAGACTTGATATAGACAAAACCAACACCACGAACTCCGTGGAACTTGTGACTCGAAAAGGTCGCGAAATCCACTCGTTCTGTCAGATACTTTTCAGTCGGAATCTTGGCAAGCGCCTGAACCGCATCAACGTGGAAGGAAATAGTTGGCTTGTCTGCCAAGAGTTCTGAAATAGCCTCAATGGGCTGGATAGAACCGATTTCATTGTTCACAGCCATGATGGAAATTAGGATTGTATCAGGTCTTATCAAATCTGCTAACGCCTCAACATCGACAAATCCTTTCTCATCAACTGGAGCAAAATCCACCTCAAACCCTTGACTTTTCAACCAGAGGGCTGACTCTTTGACTGCCGGATGTTCAATGGCTGATACAATGATGTGCTTACCAAACTGAGCCTTTTCAAAGGCCACACCCTTGATAACCCAGTTATCTCCTTCTGTCCCACCAGAAGTAAAGAAGATTTCATCGCTTTTCTTACCGATTAAATCTGCAATCTGTTGCCGAGAAGCATCTACGATTCGTGTTGCCTGGTCTCCCAAACGATGGAGACTAGATGGATTTCCTAAAATTTTTGAAGCCACCTGCATATAGGTTTCAAGAGCTTCAGGATAAGGCTTGGTCGTCGCCGAATTATCAAAGTAAATCATGTTTCTCACGCTTTCTAAAATCACTCCCTCTATTGTATCATGAAACGGAGCTTGCGACAAGAAAGGGCAATTCCTCTTTTTTTAAGATTTTTTTAAAGAAATGCGGTATAATAAACTTTAATGAAAGGAGAGAATGTATGTCTAATTATCGTAGAACTTCAAAACCAAAAACAGAACACATCAAAAAAGGCTTTACGGTCTTTCAAAAAACCGTTGCGACTATCGGTAGTATCCTTGGCTTAATTACTGCGACTATCACTATCATGAACGCATTGGATAATAATAAAAATACTAAAAAAGAACCTACGACAAGCCAGACGACAACCATTGTCAAAGAAATTCAAAAGGAATCCCCTCAGGAAAACACTAGTCCTAATAAGGAAAATAATACTAGTCAAGAAAAAACACAACAAGAAGAAACACCAAAATCTAGCGTCAAGGAAGAGAAAAAAGAAGAGCAGAAAGCATCAACTCAGGATTCTTCTACTCCTGCTCCTACTCCAAGTAAACCTGCCGCTGAAAATGAAAAACAGTCCAATACTCCAACTTCAGAAAATAAAAGTAATCCTCAGTAAGCACATGATCTAAAAAAATTAACTCAAAAATAAAACCACACAGTCTCTCTTTGTCTTGACCACAATCAAGCCAAAGAGAGACTGTGTTTTTGTATAATGGATGTTTTAGATGCTAGATTCTTGACCAATTTTGTGATATTCATACTCATAAAGATAAATCCTAGCTATGTTATGACAGATTATCTATTTCTAACATCAACTCTGCAAACGCCAACAATACTCTCTCATCTGCCCCAAAGAGAGGCGAGATCCATTTTCTGTTTGACATAAATTCGAAAGCCTTCTTCACGTAGAAGTTAGTAACCCTTTTACATCTGACATAAATAACCTATCTCAACCACTTCATAGGCATTACTTCCTGTTTTATTCTTATTTCATACTCTTCGAAAATCTCTTCAAACCACGTCAGCATCACCTTACCGTACGTATGTTACTGACTTCGTCAGTTTTATCTGCAACCTCAAAGTTGTACTTTGAGCAACCTGCGGCTAGCTTCCTAGTTTGCTCTTTGATTTTCATTGAGTATCAATTATAAACCATGGCATAATAAAACGAGCATATCCAACTGATACATCGCTCGTTTTTTTGATATTTTAGAGGTGATTTTTTGCTCAACCTCTTTTTGCTTACTAAAAATTAAAGAATTCCATGGCCTGTTTGAAAAGCAATTCAGTATACTCTGGGTCTTCTTGGGCAATGGTAACTTGATCTTGAATCATTTCCAAATCATCCGTTATCATGCCATCAGCTCCTAGCTGAACAGATTTATCAAAAGACTCTGAACTATTGATGGTCCACACGTACAATTTTTGATCGGTATTCCAAAGCTTGTTGACAAAATTTTCATCTAAAGTTGAATACTCCATGGTGTAACCTGTAGCTTTCGTTCTTGGGAAAATACTATTATAAGGAAGGATGAAATAGACTGGAATTTGAGAATCGTAGGCTAGCACCTGATCAATCACATGGTAGTCTAAAGATTGCATTTGGTGACCATTCTGCTTAAGAACCGTTCCATATTTTTCCATAAAGCGTTTCATCATATCTGGGCTATCTTTTCGACTGGTTTTAATCTCAATAAGAAGTTTCTGATGCAATTCATTGGCTTTATTAAGGTAGTCATCAAAACTAGATACCTTGGCATGATAGCCATTTTCAGAAATATCAAGTTTGGTTAATTCATCCAAAGTTAGATCCTGAGGATTGGCATTAACTCCTGTCAGATTCTTGATATTGGCATCATGCATCATGACAAACTGGCCATCTTTTGTTTCCTGAACATCCGTCTCAACGAAATCTGGAGATAACTGAGCCGTCTTTTCTAAAGATTGGACTGTATTTTGCACACCATTCTTATTAGATACTCCCCTGTGAGAGATAATTAAAGGTTTATTGGCAACTGGAGCTTCTAAATAAACATAACCCTCAAGAGCGAAAAAGATACCAGCACATCCCATCACTCCCCATCTCATCCAGTGGTCTTTCTTTCTCCTTGGTGTGATTTCTAGTTCCTCCCCTGTCAAAAAGGAAACAAACTTAATGAGAAAGTAAGTCAAGGCCATATAGTGGAAATTCTTAATCAAGACAAAGTTGATCATTCCCAGCACAAGAGATTCCCTATGGGTCAAACCATCCATCAGTGTCTGACTTGCCAAGATTGGAATCAATAAAAGAATGAAAAATAGGTAGGTTTTGACAACAATCCAAAGCAAGTTCCAGATATAAAACCAGGAGTGCTTTCTTGTCTTCTCTAGACTGTATTTGACTGCTTCTTTGACTGTTTTTTTCTCAAATAAAAGCTGGGGTAGGGCAAACATCAAACGTATTGAAATGTAGAACAGCAACAAGGCTAGAACAGTGATTACCAAACCGACCAACCAGTACTTATCTTCTACATAGGCTACTATGAATTCCGGAATGACAATTTTATTGAGGTAATAAATCTTTAAAATCTTTCGAATCAATGGAAAGAGCATCATGACATAAAAGAAGATAAAGGCCATTTTGGAAATCGTCACTTGCCTCATAAACAAGAAACTTTGGCGAAAGACCTTGCGACTGTACTCCAGCAAGGTCCTCCTTTCGTGATAGAGGAGGTGTCGAGCTCCGATAAAGAGAAGTCCTATCTGGTAATAGGCGATCAGTAAATTAACGATTACCAGAATAAATAAAGCAAGACTAACAAATGGCGACCCTTTTATAATGGCAAAAATATTGTTATATGACAGAAAGAGATAACCTGTCTGACGGAGTAAAAGTCCAGCAATCCAAGAGTTAAGTGGTAACCAGACAAACTCAATCATCATGAATATCAAGAAAAAGAGAAAGAGAATTTTATCTAGATTAAAGTAGATTTTCCTAAAACCTAGATTTTTAGGTTTTTCAGGTTTCATAGGCACTCCTAGTCAAATAATTGAGACAAGTCCAAGCCGCCAAAAGGATTGTTTGATAGGCTACTTTCTGTCTCTAACAATTCTCTAGCTTGATCCGACTCTAGGAAGGACTCGTAAACACGCGCCGTCATCCGAGCATCCTCTAGACTATTATGAGACTGGCCTTGAAATCCAAGAAACGAGGCAACAGTTTGCAATTTGAGATTGGCAATACCATGTAAATCCGAACTACGGCGTTCAAAAGCTTCATCATACAAATCCACCTTATACTGCTGGCTATAATCTAAATCATGCTCTGCTAGAATAGGCAAATCACTTTTAGCAGCATTGTAGCCTACCATGGGTAAAGAACCCACAAACTCTTGGAAATCTTTGATAACTTTCTCCACTGGGGGAGCATCTTTTAAGGTCTCAGCTGTAATCCCAGTCAAACCATTGATAAAACTTTTTAAAGGTACATTGGTATGAACATAGGAATCATAGGCATCGATTTCCTGACCATCTCTAAAACGCACTGCCGATACTTGAATCAAGTGTGTTTGCCCTTCGTGCTGATTAAATTCTAAGTCAAAAGCAATGTAATCTTCTAATCGTTCCATTTTCTACCTCTCCTCTACTGTTATTTTACTTGAGCAACTATACTATTTAGAAATAAAAGAAGCCATCAGGTTAGCATTTAACCTAAACAGCTCCTTGATTATCCTCCAAATAAACGAGCAAAAAAGCCTTTCTTAGTTGATTGGACTTCTTCTTTTGCTTGGTCCAGCTCTAGCTTAAGATTTTCTTGATCCTTCATAGCTTGAAGGGTCAACTGTTGTTGCTGATCGAGTTGTTTGTCTTTCTCAGCAATCTGACGGTCTTTGATACGCATCTGCTCGTCTTTTTCTGACAACTGACGATCCTTGGCTTTTAATTGTTCATAGAGACGAAGAATTTCTGCATTCTTCTCATCAACCAGAATCTCCATCAGTTCACGTTGCTTGACATCTTCACTGACAGGCTCATCTTCAAAAATCGTTTTTTTATAGATTTCTTCTAGCTTAATCAAGCCACTTCTGGTAACGACTGTTACCCCTTTGTCATTTTTATCTGTGTCTTCTTCTGGTAATTCTTTGACACGGTTATTGATTGCTTGGCGAGATAATCCTAAGACCTCTGCAATCTCACTGACGGTCATTTCAATACTCATAATATCCTCTGAAACGTTTTCTAGCTTTTCTTTACTTAAATCTTATCATAAGCTAGAAAAACTGTCAAATTTCCGCTTAATCTAAAGCCTTCAAAAAGGCTAATAAGACTTGGGCAGAGCGACGTCCAGCTTCGATAATAAACTCATCAAAAGAGATGTTTGCTTCATGGTTGGCATTGTCACTCATAGCTCGGATGACTAAAACTGGAAGATTAAGGGCATGCGCTGCTTGAGCAATAGCTGCCCCCTCCATCTCCACAGCTAAAACATCTGGGAAATGGGACTTAATCGCTTCTATCTTGTCATTTCCTGCAACAAAACTATCTCCTGTAGCAATCAAACCAAGATGCCATTTTTGGTCCAATTGAGATAAACTCTCTTGGATTTTGGCAACAAAGGTTTTATCTGATTCGAAATAAAGCGGTTGTTGCGCCATTTGTCCATAAGCATAGCCAAAAGCTGTAACATCCACATCATGATAGGCTAATTTGTCAGCAATCACGACATCCCCAACAGCGATGCCTTCTGCTACTGCCCCAGCAGATCCTGTATTGATAAGAGCTTCCACTTGGAAATGATCAGCCAAAATGGCCACACTCATAGCAGACATGACCTTACCAATTCCACTTTCTACAAGAACGACTTCATGAGAGGCAATGGTTCCTGTGTGATAGGTATTCCCTAAAACAACTTGCTCCTGGGCATTGTCTAAATGCTGGACCAGATACGCCAGTTCTTCTGGCATAGCCGCAATAATTCCTATTTTCATTTCAATTCCTTTTCTATTACAACAGTTTCATTGCTAAGACAAGCAAAATCAAGAGAAAGATGACTGCAAATAAAATCATATTCAACTTAGAATTGAAGACATTTCTCTTGGTATTTTCAATGCGACGGCTTTTATGAATAGACGGTTCGACCTGAATCTTCAAGGTTTCTTGGCTAAAACCATGATCCTTAGGATTGGCATAACCAAAACAGGAAGAAGAGGTTGGTAAAATCTTAGTCTCCTCATTATCATCTAGTAAAGGGGGACCTGAAATTTTTTCGCCTCTATTAGCTCTTTCAATCATTTCATCCGTTAATAAAGGTTTACCCATACTGACCTCCTCTATTTTTTGTGCAATTCCCAATACTGAACAGCCATAATTGTCTTGGCATCACAGATATGACCCGATTGGATTAATTCCTTGGCTTCTTCTAAGCTCACTTCAAGGACTTCCAAGGTTTCATCCTCATCCTGTGGACGCGGATTTTTCACCTTTGTCAAGTCGCTCGCTAGGTATAGTTTTAACTTTTCATTACAAAAGCCAATGGCTGAGTAAAAGTCGTACAAGAGTTCTAATTTTCCTGTATAAGCTGTTTCTTCCTCTAATTCACGCAGAGCTGCTGCGACAGGGTCTGTATTTTCTCCTACTTCCAACTTTCCAGCTGGAATCTCGTAAGACACAGCCTCGATGGCTTTGCGGTACTGCTTGACCAAGATGAGTTTTTGCTCATCCGTTACTGCTAAAACACAGACAGCTCCATTGTGGAAAATCAAATCGCGTTGGGCAGTTCCCTTACCTTCTGGTAATTCAACCTGATCTTGGACCAGTTTAAAAATTGGTCCTTGATAGATTTCTTTTCGACTAAGCGTTTTTTCTTCAAATTCCATGATAGGCTCCTACTGATTCTTAGGATGATGAGGAAGACGTGTTGCATATTCGTCTTTGTTGACCTGACGTCCGCGACCAATAGCAATAGCATCTGCTGGAACGTCTTTGGTAATAGTTGAACCCGCACCAACGAGGGAATTGTCACCAAGTTCTACTGGCGCAATAATGGTTGAATTTGAACCAACAAAGACATTGTTACCAATGACTGTCTTGTATTTATTTTTACCATCGTAGTTGACTGTAATGGTTCCAGCACCGAAATTAACCTTGCTACCCACTTCACAGTTTCCGATATAAGTCAAATGACCAGCCTTAGTATTCTCGCCGATAGAAGAACCTTTCACCTCAACAAAGTTTCCAATATGGACTTGGGCACCTAGAGATGAACCTGGACGAATGTGGGCGTAAGGACCGACTGTTACACCGTCTGCAACACTACTTTCCTCAATCATAGAATTGGTAATGACCGCTCCTGCTCCGACAGTGCTGTCCACTACATAAGTACCGTTTGTCAAAACAGTCTCAGCACCAATTTTCGTTTGCCCTTTCAAGGTAACATTGGCTTCGATTTGAACTTCGGGAGCAATCTCAACATCAATATCGATATAAGTTGCTTCTGGGTTGACAAAGCTGACCCCATTGACCATGTGTTTATGATTGATGCGACGACGCATAACTGACTCAGCTGTCGCAAGTGCCACACGGTCATTTACCCCAAGACTTTCATCAAAATCTTTCAAAGTATAAGCGCCAACTTTTTCACCAGCTTCACGGAAAATACCAATAACGTCTGTAATATAGTATTCACCTTGAGCGTTATTGGTATTGATATTTTTCAAAGCCTCAAACAAACGCTCGTTGTCAAAAACATATGTTCCAGTGTTGATTTCCTTGATTTGCTTTTCAAAATCTGTGGCATCCTTCTGCTCAACAATGCGAAGAACCTCAGCATTGTCATTACGAACAATTCGTCCATAGCCAAAAGGATTATCTGTTTCAGCAGTCAAGATAGTGGCCACATTTTTATGATTGATGTGGAAATCAATCAAGTTTTTCAAGCTTTCACCTGTGATTAAAGGGGTATCTCCTGCAATAACCAAGGTGTGACCTGACAAACCTTCTAAGATAGGCTCTGTCATCATAACCGCATGACCAGTACCTAACTGTTCAGATTGAGTCACAAATTCTGTCTGTCCAGCCAAGACCTCTTCAACCAATTCCGCCTTGTGTCCTACAACTGTTACTGTCTTTTCAGGTTGGATAGCTCCCACACTACGGAAAACATGTTCCAACATAGAAATACCCGCAACCTTGTGCAACACTTTTGGCAAATCAGATTTCATGCGAGTCCCTTTACCCGCTGCTAAAATAATGGCATAATTTGACATAATCTTCTCTTTTCTCTAGAAATTCCCTTTTATTATACCATATTTCAAATCATTCCGCTCCCTTGAATGAAAAAATACTCCAAAGTCCTTTCCTTAACCCATTTTTTGAGTATTTTTTTTTGATTTTTTTTCATTTTTAAGGTAAAATTATGAGATATGAGAAAGAAAATTAATCCGCTTATTTTATTTGGTTTTTTTGGGATTATGATTTTCATTTTAATCCTGAATCGCCCTCGTTTTGAGGACCATCCTGTAAAAACAAAGTCAAATATCGCGCAAGTAGAAACACAAGCGCTACACAATATAGATAAACCAGTAATTGATGTTTCTGGTTGGCAGCGTCCTGAGGAAATTAATTATGATACTCTGTCCCAAAACATTTCTGGAGCTATTGTTCGCGTCCATAGTGGCGCTCAAACGTCCAAAGAGAACGATGCTGCCTTTGTTAATGGGGTAGATAAAGCCTTTAAAACCCATATCACGGAGTTTCAAAAACGAAATGTCCCAGTTGGTGTCTATGCTTATTTAGCTGGAAAAAGTGTCCAAGAAATGGAAAAAGCCGCTGAAGTTTTTTATAACGCCTCTTCACCATACAGCCCTAGTTACTATTGGCTAGACGTGGAAGAAAAAACCATGTCCAATATGAACGAGGGTGTTGAAGCCTTTCGTGCAAAACTAGAATCGCTAGGTGCTAAAAACATCGGTATCTACGTTGGGGTCTACTTCATGGAAGAACACAGTATTGATACGGACAAGTTTACGTCTGTTTGGATTCCTTCATACGGTTCAAATACTGGATTTTTCGAAAGCAAACCTAATACGGACTTAGATTACGACATCCACCAGTACACTTCTAAAGGAAAAATTGCTGGCTTTGACCACGATTTAGATATCAACGTCATTTCTTCCTTAAAAAACAAAGAAGAAACCTTTAGAAAACTCTTTTTAAAACCTTAAAAGCATTTGTTTAGCATTTGCTTTTTCTTTTTGTGTTTGATTGTGATACAATATAGTAAGGATTTTTTGAAATAGAAATAGTTGGAGGAAAAATATGCTCTCATGGTTAGCACGCCTTATTAAAGGGATTATAATTGCTCTTGGATTTATCCTACCGGGAATTTCCGGAGGGGTTCTAGCAGCAATCTTAGGAATTTACGAACGGATGATTGGCTTTCTGGCCCACCCCTTTAAGGACTTTAAAGAAAATGTTTTGTACTTTATTCCAGTTGCCATCGGTATGCTTCTGGGAATTGGCTTATTTTCTTACCCGATTGGATACTTGCTTGAAAATTATCAGGTCTTTGTCTTATGGAGCTTTGCGGGTGCCATTATTGGTACAGTTCCTAGTCTCCTCAAGGAATCAACTCGAGAATCTGACCGAGACAAGATTGATTTAGCTTGGTTCTGGACAACCTTTATCATTTCTGGACTAGGTCTCTATGCCTTAAATTTTGTTGTTGGAACCTTAAGTGCCAGCTTTCTTAATTTCGTCTTAGCAGGTGCACTGCTAGCTCTTGGCGTATTGGTGCCTGGTCTCAGTCCATCAAATCTACTTTTGATTTTGGGCCTCTATGCTCCTATGTTGACTGGTTTTAAAACCTTTGATCTCTTGGGAACCTTCTTCCCGATTGGAATCGGGGCAGGTGGAACTCTCATTATTTTTTCAAAATTGATGGATTATGCCTTAAACAACTATCACTCACGCGTCTATCATTTCATCATCGGAATCGTCTTATCAAGCACCCTTTTGATCTTGATTCCAAATGCAGGAAACGCTGAGAGTATCCAATACACAGGCCTTTCACTTGTTGGGTATGTCATCATCGCCTTCTTCTTTGCACTGGGAATCTGGCTTGGTATTTGGATGAGCCAATTGGAGGATAAGTATAAATAATGGCAAAAAAAGTTAAAGTCAAAAAAACATTAGTAGAACAAATCCTGTCTAAAGCAGGTATCCAACATCAGGGGATTCAAATCAATGCCCTGGAAGGAGAGCTTCCTCAAGGTTATGAACGAGATCAGATTTTCAAAACCTTGGCTCTTTTGGGAGATAAAACAGGACCGATTATCGGAATTGTCCCTATCACTCAACACTTGTCGGAAAAGAAACTAGCCAAAATTTCTGGCAATAAAAAAGTGAGTATGATTCCACAAAAGGACTTGGAAAAAACAACTGGTTACATTCATGGAGCAAATAATCCTGTCGGAATTCGTCAAAAACATAATTATCCCATTTTTATCGATAAAATTGCTCTAGACTTTGATCAAATGATTATCTCTGCTGGGGAAGTTGGTCACAGCATTATAGTCTCTCCCCAAGACTTAGCTAGCTTTGTAAAAGCTGACTTTGCAGATATTTTGGAGGACAGCAAGTAATGAAACTCTACTTTGTCCGCCACGGCCGTACTGTCTGGAACCAAGAAGGTCGTTTTCAAGGTGCTAGTGGAGACTCTCCCCTTCTTCCTGAATCCATTGACACCCTAAAACGACTAGGCCAGTATCTCAAGGAAATTCCTTTTGATCAGATTTATTCAAGCAATTTACCTCGAGCGGTCAAATCTGCTGAGATTATCCAAAGTCAACTCAAGACACCCTGTCCTTTGGAAAGCGTCTCTAATCTCCGTGAATGGCAACTTGGGAAGTTAGAAGGTTTGAAAATCGCAACCTTGGAAGCTATTTACCCACAACAAATCCAGGCTTTCCGTTCAAATCTTGCTCAATTTGACACTCAAATGTTTGGCGCAGAGTCACTTTACAGTACAACACAACGGACCATCCGATTTATCAAATCATTAAAAGATAGTCCAGCTGAGCGTATTCTAATTGTCGGTCACGGTGCTAATCTTACTGCCAGTCTTCGTACTCTTCTAGGATATCAAGAACCACTTCTTCGTAAAGATGGTGGTCTAGCAAATGCCAGCCTGACAATTCTAGAAACCCATGATTTTGAAACATTTACTCTCGATACTTGGAATGATACTTCCTATCAATAACAGAACTTGATTTTAGCGTCAAGTTCTTTTTAGTTTTGAAAGATTATTCGTGAATTTCTTGCTTATTTATGATAAAATGGGAGTATCGCAAAAAATGACTCATCGTATTCAATTTTGAGTAAAACTAGGAGGATCCCATGTCAACAGAACATATGGAAGAACTAAATGACCAGCAGATCGTTCGCCGTGAAAAAATGGCTGCGCTCCGTGAACAAGGAATCGATCCTTTCGGAAAACGTTTTGAACGTACTGCAAATTCACAAGAATTAAAAGATAAATATGCCGACCTCGATAAAGAACAATTACACGATAAAAACGAAACAGCTACTATCGCAGGACGCTTGGTAACCAAACGTGGTAAAGGTAAAGTAGGTTTTGCCCACCTTCAAGACCGCGAAGGTCAAATCCAGATCTACGTTCGTAAGGATGCTGTTGGTGAAGAAAACTACGAAATCTTCAAAAAAGCAGACCTTGGTGACTTCCTTGGTGTAGAAGGCGAAGTAATGCGTACTGATATGGGAGAACTCTCTATCAAGGCGACTCACATTACACACTTGTCTAAGGCCCTTCGTCCTCTTCCTGAGAAATTCCATGGTTTGACAGACGTTGAAACAATTTACCGTAAACGTTACCTTGACTTGATTTCTAACCGTGAAAGCTTTGAACGCTTTGTCACTCGTTCAAAAATCATCTCTGAAATTCGTCGTTACCTTGACCAAAAAGGTTTCCTTGAAGTGGAAACACCTGTTCTTCACAACGAAGCCGGTGGTGCTTCTGCCCGTCCATTTATCACCCACCACAATGCCCAAAACATTGACATGGTGCTTCGTATCGCGACTGAGCTCCACTTAAAACGCCTTATCGTAGGTGGTATGGAGCGTATCTATGAAATTGGCCGTATCTTCCGTAATGAAGGAATGGATGCTACTCACAACCCTGAGTTCACTTCTATCGAAGTTTACCAAGCTTATGCTGACTTCCAAGATATCATGGACTTGACGGAGGGCATTATCCAACATGCTGCTAAAGCTGTCAAAGGCGATGGCCCAGTTAACTATCAAGGTACTGAAATCAAAATCAACGAACCATTTAAACGTGTTCACATGGTGGATGCTATCAAGGAAATTACTGGTGTCGATTTCTGGCAAGACATGACTTTGGAAGAAGCCAAAGCTATCGCTGCTGAGAAGAAAGTTCCAGTTGAGAAACACTACACTGAAGTTGGCCACATCATCAATGCTTTCTTTGAAGAGTTTGTTGAAGAAACCTTGATCCAACCAACCTTTGTCTATGGCCATCCAGTAGCTGTATCTCCACTGGCTAAGAAAAATCCTGAAGACGAACGCTTTACTGACCGTTTCGAGCTCTTCATCATGACCAAGGAGTACGGTAATGCCTTTACTGAGTTGAACGACCCAATCGACCAGCTTAGCCGTTTCGAAGCCCAAGCCAAAGCCAAAGAACTTGGTGATGATGAAGCAACAGGCATCGACTATGACTACATCGAGGCCCTTGAATACGGTATGCCTCCTACAGGTGGTTTGGGAATCGGTATCGACCGTCTCTGCATGCTCCTCACTGATACAACCACTATCCGAGACGTATTGCTCTTCCCAACAATGAAATAAATTCTTATCCTCTGGCTCTTGTCAGAGGATTTTTTGATGCAAAAAGAGACTGAGTAAAAACTCAATCTCTACTTTTCACTTCTTTGGTTGCTACATCTTCTCCAAACCATTTATGGCTAATCTCTTGGAACTTTCCTTCTTGGTAAAGTTGAACAAAGGCCTGGTTTAAAGCTTGCAGTAATCTTTTATCAGCTGGTCTAACTCCGACCGCAAAGGATTCACTTTCAAATCCTGCTGAAAAGACATTGTAGTCATTTAATATACCCTCAGACTGGAGATAGTAATTAGCATACACTCGGTCAATCAACAAGGCATCAATCCGGTCATTTTTCAAATCAATCAAGGCCTCATTAAAACTCTGGTACTGATTAGCCTTCTGATCTTTGACACGATTTTTCAGTAAATCTGGCTGAGCTTCAAAGTCTAAATAACCAGAGGAACCGGCTTGGGCTCCCAAGGTCTTATCCTTCATATCCTCTACTGAATGAATTTGCTGGCCTTTCTTCGCAACCAGAACTTGCTGATTTTCCATATAAGGAATGCTAAAGGCAACTTTCTCTCGGCGTTCATCAGTGGCAGAATAGCCATTCCAGATGGCATCTATAGTTCCATTTTGCAGTTCCGTTTCCTTCATATCCCAGTCGATTGGCTGAAATTGAACCTTAAAACCTAATTTTTCAGAGACAGCTTGTGCTAAGTCAATATCAAAGCCTGTATATTGGCCATTCTTTTCTTCAAATCCCATAGGTACGAAGGTATTATCAAAACCAATGGTTATACTGCTTTGCTCTTGATACTTATTCCAGTTATCTTGCTTTGGATCGCTAGTCTTCTGAGTACAAGCTGTTAAAAAGAGAGTCAGGAGAGAAACCAATACTAAAGCAATTTTCTTATTAGTCATCGGCACCTCCTACTTGGGTTCAACCTTGAGAATCTGATCCGCGATATTTTCAGCAAACTGTAAATCGTGGGTAACCACAATCTGCGTCATCCCAAGTTCCCTATTTTGCAAGATCAATTTTTCCACTTCCAAGCGCAATTCTGGATCTAGGGCAGAAGTTGGTTCATCATAGCCAATGATTTCTGGATCAATCATCATAGCACGCGCCAAGGCCACACGTTGCTTTTGCCCACCTGATAATGAGAATGGATAGGCGTCTGTGTGCCCTGCCAGTCCCAATTGCTCCAAGAGACCTCGTGCCTTCTGCTCAGCCTCATCCTGCTTCATTCCCATTGTTTTCACAGGCGATAAGGTCAAATTGTCCAGAACTGATAAATGAGGGAAAAGTTGAAAATCTTGGAATACAAATCCTAGTAGATTGCGCTTCTCCAATTCATCCAGTTCTAAAGGTTCTTCATTATAAAAGATTTGCCCTGAATCAATAGTTTCAAGACCCGCAAGCATACGTAAGAGAGTTGTTTTACCTCCACCAGAAGGCCCAACGATAGCCAGGATTTGCTTTTCAGGAATTTTTAGACTGAAATTGGATAAAATTTGCTTTTCACCAAATCCCTTATTGATATTTCGTAATTCTAACATGGCAACCTCCTATCTATAATAACTGTACTTCTTCTCAACTTTTTTGGCAAGAATGGTCACAATCCCAATCAAAATCAAGTAAATAGCACCTGCCAAGAACATCGGAACCAGGCTAGCATCACGGTTGGCAGCTGTTCGACTAGCCAAGATAAGATCTGAAATTCCTAGAGCATAGACCAGAGAAGTATCCTTGACCAAACTCATAACCTCATTAAAGACACTAGGAAGAACAATCTTGGTTACCTGAGGCAAAATAATGTAGCGCACTGTGTCAAAGGGACTAAACTTCAAGACCTTGGCAGCCTCATATTGACCTTTAGGAATGGTATCAATTCCCCCACGAAAGATTTCAGCAAAGTAAGCCGCATAATTCAACACAAAGGCAATGATAGCCGCAGGAAGACGGTCCAAACGAATCCCAATACTTGGCAGCACATAATAGATAAAGATTAATTGCAAGAGCAAGGGTGTGCCTCGCATGATCCAGATATAAATGTTAATCAGATGATGGAGGAGCTTCCAATGGACTTGCAAGGCAAAGGCAATCAAAACGCCCAAGGGAATAGAAAAAATCAAGACCAGTGCAAAAACCTGTAAAGTCATGCTTGCACCTCTCAATAAACTCGGTAATATCTCAAACAAATAAGACATACTGACACCTCCTAAAAATAATTGCTCCTATTATAGCATAAATAAACTAAATAACCAACTATTTTTGTAAAAAAATTCTTTTTCAATAGAAAAAATACAGTGTCTTGAAGCTAGAATAGGACAACACGACTTATAAAGCCTTGTTAGTCATTTGATTTGAATTTCCTAGTCTATTTGTTTATATTCCATTTCAATATATTATAATTTATAAGTGAAAAGAAAGGACAAATTTTGCCCTTTCTCGATCTTAGCTTCTATTTGTTATAGTTAACTTGACTGATAATTGGAGTTTTATCTTACGTATTTAAGATGGATTTTCCTTTTTAGTTCGTGCTAATCTCAGAGCACGATTTGGATTGAGACGATTAAACAGTTCTTCCAATTTCTTTTCATTCCAAACGTCTGCGGCGGAAACGAAATTGCCATCCGCATCTCGGAAAGATATCGGTTTATCTCCCATACTAGTCTCCTAGTCTACAAATTCAAATTCAAATTTACCAATGCGGACCAAATCCCCATCCTTAGCACCACGCGCACGAAGAGATTCATCAACTCCCATACCACGAAGCTGACGGGCAAATTTCATGACTGATTCGTCACGATCAAAGTTGGTCATATTAAAGAGTTTCATGAGTTTTTCACCAGAAAGTACCCATGTCGCATCGTCATCACGGCTAATTTCAAAGGCTTTCTCTTCCTCGTCAAAGCCGTAGTAGACTTCTTCTTCTTCCATATCAGACTCGTCATAGAGCAAGAATTCTGGTGTCTTGTCTAACAATTCAGCTGTAGCATCCAAAAGCGTAGCCAGACCTTGCTTGGTCAAACCAGATATTGGGAAGATAGCTGGTAACTCTTCAAATTCATCGTAGTTTTCAGCCAATTTTTTCTTGAATTCTTCAAGATTTTCCTGACTCTCAGGCATGTCCATTTTGTTGGCTACGATAATCTGTGGACGCTCCATGAGACGGAGATTATATGACTCCAACTCCTTGTTAATGGCAAGATAATCCTCATAAGGATCACGACCTTCACTAGCTGACATATCAATGATATGGAGGATAACACGTGTACGCTCGATGTGGCGGAGGAACTGAGTTCCCAAACCAACACCTTGACTAGCACCTTCAATCAATCCTGGTAGATCAGCTACTGCAAAGGATTCACCTGATTGGGTACGAACCATTCCTAAATTTGGCACAATAGTGGTAAAGTGGTAGGCACCAATTTTAGGTTTAGCAGATGTGATAACACTTAAAAGTGTTGATTTCCCTACAGATGGGAATCCAACTAAACCAACATCTGCCAAGATTTTTAGTTCCAATTGTAACTCACGTTCCTGACCTGGTTCTCCATTTTCAGAGATTTCCGGTGCAGGATTTTTGGGAGTCGCAAAACGAATATTTCCACGTCCACCACGACCACCGTGGGCAACAATAAATTCTTGACCATGTTCAATCAAATCTGTCAAAACCTTGCCAGTCTCTGCATCACGAACAGTCGTACCTTGTGGTACTCGAACTCTAAGGTCCTCAGCACCACGACCATGCATCCCTTTGGTCATTCCTTTCTCACCAGAATCAGCCTTGAAATGGCGATTATAGCGGAAATCCATGAGGGTACGTAGACCTTCATCTACAACGAAGACGACATTGCCTCCACGACCACCATCACCACCCCAAGGACCACCATTAGGGACATATTTTTCACGGCGAAAGGCAACCATGCCATCACCACCATTACCAGCCTTGACCTTGATCTTAGCTGTATCTAAAAACATACTCATTTTTTCTTCTCACTTTAAAAAAGGGCTGGGAAATCCCAGTCACTAAATTTTCTTGAATCTATTTTATAGATTACTGAGTGCACCAATTGCAGTTGCAAAAATTCCCAATAAACTTGCTACTAGCATGATAATCACGATAAACAAGGTTATTTTCTCAAACATAGTTTTTTTACGATTTCCATTATCTCCAAATGCCATTTTTATCTCCTTCATTACATTCTATTTTCTATTATCTTAGCATGAATTGAGCTAGTTTTCAATAGTCACTTGCTACTGGCGCAATAATCCATAAAATGATATAAGCTACAACTCCTGCTCCATAACAAAAAGCAAGAACACCCCATATTACGCGAACAATAGTAGGATCCATATCAAAATAATGGGCTACCCCTGCACAAACACCAGCAATCTTTTTATCACGACCGCTTCTCATTAATTGTTTTTTCATACTGTTCCTCTTTCTATTCTTCATGGTCTTTCCAATAATCTCTTATGCTGATCAACTGTGTTTTTGAAGCCTTCAGCATGCGTCTAGAGCCTTTTACGGGTACAGCAACTACCTGTTGTGGTAAATACAAAACTGTCTTAAAAATACGCTGACTGACCGTATCATCTTTTGCTAAATCTTTCTGGAAATTATTTGAAATAATAGCATCAAGATAAAACTCATGCACCCGTTTTCCAAAATTCTCAGCTGAAATCTCATATAATTTCTCTGATAAGGTATGCTCATTCATGTCTGGTGTTGCAATCAGGGCTTCCAAAATAGCTCCAGCCAAATCATGTTCTCCATAGTACAAGGTTCCAAACATCTTGTCATTGATGAGATTGTCCAGATAAGGATTTCCGTGAGCAATGACAGGCGTCCCACTAGCTAAGCTTTCCAAGTAAGTCAAGCCTTGCGTTTCACTCGTCGAGGCCGAGATGAAGAAATCCGCCGCCTTATAATAAAGAGCTGTCTCACTAGGAGCAATCATCCCTGTAAAGATGACCGAGTCTTGAATCTCTAGTTTCTGGGCTTGCTCTTTAAGGTCATCCAGATAAGGACCATCCCCAGCTACCACCAGTTTAACCTTGTCCTCCTCTTTCAGAACTTCTGCAAAGGCTGCTAGTACTGCTTGAATATTTTTTTCATAGGAAATTCTGGAAAGGCTAAGCAACATCTTTTCATCATCTTGAATCCCTAGTTTACTACGCAGTTCTTTCAGATTTTCTTTCTTGATTTCTGGACGCTCAAACTTGGCTAATTCAATACCAGTTGGAATGACCCGTTTTTCCACCTTGACCTTATAGTCAGATAACAAGTCACGGACAATCTCACTCGGGCAAATAACCCCATCTACATCATGCAAGAAACCTCTAACCAAGTACTTGACCATACTCGGACGAATCAACATCCCCTTGGCAATATAATGCACATAGTCTTCGTACTGGGTGTGATAGGTATGGATGACTGGAATCTTCAATTCACGCGCAATCCAAATTCCCAACAAGCCAAGAGAAAATTCTGTCTGAGTGTGGATAATATCTAGCTGATATTGTTTAGCAATTTCAAGCGCCTTGCTGAAACCTCGATAGGCAAAGCGGCGATCCTTAAAAGCAAAGAAGGGAACACTTGGAATGCGGATAATTTGCCAATCTTCATAACGATTGACATTCTTATCTGTCGTCGTAAAGATAAAAACAGCGTGCCCCTGCTTTTCAAGCTCTGTTTTCAAGGTTCGAATACTGGTCGCAACACCTGAAACCTGAGGAAAATAGGTATCTGTAAATAAACCAATTCGCATAGATTACCTCACTTTTTACTTTCTCCCTAAAGCGGCTTGTTTCTCATAAAAGTCCAACCAGATTTGTAACAGATGCTCTTCTGAATATTCTCTGGAAATATTCTTAGCCTTTTCTTTGAGGTCTTTTAAGGCAGCAGGATTTGCTTGATATTCCAGAATAGCTTCTTTCATCTCTTCTCTATCTGCTGTCGCCCGATAATTTCCCTCTAAAATTACCTTATAAAGATCTAAATCACGCAACATAATAGGAGCTTCACAACTGGCAGCCTCTAAAATCGTCATCGGAAAGAGCTCATTGTAACTAGGCAACAAGAAAAGGTCCGCTAGGGCATACAATTCGCGCATACGCTCTGGTGACACAATACCTGGAAAAATCAAATTTTTAGGGGGATTCTCCATGATTTTCTTGTAGCGTTCATAACCATCTGTCATACCACCAAAAGAGAAACCACCGGCCCAGATAAAGGTAATTTGCGGCAATTCCTCAGCCAGACGGATAAAATCGTCAATCCCTTTGCGCTTCTGAACTTGACCAGCACCTACTACGATAAACTGATTATCACTAAGACCTAGCTCTGTACGCAGTTTCGCTACCTCTTCCTGTGGAAGAGGATGCCATTTTTCCTTGTTTACAAAGTTAGGAATATAAGTCACTTTTTCACGTGGAATACCAGCTGCGACCAAATCCTCGATAAACATAGGATTGACCACTACCAAGTGCTCCATCCGGTTGTAAAAAGAAAATACATAGCGTTTCACAATTCCCTTTAAGAAAAATGGAATTTTCAAACTCCCCTCAAGTGTATCAGGTAAGAAATGAACATAGCCAATTTTCCTTCCTGAGCGTTTCTTTTGGAATGTTGATAAATAATAGGGGAAATCAATTGTATGAAAGTGAGTCACATCTGCCTCTATTGGAAGATTTTCTGTAACAATCAATCGGTCCTTGGCATCACGATGAAGAAGACGAACTAATTCACGGTAAGCACCTGAAACTCCTTGTCCTGCTACTTTCTCACTTGAACTCAACATATTGATGCGTAATTTCTTTTTTTCCATAACTACTATTATATCATTTTCTTTGAATAAAATCAGCAAAAGAAAGGAGAGACTAGAGGAAAAGAGGGGGAAATTTCCTCACTTTTCCAACGGTCTCTCACATGTTTTTATATGTTTATTTAATTCCTAGGGCAATGCGTGCATAGCGACTCATTTTTTCAACTGTCCAGGCTGGATACCAAACTAATTTAACCTCAGTATCCGTTACTTCTGGCACCTCTGTCATGGCATCATAAATCTGGTCAGTCAAAAGGTCTGCCAAGGGACAACCCATAGTTGTCAACGTCATATCAATCTCTGTTTGCCCTGTGTCGCCGTCAAAACGAATCTCATAAATCAAACCAAGATTGACAATATCGATTCCCAACTCGGGGTCGATGACTTCTTCCAAGGCTGTTAAAATTCGTGTTTTGATGTTTTCAATTTGCTCTTCTGTATAAGCCATATTCATCCTCACTCTTAGTCTTCAATAAAATCACGAAGCGGTTTGCTGCGACTTGGTTGGCGTAGTTTTCTCAAAGCCTTGGCTTCAATCTGACGGATACGCTCACGGGTTACGTTAAAGACTTTCCCCACATCTTCAAGGGTGCGCATTTTTCCATCATCTAGTCCGAAGCGCAAGCGCAAGACGTTTTCTTCACGATCTGTAAGAGTATCCAAAACCTCATCCAACTGCTCACGCAAGACGATACGAGTTGTATAGTCCACTGGATTTTCAATCACTTCATCTTCGATAAAGTCCCCAAGATGGCTATCATCCTCTTCACCAATAGGAGTTTCAAGAGATACTGGTTCTTGGGCAATCTTCAAGATTTCACGAACCTTGTCAGGTGTCATATCCATACGTTCAGCGATTTGTTCAGGTGTTGGATCTTGTCCCAATTCTTGAAGGAGATTACGCTGTTCACGAACCAATTTATTGATGGTTTCAACCATGTGAACTGGGATACGGATAGTACGAGCTTGATCCGCAATAGCACGAGTGATAGCCTGACGAATCCACCAAGTTGCATAAGTTGAGAACTTGAACCCTTTAGAATAGTCAAACTTGTCAACCGCCTTCATCAAGCCCATATTTCCTTCTTGAATCAAGTCAAGGAACTGCATACCGCGTCCAACATAGCGTTTGGCAATAGAAACAACCAAACGAAGGTTGGCTTCCGCAAGACGTTGTTTAGCTTCGATATCACCAGCTTCAACTGCTAGTGCCAATTCTTTTTCCTCTTCATTGGTCAAGAGAGGAACGACCCCGATTTCTTTCAAGTACATACGGACAGGGTCATTAACCTTAGCAGAAGTTGAACCAATTAAGTCCTCATCGCTGAGTTCTGGCTCTTCTTCAGCACTAAGAACACGCGCACTTGGATTTCCTTCGTTATCTGTGATCGAAATCCCTGCATCCTGGATCCGTTGCAAGAGATCTTCAATCCCATCAGCATCCAAGGTAAAAGGAACGACAAGACTTGCATTGATTTCATCGTCTGTTGCTGTCCCTTTTTGCTTATGATTACGGATAAATTCTGCTACTTGTACGTCAAATGTTGTTACTTCTTTTTGTTTTGTTACCATTATTACTCCATTCTTCTCTTTTGTGAAATTAAACGTTCCAATTCTTCTAGTGCTGTATCTGTATCTCCTACATGGCTAGCTTCCTGCACCTTCTTTTTGATTCTCATATTGTCCTGATTCAAGAGAGCCTTGTTTCGAGTCATTTCTACTTCACTTAGTTCCTGCGGTGACATCTCAGCAGGCAAATCCTGAGCTAAGACTTGGTACCAAGCTCTTTCAACTTCCTCTGTCTGTTCTGCTAGAACTTCTGGAGGAAGATTGCCATACTGACCAAGCAAGTCATATAAGACCTGAAATTCAGGTGTATCAAATGTAAAATCTTCTCGTAAACGGTAATCGTTCAAAACAAGAGGAGATTCCATCATCCGATAAAGTAGATGGGCTTCTGCCCTCATAATAGCCGATAACTGCTTGGTGACAGGCATAGTGATTTGCGTCGGTCTGGAAGTTCCTTCCATACGATTCTGCCTTTGTGCCTGACGACTCTCATTCACAATCTGCTCAATCTGGGCATAATCAAAGGATGCCAGACTGTCAGCTAAAATATGAATATAGCTGTTTTGAGCAGTGATAGACTTTTCTTGAACAATCAAGGGAGCTATTTTTTCAATAAACTCAATCTGAGCCTGCAGATTTTCACTATTTTCAGGTTTGTACTGATGAATGTAGAACTCAATTGGACTAATACGAGTTTTCGTTAATAGATAGGCCAAGTCTTCGGGGCTATTTTTTTGTATATACTCATCTGGATCCAAGTTATCAGGCATGCTGACGATTTGCACAGGCATATCACCAATTTCATCCAATGCTTTCAAAGTCGCGGCTTGCCCAGCCTTATCGCCATCGTAAACAAGGACTAACTTCTTGGTTAACCTTTTCAGATGCTCAACATGCTCTCGACTCAAGGCTGTTCCCATAGATGCGACAGCATTTTCGATCCCAGCGCGATAGGCTGCAATGACATCCATGAATCCTTCCATGAGGTAAATCTCACTGGCTTTACCAGAAGATTTTTTTGCCCTATCCATATGATATAATTCGTAACTTTTATTAAAAATTGCAGTCGATCTGCTATTTTTATACTTAGAAGTTTGTGAATCCGTTTTCTGCCAGATACGACCTGAGAAAGCAATGACCTTTCCTTGGTCATTTGTCAGGGGAAACATAATCCGATTGTGAAAGGTATCTACAAATTGATTGGCATCCGAGAGATAAAACAGTCCTGAATCTAGGAAATCTTCATCACGATACTGACCAAACAAACGTTGATAGAGATAGTTTCGTTCTGGAGGTGCCAAACCAATCCGAAAATGCTTGAGCACTTCATCTGTCAAACCACGCTGATAAAGGTAGTTTCTAGCCTCTTCCCCCATGGTCGTTGTCATGAGAATAGCATGATAAAATTTAGCCGCATCTTCGTGCATATCATAAAGAGCTTGGTGAGGCGAGACTGGCTTCTGTTCACTATAAAGCGGTTTTTCCACCTCTATCCCGACACGCTGACCTAAGATTTGGACAGCCTCCATAAAGGGAACCCCTTGGTACTCCTCGATGAACTTAAAGACATCACCTGAGCGACCACAACCAAAACAGTGGTAAAACTGCTTGTCCTCTACAACGTTAAAAGAAGGTGTTTTTTCACCATGAAAAGGACAGAGCCCTAGATAGTTCCGTCCTGCCTTTTGTAAAGAAATCACATCCCCTATGACTTCCACAATGTTGGCATTGTTTTTGATTTCTTCAATGACTTGTTTGTCAACCATACACAATACCTCCATGTTATCATAGTTTACTTTATATAGTATACTTTATTTCAGAAAAAAAGTAAACCATTTCACGCATTTTCCCTACTTTATTCAAAGAGTTGATAATAATCAGAGATTTTCATTTTTGCTTTTTCTTCTTGCTTCAAATCTTGGATAATTCGTCCTTCTTTCATGACAATTAAGCGATTGCCATACTTAAGAGCATCTTCCATATGATGGGTAATCATAAGCGCTGTCAACTGATCTTTCTTGACAAATTCATCCGTCAATTCCATCAAGGCCACACTGGTCTTTGGATCAAGGGCTGCAGTATGCTCGTCTAACAAGAGTAATTCAGGACGCTTCAAGGTTGCCATCAAGAGACTCAAAGCCTGTCTTTGTCCACCTGATAAGAACTCAATCGGTGTATTCAAGTGTTTCTCAAGACCGTTTCCCACTTTTTCAATGGTCGCTTGAAATTCATCCTTATAACTAGTCAAGCGTCGTGGTAACAATCCACGCTTTTCACCACGAAATTTGGCAATCAAGAGATTCTCTGCCACTGTCATACGAGGAGCTGTCCCCATCTTGGGATCTTGGAAGACTCGAGACAGATACTTGGCTCTCTTCTCTGGTGAAAACTTGGTAACATCCTCACCTAAAATACGGATAGTTCCACTGGTTAGTGATAAAGTTCCTGCAATAGTATTAAAAAGAGTTGATTTACCAGCACCATTTCCACCCAAAATCGTGATAAAGTCCCGTTCAAAAATTTCTAAGGAAACATCATTTAAAATAATCTTTTCTTCATCAAAGCCATTTTTAACGACTTTGGTTGCATTTTTTAATTCTACAATTGCTGTCATTTGCTTAATTTGGCTCCTTTCAAGATTGTTTGCTTAAATGTTGGAATCATGAGGCAGACTGCTAAAATCACGGCGCTGTACAAACGAAGGTAACTTGTATTAAAGCCAAGCGCAATAACTGCCCACACTAAGAATTGATAAGCGATAGAACCTACAACAATGGTAACCAGACGTTCTGCCAAGCTCAAACTCTTGAAGATAACTTCTCCAATAATCAAACTTGCAAGCCCCACAACGATAACCCCAATTCCTCGAGATACATCAGCATACCCTTCTTGCTGGGCAATGAGAGCTCCTGCAAGGGCAATCACACCATTTGATAAGACCAATCCCATGAGCTCCATGCGTTCAGTATGAATCCCGAAACTTCTAGCCATATCAGGATTGTCACCTGTAGCAATATAGGCTTGTCCTAGTTTGGTATCCAAGAAAAAGAGCATGAGAGCAATAACAAGACTGACAAAGATGAGACCTGTCAAGAGTTGGTTCAAGTCTGAATCAAAAGGTAAAACATCCTGAATTTGCTTAGTTCCAAGCAAGCCTAAATTCGCACGTCCCATAATCAAGAGCATGATAGAGTGACAGGAAGTCATCACCAAAATCCCTGAGAGCAAGGTTGGGATCTTCCCTTTTGTATAAAGAAGGCCTGCTGCCATACCAGCCAAACAACCTGCTCCTACAGCAACAAGTGTCGCTAAAAAAGGATTCACACCTTTGGTTATCAGAGTGACAGCAACAGCTCCCCCAAGAGGGAAGGAACCTTCTGTCGTCATATCTGGAAAGTTCAAAATCCTAAATGTCATAAAGATTCCCAGACCTAAAATAGCCCAGACAAATCCTTGAGAAATAATAGATAATATCATCTGTTTCTTAACCTTTTCTATATGATTTCTATTGTAAAAAATTGGAGGAGATGTCCCCAACTCCTCCATTACAGATTATTCAATCACTTGTCCTGCTTCTTTAAGAACAGATTCAGGAATCGTAATACCTAGCTCTTGTGCCAATTTTTTATTAATCACTGACTTACCAGTTGAAAAGACATTGACTGGAGTATCAGCTGGTTTTGCACCTTTCAAAACTTGTGCAATCATTTTACCTGTTGCCACACCGAGATCATGTTGGTCAACTACAACTGATGCCAAACCACCAGCTTCTACCATTGCAGTCGCGCTTGGATAAATTGGTTTTTTAGCTGATTGGTTGCTTGATACAACTGTTGAAAAAGCTGATGCAATGGTGTTATCAATTGGAACCCAGATAGCATCGACCTTGCTAGTCATAACATTAACTGTTGAAGCAATTTCATTTGTTGAAGGAACTGCAAATGTTTCCACTGTCAAACCTGCTTTTTCAGCATAAGCCTTAAATTCTTCAACTTGAGTTTTTGAATTGTCTTCGCTACTTGAGTAAAGAGCTCCGATTGTTTTCACATTTGGTGTCAAAGCTTTGATGAGTTCAACTTGTTGTTGAGCTGGATTGTGGTCAGATACCCCTGTAATGTTGCCACCTGGTTTTTTCAAATCTTTGACCAAGTTAGCACCGATTGGGTCTGTAATAGCAGCCATGATAACAGGTAGGTCTTTTGTGGCGCTTGCCAAACCTTGAGCAGCTGGCGTTGCAATACCAACCACAAGGTCATTCCCATTTGCAACCAATTGTTTACTCATTGTCGCAACCTTACTTTGGTCACCTTCTGAGTTCATAAAGTCAATCTTCAACTGGTCATCTTTATAACCTTCTTCTGCAAGTCCATCTTGAATCCCTTTATAAATCAAGTCAAGAGATGGATGGCTCACAAACTGAAGGACACCAACTTTGGCAACTTTCTTCTCATTCTTAGCTTCTGGTTTATTCATTGAAGAGTAAATCAAGCTTCCTGCTACTAAGACTGCTAATGCAGCGATAATTCCAATTAAACGTTTATTTTTCATTCTATTTCTCCTTTTTTATTCCTTTAAAATACTTCACTTATCTAATAATCTTCGAAAATCTCTTCAAACCACTTCAGCTTCACTTTGCCGTAGCTATGGTTACTGACTTCGTCAGTTCTATCCACAACCTCAAAGCAGTGCTTTGAGCAACCTGCGGCTAGCTTCCTAGTTTGTACTTTGATTTTCATTGAGTATAAACAAGCGACGCCATCGTTTTCTTTCCATACTAACCTCCATCAAAAAAATCCTCACACAAAAAACTTGTGTGAGGACGTCGATGCGCGGTACCACCTCAATTATAGGGAATTTCCCTATCGCTCTGTCTCGCAATAACGAGATGCACTGTAAGGTGTGCTCACCGAATTTTTATGATTTCAAATTCTAAATAACATTCAGCCCAATTTTCATCATCATCACATATCTGTTTTCAGCTACCACAGACTCTCTAAAAAGTTTGTATGATTACTTTTCTGAATGGTTAAATTATATCATTTTTCAACTACTTGTCAAGACTCTTTTAACATTTTTTTTGAAATATCAAAAACTTCCCCTATGGAAAAGAGGAAGTTTGATAGGTATCAGCCTGAATTACGCAATCCTGTCGCAATTCCGTTGATGGTTGTATGGATTAATTTTTCTTGGTCGCTTGATAATTCTCCTCGGCGTTGACGTTTAATCAACTCCAACTGGATATAGTTGAGGATATTAAAGTAAGGCATACGGTAATCCAAACTTGCTTTTAGATATGGATTTTCAGCCAAGAGTTCATCATAACCTTCGATAGCCAAGATAACTTCCTTGGTAACTTGCCATTCATTTAGAATAGTCTCATAGATTGCTTTTACTTCTTCATCTTCACACAGTTTGGCATATTCAAAAGCAATGTTCATATTTGATTTTGACAAGACCATATCAACATTTGAAAGAAGTGACTGGAAGAAAGGCCAATTTTGGTACATATCTCGTAGGATAGCGATATTTTCTGGATTTTTATCAATAAATTCTTTGAAACTTGATCCGACACCATACCAGCCAGGGAACATGACACGGCTTTGTGACCATGAGAATACCCAAGGAATAGCTCGCAAACCACCGATTTCAGTAATCGTCTTACGAGCGGCAGGGCGAGAACCAATATTAAAGCTTGAAATAGCCTTGATTGGACTTGACTCGAAGAAATAATCATAGAAATGGTCATTACCAAAGACTAAATCACGGTAGATATCGTAACTACGGTCCACCACTTGGTCCATAATAGCTTCATAACGATTTGAGGTATTGGTATCACTCTTCTTCTGAGTAATCATACGGTTAATGGCTGCAGATACTAACATTTCAAGGTTATAGTAAGCCGCGTCTTTATTACCGTATTTATTCCCAATTACTTCACCCTGCTCCGTCAAGCGGATACGATCCTTAATAGACTTGAGCGGTTGAGAGGTGATGGCTTCATAGGTTGGTCCACCACCACGACCGACAGTCCCACCACGGCCATGGAAGAAGGTAACCTTAACGCCAAATTCATCTCCGATAGCAGTCAATTGTTGTTGAGCCTTGTAGAGGGTCCAACATGATGATAGGTATCCACCATCTTTATTACTATCAGAGTAACCAAGCATGATTTCTTGGTAGTTATTGCGCGAAGCAATCCATTTCTTAGCAAGAGGAAGAGAAAGGTATTCTCTCATGGTTTCTTCTGAGTGGTCCAAGTCCTCTATTGTTTCAAAGAGAGGAACGATTTGGACACGGGCTCTTTCTTTATCAACTAACCCTACTTCTTTTAGCAAGATAGCCAATTCCAACATGTCAGATACGCTAGTTGCATGTGAAATAATGGTCTGGCGAATAACGTCATCACCCAACTTATCTTTCAACTTACGAGCAGCCTTGAAAATAGCCAATTCTTTTTCAAGTAACTCTGATTTTTCAACGTGAGTGGCAGAAAGAATACGTGGATCTTCCTCTAATTCTTTCAAGAGAAGCTGGCATTTTTCTTCTTCACTTAGTTCGCTATAATGAGAATGAATACCTGCTGATTTCAAAAGTTCTGCTACACAGGCTTCATGAACACTAGAATCTTGACGCATGTCGATAGAAGCCAAATAAAAACCAAAAATTTCAACTGCCTGAATCAGCTCAACAAAATCACCAGAAATCAGTGCTTCACCCTTGTTTTCCAAGAGGGAATCACGAATAGTAATTAAATCCTTATAAAAATCATTGGCCGTTTCATAGCGAGCCCCAACTTCCTTATCCTCAATCAGATAGGTTTTTGTTGCTTGGATTTTTGATTGAATATCAAACAAGGCACGGCGGTATAGCTCTTTTTCACGATAAATCGAATTATCCTTAGACTGACGAGCCATTTCTCTGACTTGCTTGCTTACATTAACAATACTGGTTGAGAGAGAGAACTCACGATAAAGTTGGTAAATCTTTTCATCATAGTAGTTCATGATGACTTCACACTGAGTCATAGCAGATTGTTTCAAGGTATCTGCTGTAACAAAAGGATTCCCATCACGGTCTCCACCAATCCACATACCCATGGTAATTGGTTTTGGATGTTTCAACTCCAAGCCATGTTTTTTAGCCAGACGTTTGTACTCAGCAGTCAAATGAGGAACTGCCTTGAGGAATGAACTATTGTAGTATTCCATAACATTCGTGATTTCATTGGTAACTTTCAATTTCTTTTCACGAATCATATCTGTCTGCATGATAATCTCAATATAACGACGGAGATCATTATGCCATTTTTCCTTATTAATCAAGCCTAATTTCACATCACGATACTTACGCAAGAGGGTATGGATATGATTGGTCAAATCCAACATACTCTTACGTTGTACTTGTGTTGGATGGGCAGTCAAAACAGGGACAACATTCAAATGTTCTAGAATTTCAACTGCATTTTCTTTTTCTGCAACCATTTTGATCGTTGCTGATAATTTCCCAAGATAATCTTGATCGATATTATTTTGATGGTTGATTTCATAGGCCAAATCCACGTCTTCTGAAATATTAATCAAAAGAGGCAAGATAGAGAAATAGCGTGAAATATAAGCCATTTCATCATTTGACAGACTCGTAACCAATTGGTTCAAGCCCTGATAATCTTCTTGAGTTGATAATTCTTTCAACTCCATGATTTTTGCAAAAGTCTCTGGGGCAAGCATATTTTTAGTGATATCTTCTAACAATTCTGTTAAAATCAATACTTCTTCTTGCACGACAGCTTTATTACTATAGTTTTCTAATTTTTGAAGAGACATAGGTAATCCTTTCCACTATCAACTCTACATATAGTTTGATGAGTGAGTTTCTAACTCCTCATATAATTGGGCACGTTTTTCACTTGCATCAATATTTAAGACAAAAGCAATGGCTACAGACAAGACTAGGAGACTGTTCCCTCCTTGTGATAAGAAGGGGAAGGTTACTCCTGTCGAAGGAATAATGCCAGAAATTCCACCGATATTGACAAATACCTGTACCAGCATCATCCCCCCAACCCCAATCGCCATCATGGAATTAAAGGGATTCTTAGCACGAATACCGACTAGGATAATTCGTAAAATCAGGAAAAAGACAAGTGCTAAAATCAAGCTGGCTCCCACAAATCCAAACTCTTCAATAACAATTGAAAATACAAAGTCTGTATGGGCCTCTGGTAAATAACCACGTTTTTCGATTGAATTTCCTAAGCCTAGACCAAACCACCCACCATTTACCATGGCAAAGTAGGAATTTGCAAGTTGGTGGCCTGACCCTGCCAAATCGGCAAAGGGATTAAAGTAGGCACTGAAACGCTTAGCAACGTAACCAAATACTGGAACTTTTGAAAACTTATCAACCCCGATCATAGAAATAGCTGATAAGGATAGGGCTGAAACTCCAAATAATACACCGATAAAGGCTATAAACCAACGATGAGCAATTCCACTAACTGTATACATAATCAAGGCGACCAGAGCTAGGATGGTAGCATTCCCCAGATCTGGGAAAATAGCTAAACTTCCTATCATTACTAGTAGGACGAAGCGCCAATCATTAAAAGCACGAGGAATCCATTGATTTTGAGTTAAAACTTGAAAATCGTAAATCCCAATTTCATCCTGTTGTTTTGAGAAACGTTGGGCCAAGTACCAGACGATGATAATCTTCAAATACTCAGCTGGCTGAATGGTCAAAGGTCCTACTGAAATCCAACCATAGGCTCCATTGACTGGCGTACCAATTAAGCGAGCCAGAGCCAAAAGAATCAGCTCAACAAACATAACAATAAATAGCAGTCGTTCTTTTCTTAAAAAATTCAGTTTCAGCTTATATATCAAGGCAATCAATATTAAACTAAGTATCCAAAACATTCCCTGACTTCGAACCAATTGGAGGGCACTTTTACCTTCTTCGATAAGAATGGCACTGGTTGTAGAATAAACTACAATCAAGCCCAAAATAGATAAAAGTAAGTAAGGAACTAGAATAGAATAGTTTAACAGGTGCCTCTTACTAATCTTCATAGTATCACCAATCTAATGAGAACAAAAGAAATTATTCCCAAATTCCGTTTATTTTCTAGTTTTGATTGCTATTATACCATTTTTTCCGAAAGAAAAAAACTCTTACCCTTTAAGATAGAAGATTTTCTCATAAGAAAAAGAGCACTTGGCTCTTTTCTGTTTTATTCTTTTGAAGAACTGCTTGAGCTTGAATCGCCACCACCGATATATTGGGTAAAGATATTTTGGAAGGCTTGGTCTTTAACCTTGATATTGGCTGCTTGCAATTCTTTTCCGACAATACTTTGAACAAATGATGCATCATTTTGTTTTTGAGCCAAGATAACAGTTTTCAATTTTTCTTTGTAGTCATCGATATTAGATGACTTTTCTGTTTTCTTAATGAGTTTTACAATGTAATACTGACTGCTGTATGCTTGAGTACCAGTAGCTGTAATGACATCAGAAATGCCATTAACATCCAAGGCAAAAGCTGCTTTCTTAACTTGATCTGGTACCTCTGTTGAAGCTGAATCAAAAGTAATTTCACCACCATTCGCTTTGGTTTTCTCATCAGTTGAGTTATCTTTAGCTAATTGAGCAAAGTCTGCATCACTAGCCTTAGCTTTTTCAAGAATTTCTTTAGCCTTATCTTCATTATCCAAACGGATAATTTGAGCCGTTACATCTGGAGTGTACTCGTCAAATGCTTTCTTATAGGCATCATCTGTCAGTTCAGCTTCTGCAGCCTTTTTAACTGCAAATTCAACTAATTTACTTGTACGAATTTGTGCTTTACGTGTTTCAAGAGTCATACCTGATTGTGATAAGACACGTTGGTAATTCTCACCATATTGTTTTTCTTCTCCAGAAATGATTTCATCGATTTCTTTGTCATCTACCTCTGAGCCATATTGCTTCTCAAATACTTTTTGAATAGTCAAGTTCAACAAGACTTGTTGGGCCGAAGGATTGATTTTTACTTGCTCATAAAATTGATGTTCTGTGATGACATCCCCTTTCATGCTGATAAGGTCTGCCCCTTCTGAACCTTTCGAACAAGCTGCTAAAGTTGCTACTGATAATAGTGTAATGGCACCTGCCAATAGTTTTTTCTTCATGTCTACTCCTTTGAGATAAGTGTTACCCTATCTATTTTACTATATTTTCTTAAATTTTTCTGAAAATTATTCGCTGTCAAGCAATTGAACATCTGCTACATTTTTACGAAGCATGAGAATGCCGTCCCCTAAAGGTACTAATGTTGCAGTGAGTCCTGGATTGTCTAAAGTTGCATCAAATAATCTTTGAAGGCCTCGATAAATAGTTCGCTGGCCACGACGAACCTCCATAATGTCCTTGGCAACATCACCACCTTGAAAAATATCATCCAAGACAACCACACCACCGACTTCCAAATGTTTGAGGATTTCTGGCAGAAAGACGATGTATTTAGACTTGGCAGAATCCATAAAGACGAAATCATAGGACTCTGTCAAGGTAGATAAGACATCTACCGCATCTCCTTCTAGGAGCGTAATTTGCTTGCGACTGTCAAACTGGGCGAAATTTTCCTTGGCAAATCCAATCATTTCTGGATTGCGGTCAATGGTTGTAATCTTAGCCTTTGGAGCATGTTCCGCCATCAAGAGGGCTGAAAACCCGATGGCCGTCCCTATTTCCAGAATATTTTTAGGTTGTATGGTTTCCATGAGAAAACGGAAATAAGCAACCGTTTCATGGGGAATGATGGGAATATTTTCCTTGCGAGCAAAATCTTCCAATTCTTTCAAAGATCCTGTGACTTGCTTTTGGCGCTGACGCATCAAGTCCACAATTTCTTCTTTGACAACAGGACGACGCATGTTATGGTTGGCATTTTTACTATACGATTCAACCATCTTATGCCAATCTCAATTTTTCAACAAGGGCTTCAAACTCATTCAAACGACGTTCAAAGACTGCAAAGGCATCGTTGAGGTAGTCTTCCTTCTCCATATCAACACCAGCTTTTCTCATGACATTAAGTGGGTAGTCAGACTTACCTGCCTTGAGATAATCGATATAGCGGTCACGGTCTTCTTGACTACCATGAACAATCTTTTCAGCCAAGGCTGAGGCTGCTGCAAAGCCTGTTGAATATTGATATACATAGTAGTTATAGTAGAAGTGTGGAATGCGAGCCCACTCGTATTGGATTTCAGGATTGTCTTCCTTACTCAAACCATAATACTCTTGGTTCAAGTCTGCGTAGAGTTTATTTAGGAAATCGCTTGTCAAGACTTCACCATTTTGATCCGCTTGGTGAATCGCGTGTTCAAATTCAGCAAATTGAGTTTGACGGAAAACTGTTCCACGGAAACCATCTAGGAAGTTATTGAGAATAGCAAAGCGTGTTGCATCGTCTTCCACTTCTTCCAACAATTTCTCCGTCAAGATATTTTCATTGGTAGTTGAAGCAATCTCAGCCAAGAAGATAGAATAATCTCCGTAAACATAGGGCTGCGTTTCACGAGTATAGCTAGAATGCATACTGTGGCCTGTCTCATGGACAAGGGTAAAGAGATTGTCTAGATTGTCCTGCCAGTTGAGGAGCATAAAGGCATTGGTATCGTAAGAACCGCCAGAGTAGGCTCCTGAACGCTTGCCTTGATTTTCATAAACATCAATCCAACGCTCGCTAAAGGCACGTTTAACACGGCTCAAGTAATCCTCACCCAAGACTGCCAAGGCCTCTTCTGCCTTTTTCAAGGCTTCCTCGTAGGTAAAGCTGTATTCTACTGAAGATAGTGGTGTGTAGACATCGTACATCTTGAGGTCTGAAATCCCCAAGATTTTTGAACGAAGCTCAAGATAACGATGCAAGAGTGGTAAATGCTTGCGAACTGCTGCTACCAAATTGTCATAAACACTCTCTGGAACAAAATTTGCTGCTAAAGCTGCATGACGAGCACTCTTGTAGTTGCGAACCTTAGCACGGTAGTTTTGCACCTTAACATTGGTTTGCAAGGTTTTAGCATAGGTGTGTTGGAATTGCTCATAAGTCGCATAAAGGGCTTGATAAGCACCACGGCGAACCTCACGATTTTTAGACTCCATCAAACGTGTGTAAGTCCCATGAGAGAGCTGCACTTCCTTACCATCATCGTCGAGGACATAAGGGAACACAATATCCGCATTGTCCAAGATAGCGAAGGTTTCACTTGCCGAACCAAAGATTTCCCCAGCTCCAGCTAATAATTCTTCTTCACGTTGTGAAAGAACGTGTTCCTTGCCTTGCAAAAGCTTGTCAAAATAGTGTTGATAAACCTGCAATTTTGGCTGAGCTTCTAAAAAGTCAGCATACTGCTTTTCACTAATTTCCATAAATTCGGGCTCATAGAATGAAAAGGCTTGATCCAGCTGGCTGTATAGAGTCATTGCCTTGGCATAGTACTCTTGATACTTGGCTTCACGAGTGTCCTGGTCATTTTTCATATGAGCATAAACGTAAAGCTTCTCAATTTGGCGTTCCATCTCAAGAGAAAATTCAGTGATTTCGAGTAGGTTATCCGCACTATCCAAGAGATGACCTTCATACTGGGCTACTGTCTCCAATTGGTCTGTTAAATCTTTTAAGGCTTCTTCCCAAGCCTGGTCAGTTGGGTAGATCGTTGATAGATCCCATGTATCTTTTTCATTTATTTCATTTCTTTGTAATACCATTAGATTCCTCCATCCTTTCTATTCTACCATATTTTTCAAGAAATATTGCTGATAAAAGGCTGGTGGATAAAGCTTTTGCCAATCATTCTGAGGATTTTTTTGGTAATAGGTTTGAAAATACTGATAATAGCTGGTCAAATCCTTCTTAATTTGGCAAAAATCACCTACTAGTGGTCGAATTTGTGGATACCATTCCTTTAGCCCATAAGTCAGGATATTCTCTCCCTTTTGATAGGCTTCTGCTTGCTCTTTCATCCAGATAGGATTTTGATAATACAGTTGTTGCCGGATATAGCAACAGATGTCCTTGTCCTGAGAAACTGTAAAATGAGATATTTGTTGTTTCTTATAGGGGAAACGTAATATCTCCAATAAACTAGCTTGACCATAGGGAAATTCCTTAATCTGATAATGGAGTTTGCCTCGAAGATCTTGGTGAATCAGGTATTTGAGTCTTAAAACCTGTTTTCCCTTGTCTACTTCCCAAATATAAAAGCCCATGTTTTGACTGAAATAGATGAAACCTTGTTGCAGACGAGTCAAACGGTCCTTGAGCCAAAGTTTTTGACCCAGCAACCACAGTACTTGGTAACCCTGACTACGATAGCCCTCACTTCGCTCTTTAAGAACCTTTTGAGTCAAGGGACTACACTGAACTTCTAGAGCTAGATTGCCATTTACAAATACATCCGCAATCTGTTTAAGCTCTGGAAGAGGGGATTCTAATTGCACCTCAGCCTCTGTTTTCAACCAGTGATAAAGTGATTTTTTATTTTCTAGGTGTTCTGGACTTTCATTTTCAGAGGAAAAATCACAGTCTTTTAAGGTTTTGTGGGCAAAATGTATCCGGACACTTGGTCCTTGACGCAAACGGAGCTGACCTCCACAAGCTGGGCAGGTGTATGCCTGCTTCTCAAGTTTATCCTCTAACACATTTACCAATTCTCCCCTAGCATCTCTCGCAACAAACATGATTTCCCTCCTTTTCTATATTATTCGAAAAAAAGAAAAAAGATCAGGAAAATTCCTAATCTTCATGTATGTTTACTTGATTTTCTTAGCTAGCATGGTCGCAAAGCGTAGTTGAATGCGATTGCCATTCTCATCGCGACGGTGAAGATGACCAGGATTTTCATTGTACTTGACCAACTCCCAATCCTTGTAGTATTCAGCCAATTCTCCCTCTTTAAATGTGAATGGGAAGTTCACTGAGCAAGGATAATCCTCCGTGTCCATAGCACAGACGATAAGGTTATAACCACCGACCGTGGTATGCTCCTGCATATTTTTGATAATTGCAGGAATGCGGTCCGCTTGCAAAAACATCAAAACAACTGTCGATACGATGAAATCATATTCTTGCCCAATGCTGGCTGAATTGATATCGTAAAGACCAACAGGCATATCCAAATCTTCCTGCTCAACAATGCTTTGCAAGATTTCAAGGGACAGTTCATTTTGATCGACAGCTGTCACATCAAAACCTTGTTGGGCTAAAAAGAGAGAATTACGGCCCTGACCACAGCCCAAATCCAAGGCTTTCCCTGGTTTTACTGTCTGCATAGCCTCTAGGACCTCTGAATGAACCGGATTGGTATTGTATTTTTTAGGGAAATAATCCTCAGGTTTACAATAAAACTCCAAATACCATTCCACATCGTCTGTGTCAGCTTCCACTCGGTGCCAGGCTTGTGGTTGTGCCATGGGATTGTCGGCTCCTGCTTCAAAGATGTGCTCAGCTAAAACCTCACCATCTTCTGTCAATTCAATAAACTTGAGAGCTCCCTTCAAGACAGTAATCTTTCCCCAAGTCCCAACCTTGGTATTATGTTTCTGCTGAACAGCCTCTGGCATGGTTTCTTTAGTCCACAAAGGCATACGTTTATAGGCAACTAGTCTTTCCATTTTCATTTCCTCTTTTTATCGCTGATTAACAGCTTTCATAACACGCGCGATGTCGCGGTTTTGCTCACGTCGTTTGATAGACTCCCGTTTGTCGTAGTCATGCTTCCCTTTAGCTAGACCTAAAAGGAGTTTAGCGTAACCATCTTTGATATAGACTTTAAGGGGAATCAGTGTCATTCCTGTTCCTTTAGTCTCTTGTTCCAATTTTTGAATTTGTTTCTTATGGAGCAGGAGTTTGCGACGGCGTTCTGGTTCTTGATTCCAGATATTACCCTCTTCGTAAGGTGCGATATGAACGTTGCTCAACCAGACCTCCCCATTTTTTACTTGTGCAAAGCCATCCTTGAGATTGATTCGAGCTGCTCGTACACTCTTGATTTCAGTTCCTGTCAGGACCATCCCTGCCTCTAGCGTATCTACGATTGTATAGTCGTGACGCGCCTTTTTATTTTGTGCGACGACCTTTCCCTCGCCCTTTGCCATATTTGGCTCCTTTCTTAGCTACTTCCTTGTAAAAAGGTTTCTTGCCCTTTTTCTTCTTGTCTTTTTGTGAATGCTTGCGCTTATCATTTGAGCGTCCTGATTTTCTCTGGTCTTCCTTCTTATCTGAACGACGACTTGAACCACGTCCTCTGTCTTTGCGACTAGCTTGTTTCAAGCCTTTTTCAATCACATCAAATTCACTTGGAATGTAAGAGAAGTCAATTTCACCTGTCATCTTATCCGCTCTTTCAACCCGAATACGAATCTGTTGACCTACACGGAAGGTTGTCCCCGATTTTTCCCCACGAAGAGTCAAATCACGTTCATTGAAATGATAAAACTCAGGTAGATTAGTGATGTGAATCAAGCCCTCAACTGTATTCGGCAATTCAACAAAGAGACCGAATTTGACGATGCTTGATACAACAGCATCGTACTCTTCACCTACGTATTCTTCCATGTACTCAGCCTTTTTCATGGCTTCGACTTCACGTTCAGCCTCAATGGCACGACGTTCACGGTTGGAAGACTGGGTCGCAATCTCTGGAATCACTTGCTCAAAATGCTCTGCTATTTCCTTAGAACGCCCATAATCCCGAATCATGCGATGAACAAGAAGGTCTGGATAACGACGAATCGGACTAGTAAAGTGAGTGTAGTAATCTGCTGCTAATCCATAGTGACCGTGATTATGCTCCGAATAGCGAGCCTGCTGCATGGAGCGAAGAAGCATCATGGACAATACATCCGCATAAGGTTCTCCCTCAACAGCACGCATGATGTCTTGGAGGGCCTCCTGGCTAATCTCGCTAGCAGTCCCATAAATGCGTAAGCCAAAGCTCGAAGCATAATCAATAAACTTCTGAACCTTTTCAGCCTTAGGCTCCTCGTGAATTCGATAGATAAAAGGCAAATCCAACTTGCTAAAGTGCTCAGCAACTGTTTCGTTGGCCATTAGCATAAAGGACTCAATCATGCGCTCGGCAACACCACGCTGACGAAGGACGATATCAACAGGCTTGCCTTGTTTATCCACTAAAATCTTGGCTTCATTGGTATCGAAATTGAGGGCTCCACGTTTCACACGCATGTTTTCTAAAATTTCATGGAGCTTGGCCATGAGTTCGATACTTGGAACAATTTTCTTATATTCTTGTCTCTTCTCCTCGTCACCTGCTAGGATATCATTGACATCACTGTAGGTCATACGGAAGCTTGTCTTGATAACCGTTTGTGTGATGGTGTAGTTGACTACACGACCATGTTTATCAATCTCCATGATGGCAGACTGGGTCAGACGGTCAACTTGAGGATTGAGGGAACAGATGCCATTTGACAGTCGTTCTGGAAGCATTGGTACCACACGGTCTGTTACATAGACTGAAGTCGCGCGGTTAAGGGCTTCCTTGTCAAGGGCAGAACCCTCGGTTACATAGTAGGAAACATCTGCGATGTGAACACCAAGCTCCAGATTTCCATTTTTCAAGGCCTTGATATGCACCGCGTCGTCCAAGTCCTTGGCATCAGCGCCGTCAATGGTAAAGGTAATCTCATCTCTTAGATCCAGACGGCCTTCCATATCCTTTTGAGACGGAGCATCAGGCACACTTTCTGCTTCCTTGACAACAGCTTCTGGAAACTCGGACACAATGTCCATAGACTCCAAGACCTCAAGAACATCAATTCCGACATCCGTTGAATGCCCCACCACATCGAGAACACTTGCGACAAAGAAATCATGTTTCTTGCTTGGGTATTTGTCGATAAAGACCTTGAGAACTTCTGTTCCTTCTAGTTTAAGAGCTGGTTTCTTAACATAAATTGGTTGACTGATTTTCTGATTTTTCGAACGAATGTAGCCTGCATACTTAGGTTTTTCCTGATCTAGAACGATTTGACCGACAACAGTTGTCAGGCTGTGCTCTAGGATATCAATAATTTTGGCTTCAGCTGCTGTTCCCTTGTTTCGGTCAGCGACTTTCTTGATGACGACCTCAACGGTATCACCATCAATAGCATAGTTGACATCGTTTTTTCCTACAAAAAGGTCGTCCTCCTCGCCTTCCAGACTAACAAAGCCAAAGCCATTTTTATGGGCATGAAAAATCCCCTTGAGGGTAATCTCATGTTTTTTCTTGACTTCCAAAGTCAGACTGCCATCTTCCTCAAAGCGTATCTGATGCTTTCTTTCCATTAAGGACAAGGTTTTAATCAACTCACGAAAATCCTTAGACCCATCTTTTTCCAAAGCCTGAGCCAAGTCATTGACAGTCACCTTTCCCTTAGCTTGCAAATATTCTTTTATTTTATCTTTCATATTTTCTTTCTAGATTTTTTATTTTCTTTTACTGTAAAACCTTCTCAAATATCTTTTAAAAACAAAAAGAGGCAAAGACCTAGTCCTGCCCATTATTTTCTTATCTACTTGATAATACCGTCAATGCTAAGGCAATGGCTAGCCAGAAAAAGACTAAAATCCCTGTCAAACGCTGCATTACGGCTTCAAAACCGCGTGCTTTACTACGTTCAAACAAATCACCTGAGCTGGCATCAAATACATTGCTGGATTGGTTTTTAGTTGGTTGCATGAAAATCGCAATCACAATCACAACAGATAATACTAATAAAATGGTTAATAATAGGTTATACATATCAAACTCCTTAAAATCCTTATTATTTTACCATAAAATCTACTTAGATTCAAGATGTAGGGTTACTTTTCTTTCCTTGGGACAATACTTTAAAACCTCAATCTTGTCTGGATGGGTTTTTGAGTTTTTACTGGTTAGGTAATTGATACTGCCACAAGAGGAGCATTTGAGATTAATTTTTACTCGCACTAGATTTCCTTTACTTTTAATAATGTTCGAAATTGAAGCAGGTTAAGGAGACAACTAAAGGCAACACAAAGGCTTGTCGCATAAAAGACTGCATGGTAGCCAAATTGACCTGCTACTGCAGAACCTGCCATAGGCCCAACGACACCTCCCAGATAAAAGAATACCTGATTAAAGGCAAAGACCCTCGAAATACCAGCTTTGGGCGTCATCTTGCTGAGAAGTGCATTAACTCCGGGAATCAAGGCACCGGTTCCCAAGCCAAAGAGGAAACGATAGAGTCCTAGTTGAAGAGGGCTAGAGGCATTGGCACAGAGAAGATAGATGATGACTGAATAAAACTGGGCTACAACCAAGAGACGATGATTGCCCACCTTGTCACCTAGCTTTCCCATGACTCCTGCACTCATCATACTGGAAAAGCCCATACTGGATACAATCAAACCAGATACAAAGAGAAGATTCTCTGTCTGGCCTAAGTCGCGCACATACAGAGCTAAGATAGGACCGATTGATTGGGCTGAAAATTGGATGACAAAACTGGTCAGAAATAGGTTGACCAAGAGATAGGGATATTTAACTGATGTAAATAATTCTTTTGTTGGGATGGCCCTTTCCTTGGCTACTGGTTGAAAATCTTCCTTGATAAAGCAAATAGTCAAAACAGCGGCTAAGAATAGAAAACTACCAACCAGTAAGAAAACAGTACGAATGCCAAATAATTCTGCAATAAAGCCACCAATAAAAGGACCCGTTAGAGTACCCGCAACTACACCTGTAGACAAAGTACCTAAGGCAGAGCCTGATTTCTCCTTGGGAACCTGACTGGCTATCAAGGCTGTTGCGTTAGGAACAAATCCTGCAAATACACCGTTTAATAAACGAAGAAAGATTAACCAATAAATATTTGGCACAAAAGCCAATCCCCCCATAGTGATAGTCATGGCCAGACCAGCCCGAATCATCATGGGCTTTCGACCGTATTTGTCAGCAAGGATGCCCCAGATAGGAGAGAAAAGTGCTGCAGAAATAGCAGAGACAGAAATAGCTAAACCTGCAAAAAAAGCAACTTGCTCTCCCCCTACACCCAGACCTTCCACAAAGATGGGCATAAAAGGTACAACCAAGGAAATACTGGCTCCTGTCAGAAAATTACCAAACCAGGCAATGCGCAGATTATCCTTCCAGTTAATCTCTGTCATCTTGCTTACCTCCCTCAAGCAGAGAGAACACCTGAGTAAGAAGCTGGTTCTGATTGCCATTGTTGTCAAGAATATGGCTGGCTAAATCTTTCTTTTTTTCTAAAGGCCACTGGGCTGCCAGACGCGACTCAGCTTCATCCTTGGATAGCTGATCCCTTTTCATTAAACGTTCTACTTGGACATCTCGGTCCACATAGACCAACCAAGTCTCATCAAACCAAGAGATGTAGTCCTGCTCAAAAAGTAGGGGAATATCCATAAAGAAAATCTCTTCTGTCTGAGCCAATTGGTCTCTTAATGTAGCTAGTTCCTCACGGATAATCTCTCCTTGGATTTGCTTAGACCATTCTCGTTCTTCAGGATTTGAAAAGATGAGACTAGCTAGGAGAGGGCGATTGAGTTCTCCCTTTTCTAGAATGATTTCTGGACCAAAATGCTGGACTAGAGCTTCAAACAGGCGGCCACCAGGTCTCTGTAGTTGGTGGACGACTGCGTCGGCATCCACTACTTGAAAGCCTTGCTTTCTTAGAAAATTTGTCACAGTTGACTTACCAGAGGCAATTCCCCCTGTGATTCCAATGATTTTTCCCATCAATTCCTCCTTTGGCACTGAGGACAAAAATGGGTGCCTCGTCCGCCTAGTTGGATTTTCTCAATGATGGTACCACAGCGTACACATTCTTGACCAGCCTTGTCATAGATTTGATGAAAATCCTGCATGGTTCCATCTTCCCCAAAGGCATTGGTATAGGTCCGAATGGTTGAGCCACCTTTTTCAACAGCCTGTCCCAATACAGCAATGGTCTGGTCATGAATAGCTGTCGCTTCTTCTGCTGTCAAAGTCTGGGAAGGTCTAGCTGGATGAACCTGAGCTCGCCAGAGAACCTCATCCACATAGATATTTCCAAGTCCAGCTACCAAAGTCTGGTCTAGGAGATGGGGTTTGATAGGCTTTTTGGACTTGGCAAGGGCAGCTTGAAAGACTTGTAAATCAAAGTCTTGCTCGCTTGGTTCAGGACCTAATTTTTTAGAAATAAAGTAGGCATCTAAAAGATCAGGGGCCAAGAGTTCCATAGTACCAAACTTACGAACATCCTCATAAACAAGCGTGCTACCATCCTCAAACTGGAAGAAAATATGGGCATGCTTGCGTTCAGGAACCTGGTCCAGATAGTAAAAATACTTGCCCTCCATCCGCAGATGGGAAATCAAGACCTTGTCTGTCAGGTAGAAAAGCAAGTATTTGCCACGACGTCCCATTGACTCAACAATCTGACTAGGCAATTCCCTTTGAAACTCTTCCAAATCCGTCTTAATCATCTTGAGATAGCGAATTTCTACACTCGAAATCTTCTTTCCCAAAATCAATTTTTCTAGGCCACGACGAACAGTTTCAACCTCAGGTAATTCAGGCATAAGTCCTCCTTCTGTAAAAACAAGAAGCAGGCATGAGCCCACCTCTACTTAGTATTCTTTTTCATTATAGCCAAAGTCAGCCAAATCTAGCTTTTTATCGCGCCAGTTTTTCTTGACCTTGACCCATGTTTCTAGGAAGACCTTATCTCCTAGCATAAGTTCGATATCACGACGGGCCATGCTACCGATTTTCTTAAGCATAGCGCCACCTTTTCCGATGATAATCCCTTTTTGGCTATCGCGCTCGACCATGATGGTTGCACGGATGTGAACCTTGTCTGTCTCTTCATCTCGTTTCATAGAGTCAACAACCACAGCAACTGAGTGAGGAATTTCTTCGCGTGTTAGGTGCAAAACTTTCTCGCGAACCATTTCTGAAACCAAGAATCGTTCTGGATGATCTGTGATTTGATCAGACGGGAAATATTGGAAACCTTCGTCCAAATTTTCACTCAAAATATCCACTAGACGAGAGACGTTATTTCCCTGAAGAGCTGAGATTGGAACAATTTCCTTGAAGTCCATTTGGTTACGGAAGTCATCAATCTGAGACAAGAGCTGGTCTGGATGAACCTTATCAATCTTGTTCACCACCAAAATCACAGGAACCTTGGCAGCCTTGAGACGCTCGATAATCATATCGTCCCCCTTACCACGCGCTTCATCAGCAGGCACCATGAAAAGAACGGTATCCACTTCACGAAGGGTGCTATAGGCAGATTCTACCATAAAATCTCCTAGAGCCGTTTTAGGCTTGTGAATCCCTGGCGTATCGATAAAGACGATTTGTTCCTTATCAGTCGTGTAAATTCCCATGATTTTGTTGCGCGTTGTCTGCGCCTTGTCACTCATGATGGCAATCTTTTGCCCCATAACGTGGTTTAAAAAGGTTGACTTCCCAACATTGGGACGTCCTAAAATGGCTACAAAGCCTGATTTAAAAGTCATAATTTCCTCTTACTGTTTAAAATAATAAATCCCAGATTCGTGGGAGAAAAATCAATGCGCCTGTTAAGGCTGCGAAAAGAGAGACCACTAATACCGCGCCAGCCGCCATATCCTTGGCATTTTTAGCCAGCATGGAAAAGTGATAGTGACTGGCCAAATCCACCACATTTTCAATAGCAGAATTGATAATTTCAAAAGCTACTACCAAGAAAATGCTCAATAGGAGAAAGAGCCATTCGATTCGTGACACCTGAAAAACAAAACCTGCAAGGATGACCACAAGAGCCGTCACTGCATGTTTTCGCATATTGCGTTCTTCCTTGATGGCAGTAAAAATTCCTGTGAGAGCGAATTCTAAACTGGATATCAGGTCACGATTTTTCCATTTTCGTTTATTGTCTTGTGAGTCCATAGGCTGTCAAAATTTCTTCTTGTAAACCGAACATCTCCGCTTCTTCTTCCGGAGTGTAGTGATCATAGCCGTTGATATGTAAAAAGCCGTGTACTGCCAAGAAGCCCATCTCACGCTCAAAGCTGTGACCGTATTCCTCGGCCTGCTCATGTGCCTTATCGATAGAGATGAACAATTCCCCAATATAGGCATCAAACTCAGACATCATCTCTGCCAATTCTGGATTGTCAAGCAAATCCTCTTCGTCAAAGGCAATATCCAACTCTGGTTTATACTCAAGACTGATGACATCTGTCGGACGGTCGGTGTCACGGTACTCCAAATTCAGTTCATGACTACGCTCGTTAGTCACAAAGGTGACTGCCATTTCCTTGTCTTCTTTGCCTAATTTTTGGGCTGCAAATTCCAAAATTTCTTGGGTTTGTTGCAACATTTCTTTTGAAACTTGTCCAGTTTCATCTACCATTTCAATATACATGTGCTTCTCGTTTCTCTTTACTTGGCTTTATTATACCACATTTCCATGATTTTATTCTACCTTTTTGATATAATACTATGGAATACAATCACAAGGAGAGAACGATGTCATTTGACGGATTTTTTTTACACCACATGGTTGAGGAATTGCGAAGAGAGTTAGTGAACGGTCGCATTCAGAAAATCAATCAGCCTTTTGAACAAGAGTTAGTCTTGCAAATCCGTAGCAATCGCCAAAGTCATCGCCTGCTCCTTTCTGCACATCCAGTTTTTGGACGCATTCAGCTGACCCAAACGACTTTTGAAAATCCAGCCCAACCTTCAACCTTTATCATGGTTTTGAGAAAGTATTTGCAGGGTGCCCTAATTGAGTCGATTGAGCAAGTGGAAAATGACCGAATTGTGGAAATGACAGTTTCCAATAAAAACGAGATTGGCGACCATATTCAGGCTACCTTGATTATCGAAATCATGGGTAAACACAGTAATATTCTACTGGTTGATAAAAGCAGTCATAAAATCCTCGAAGTCATTAAACACGTCGGCTTTTCACAAAATAGCTACCGTACCTTGCTGCCTGGATCGACCTATATTGCTCCTCCGAGTACGGAATCACTCAATCCTTTTACAATCAAGGATGAAAAACTCTTTGAAATCCTACAAACACAGGAAACGAGAGCTAAAAACCTTCAAAACCTCTTTCAAGGTCTGGGACGTGATACGGCAAATGAATTGGAAAAGATTCTGATTAATGATAAACTGTCTACTTTCCGTAACTTTTTCAGTCAAGAAACCAAGCCCTGCTTGACAGAGACATCCTTCAGTCCAATTCCTTTTGCAAATCAAGTGGGAGAGCCTTTTGCCAGTCTTTCTGATTTGTTAGACACCTACTATAAGGACAAGGCTGAACGCGACCGCGTCAAACAGCAAGCCAGTGAACTCATTCGCCGTGTTGAAAATGAACTTCAGAAAAACCGCCACAAACTCAAAAAACAAGAAAGAGAGTTACTGGCGACAGAAAATGCTGAAGAATTTCGTCAAAAAGGAGAATTGCTGACAACCTTCCTCCACCAAGTGCCTAACGACCAAGACCAGGTTATCCTAGACAACTACTACACCAACCAACCTATCACGATTGTGCTTGATAAGGCTCTGACTCCCAACCAGAATGCCCAACGCTACTTTAAACGGTATCAGAAACTCAAAGAAGCTGTCAAATACTTGACTGATCTGATTGAAGAAACCAAGGCAACCATTCTCTATCTGGAAAGTGTGGAAACCGTCCTCAACCAAGCCGGACTGGAAGAAATCGCTGAAATCCGTGAAGAATTGATTCAAACAGGTTTTATCCGCAGAAGACAACGGGAGAAAATACAGAAACGCAAAAAACCAGAACAATATCTAGCAAGTGATGGCAAAACCATCATCTATGTAGGACGCAATAACCTGCAAAACGAGGAGCTAACCTTTAAAATGGCTCGTAAGGAGGAACTTTGGTTCCATGCCAAGGACATCCCTGGAAGCCATGTTGTCATCTCAGGCAATCTTGACCCATCCGATGAAGTCAAGACAGACGCAGCAGAACTTGCAGCCTACTTCTCTCAAGGTCGCCTGTCAAATCTGGTGCAGGTAGATATGATTGAAGTCAAGAAACTCAACAAACCAACTGGTGGAAAACCTGGCTTTGTCACTTACACAGGACAAAAGACCCTCCGCGTTACACCAGACCCAGAAAAAATCGCATCCATGAAAAAATCCTGATTTTACTTGAAATCAGGATTTTTAACTTATACTCAATGAAAATCAAAGAGAAAACTAGGAAGCTAGCCGCAGGCTGCTCAAAGCACTGCTTTGAGGTTGGAGATAAGACTGACGAAGTCAGCTCAAAACACTGTTTTGAGGTTGCAGATAGAACTGACAAAGTCAGTAACCATATATAATCCAAGGCGACGTTGACGTGGTTTGAAGAGATTTTCGAAGAGTATTACTACTCACTCAAATCATATCCAACAATAGGACTAATCTTTACCACCTAGCTTCTCATTGATTTTCATCATCACACTAGCAATTTTTTCGCCCCAATAAGGGTCTGAGGCATATTCAACATTCATACCAGACGCCTTGTTTCCAAGGAAAGTTCTGCCCCTCTCGATATAATTTTCCTTTATCCACTTGGTTGCACCTAAAATTCCTTTATCCACATCATCAAATGTCTTGGCAGAAAGGTACGGGGTCGTATCATAGGCTGTAATTCCAAAGAAATTATTCTTATCTTTGGCAATCTTGCTACGTCCCCAGTCGCTTTCTAAGGCACTATGAGCAAGGAGATAGAGGGCATTGATATGGTAATGTTCTTCGGCTTCCTTAAAGGTAGCTCCCTTGTTCTCCAAGAGGCTATTATTAATATTTAGCAGACTAAATACCTTATCCAAGTCTTCAGCACTATAGTTTGTAGCCTCTGTTAAATCTTTGAAAAGGAAGGGATTTTCAAGCTTAAAACCATCAAAATGCAGGCCATCTGCCGAATAATATTTCTTGCCTACTTCCATATCAGAAAGATGAGAAGCTACTGGGATACTAGCATTCTGAGCCACATAGTGATAAAAACGGTGGCCATCACTCTCATAATAAGGGATAAAGTCCTTACTAGCATCTAGCGCTTGTAAATCTTCTGTTTTCATATAGCCTGACAAACCAGAAATAGTAATAGCCAGGCGCTTGTCATCACTTTTTCTATCCTTATCTAGCCAAACAACACTACCTTGCGATATATAGGACAGCTTTTCACCATCTGCATTATAAACATTTGCTGTGACAGGTACTACTTGATAATAAGCAGCATTTTCATTTGTGGCTTTTTCTCCAAGCCATTTACCGTCGCTTCCCAGCTGATAACCATCTACAGTCTCATTTTTCGCCATGTAGCCACCAGATTTGAAGTAGTACCAAGCTTGACTTTTAGAATCGTATAACCATTCTTTCTCAGTCATTTTCCCATCAGATTTGAGGTAAAACCATGACTCTTTATCCCAAATCCATTCATTGGCTACCATATAGCCACCAGATTTTAGATAATAATAGTGACCATTTTCGAAAATCCATTCTTTCTCAGCATGTTTTCCATTTTCTTTGATGTAAAACCAAGATTGATATTGTTTGTCAAAAAGCCAACCTTGCTGTACTTTGGCACCACTGGCATTCACATAAGCCTGGTCAATCCACTGACTTGTCAGTAGATAACCACCAGATTTAAAATAATAGTCCTTCCCTTTAATTTGGAGCCATTCTTTCTCTGCGTGCTGTCCATCTGCTTTGATATAAAACCAAGCATCGTATCGAGAATCATATACCCAATCTTCTATTACCTTGGCACCTGTTGCACCGACATAGGAAGTTCCTACCCACGCATTTCTTTTCATCTTTCCATCTTGGTCAAGATAATAGAAAGCTCCCTTGTCTTCTATCCATTCTGACTTGGCCATATAGCCACCAGATTTGAGATAAAAATAGTCGTCACCTTGTTTCAGCCATTCATTTTCAGCATAGTTGGCATCTTCTTTTATATAAAACCAAGATTGATATTGAGCATCAAAAACCCACTCATTGGCTGCTTGACTCCCATCTGCTTTCAGGTATTGTTTTCCTTGCCAAGTACCATCGCTAGCCATTGCACTCTCTGGTCTGGCTAAGAAAAATAGCAGAGATAAAAAAACAAATCTCAATTTCTTCATAAACTTTCTTCCTCTGTTCTTTCTATTTTATTGTATCAAAATTCTCTATAATAAACATTACAAACTGATAAAAAATCAAGAACAGATTGATTGCAGTTTACCTCAGAGACTCTTTTACTTCCTTGCGGAGATTTTCTAGACTGCTAATGCCGTATTTGTCCATGACTTTTGGTAAATTTTCGATGATGTCAGGACAGGCGTAAGGATTGGTAAAGTTGGCTGTTCCAACTCCAATAGCAGATGCTCCTGCCAGATACATTTCTAGGGCTGCTTCAGCCGAATCCACTCCTCCCATTCCAATGATGGGAAGGTCTGTTGTTTGAGCGACTTGGCGGATGAGTTTGAGAGCTACTGGAAAGACTGCTGGACCAGACATTCCACCTGTTCCATTGGCCAAGATTGGTTTTCTGGTTTTGAGGTCAAAGCGCATACCAACAAGAGTATTAATCATGGTTAATCCACTTGCTCCCGCATCCTCTGCTGCTTTTGCGACAGTAACGATATCGGTCACACTAGGAGTTAGTTTGACATAAACTGGCACATCAGAGGCTTCCACAGCTGCTTTCACTACATCATAAGCCAAATCTGGATCTTGACCAATCAAAAGTCCATGATTACAGTGGTCTACGTTAGGACAAGAGATATTGAGCTCAATTGCCTTTACATTAGCTGCCTTGGAAATACCACTAGAAACAGCTGCATACTCTTGTTTTGAAAAACCAGCTACATTGGCAATAATAGGAAGATTTGGATATTCTCTTTCCAGCCAAGGTAGCTTTTCGGCCAAAACAACTTCCAAACCAGGATTTTGCAGGCCGATTGCATTGAGCATACCAGCAGGTGTCTCTGCTACCCTTGGAGTTGGATTCCCAAAACGAGGTTCAAGGGTTGTCGCCTTGATCATAATAGAACCCAAAAGGTCTAAATCATAGTACTTGGCATACTCTTGTCCAAAACCAAAACAGCCTGATGCTGGAATAATCGGATTTTTCAAATCCAAACCAGGTAGAGAAACTTGTAAACGATTTCTAGTCATGATTTTCTCCTTATAATACAACTGTTCCTGTGCGGAAAACAGGGCCATCTTCACAGACGCGTTGGCTGACCGTCTCGCTTTCTGGCACTTTTAGAACGCAAGCATAGCAAGCCCCCATCCCACAAGCCATACGAGATTCCAGAGATAGATAGGCTCTTGGATGGTCATAAAAGGTTTGATTGATATACTTCATCATTCCAGGCGCCCCACATGAGTAAACAGCATCAAACTGACTGTCTAAGTCATTAATGACAACGGAAACATTTCCCTTGATGCCATAAGAACCATCATCTGTCGTTACAAAGACCTGACCATATTGGGCCAATTCCTTTTCAAGGATAACAGCATCCTTGTTAGCAAAACCAAGGACTGTCACAACTTTCACGCCACGGGCATGCAATTCCTTAGCTACCTCAAGAAGGGGGGGAACACCAATCCCACCACCGACGAGGAGAATCTGGCTCTGCTCATCTAGGTCAGACAAGTCAAAACCATTCCCCTGAGGTCCCATCACATCCAGAGTATCTCCCTGATTTAAGGTTGAAAAAATAGCTGTCCCAGCTCCTTCAATCCGATAAATGAGATGACACTGCTTGTTAACCTTATCAATAGACGAAATTGAAATAGGACGACGCAAAAGATGGGCGTCATCAGGCACACGCAGATGAAGAAATTGGCCTGCTCGCATGGCTTCAACCATTTCTCCTTCTAGGACTAATTCAAAAATTGCTGGCGCAATTTCCTCTTGTGCGACCACCTTCATGGTTTCCAATCGAATTGCACCCAAACGCTTCTTACATGTGGGATTCATGACTTTTCCTCCTTAAATTTTAAGGGGACCAGACAAAGAAAAGACCTTGCTAATGCAAGGCCTCAGTTAAAATCGTACAACACAAGAGCGCACACTCAAAAAGTCCCCTCTAGAAAATTGTACTGTTCTTTTATCTGACACCTTGTGAGTCTCTCTGGACTCCCCTTAAAGGTTAAATTTTTATTAGTATACTCTTTCAGCTAAAAAAAGTCAAGTAGAAAACGAACATTCTACTTGACTTCACAATATTATTTTTCACGAATGACTTCAACCTTGTAGCCATCAGGGTCTTTGACAAAGTAATAGTTTGGTGCAGTTCCTGGTAGACCATTTGGCTCAGTCACTTCATATCCTTTGGCACTGTGCTCTTGATGAAGCGCCTCAAGATCAGGTGTACTGAGAGCGATATGGGCAAATCCATCTCCAACCACATAAGGACCATGATCGTAGTTATAAGTCAACTCCAACTCATAGTCGTCACCCTCAAGACCTAGATAAACAATCGTGAAGGCATGGTCTGGAAAATCTCTGCGACGCAATTCTTTAAATCCAAAAGCATCTTGATAGAATGCAATTGATTTTTCAAGATTTTCTACTCGCAAGCAAGTGTGTAGCATTTTTGAAGCCATATTTTTCTCCTTTATTTTTAAAAAGACTGGGACAATCCTGTTCCAGTCTTATCTGTTATTATTTACCAAGTTTTGCTTTAGCTGCATCTGCAAGAGCTGTGAAAGCTGCTGCATCGTTAACAGCCAAGTCAGCAAGCATTTTACGGTTAACTTCGATCTCAGCCAATTTCAAACCATGCATCAATTGTGAGTATGAAAGTCCGTTCATACGAGCTGCCGCGTTGATACGAGTGATCCACAATTTGCGGAAGTCACGTTTTTTCTGACGACGGTCACGGTATGCATAGTAGTAAGAGTTCATTACTTGTTCTTTTGCAGTACGGAACAAGATGTGTTTAGCTCCATAGTAACCTTTTGCTAATTTAAGAATACGTTTACGACGTTTGCGTGATACAACGCCACCTTTAACACGTGCCATGTTTTATTTCCTCCAAATATTTCCTAGAATTGTTTACTTACAGTCAAGCTATTATTTCAAGCGAGTAAGCATTGCTTTGATACGTTTGTAATCTCCTGAATGCACCATAGATGCTTTACGAAGATGACGACGTTGTTTTTTAGTTTTTCCGTGGAAACGGTGAGAAGTGTAAGCACGGAAACGTTTAAGTCCACCAGAACCTGTACGTTTGAAACGTTTAGCTGATGCGCGGTGTGTTTTTTGTTTTGGCATGATTTTTTCTCCTTTATTTAACTTTCTGACAATTATTTTTTGTCAGTTGCTGGCGCCAATTGCATGAACATTTGACGTCCATCCATTTTAGCACGTTGTTCGATGATTGCAATATCTTGAGTTGCTTCAGCAAACTCGGCTAAAACTTTTGCACCAATCTCTTTATGGGTAATCATACGACCCTTAAAGCGAATAGATACCTTAACTTTATTTCCTTTTTCAAGGAATTTGCGTGCATTGCGAAGTTTTGTATCAAAGTCACCCTTGTCAATAGTTGGACTTAGACGAACTTCTTTCACAGTAACAACACTTTGTTTTTTACGTTGTTCTTTTTGCTTCTTCTGGTACTCAAATTTGAACTTACCGTAGTCCATAATTTTTGCAACAGGCGGTTTGGCTTGGGGTTGAATCAATACTAGGTCAACATTAGCGTTATCAGCCAAAGCTTGCGCTTCACTGAGTGGCTTGATGCCTAGCTGTTCTCCTTCAAGACCAATCAAGCGAACTTCACGTACACGAATCTCATCATTGATGAATAAGTCTTGCTTTGCTATGGTTTTCACCTCTTTTGTTTTATTAGAGAAAAACAATAGCGGACTCGTAAATATACAAGCCCGCACGTTATGATAGCGTTTCTTAGAAACTTTTCATCCGTAGGGCCAGGCAACTTAATGTCACAAGGCGAGAAGCTCTCACTTCTGCTTTTCTCAACTTTTATATGATACCAAGTTTTCTAGTCCTTGTCAAGATAAAAAGTTATTTTTTTAAAAGTTTCTATTTGTATTTTGTCTTGCTTTCCGCATCAAAAAGAGAGAATCAAGGTGATTCCCTCTCTATGTTAGTTTTTCCTTATTTTCCCTATAGGAAAGCTAGGATCTATTAAAAACTTCCTTTTTACGTGAACTTCCCCATCTTTCGATAAATAGAATTCCCAATAGTAAAAGGATAATCAGGCAAGGAAGTAAGACTAGCCCCATACCCCAATTTAGATTGACATTATCAATCTGCTTAGGTAATCTTCCAGACAAAATCTCCACTGAACGCAAGTAAGTAAAGGGAATCAGATGTGCAATCCTTTGAAGAGGATGAATTGTTTGGATGCCAAACAATAAGCCAACAATCCCAATGAGTGAAAGAAAAAGGACAGGCATTTTTTGCTTGAAAAAGTAAGTAATCAAGTACACTACTTCCACAATGACGATAAAGGCTAAGAAAGCTAATAACAAGCTAGGAAATAACACATCTTGTATCTTTCCAATAGTTACCTCTTGATTCACTAAGCTATAAATCGGGTAGGGATAATCTAACTGTCCAAAACCACTTATCAGACTTCCCACTAGGAAAGAAAAACCACAGATTCCAATAAACAGCACAGTTACATAGCCCACTCCAACTCCAAGAGAGGACATGGCAAATGTCACTTTTGAAAAAGGATATAACTGAGCTGTATCCAGATGATTTTGATATCTTTCTGCAAATAGTTGCGTTAGCATAAAAATAATAGCAATCACAAATAAGCTTGGGATGATAACCCCTAAAATCCAGACAATCTGATCAATCCCGTGGGTCGGATAATCTAAATTGTGGGCTTTTATGTTCAAGGGATATAAGGCTTGGTAAATCTTTCGCTCGCGGTCAGCCCCCATTTTTAGTTCAGAGCTAGAAGTCGGGGTATTTGATATCCTTTCATAATTCTTCTCTTCAGCTTGCCACTGCAAATAGTAGGCTTCTTTCCAGCGTTCTTCTTTTAATAAAGTCAGAATTTCTTTCTTTTGCGTCAAAAGATTTTTTTGCAAGTCTAAATTTTCTTTAGCAAACTGGTATTCCTCCGAGCTGGTGTCAGACATTTGGGAGAGCTTCTCTTCATTTTCATTGATAGCTCTCTCGTTTGCTGCAATATGAGTTTTCAACCTGCTCTCCAAGCTGACTGAGTTTGCAGTCCGACTATTAAAATAAAAAGTAACACCGAGTACAGATGCAAATAAAGCTAAGATAATCCAGTTTAAGCGACTTTTGAAAACTTTCTTTAACAAAAATAGGCTAATATCTTTCATAACGGAACCTCTTCTATCTGCCCCTGACGAATGGTTACCATGCTATCGCAAATCTCCACTAACTCCTCTTTGTAGTGGGAACTTAAAAGAACCAGCTGCTCTTGTCTATCGATTTGTGCCAGTCTATCAAAAAACTTCTGTCGATAATACTCGTCTAAGCCATTTGTAATCTCATCCATGAGCCAGCATTTGGCTTGACTAAGGAAATACATGACAATCACCAAGCGTTGCTTCATCCCTAAGGAATACTTGCGGATGGGAAGGCTGATATAATCAGACATTTCCCAATAGGCGATTTCATCACTCAAGTTCAGGTCTGACTTCCAGATGTTTTTGATAAGACGAAGGTAGTCCATCCCACTTAAGTTTCCATCCAGCCATTCAACACTTTCATAATAAAATAAAGAAGGAGCGACTGCGATATTTCCACTACTTATTGGAATTAAGTTGCTAATGGCGCGGAACAGGGTTGTCTTTCCCGAGCCATTGATAGCAAGAAGGCCATAAATCCTACCCTTTTTAAAGGTGAAATCCGCATCTTGCAAGATGACTTGTCGCGTTTTTAAGGTAACATGAGTAAGCTGCAACATATCTAGCCCTCCTTTTTATCACTCTTGAAAGACCAATAATCATAAACTAACTAATTAAACGGTTTTTACTAATTTTTAATGGTTTTATATCATTAAAATTGAAGACGCTTTCATTATATCGTTTTTATCATTATTATGCAACAGATTTTTAGTTTATTTTACTAATATATAATATTTGTCCTTCCTATCGAACACTTTCGATTTTCCAACTATTCCAACCTTTAAAGCGTATAGCTCCTTGCTGGTCAGTTCGGTAAACTTTACTATTGATACCTTCCAGTCGTGTCAAGGTTTCCTGATGGGGGAGTTTCGTTCGATTGTTCTTTCCAACTGAGATGAGAGTTATCTCTGGTTTGAGCTGTTCTAAAAAGGCTGAACTTGATGATTTTTTATTGCCATGTTGGCCAGCTTTCAAAACATCCACCTCTAAGTCAGGACATTGCTTCAGCAAGTCCTTCTCTCCTTTCTCCTCCAAATTTCCAGTGAAGAGAAAGTGCTTATCCAAGAGTTTTCCATACAGAACCAGAGAATCTTCATGATCTCCATCTCCCATTTTCCTTGGAGATAGGACTTCTAACTGACTTCCAAAAATTGGCAAGTTCTCTCCTGCTGTCACACTGCGCACCTTGGTTTGAGTTGCCTGTAGTTCTGCAACAAATTCCTTCTGTTTCAAACTGCCTTTGGACACTAAAATTTCGACTACATGGAAAGCCTTGGCCACCTCCAGCAAATCTCCAACATGCTCCTTATCTGTATTAGTCAAAATTAGCTGGTCAATCTTGGCCACTCCTCGACTTTTAAGATAGGGAATCAAGGTTCGCTGGGCATTGCTAGTTGTCGCCTTTTCTTGCCATTTTTCGATTTTCTTATCAGATTCTGCCTTGCCACCTACATCTATGAGAATGGTCTTCCCAGTTATATCCCGTAAGAAAATACTTTCACCTTGCCCCACATCCAGCATGGTGATTTCATTTTCCAGTGGATACTTGGTCAAGAAAAAAAGACCTGTAATCAATAAGCTCAATACTGTTAGCTTTTTAATGTTTTTCCTCAAATCATAGACTAAAGCCAAGGAAATTAACAATAAAATTAAAAGCCACGCATTAGGTTGTCCAAAGACAAGCGGTCTACTTGCCACCTGTGATACCAAGCGAATAATCCCTTCCAACCATTCAAAGATAAAATTCAGCTGAATGACTGGATAGAGAAAGGAAAGGGCAAATAAGATAGACAAGAGCGGTAAGAGGACCATGTCAAATAGAAAGGAAAAGACAAAGGTCAAGAGGATGGACCAAGGTTGAAATTCTGCAAAATAGAAGGATAGAATGGGCAATATGCCCAAGGAGATGACTAGACTTTCTCTAGCAACAGCCTTGAGCCCCTCTCCTTCTTTACTAGTCATGGTCAAGATAAAAGCATAAGCGCAGGACAAGACTCCTCCTGCTGTCAAGAAAAAGTTGGGCATGATGATAAAGAGGATAAGGACCGTCAAGGCAAAATTATCCAAACCCTTAACACCATGTTGAGCCAGTAACTTTTGTAAGAGACTGCGAATAACCGATGCTGAAAATCCTGTCAGCCCTGCATAGATAAGGGAAAAGGGATAGGTCAGCCATTTCAACTTTTCTTGGGTCAAGCCCAATCGCAAGAGGAGTTTCTTAAATCCATCCATGAAAAATCCTACCTGCATACCCGACAAGGCAAAAAGATGAATAATTCCTAGACTGGAATAAAGCTCATTCATCTCCTCAAAGTCTGTATCCAGATGTCCCAGCAAGAGACCCGTCATGTAGTTACGCATAGGGTCTGGAAAGTGTGTCTTAATCCAAACTACAGCCCTTCGACGTAAGCTGGACAGGTTTTCACCTATATCCCAACTACCAACCTTTTGAAGTGACTGGATTTTTTTGATATTGAGAATCTGGTAAATTCCCTGAGTTTTCAGATAGGTTTGGTAGTCGAAACCACCAAAATTTTTCTTCCCTTCTGGCTCCGAAAGCTTCCCTTCTAGTCCTATCTCATGAATGTCGGTTAAAGCTTGAAAGGTTTCTTTCTCCTCCTCGGACTGGAGTTTATAATAGACTTGAAAAATGCGTCCATGAGACTTACCACGAAAGGATAGACTGTCACCATTGACCTTAATAGTATCAGGCAAAATCCGTACCCTTTCAACAGAATCCATCAGATTTTGACTCGCTTGACTCTGTTGCCAATTTTGAAACAGAAACCAGAAGGCAAAGATTCCGCAAAGCACTAGAACTTTGCTAGCAGATTTCCAAGGAAATTGGAAAAAAAGACAGATTAGCAGAAAAACGAAACCCAACAAAGCAAGATAGGATGATGAGAAAATAGCGTAGTAAAGCCAGAGCAATAGAAAGCTCAGATAGATTAGGGGGATAGGGAAATTCTTAATCCACTGTAACATAGTCTTTTAGCTTTTCTATCGTTTTAGCACCAATGCCAGAGACCTTCTTAAGTTCATCAACCGACTTGAATTTGCCATTCGTCTCACGATGATCGATAATATCCTGGGCTCGTTTTCCTCCCAAGCCTTTGACCTGCCTGAGTTCTTCCAGACTGGCCTTGTTGAGATTGATTTTCTTTTCCTTGCTCGTTGAAGAGGCCGTCCCAGAAGCAGTCTGTTGACTAGCTGCTTCTTCCCCCTTAGTTGGAACATAAACCAGAGCCTCATCACTGACTTTCTGAGCTAGATTGAGCGACTTGCTGTCTGCTTGCTCTGTCAAGCCACCAGCCTTCTGAACAGCATCATTGACCCGACTACCTATAGGCAAATCATAAATCCCTGGTGATTTGACAGCACCTTTGACATCTACTGTGATTAGATCTTGTTCAACCGGTTCTTCCTTCACTTCCTTTTCGGTCGATGAATCCTTGGACACAGCTGCGACTTCAGCCTGTAAACTCGTTTCTTTTACAGGTGTTTGTGGAGCTGGCTTTAGCAGGAAAAATCCTCCTACAAGCAAGCCCAGACCAGTACAGATGACAATGATTTTATACTCTTTGATTTTCTCGATAATTGCTTCCATATTTTCTCCTCTCTTAGATTATTCGTAAGAGGAAGAAAAAACAGTCGAAAATTTCTTTTCAACTGCTTATTTATTTGCAAAATAGTCTTCCTTGGTCAAGACATAATGAACTCTTGTCACAATTCGGCCTTCTTCATGCTGATCCATACAAGCATATGGTTCTTCGTGAGAAAAATGCATGCCTGATTTCTCCATAACCTTTCCTGACGCGGGATTAGCCTTATCGTGTAAAGCAACTAACTTATTCATTCCTATCTTCTCAAAAGCTAGCTCAATTACGGCACGATTGGCTTCTGTCGTTAATCCTTGATTCCAATACTTTTTATTGATAATGTAGCCAATAGCCGCCTTCTTAAGAACAGAATCAATCTTGTGCAAGTCAATGGTTCCAATAAATTTGCCATTGCATTTCAGTTCTATTCCCCAACGCCCTAATGGACTGGCAAGATAAAACTGAGCAATATTATTTTTAGTTTCTTCCAAGCTTTGATTGGTTGGAAAAGTGTAACGTGTATTATCCTTATCCGAGGCATAGTCAAACATTGCTTCCGCATCATCCAAGGTTACAGGTCTAAGCAATAAACGCTCTGTCTCGACTATGGGATACTGAGCTAGTTTTAAAAAGATTGATTCCATAGGATTCCACCACTTGAAAAGTTTCTAACTAAGATAAGGATATTGAATGAAATATTTAAAAAGCAAATTTATACTTGGTATTGAGATAACTTTAAGTACAAAAGAACTATCCTTCAGATAGAGGTTGAGGATCTAATTCTTCACTCTCTTCTTTTTTAATCGGAGCTGGTTCATAAGCTCGAATAATCTGAGCAACAACTGGATGACGAACCACATCCTTAGCTGAAAAATGAACAAAGTCAATCTGGTGAATGTTCTTGAGCTTTTCTTGGGCATCAATCAAACCGGACTTGACATTACGTGGTAAGTCAATCTGACTGATATCTCCATTGACAATCATCTTAGAATGAAAGCCTAAACGAGTCAAGAACATCTTCATCTGCATGATGGTCGTATTTTGCGCCTCATCGAGAATGACAAAGGCATCATCCAAGGTTCGTCCACGCATGTAGGCAAGAGGTGCAATCTCGATAATTTCACGCTCCATGAGACGAGTTGTTTGGTCTTTCCCCAGAATCTGATACAAGGCATCATAAACAGGTCGAAGGTAAGGATCCACCTTCTCCTTGAGATCACCTGGAAGAAAACCTAGACTCTCTCCTGCTTCCACTGCTGGACGTGTTAGGATAATCCGCTTAACCTGACCACGTTTAAGAGCTGTCACAGCCAAGGTCACTGCAAGGAAGGTCTTCCCTGTCCCTGCAGGTCCTATTCCAAAGGTCACATCATGATGTTTAACACTATCCACATAAAGTTTTTGACCCAGTGTTTTGACACGGATAGGCTTCCCTGTATTGTCCTTGATAATTTCTTCTTCATAAAGGGCGACAAACTTATCAATTTCATCGTTTTTGACCATGCTAATTGCAGTCACCACATCTGGAGTACCAACGGTCATCCCACGATTTACCAAGACCATCAAAGCCTGAATAACCTGACGGGCTTCCTCACAGGCAGTCTCTTCTCCCAAAACCTGCACAATCTCCGTACGAGCATGAATCACCACATCAAGCTCTTCTTCCATCAAACGAAGATGGCGTTCATTGGAACCAAAAAGATGAAACAGATCATCTGGATGACTCAGTTGAATGTCTATTGAATGTTCCTTCAAATAAAGAACCTCTCTAATCCTTTTATTTCTTTTTATTATAGCAAAGGGGTGGAGAAATTACTAGCCCAAACCCAGTGAATCATGCTAGTGTTCTAAGTATTCTTGCCAGATAGCGTCAAAGTCTCCTAGGTTAAAAGAGAAACTTGCATGCTCCTCCAAAAATCTACTCACCTCATCAAAATCATCTGTGTGTTTTGGGAAGGATGACTCTTCAAAAGCTAGGTCTGCTAAGATGGCCTTAGGACTGTTACTTTTAGGATTGCGCTCGGTCATGAGCCAAGTGTAAAATGATTTTCTCATAAACCACCCTAAATCAACTCTGTCCCAAACTGGTCTTGCTTGATTTTACCAGCCTTCATCAAGCCGCCGAGTGCTTTCTTGAACTGACCTTTAGAAATGCCAAAGGTTGCCTTGATGTCGTCTGGAGATGACTTATCATTTAAGGTCATGAACCCCCCATTACTTTCCAAGTAGCTCAAAATCATCTGGGCATCATTTTCCAACATTTCAAAAGAACGTGGTTTGAGGGAGAGGTTCAAGGTACGGTCCACTTCACGGAAACCAATGACACGCGCATCTAGAACTTGACCCAATCGTGGCTCTGCGTAACGTTCGCTAGGATGGATAAAGCCAAGCATGTTATTCTCTGGTAGGTAGACAAAGGTTCCTGACAGCTTGAGGCGGTATACAATGGCTGGCCAGTTTTGATTCTGCATGTTGTTGTAGGCAGGACGAGCCAGACGTTGGAAGTCTTCTTGATAGGCCAAGAGTCCCCAGATACGGTCTTTCTTGTCCACTTCAAGACGTATGTAGAGTTGGTCACCCTTCTTAGGCCAGAGTTCCTTAAGTTCAGGGAGAATATCTAGTGACACAACGATTTCCTTGTCAGGAAGGCCTGTATCCACAAAGACACCCAAGTCCTTACGAACCTCTGTGACACGGCCCCAACCAAATTGGTCCTGAGTGGCAGTCACTTCTAAGGTTGTCAGGCGGAGTTTTTGCTTCATATCCGTGTAGGCAAAACCTTTGACCGTATCCCCTACTGTATGTTGACCTTCTTCCTTAGCAAGAGAATAGGTCTGGCCATCCTTTTGCACAAAGTAAAATCGGTCATTTTCATCGATGATCAGTCCAACGATAAAACTTGCAAGATTTGTATTCATATTTCCTTCTTTCGAATAAAACTCAGCCAGCAATGCCAACTGAGTTTTTCTGTTTATTTTTAGACTTCCAAAAGTTCTTTTTCTTTATTAGCAGTCATGTCGTCGATGTGTTTAACAGCATCGTCTGTTACTTTTTGAATGTCTTTTTCAAGAGTCTTCAATTCGTCTTCAGTGATTTCTTTTGCTTTTTCTTGTTTCTTAGCTTCGTCCATAGCATCGCGACGGATATTGCGGACAGCCACTTTAGCATTTTCGCCGACCTTCTTCACTTCTTTAGCAAGGTCACGACGAGTTTCTTCTGTAAGAGCAGGGATAACCAAACGAATAACAGAACCGTCATTAGCTGGTGTGATACCAAGATCAGAAGCGTTCAAGGCACGTTCGATGTCTTTCAATGAAGACTTGTCAAATGGTGTTACCAACAAAACACGCGCTTCTGGAATCGTAATGGAAGCGATTTGGTTAAGAGGAGTTTCTACTCCATAGTATTCTACATGTACACGGTCAAGCAAGCTTGCATTGGCACGACCAGCACGGATACCACCAAATTCACGAGCAAGTGATTGGTGAGACTGGGTCATTCTCTCTTTAGCTTTTTCAATAATTGCGTTAGCCATAATCTTTCTTATTCCTTTTCTTAAATATTATTTGAAACAGTTGTTCCGATATTTTCACCAAATACGACACGTTTGATGTTGCCTGGTTGGTTCATGTTGAAGACAACCAAGTCAATGTCGTTATCCATTGAGAGGGTTGAAGCTGTTGAGTCCATGATACGAAGACCTTTATTGATAACGTCTCTATGGGTCAATTCTTCAAACTTAACGGCTGTCTTGTCTTTCTTAGGATCGGCATTGTACACACCATCTACACCATTTTTAGCCATAAGGATAGCATCTGCTTCGATTTCAGCTGCACGAAGGGCCGCTGTTGTATCGGTTGAGAAGTAAGGTGAACCAATTCCAGCACCAAAGATAACGATACGGCCTTTTTCAAGGTGACGAAGGGCACGTCCACGGACATAAGGCTCTGCCACTTGTTGCATAGCAATAGCTGTTTGTACGCGCGTATCAACCCCAACTTGTTGCAATGAATCTGCCATCACAAGAGCATTCATAACAGTCCCAAGCATTCCTGTGTAATCTGCCTGAACGCGGTCCATTCCTGCTTCTGCAGCAGGTTCTCCACGCCAGAGATTTCCTCCACCGATAACAAGGGCAATTTCGATACCTAAGCTATGAACTTCTTCAATCTCTTTTGCAATTGTTTGAACTGTTTGGATATCAATCCCTACGCCACGTTCACCGGCAAGGGCTTCACCTGATAACTTGATTAAAATACGTTTATACTTGGGATTCGCCATTTTCACTCTCCTTTTTTTATCCTACCTATTTTATCACAATTTCTAAGATTTTTATAGTATCATGAGCAATTCTTTCAAAAAAATTAGACCGCTAAAAATTCCTCTAAGTCGCTAAGAGCACGCTCTGCAATTTTTTCATAACGAGCCTTCTTATCACGGATACGTTCGCCTTCCAACTCCTTGATGATTCCAAAATTGACATTCATTGGTTGGAAATGTTTGCTGTCGGCATGGGTGATGTAATAAGCTAAGCTTCCGATAGCCGTCGTCTCTGGGAAAATAGCCTCGCTTTCTCCCTTGAAAAGACGAGCCGCGTTAATTCCCACAACTAAGCCTGACGCTGCGGACTCAACATAGCCTTCCACACCCGTCATCTGACCAGCAAAGAAGAGATTTGGTTGTTTCTTAGAACGGTAAGTCTGCTCAAGAAGATTTGGTGAATCCATATAAGAATTGCGGTGCATGACCCCATAACGGACAAACTCCGCATTTTCAAGACCAGGAATCATTTGGAAGACTCGTTTTTGTTCTCCCCATTTGAGGTGGGTCTGGAAACCGACGATATTGTATAGGCTACCAGCTGCATTGTCCTGACGCAGTTGCACAACCGCATAAGGTGTTTTAAATTCTCCATCACGAGGTCCAGTATAGTCGTCCGGATACTCAAGACCCACTGGTTTCATAGGACCATAAAGCATAGTTTTAATGCCTCGTTTGGCCATGACTTCGATAGGCATACAACCTTCAAAGTACTTTTCTTTTTCGAAAGAATTAAGCGGAGCTTCTTCCGCATTGACCAAGGCTTCATGGAAATCCATAAATTCTTGCTTGGTCATTGGAGCATTGAGATAAGCAGCTTCTCCCTTGTCATACCGAGACTTGAGATAGACCTTGCTCATATCGATGGTGTTGACATCAATAATCGGCGCTGCCGCATCGTAGAAATAGAAACCATCGCCGTCATTAAGAGCATGAATCTTTTCAGCCAGGGCATCGCTAGTCAAGGGACCAGTCGCCACAACTGTAATAACATCTGTCGGTAATTCTGTAATTTCATCACGAACCACTTCAATCAAGGGGTGGTTGGCAACTTTTTCAGTCACCATCTGTGAGAAACCATCTCGGTCCACCGCAAGCGCACCACCTGCAGGAACACGTGTAGCCTCAGCAGATTCCAAAATAACAGAACCCAAGCGACGCATTTCTTCCTTGAGAAGACCAACTGCATTTGTCAGAGCATCTCCACGAAGAGAATTGGAACAAACTAACTCTGCAAAATTGTCTGTTTTGTGTTGAGGTGTTGACTTGACACCACGCATTTCATAAAGTTTAACTGGAATACCACGCTCTGCGATTTGGTAGGCTGCTTCAGAACCTGCCAAACCAGCACCGATAACATTGATATAAGATTGAGACACGACACTAATACCTCTTTGGGAGTGTGAAGACAAGGTTCACATTGAAAAAGCCAATCGGATTTACTTCGCTTTCGAATTTCTTGGCCCAGGCTGAAAAAGTTCCCCGGACTTACTTCGCTTTCAAGTTTCTTGGCTCAGGCTGAAAAAGTCCCCCGGACTTACTTCGCTTTCGAATTTCCTGGCTCAGGCTGAAAAAGTCCCCCAGACTTTTTCACTCCCACAAATCTTTCTAATTTTTTCTTCTACTAGTATAACAAAAAAAGGGAAGAAGGCAAACTTCCCTGTTTAGTCATTTTCTTCCCAGTCGTGGTAGGCAGCGTAAAGCTGGCTTTTATTCCACTGGTAAATCTTCGCCACTTCCTTGATAGCTTGGTTTTTCTTCATGCCTTGCTGGATGCGGGCTTGGATTTCTGAAAATAAGTCCTCCTCATCTTTTTCCTCCACATCCTGACTGGCACCTTCAACGATAAGAAGGCATTCTCCCTTAAGTGGCGTTTCAGAGATGCTTTCCAGCAATTCAGAAATTGTACCTCTTTGGTATTCTTCATAGATTTTGGTCAATTCTCTAACCAAGACCACCGAGCGGTCGCCGTAGACTTCTAGCATATTTTCCAACGTATCTGCTACACGATGAGGGGATTCATAGAAAATCTGAGTTTCAGGATAGTCTTTTTTCGAGTCGAAAAATTGCTTTTGCTGGCCTGATTTTCTCGGTAAAAAACCATAAAAGATATGTGGCTGTGGCGCTAAACCACTGGCAATCAAGGCAGAAATCCCTGCAGAGGCACCTGGAACAGTCACAACAGCAATATCTTCCTCAATCGCTGCCTTAACCAAATCATGACCAGGGTCTGAGATGCTAGGCAGACCCGCGTCGGATACCTGAGTAATACTTTGTCCTGCTTTCAGGAAACCAATCAAATCAGGAATTTTTTCCTTGGCATTGTGCTCATGAAAACTGATCTGCTTGGTCGAAATGTCAAAATGCTTGAGCAAAAGTCCTGTATTGCGCGTGTCCTCAGCAGCAATCCAGTCCACTTCTTTCAAGGTCTGAATAGCTCGAAAGGTCATATCATCTAGATTGCCAATCGGCGTTGCCACTAGATACAGCTTGCCGTAGGGAGACTGCCCCTTAAAACTTTTTTGAATTTGCATGCCTACTCCCTGTACAACAACTCGTCACAGAACATACATTCCTCGTCCTGCTCTCGACGTTGTCCATAAAAATCATTACATACGTGAAAACCATCTTTATAAATGCGACGGACACTTTCACGAACATGCTTAGCCTTGACAGGAGCGTCTGCTTCCACCTCACCCAAGCGTTCGCGCAACTTACTATTTTCCAAGCGAAGAGCTGTATTTTCCTCTACCAGGCTCTTGAGATTTTTCTTGATGGCTTCCACATCGGCCAAGGTTACCAATAACTGTTGAGAAAAATCATCCAGCGCGTCAAATAATTCTTTTTTGTCCATAAAACAGCCCTTTCCTTTCTTTATCATTCATTTTTTAGTTTATATTTCTTTCAAGACCAGATATTCCATGGCATTTTGAAAGCTGACATTAGCTTGCCACATTTTTCTAGCTTCTAGCAAATCTTGTAGAATCACTCTTACTCTTGCTTGCAGGAGGTCCTGCCCACAGAGGACTTCAAGAATCCGTAAAACCTGATCTTGTTTTTCCTTGTCATCTGCCAAGTTGGCTAATTTAGCAACCTGCAGATAACTTTCTTTTTTCTTCGCTACTAACCAAGTCAGCAGGCGTTCACTTTCATCGACCAAGGTCCAAAAGCCTGCCTGATTAGCCAACTTTTCTGCTTCAGCTCGCGATTGACTAAACTGAGCTAGGAGAGTCGCTTTTTTCTTAACCAGTCCCATTTGTTCTAAGAGCAAGATGAGCTTCTCTTCTTGCATTTTAAAGTGAAAAATTTGGGTCCGACTGCGGATGGTCGGTAAAATCTTTTCTTCATCACTGGTCAAGAAGAAAATATAAACCTCACTCTGGGGTTCTTCGATAACCTTGAGCAGAGAATTGGCTGCGTTAGGATGCATTTTCTCAGCTTTCTCGATAATAAAGACCTGCTGCTGGCTTTCAATCCCTGCTTGAGAAAACTGCCCCACCAATTCTCGAATCCGTTCTGTCTTGATGACCTGATTGACTGGCTTAATCAAGGTGACATCGGGAAATTCTCCCTGTTCAATCAGCTTACAATTTCGGCAGTTTTCACATGGTAAGACACCTACTTTATCCGTACAAAAGAGGCTCTTAGCTAAAAATTGCGCCATTTCCAAGCTCCCAAAAAAACCTGAAAAGAGATAGGCATGATTGAGCTGATTTTGTTCTAGAATACGGACAAAACGGTCAAACTGGGCTGGTTGCCAGGCCTTTAGTTGATCTTGTTTCATTTAGCTAATCCCATTCTGTCAAACAAGACAGCCTTGGTTGTTTCCACAACTTGCTCCAATGGAAGACTCGCATCAATCTTGACAATGCGATTTCCTTCTTTGTCCAGAAGAGAAAGGTAACCTTGACGGACTTTTTTATGCAAGTCCAACCCTTCCAAGTCCAAACGATTGACCTCACGATTGCTATTAGCAGCAATGCGAGCCAGTCCTTCTTCCACCTCGATGTCAAAATAGAGTGTCAAATCGGGTTTAAGGCCATCTGTCGCAAACCGATTGAGCCAATCAATGGCGTCAATATCCAAGCCACGACCAAATCCCTGATATGCAAGAGAACTATCGATGAAGCGGTCCATAATGACCAACTTGCCAGCTTCAAGTGCTGGAAGAACTTTTTCCACCAAGTGCTGTCTGCGACTGGCAATATAGAGAAGGAGCTCTGTCTTAGCATCCATCTGAGTATGACTTGGATCCAAAATTACTTCCCGAATCTTCTCCCCAATCAAAACTCCGCCAGGTTCACGGGTCGTCAGCACCTCTACTCCTTTTTCCTCTAAAATTGGGAGCAGAGCCTCTAAAACACTGGTCTTTCCTGCTCCCTCTGGTCCCTCAAGAGAGACTAAAAATCCTTTTGACATGTCTAACTCATTTCTTTTTTACTACTTCTATTCTATCAAAAAAATAGGGGTTTGTGACAATCTTTTTGTCTTCTCATTTCATACTCAATGAAAATCAAAGAGCAAACTAGGAAGCTAGCCGCAGGCTGTACTTAAGTACGGCAAGGTGAAGCTGACGAAGTTTGAAGAGATTTTCGAAGAGTATCAACCACCATAAAAGAGGCAGACAAAACTACCTCTTATTTACCTAGTTCTTGTGTTCGCTTGTAGGCTTGATGAACTGCATCCATGACTGTTCCTCGAAAAGCATGCGCTTCTAGGTTCGCTACACCAGCGATAGTCGAACCACCTGGGCTACAAACTTGATCTTTCAATACCCCAGGATGTTGCTGACTTTCTAGGACCAATTGTCCAGCTCCTACCACAGTTTGAGCCGCCATTTTCAATGCCGTTTCTCTTGGCAATCCCGTCTGAACGCCCGCATCTGCCAAGGCCTCAATAAAGAGATAGACAAAAGCTGGTCCACAACCTGCAAGACCTGTCGCTGCATCGATTAAGTCTTCTCCTAGTTCAACCAAGAGACCAGCCTTGGCTAAAAGCTGACAAAAGAGATCACTATCCTCAGCCCTGCAATTAGGAGACAAGGCATAGCTAATCACTCCTTGACCGATAGAAGCAGGAGTATTTGGCATCATACGAATAATTCTGTGTTGATTTGGAAGAAGACTAGCGAGTTTTTCCAAGGTCAATCCAGCTGCCATCGAAATCAAAAGAAGACTTTCTCTTTTTTCAAGGATGGTCTGGTATTGAGAAAGCAGTTCAGAAAACTGAGCAGGCTTAACTCCTAGAAAAATCACATCTGCTTCTGCGAATATTTCTTCATTGCTTGAAGCCTGACCACCAAAGTCTGCAATGAAAGCATCTACCTTGGCTTGACTACGATTGGCAAGGAGAAGGTCATCACCCGTCTTAGCCTGCAAGACAGCCTTGGCCAAACTAGCTCCCATATTCCCCAAACCGATAAATCCAATCTTCATCTCTTACTCCCTTATCTGTCCGTCACCAGTAACCACATACTTGTAGCTAGTCAACTCCTTCAAGCCCATGGGACCACGCGCGTGCAATTTCTGAGTAGAAATCCCCATTTCACAACCAAGACCAAATTGGCCACCATCTGTGAAACGAGTTGAGGCATTGACATAAACTGCTGCAGAGTCCACTTGATCTGTAAAGTAAGCTGCAGTTTCAGCATTTTCCGTCACAATGGCGTCCGAATGATGGGTACTGTGAGCCTCAATATGGGCAACCGCTTCTTCTAAACTGCTCACAACCTTAACAGCTAATACATAGTCTAAAAACTCGGTGTCAAAGTCTTGTGCTCCAGCTGCGTGACCTGAAACAAACTGGCTTGCTTTGCTATCTAGGCGGAATTGAATTGGTTCCTGTCCAACTTCTTTTCGATCTGCAACCAGAACTTTCTCCAAGCGAGGAAGGAAGCTTGCTGCCTTGTCTTCATGAACAAGTAGAACCTCCATGGCATTGCAGACAGAAGGACGACTGGTTTTGGCATTGTTGATGATAGACAGCGCCTTGTCTTCGTCTGCATCCTTATCCACATAGACATGGACAATCCCAGTTCCTGTCTCGATAACAGGTACGATAGCATTCTCAATCACTGCATTGATCAAACCAGCTCCTCCACGAGGAATGAGAAGATCTAGATAGCCCTTGGCCTTCATCATAGCATAGCTACTTTCACGGCTGGTATCTTCCACCAGTTGAATCACATCTGGGTGAATAGTAGTCGTTTCCAAGCCCTTCTTCAAGGCTGTGACAATAGCATGGGCCGTTTGATAGGCATCCTTACCACTACGAAGAACAACTGCATTTCCACTTTTAAGAGCCAAAGCAACCGCATCAGACGTCACATTTGGACGGCTTTCATAGATTATACCGATAACACCCATGGCCACACGTTTCTTGGTGATAACCAAACCATTTTCAAGCTGACTTGTTTCTAAAACTTCACCGATTGGATCTGGTAAAGCAACCACTTCACGAATACCAGTTGCCATCGCTTCTATACGACCTGCATCCAAATAAAGACGATCCAGCATCACATCTGAGATTTTACCTTTGGCCGCTTCCATATCAAGGGCATTGGCTGCTAAAATTTCCTCTGTAGCAGCTACTAAGTGATCAGCCATGGCTAGCAAGGCTTGGTTTTTCACGTCTTCACTAGCTGTATTGATTGATTTTTTAACAGCCTGTACCTGTTCAAATTGTTCTTGTGTACTTACCATAGTTTACCTCTAAAATTCTGTAAAGAGTAGTTGGATTTCAGGAGTAATGGAAATCCAGTCGTCACGGTGAATCAAGACACCCTTGGCTTTTTGAGAACGCAACATATCCTCCAAAGCAGATGCCCCAAATTGCACGCGTCCTTTTCCAAGTGATTTTCCACTCTCCTTGTCAAATACTGTCACAATATCACCGTAAGAAAAGGCGCCTTCTGCTTCAACGATACCAGATAAGAGAAGACTCTTGCCATGTTGAGAGAGAGCTTCCGCAGCCCCTTTATCAACCCAAATAGAACCTTGACTCTGAGCATAAAAAGCCAGCCATTGTTTCTGGGTACGAAGCCCCTTCTCTTGCGCAACAAAGTAGGAACCATCCTTGGTCTCCTCAGCTGCCTCAATCATGGCATCTGACTTCAAGGATGAGCAGATATAAACAGGAACTCCTGATTCCGTCGCGATAGTTGCAGCTTTGATTTTGGTTAACATGCCACCTGTACCATTAGACGAACCTGCTCCACCGGCCATATCAATAATCTCACGATTGATGGTCTCGATTTTCTCCAAGCGTTTGGCTCTTGGATCTGAATGAGGATTTCCAGTATAAAGACCGTCGACGTCTGTCAAGAGAACCAAAAGGTCTGCTTGGACCATGGCCGCTACCTGGGCACTTAGAGTGTCATTGTCCCCGACCTTGAGCTCATCAATGACGACACTGTCATTCTCGTTGATAATAGGAATCGCTCCACGGCTAAGTAGAACTGACAAAGCCTGATGGGCATTTTTATAACGGCGCTTATCCACAAAGTCATCCTGGGTCAGCAAGATTTGTGCAGAAACGATTTGGCGCAAGAGAAGATTGGTCGTGTATTCTTCCAACAAAAGGCCTTGCCCTACCGCTGCTGAAGCCTGTTTATCAGCAATCTTAGTCGGACGCTTTTTAAATCCTAAGGCCCCAAAACCTGCAGCAATGGCACCCGACGACACCAAAATCAATTCATGACCAGCCTCGTGCAGCATAGCCAACTGCTGGGTAATAGCCTTTACCTTACTACGTGATAAACTTCCATCCTCATTTGTCAGAGAAGAAGTCCCCACCTTAAAGACAATCCGTTTGTATTTCATAGTCTCACTCCGATTCTTCATATTTATCCATTATAACATGAATGGTAGGAAATAGAAAAGAGTTGATAGGAAAAAGGTCGAGACAAGTCATCTCAACCTTTTATCAAATCTAATTCTTTCTCAATCTCTCCAAAGTTTCCTTAAAAATCTCTGGGATATCTGCTGTAAATTCCAAGGTCTTACCTGTTCTCGGATGAGTAAAACCTAGAGTCTTGGCATGAAGAAATTGTCCATGCCCTTTCAAAGTCTTGCGAGGACCATAGACCTCATCACCAGCGACTGGATGGCCAATATAAGCCATGTGAACACGGATTTGATGAGTGCGACCTGTCTCCAGCTGCAACTCTACCAAGCTATAATCACCAAAGCGTTCCAAGACGTGAAAACGGGTCACTGCAGGCTTACCTTTGGCAGTCACAGCCTGTTTCTTACGATCTTTTTCACTCCGGCCAATCGGTGCTTCAATCACACCGCGATCATTGGGCAGATTTCCATGAACAATTGCCCAATATTTGCGGAGAGACTTTTTATCCTTGAGTTCTTGGGCAAGTGCTAGATGCGCCTCATCGTTTTTAGCAATCATGAGAAGGCCTGACGTATCCTTATCAATACGGTGAACAATTCCTGGACGCAGAACCCCATTGATACCCGACAAGTCCTTAATATGATACATAAGGGCATTTACCAGAGTTCCACAAGTATGACCAGCACTCGGATGCACAACCATCCCCTGAGGTTTGTTAACGACGGCCACATCCTCATCTTGGTAGATGATTTCTAGCGGAAGATTCTCAGCCACATACTCTAAGACCTCTGCCTCTGGCACATGGTAAGTGACGACATCGCCCTCTTGGACAGTGTATTTAGCTTTCTTGACTTGGCCATTGACCAAGACCTGGCCTGATTTGATTTGTTCATTCGCGAGACTGCGTGATAATTCTGTCAAATCCGACAAAGCCTTATCTAAACGCAGGCCACCAGTTTCAATTTTAATTTCCATTTATTTCCTCTTTTAGCATTGCAATCAATAAAATAATCACTCCAACAGTCAGATAGCTATCTGCCACATTGAAAATTGCAAAATTGATAAAGTCCAAGTGAAACATATCCACAACAAAACCCTGATTTACCCTGTCAATAAAGTTTCCAAGACCACCTGCGATAATCAAGGTCAAACCCAAGACCATCCAGAATGAGTCCTCCATGTGTTTATGTAGATACCAAATGGCACCTACCACGACAACCAGAGTAATGATAGCGAATAACAACTGCTGATCTTGTAAGATAGAAAAGGCTGCCCCTCGATTTTGCAGGTAGGTCAAGCTAACGAAATTGGGAATCCAAGATCGAACTTCTCCCAGTGGAATTTGCTGGACGATATAGGATTTAACTAACTGATCCAGCGCAATCAAAAGCAGTACAATGACTGCCACTATTCCTCTTTTTTTCATGATTTCCTCTTCTGATTAAAATATTCTTGCATGACTTCTACGAAGAGAGTCCCAGCTTGACTAAGCTCCACTTCCTCACGTTTGACATAGACCATGCGATTATCTAGGTTATCCTTGAGACGAATAACTGTAATCCCATTAACACTATCACTATCCAAAAATCCAGAACCTGTCGCATAAGCGTCCGTCCGCTCCAAAATACCATTCAAGGTAGCACGGTCTGTCACATTGAACATCTGTGAGCTCGCACTGGTATCAACAAAGTTCTCTGAATAATAAAGGTACTCGTCTTTCTCTTGAGTAAAACGAACCGTTGGTAAATCAGCTAAATCCTCCATGACCAATTCCTCTTTCTGAGCCAAAGGATGCCCTTCACGGAGATAAATATGGGTATGGAAGGGAATCAATTCAATGACCTCAAGACCCAGCTTTTCAACCCGTTGCATAATACCCTTTTTATTTTGATTGTTAAGGTAGATAATCCCAATCTCACTATGCCCTTGCGCCACTTCATCTAAAATTTGAACAGTAGTTGATTCAAAAATACGGAAGTTCTTATAGTCAGGATAGCGCTCTGAGAAAGCCGTAATGGTTGGTGGCAAGAAGTCATAGTGCTGACTAGCAATGGAAAATTCATCCTTTTCTTCCTCAGGGTTGGAATACTGATTTTGAAAAATATCAAATCCTTTAACCAATTCTTGCGCTTTTTCGTAAAATTCCATACCACGACGGGTCAAGAAAGTTCCTGAGCTGGTCCGACGGAAAATCTTAAAGCCCAATTCCTTTTCCAAATCACGAACAGAAATAGATAGACTCGGCTGACTAACATACATCTTTTCAGCAGCTTCACGGAAAGTGCCACTATTGGCAATGGCAACAACATAGCGTAATTGTTGAATGTTCATTTTCTACCCCCAACTTCTTTATCTTTTCATTATACCATATTTTAGAAGTTTTCCATCGAAGAAAAATAATGTTACTCATAAAATTCATCTACACTAAGAACGAAAAAATCATGGGTACCAAAACAAAAAAAATAGGCTCTCCGAAAACTCGGAAAGCCTTATTTAATGTTACTTCTAGCTTCCTCGCCTTTATATTTCAAGGCTCGGGATAAAAAGGTTCACTGGACCTTTTTATTTAGCGATTGGGTAAACAGAAACTTGTTTTTTATCGCGTCCTTTACGTTCAAAGCGTACTACGCCTTCAACTTTAGCGAACAAAGTATCGTCTCCACCACGTCCAACGTTTACACCTGGATAGATGTGTGTACCACGTTGACGGTAAAGGATTGATCCACCTGTTACAGTTTGTCCGTCAGCTGCTTTAGCTCCAAGACGTTTAGCTTGTGAATCACGTCCGTTTGATGTAGAACCTCCACCTTTTTTGTGGGCGAAAAGTTGCAAGTTGTTAAGAGTCATTTTTAACATAATGTTTTCCTCCGTGTTAGTTTTCTGTGATAACTCTGGTTTGGACGAACTCAGAAGAGTTCTCCGATAAGTTTGCCATACCTAAGAAAAATGATTCAAAGAATAACTGGGTCATTTCTCTCTGGTGTGAAGGAAGATCTTTTGGAATTTCAACCATCAGATAGCCACCTTCATCTTCGTTTAATTCTAGGATTGGTTCATAGCCTGCAAATTTCTCAATAGAATTGATAAAGTTAATGGCAAGCGTAGAAACCGATGCACACACGACATCTAAGCCGTATTCGCCACTCTCGGCGTGTCCAGTAATTTCCGCACTCCTCAGCTCGCCATCTTCGGCTCTCTCAAAGACTGCCTGTATCATGTGTTCTCCTTAAAATTAAGCGTTGATTGCGTTGATGACAACTTTTGTATATGGTTGACGGTGACCTTGTTTACGGTGGCTACCTTTTTTAGGTTTGTACTTGTAAGTAACAACTTTCTTTTGTTTTCCTTGTTTTTCAACAGTTCCAACTACAGTAGCTCCAGCAACAAGTGGAGTTCCGACAACAGTGTTTTCACCACCAACAAGAACAACTTCGTTAAAAGTAACTTCTTGACCAGCTTCAACGTTCAATTTTTCAACGTAAACTGCTTGACCAACTTCAACTTTAACTTGTTTTCCGCCAGTTTTGATAATTGCGTATGTGCTCATTATGCACCTCCTATGATTTTTATGGGTTTCCCCGAATTTTTTGTGAAGACTCGCCTAGCATCGTGGGACGAACCACTTAAAAGAAGAGCTCTAAGTATAACAAAGAATAAACTAGGAATTGAGCCGAAGGCATAACTTATGTTAGGCAAGGCGACAATGACGAAGTTTAAATTTGTTATACGACGAGCAACGATGTTCGTGCGGTTGCACAGGAACGTGCATAGTCAACTCTTCAAGTATAGCATATCTCCTATTTTCTTACAAGTAATAACACCTAAAATGAAGCTTTTTCTTTTACTTTTTTCCGCCACTTGGCAAAAAGCATGCTGAGGTAAAAAATACTCATCATAATAGGAACACCAAGAATGCTCTTTTCATGATAGAAAATCGTCAAATAAGCTGAAAAGACAACGCCAAGGACAAAACTACTAAGCAGGCTAACAAATATGAATCCTTCACGCAAAAAAGGTGTGTGCTTGGTTCGGATATAATCTCCAAAAGCTAGCATGGTCCGCTTGATATTCCCTGTCATAAAAGCGTTATTATAGGCAATACCCGACACTTCTCCAAAAGCAGTTGTCACCAATCCCATACAGAAGGCCAAGGGCGGTACTAGATAAATATTATCTACAGTTTGCGGCACAAAACCAATAATGATTGATAAGATTTCCAAAGGAATCAGTGACAGAATAGGCTTTTTCACAATTCTCAATTTTTCCTTATAAACAGTTAATAAAAAGACCCCCATCATAAAAGCTAGTAAGGTCATTACTTTGGCACTGGCATCTGACACATTGTGTTGAATCAGACCTACTGAAAGGAAGACGACATTCCCAGTTTGTCCAGCCACAAGAGTGTTCCCTCGCACAATAAACGTATAGGCATCTACATATCCTGCACAAAAAGTCAAAAAAAGCGCTAGTCTCTTAGACTGACGTGATATTTTTCTTATAGGTAATAGCCTCATTTTTCCTCCCATTTCATTTACTCATCTCATTATTGTACCACTTTCTTTGGGAAAGTCCTAGTAGCTTATTTGAAAATTTTTACCCTCTGTTGGATAGTCCCGTCTATCTATGTTATAATGAAAGAAGAATTTGAAATCGGAAAAGGAGTAACTATGCTTAAATTAGGTGTCATCGGAACAGGGGCTATCAGCCACCACTTCATAGAAGCAGCCCATTCCAGTGGAGAATACAAGCTGGTCGCAGTCTATTCTAGAAAACTAGAAACTGCGGCAACCTTTGCTTCTCGCTATCAGAATATCCAACTCTTTGATCAAGTAGAGGACTTCTTCAAGAGCTCCTTTGATGTTGTCTATATTGCTAGCCCAAACTCCTTGCATTTTGCTCAGGCAAAAGCTGCATTGTCTGCAGGTAAACATGTCATTCTTGAAAAGCCAGCCGTCACTCAGCCACAAGAATGGCTAGATTTGAGACATACAGCTGAGAAAAATCACTGTTTTATATTCGAAGCAGCTCGCAATTACCATGAAAAAGCTTTCACTATCATCAAAAACTTTTTAGCAGACAAACATATTTTGGGAGCAGATTTCAACTATGCCAAGTATTCTTCCAAAATGCCTAACTTGTTGACTGGGGAGACACCAAATGTCTTCTCAGACCGTTTTGCTGGTGGAGCTCTTATGGATTTAGGGATTTATCCCCTCTACGCTACCGTTCGTCTCTTTGGAAAAGCTAAGGATGCATCCTATCAGGGGCAACAGCTTGACAATAGCATTGACCTAAATGGTGACGGAATCCTCTTCTACCCAGACTTTCAAGTTCATATCAAAGCTGGGAAAAACATCACTTCCAATCTTCCTTGCGAAATTTATACGACAGATGGTACCTTGACCCTCAACACCATCGAGCATGTTCGCTCGGCTATTTTTACCGACCACCAAGGAAATCAAGTTCAGCTTCCTATTCAACAGGCTCCTCATACGATGACTGAGGAAGTCGCTGCATTTGCAAACATGATCCAACAACCAGATCTGAATCTCTACCAAACTTGGCTGGAAGATGCAAGTTCTGTTCATGAGCTACTATATACCATGCGCCAGACTGCTAGCATTAGATTTGAGGCAGAAAAATGAAAACCAAACTACCTACTGAATGGCAAGAACTAAGTGACCAACTCGGTTTCCAAGAATTTACCCCCATTCAAACTCAACTATTTGAGCCTATTCTTGCTGGAGAAAACCTCCTAGGAGTGAGCCCAACAGGAACTGGTAAGACCCTAGCTTACCTTCTACCAAGTCTTCTCAGACTACAAAAGAAAAAAGCGCAGCAACTCTTGATTCTAGCACCAAATACGGAGCTTGCTGGACAGATTTTTGACGTATGTAAAACGTGGTCAGAAGCTATCGGCTTGACAGCTCAACTCTTCTTATCAGGTTCGAGTCAGAAACGCCAGATTGAACGCCTAAAAAAAGGACCAGAAATTCTGATTGGAACTCCTGGCCGTATCTTTGAACTAATTAAATTGAAAAAAATCAAGATGATGAATGTGGAAACCATCATCCTGGATGAATTTGACCAATTGCTCGATGATTCTCAAATTCATTTTGTTGAGAAAATAACTCACTACGCACCTCGTGACCACCAACTCGTCTACATGAGTGCGACGACCAAGTTTGACCAAGACAAGATTGCGCCTAACACACATACCATTAATCTTTCTGACCAAAAATTGGACAACATCCAACACTTTTACATGCAGGTAGACCAACGTCACCGAGTGGATATGCTACGAAAACTAGCTCATGTGGAAGATTTCCGCGGTTTGGTCTTCTTTAACAGCCTATCAGACCTTGGAAGTTCAGAAGAAAAACTACAGTATCGGCATATCCTAGCTGTTTCCCTCGCTAGTGATGTCAATGTCAAATTTAGAAAAGTCATCTTAGAAAAGTTTAAAAACAAGCAACTAACCCTACTTCTGGCAACAGACCTTCTTGCACGTGGAATTGATATCGATAGCCTCGAATGTGTCGTAAACTTTGATGTTCCTAGAGATAGCGAAACCTACACTCACCGTGCTGGCCGTACTGGTCGTATGGGTAAAGAAGGTTATGTTATCACTCTCGTAACCAATCCTGAAGAACTAAAAAAACTCAAGAAATTTGCAAGTGTACGAGAAATTATCTTGAAAAATCAAGAACTCTATGTAAAATAAATCCCTCATTGAGGCTGGGCAAAAAGTCTTTAAAATCAAAAACGCATAATATCAGGTATTGAACAACCTTGATATTATGCGTTTTATTGTGGGAAATTTTACTTCATTTTCTACTAAAATTGAGTTTTCATCTAGCCTCTTTTTTGTAAAACCACATAAGATTCGTAGTAAAAAACTCTCCAACTATTCTATTATAGCATATAAATTAATAAATAAATAGACTTGTTTTTTTATTTTTTTGATGTATACTAATAATAGAAAGCGCTTTAAATTAAATAAAAGGAGGTTTTATGAGGAAAGTAAATAAGGACATTTTATTCTTAACCGGAATCATAGTTTTATGTTTTGGTTTTTTATTATTTCACATCAACCCCTATTATGCTGGGCCCGATGAGACACTGAAAGGAAGAATAAATTTATTCTTTTGGCATCTATATTGGAGACCTATAGGAACTCTCAGTATCCTTTCGGGTTGCATTATGACTTTCAAAGGATTGAAAAAATAATCTTTTGATTATGAAGAAAGGAAATTTTTTATGATTAAACTGAAATTATTGTTTTTCTCTGTACTATCAAGTCTATTATTCTTAGTCTCAACATCTACGGTTTTTGCTGATGTCTATCCTGGCACAAATTATGAAATTATATCTAATCGTGTTGTAAAAGATATCAACACAGGAGAGTTATTGTCATTTTATACGACTGAACTTAGAGACGCCTATTTAGAGTCTAAATCTACGTATCAGACTCGTTCTAATGCAACTGGTGTTGCAGACTATAGAACTAGCTACTCTCACTCTTATGAGAGTAGCGCTACATCAGGAGCTCTAAGTTCAACTGCTTATGGTGGAAAAGCTGGAGCTACCCTAACTTTAAGTGCAGGTGTTAGCTTTTCTGCTCCAGAGTCTGGAGCTGGACTAAGTTTAAATCACTCATTCTCCCATAACGTACCACCCTACACTTATGGTTACATCAGGCTAAAAGCATCTTACACAGTAAATGTTCGTAAATTAGAAGTTAGATACTTAGGCACCAACAAATGGGTTCCAGCTGGTGAAACCTCTACTATATCGAATGTTAGTGTTTGGAGCGAACTAGTAACTTGGAAATAACTCATTAGATAGATCTGGACTTTACCAGGTCTATCTTTTTACTTTTAAAAAAAAGAACCTTGCATAGCAAGATTCTTTTAGTGTCTGACTTAAATAATTGTTCTTCTGGGAACTAAATCGAATTAAGCTTCGATTTCTGTAACCATACCTGAACCAACAGTACGTCCACCCTCACGGATAGAGAATGTAGTACCTTGTTCTACGGCGATTGGGTGGATCAACTCAACGTCGATTGTCACGTTATCACCAGGCATTACCATTTCAGTACCTGCTGGAAGTTCGATTGAACCTGTAACGTCAGTAGTACGGAAGTAGAATTGTGGACGGTAGTTGTTGAAGAATGGAGTGTGACGTCCACCTTCTTCTTTAGTAAGGATGTAAACTTCACCTTTGAATTTAGTGTGTGGGTTGATTGAACCTGGTTTAGCGATAACTTGTCCACGTTCGATTTCATCACGTTGAACACCACGAAGAAGGACACCTACGTTATCTCCGGCAAGACCTTCGTCAAGTTGTTTACGGAACATTTCAACACCAGTAACAACTGCTTTTTGAGTTTCTTCTTTGATACCAACGATTTCGATTTCGTCGTTGACTTTAACGATACCACGGTCGATACGTCCTGAAGCAACTGTACCACGTCCAGTGATTGAGAATACGTCTTCGACTGGAAGAAGCAATGGTTTGTCAGTGTCACGTTCTGGTTCTGGGATGTACTCATCAACTGTGTTCATCAATTCCATAACGATGTCTTCGTATTTAGTGTCACCTTCAAGGGCTTTAAGAGCTGAACCTTGGATAACTGGAAGATCGTCACCTGGGAAGTCGTATTCTGACAATAGGTCACGGATTTCCATTTCAACCAATTCAAGCAATTCTTCGTCGTCAACCAAGTCAACTTTGTTCATGAAGACGATAAGGTGTTTAACACCAACCTGACGTGAAAGAAGGATGTGCTCACGAGTTTGTGGCATTGGTCCGTCAGTTGAAGCTACTACAAGGATAGCACCGTCCATTTGAGCGGCACCAGTGATCATGTTTTTAACGTAGTCCGCGTGTCCTGGAGCGTCGATGTGAGCGTAGTGACGTTTTTCAGTTTCGTACTCAACGTGCGCAGTGTTGATAGTGATACCGCGTTCGCGTTCTTCTGGAGCAGCATCGATAGACGCATAGTCTTTAGGTTGGTTAACAGCTGAAGGCAAGCGACGTGCCAAAACAGTTGTGATAGCTGCAGTTAGGGTAGTTTTTCCGTGGTCAACGTGTCCGATAGTACCAATGTTAACGTGTGGTTTACTACGATCGTATTTTTCTTTTGCCATTTGAGTAAAAGCCTCCAATAAAATATATTTTATAGATAGACAGTAGGCAATACAGTCTAACTTTCCTTACTATTTTATCAAATTTCAGCTAAATTGCAAGTGTTTTACAAAGTTTTTGTGAATTATTCTTAATCTGCTAATCTAAACGACACTTCTACTCCTATCACTTAGCTAAACAAAAAGAAAAATCAGGAATTTCCTGACTTTTACTTAGCTAATTCTCTTTCTCGTTCTTTCATTGTTTTATGATTTTCATACAAACGTGATAAGAACTTAGAAATTTCTTTTAAGATAGAATAGGTTGGTACTGCGACAATCATACCAATGACCCCATATATATTGCTTGATAACAAAAGTAATACTAAAATCGTAATTGGATGAACCTTCATCACACCACCAACGATTCGAGGGTAGAGGATATTTCCATCCACTTGTTGAATGATTAGCATGTAAACAACTGCAATTAGCATTCTATGAGGATCCGTAAAGACATTGGCAATAATCATCGGAATCAAGCCAATACTTGGTCCCACATAAGGAATGAGATTGGCCAATCCTGAAAAGATGGCAAAGACCAAAGCGTATTTCAAACCAATCACGCTATATCCGATAAAAGCCAAACAACCGATAATAATGGCATCAATTGCGACTCCACTAATATAGCGAGCAATTGTCGCATTCAAATTCTTTAAAAGACCTGCAATATGCAACTTATCTCTCTTTAAAACAGTACGTTCAAGCATCGGTAAAAATTTGTTACCATCTAACAAAAAATAAACCAAAAACACAGGGGTCATGATAATAATCAAAACGGTACTAAAGAGAGCTGATAGGACACTTCCGACACTATTGGTAACGCTATTTAGGATATTTTGTAAAATATCTACATAGGATAGATTTAATTGTTGAATAGTCGCTTGAATATCCAAATTTTGAAAGGCTGGATAAGTAGATAAATCCACAATCAAATCTTGTAAACGACTATAGATAGTCTGACTAGTCGCAATCAAGCTGGTCAACTGATTAACCAAAATCGGTAAGAGATAGACTACCCCAATGACAATCCCCCAAACCAAAGCACACAAGGTTAATAGAATACCAATGATACGATTAATTTTGAAATACTTTTGTAAAAAATTTACAATAGGATTGGTCAAATAATATAAAAAACCACCTAGAAGAAAAGGAATCATGATGGTGTTTGCAACGCTTACAAAAGGCGTGATAATCGCCCCCATCTCTCTCCATAAGTAAAAAATGATTGTTAATAATAAAATCTCACTAGTCCAAAAAAATAATTTATTCTTACGAAACATGAGCTACCTCCATTCATCTATTTTACCATACTTTCAAAAAAGCTTCTTTCTTCTATCATGAAACTGGGAATATTTTTTTCTTTATGTTAGAATAAACTTACTATGAAAAAAATCATTTTAACTCTGCTAAGCCTATCCCTTATTGGGTCAGCATCTACTGTTGCTGCCCAAGATTTTAATATTGCTGCTAAACATGCGATTGCTGTTGAGGCCAATACTGGTAAAATTCTATATGAAAAAGATGCAACGCAACCTGTCGAAATTGCTTCTATAACAAAACTACTTACCGTTTACCTGGTCTATGAAGCACTCGAAAATGGAAGTATCACACTATCCACCCCAGTAGATATTTCTGATTATCCTTATCAATTGACGACAAATTCTGAAGCCAGTAATGTTCCTATGGAGGCCCGTAATTATACTGTCGAAGAGTTACTTGAAGCAACTCTGGTATCTAGTGCCAACAGCGCCGCTATTGCCCTAGCTGAGAAAATTGCTGGCTCAGAAAAAAAATTCGTTGATATGATGCGAGCAAAACTCTTGGAATGGGGAATCAAAGATGCCACTGTTGTCAATACAACTGGTCTGAATAACGAAACTCTCGGAGATAACATTTACCCAGGGTCTAATAAAGATGATGAAAATAAGCTCAGTGCTTATGATGTCGCTGTCGTTGCTCGCAACCTCATCAAAAAATACCCACAAGTCTTGGAAATCACGAAAAAACCTTCTTCTACTTTTGCTGGAATGACAATCACTTCTACCAACTACATGTTAGAAGGTATGCCTGCTTACCGTGGTGGTTTTGATGGCCTTAAAACAGGAACAACAGATAAGGCTGGAGAATCTTTTGTTGGTACTACTGTCGAAAAAGGCATGAGGGTTATCACAGTTATTTTGAATGCAGATCATCAAGATAATAATCCTTACTCTCGTTTTACAGCTACATCTTCACTAATGGATTATATTTCTTCTACATTTACACTTCGCAAAATCGTTCAACAAGGCGATGCCTATCAAGATAGTAAAGTCCCCGTACAAGATGGAAAAGAAGATATGGTCACTGCAGTGGCCCCAGAGGATATCTATCTAATTGAACGTGTTGGGAATCAATCTTCCCAATCTATTCAATTCACACCTGATTCTAAAGCAATCCCAGCACCACTTGAAGCTGGAACGGTGGTTGGCCATTTGACTTACGAAGACAAGGACTTGATTGGTCAAGGTTACATTACCACAGAGCGTTCTAGTTTCGAAATGGTAGCGGAAAAGAAAGTTGAAAAAGCTTTCTTCTTAAAAGTTTGGTGGAATCAGTTTATCCGATTTATCAACGAAAAATTATAAAACATACTGAGCAAAAGATTGCTCCAAAATAGAAACAGACCAAAAGGGCTTTTAAGTCAAAAACGCATAGTATCAGGTATTAAAAAAACTTGATATTATGCGTTTTATTGTGGTAATATTTACTTAGTTTTCTCCTAAAATTGAATTTTATCCCAGTCTTTTTTGAGATATTTTATTCATTAGTTTAGGAAGACAATTACTAATCTCCGTTGGCAAGACCACATAATGTTCTTGAGCTAATTCTTGGGCTATCGCTGAATGAAGATGAGTCGCTACGGTTACACGCTCGTAGAGACTGGCCTGTCGGAATTGGCCTGCAAATCCTGCAATCATCCCAGCCAGAGTATCTCCCATTCCCCCAGTCGCCTGATAGGGACCGCCAACCTGTAACTGGTAATAATCAGATTGGCCAGCTTGCCAAATACGAGTAGCTGGACCTTTCTCTACCAAAATTGTTCCTTGAGGGAAGGAAGTTAGGGCACTAGCCGTTGCATCTTCGTTTTGCTTTTCAATAGCAATACCAGACAACTTTTCCCATTCTTTTTGGTGGGGAGTTAGGATAAGCTGGTTAGATGGAAATGACAAATTTGTTCTAGCAAGAATGGTCAGGGCACCACCATCTACAATCAAAATCTGATTTTGGCTTAAATTAACAAAGACTTGTTTTACTAGATTTTCTCCAAAAGCATCGTCTAGTAAACCAGGCCCCAGCAAGACAACTTCAGCCTTCTCCAATCGCTCTTTTAACAATTGCTGGTCTTGAAGAGAAAAGGCCATAGCCTCAGGTAAATGGCTGTGCAGAGCTGAAATATTTTCCCTGTCCGTTCCAACGGTCACCAATCCTGCACCGCTTTTTACAGCTGCCAAAGTAGCCATGATGATGGCACCACCATAAGGATAAGTCCCACCCAGCAACAGTAGACGACCGTAGTCTCCTTTATGACTTGTACGAGAACGTTCAATAATGACTTTTTCTAGTAAGGTTTGATCAATCACTTTCATCGTTTTTCCTCTCGCATTTATTATACAACAAAAAGGAGGCGCTTACCTCCTTTTGTAATCTTACTTTTAAAATTTTCTATCCAATGTCCGAAGTGCTGCCTGATAGGTTTGCTCCATCAGCATGGTAATGGTCATAGGACCAACACCTCCAGGGACTGGCGTGATGTGGCTAGCAAGTGGGGCAACTGCCTCATAATCCACATCCCCACAGAGCTTACCATTTTCATCACGATTCATCCCAACGTCAATGACTACCGCACCTGGTTTGACAAAGTCAGCAGTCACAAACTTGGCACGACCGATTGCAACAACCAGAATATCTGCTTTAGCAGCCACCTTGGCAAGATTATGAGTCCGTGAGTGGGTCAAAGTCACTGTCGCATTCTTTGCCAAAAGAAGCTGGGCCATAGGTTTTCCAACGATATTGGAACGACCAATGACGACCGCATTTTTACCTTCCAAGTCAATCCCATATTCATGAAACATTTCCATAATTCCTGCAGGTGTCGAAGGAATCATGACTGGATGACCAGACCAAAGACGCCCCATGTTTAAGGGATGGAAACCGTCCACATCCTTTTCTGAGTCAATGGCCAACAAAACTGCCTCTTCATCAATGTGTTTTGGTAATGGCAACTGAACCAAAATCCCATGCCAAGCTGGATCCTGATTGTATTTAGCAATCAGGTCTAACAATTCCTCTTGAGCAATGGTCTCTGGAACTCGCACTACTTCGCTACGGAAACCAGCCGCAAGAGCTGACCTCTCCTTGTTGCGAACGTAGACTTGGCTGGCTGGATTCTCCCCAACCAATATCACTACCAAACCAGGCACTAGCCCTGTTTCTTCCTTTAATTTTGCAGTCTTTTCAGCCAACTGCCCCTGCAATTTGGCCGCTAAAGCTTTCCCATCAATAATCTGTGTCATATCACTTCTCTTTTCTTTCAAATATCTTCCATTATACCAAAAACTGCTAGTCCCCTCTAACACTTCTTTCCTAGGCAATCCTATAGTTTCAAACTATAAGAAAAAGCTCGGGTCGAGCTTTCCATTAATCTTGTCTTGAAATTTTAAAATAGATTATAAAACCTTACTCAAGAAATCTTTAGTCCGTTGTTCTTGGGTTTGTTCAAAAATCTGTTCAGGTGTTCCATCTTCAACAACCACACCGTCTGCCATAAAGATGACACGGTCTGCCACCTCACGAGCAAATCCCATTTCATGTGTTACGATAACCATAGTCATTCCTGATTTGGCAAGGTCTTGCATAACAGCTAGAACTTCTCCAACCATCTCAGGGTCCAGGGCTGAAGTTGGCTCGTCAAAGAGCAAAACATCAGGTTCCATAGCTAAACCACGCGCGATGGCAATCCGCTGTTGCTGACCACCTGACAAACTCTGTGGATAAGCGTCTGCCTTATCTGGTAAACCAACTTTTTCCAAAAGTTCCTGAGCTCTCTTCTCTGCAACTTCCTTACTTTCACCTTTGGTCTTGATAGGAGACAAGGTGATATTTTCCATCACAGTCATGTTAGGAAAGAGGTTAAATTGTTGGAAAACCATGCCCATCTTCTCACGCATGGCAAACAGGTCATTCTTCTTGTCCGTAATATCGACTCCCTCAAAGATAACCTTCCCCTTGGTTGCTTCTTCCAACAAATTCATAGAGCGAAGCAAGGTAGATTTCCCACTCCCTGAAGGACCGATGATAACGACAACTTCTCCTCTTTTAATCTCGAGGTTGATGCCCTTCAATACTTCATTCTTTCCAAAGGATTTATGTAAATTTTCAATTTTTATCAAGGTTTCTGTCATTATTTTTTATCTCCTTGTCCCATACGTTTTTCAAAAGCTTTCAAGGCTACTGTCAAAATAGAAGTCATAATCAAGTAATAAAAGGCTGCAAATAAAAGTGGTGTTAAAGGTAAATAGGTTGTTGTAGAAACTGTTGTAGCCCCGTTCCACAACTCCATAACACCGATAGCTGATAATAGGGAGCTGTCCTTGATAATGGTGATAAATTCGTTCCCCAATGCTGGCAAAATATTTTTGATTGCTTGTGGCAAAATCACATACCGCATCGCATTTTTAGGACGAATTCCTAGCGAATAAGCCGCTTCTAGCTGACCTTTTGGAACCGCATTAATCCCAGCACGAACAGTCTCAGAAACATAAGCACCACTGTTCATAGAGATAATCAAAATCCCTGGAATCAGACGAGAAAGGTCAACACCCAAAATCCCAACCTGAATAGTCGGAGCATTGATGTGCATAAGGGCAAAGGCAATCATAATCTGAACCATCATCGGTGTCCCACGGAAAATCCAAACGTATAAGTTGGCAAGCCAAACAAGCGGCTTAAACTTTGAACGTTGCCCAAAAGCCAAGACAACACCCAAAATAGTTCCCAAAAAGACAACACAGATAGAAATGAGAACCGTCACAACAGCCCCATAGTTAAAATAAGGTAAATACTTAGGTAAAAAAGAAAAATTCATAATCACACTGCTTTCTAAAATAGAATACTGTATGATTATAACATGTATTGAATTAAAATTCAAACTTTTTATCCGATTTATTCAAAAAAACTTTCAGCTGGTAGAATTAGCGAGAAATCTTAGTTTTTTCTAGTCAAGTTGGCCTCCTTTATGGTAAAATAGTAACGATAAGAAATGAAGGAGAATCAAAATGGAATCACATTTGGTTAGAATCATCAACCGCCTTGAAGCAATGGCAAAAGACGGCGGAAATTTAAAACGTAATTTTGAACGCGAAGGAGTTGTTGTTGCAGAAGTTGCATACAGCCACGACGAAGAAAACGGATCAATCTTTACCCTTCGTGATGTAGAAGCTCGCGAAACTTATACGTTTGACAGCATTGACTTGATTGCAATGGAGATTTACGAACTCCTTTACTAATACAAAACAAGCTGGGATTACACCCTGCATGTCTAACCAAAATCCTTTTTGTCTCACAAATAGGATTTTTTTATAGTCTAAATCCACAAATATTTTCATTATAACAACTTCTCAAAGCTGCAATCTTTTTACTTGCTTTACACCCCAATCCTGTTATAATGAGAGTATAGAAATTTGACTATTTTTGACCTTTGAACAGGTCAGGATAAAGAAAGAAATGAGGTAGATGTATGCTTTGTCAAAACTGTAAAATTAACGACTCAACAATTCATCTTTACACCAATCTCAATGGAAAACAAAAACAAATTGACCTCTGTCAAAACTGCTATAAGATTATCAAGACAGATCCTAACAATAGCCTCTTTAAAGGTATGACGGATCTGAACAATCGTGACTTTGATCCCTTTGGTGATTTCTTCAATGACCTAAACAATTTTAGACCTTCTAACAATACTCCTCCGACTCCCCCAACCCAATCAGGTGGAAGTTATGGTGGAAACGGCGGTTATGGTTCCCAAAATCGTGGACCTGCCCAAACTCCGCCACCTAGCCAAGAAAAAGGCCTGCTGGAAGAATTTGGTATCAACGTAACTGAAATTGCCCGTCGTGGAGATATTGACCCCGTTATTGGGCGCGATGATGAGATTATCCGTGTCATCGAAATTCTCAATCGAAGAACCAAGAATAATCCTGTTCTTATCGGTGAACCAGGTGTCGGAAAAACGGCCGTTGTCGAAGGTCTAGCTCAGAAAATCGTTGATGGCGATGTTCCACATAAACTCCAAGGTAAACAAGTCATCCGTCTGGATGTGGTTAGCTTGGTTCAAGGAACGGGTATCCGTGGACAATTTGAAGAACGCATGCAAAAACTCATGGAAGAAATTCGCAAGCGTGAGGACATCATCCTCTTTATCGATGAAATCCATGAAATTGTCGGTGCTGGTTCTGCAGGCGATGGCAATATGGATGCAGGAAATATCCTCAAGCCAGCCCTTGCTCGTGGGGAACTGCAACTGGTCGGCGCTACTACCCTCAATGAATACCGTATCATTGAAAAGGATGCAGCCCTAGAGCGTCGTATGCAGCCTGTCAAAGTCGATGAACCAACAGTGGAAGAAACAATCACTATCCTCAAAGGAATTCAAAAGAAATACGAAGACTACCACCACGTTCAGTATACCGATGCTGCAATTGAAGCAGCTGCAACTCTTTCCAATCGCTACATCCAAGATCGCTTCTTGCCTGACAAGGCCATTGACCTCCTAGATGAAGCTGGTTCTAAGATGAACTTGACCTTGAATTTTGTCGATCCTAAAGTGATTGATCAACGCTTGATTGAGGCTGAAAATCTTAAATCTCAAGCTACACGAGAGGAAGATTTTGAGAAGGCGGCTTATTTCCGCGACCAAATTGCCAAATATAAGGAAATGCAAAAGAAAAAGGTCACAGACCAAGATACTCCTACCATCAGCGAGAAAACCATTGAGCATATTATCGAGCAGAAAACCAATATCCCTGTTGGTGATTTAAAAGAGAAAGAACAATCTCAACTCATCCATCTAGCCGAAGATCTCAAGTCTCATGTTATTGGACAGGATGATGCAGTCGATAAGATTGCCAAGGCTATTCGCCGTAATCGTGTCGGTCTCGGTACCCCTAACCGCCCAATCGGAAGCTTCCTCTTCGTCGGACCAACTGGGGTCGGTAAGACAGAACTTTCCAAACAATTAGCTATCGAACTCTTTGGTTCTGCTGATAGCATGATTCGCTTTGACATGAGCGAATACATGGAAAAACACAGCGTAGCTAAGTTGGTCGGCGCCCCTCCAGGTTATGTTGGCTACGATGAGGCTGGGCAATTAACTGAAAAAGTCCGCCGTAATCCCTACTCACTTATCCTCTTGGATGAAGTGGAAAAAGCCCATCCAGATGTTATGCACATGTTTCTACAAGTCTTAGACGATGGTCGTTTGACAGATGGGCAAGGACGTACCGTTAGCTTCAAGGATGCCATCATCATCATGACTTCAAATGCAGGTACAGGTAAGGCAGAAGCCAGCGTTGGATTTGGGGCAGCTCGCGAAGGACGTACCAATTCTGTTCTCGGTGAACTCGGAAACTTCTTTAGCCCAGAGTTTATGAACCGTTTTGATGGCATTATCGAATTTAAGGCTCTCAGCAAGGACAACCTCCTTCAGATTGTCGAGCTCATGCTAGCAGATGTTAATAAACGTCTTTCTAGCAACAACATTCATTTAAATGTAACTGACAAGGTCAAGGAAAAGTTGGTTGACCTCGGTTATGATCCAAAAATGGGAGCACGCCCACTTCGCCGCACTATTCAAGACTATATTGAGGACGCAATCACTGACTACTACCTTGAAAATCCAAGTGAAAAAGACCTAAAGGCAGTTATGACCAGCAAAGGCAAGATTCAAATCAAGTCTGCTAAAAAATCTGAAAAAATCAAAGAAAGTACTTCTGAAAGAGAAGATTAGAACTCATAAAAAAGAACAGGAAATCTTGTCAATGTCATTAAGTTAGTGATCTAACTACTTGAATAGGAGGTGTGATTGAGATCATCAAAGTGATTCTCTATCGTATCTTCTATTTTTTTGCATGACA
>MKYF01000047.1 GCA_001914195.1 Streptococcus mitis | reverse complement strand
TATATATCCATTTTCAGCATTATGCTTAACTCTGATAATTGGAAAGGCCTCAACCGTCCCATTGTTTACTAAGTCAAAAACCATTTTATCGGTTGTAGTCTGTGCGTTTGAATCACTATTGAAATTCTTATAAGCTGAGCTATGTGCTACACCGTCTGGAATTATTATTTTTAACTCTGAGCGCTGGAACCATCTTGTCAAATTTTCTGGAGTAATCTCATCCACTGGTAATCCCATATAGTATTTGTCTGGCTCATCACCATAAGTAATCTTTACTGGCTCCAAAACGTTTAGCACGCCTGCCAAATCATGCTTTAATTGTTCCATTTCAATTGCATTTGTGGTTTTGATGTCAAATTTTATGATATGCTCTTTCTCGCCACGTTTCACTTGCTGAATATTAACCCCCAACAAAGGAGCGTTATCTGTTGATACGCTCCTTTTGTTTCCAATGGGGCGGATAATATCAGTTATTCGAAAAAACTTAGACATATCAACGCCGTTGAAAGTCATTATCTTTGTCATGTCAATATCCCTTTCATTCTGTTATCTCGTCTTAGTTGCTCAGATTGTTGTCTAGCGAACTTGTCACTTGTTTTAGCTACTAGAGTTCCATCGTTAAGAACCATTTGCGCTGGGCGTTTTGCAGCCGTTTCTGCGACATCTAGCGCTTTCTCCAACAATTCACTAGATTTGTCCATAGTGACCTTGATTTTTTCAGCTATTGTCTGCTTGCTACTTTGTTTAACAGTCACTTGAGCACCTAGTTTCTTGTTCAAACCAAGTGCAATTTCTGGTCTAGTATCAATCATCATGCTTTCTTTTAATCGCAACATTGATCTTTTAACAACGCCAGCATCCGCCTCGATACCAACAGCGATACCTTGAGGGATAAATCGCCCAACTTCATCACGCATAACACGAGATGGACTATGGATATCTAGTGCACTCTTGATGGTGTTTTTTACCCTTTCAGCAATTGAGTTAGCTGTTGCCATAACTGAACTAGAGCCACTCCAAAGCCCTGTATTAAGACCAGACATCGCCATTTCACCAATGTATGTGAAATCACTCTGCAAACTATCAAATGGTTTCTTAATCTGATTGGCTAAGTTAGTAACAGATGATACAGGTTGATTGGTACCTTTATCTAGCCCCTCAGCTAACCCAGTAGTGATAAAACCTCCATATTCGTTAAATACACGGGATGGAGAATGGATGTCCATTTCACTTGTAAAGGATTCTTTTATATCATTAGCCATGTTTTTAGAAGCTTCACTTGCAATTTCAGCTCCAGCTTTAATACCATCACCAACACCTTCAGGAATATTTTTCCCTTTTTCAGGGAAGTCAGCAGCTGCAATTTCCTCTTGCAAACTCGATACTTGACTTTGTACAATGCCCTTGATCTTGTCTGTGATACCCAAAGCACCAGTATCCATACCAGCAGTTAAGCCATTCATAGCTGACTCACCACCTCGAGTAAAGACTTCGTTCAATGTTGCCAATTTTTCATCTGATGCGTTGACAAGTTCTTGAACGTACAGCCCACCTTGAGGCCCCATCTGTTGCAATTTAGCCAAAATCCCCTCGTTTACCCCACGTTCGGCTAGTGTATTGAGGTTTGTTGCCCAATTATTAACCGCTTCTTGGTTTTTTTGGAGGTTGGCAATCATTTCATCGACACTAATAGCTGACTTCATTTGTATCTGATCAAACATGTTCGTTGTGGTTTCAAGCAACTCATTGTATTTAGAGCGCATATCATCAACCGCTTTTTGTTGAGCTCTAGACATACCTTCATATGATATAACTTGTCGATTAGACCCATTTTCAGCAGCTGTTGCCATTGCTTCAGATGCCGCCTGTTGAACTTGAGATGTTTTTTCGTACTCGGTTTGCAATTCTGTTTGAATATTTTTAAGCTCAGTTTCCTTGTCATTTAGTTCTTGAAGCTTTTCTTTTCTAGCGCTATCACTGACATTGGACTCTTCATTCCATTTTTTGCGTTGTTCAGCAATCTGTTTTAGTTGTTCACCTACCTCAGTACGTTTCTTCTCGATATCAAGTAGATTCTTTTGGGATGCCTCCCATGTTGATTCTGCCTCCATCGCTGAGATTCTAGCTTTGATTTGGTCGCTATTATGAGACAAAGAATCGGTATTTTTGTCATAAACTAGATTCAAGCCACTAACAGAGGCATTCAAAGCATCAATCTTTTTCTTGAGGTTTGCCTTTTCAGCTGCTGTCTTATTTGTTTTCTGTGCAAGTTGGATAACTTCATCAGCTAGTTTTTGATAAGATTCTGTATTTCCTTTTACAGATTCAAGATTTTTTTGACGTTCTTGTGCACTTTGTTTAACAGAATCTGTTAATTGATCCGTACTCTTGACTAACTCCTCTTGTTCCGATTTAAGGCGTTTTGTTTCTTCACTTTCAGCAGTCAGCCATTGCCACAACCCTACCAATGCCCCAACAGCAAGACCTACACCAGCAACAATCCAACCAATCGGACCAGTTAAAGCTGTCAGTGCTGCTTTAAATGCTGTTGTTGCAGCTGTCGCAGCAATAGTTGCAGCAGTTTGTAAAGTGATAGCTCCTGTTAAAACACCATAAAGCAAATTAGACGCCGTTAGCGCTCCATTGTTTGCCAAGTTAGCGACCATTTGAGCTTTTGTAACTGTTCCACAAGTCGCTTGTGCTGCAGTCATTAAATTAATAATCTGTATTGCTCCTATGGCCGTTGTTTTGAATGTTTGCCAGGCATTTATTAAGTTTTTTGTCGCAGTTATAGCTTCGTTGGCAACACGCATAGCCACCACGGCAGAAACCAAACTAATAATAACTGGTGTCAAAAATGAGATTACAGAAACTCCAGTACCCAAAATACTAAACAAAGTCTGAAAAACAGGCGTACTAGCTTTAATTACGTTGACAATAACACCAAAAGCAGCATTGATGATTACTTTCAATGCATCGAAGTTCTCAGCAATCGTCTTACCTGTTGCTGCCTTTGTTAAATCGTCAAGAGCCTTGATAGTATTAGCTACACCTTTAACAACCGCATTCTTTAAGTTCCCAAAAGATGTCTGGATCCCTTTACTATTAGATTTAGCAAGTTCAGCAAAACCACCAACGCCACCATTCAATTCAACCAATTTGCTTGAAAATTGGTCGAAAGTGATACGCCCCTCTTTTAATGCAGAATAGAAATCATTCTGAGCAGATTGACCAGCAAAACCGAATGATTCAGCAGTCTTTTGCAAAGCATAGGGCATGGTTTCCTGTAATGTTTTCCAGCTTTGCATATCAACCTTACCAGCTGATAACATTTGGCTAAACTGTTGTAAACCACGACTTGCATCCGCACTAGATGATCCGGAGGCAAGAAATGCATTATTAAGAGCAAGTGTTAGATCTGTTGATTTGTTTATATCTCCAGTAATCGAGGTAAGGCGTTGAGCTGTACCTACCACTTCATTTAAAGTAGTAGGCAAGCCCTCAATCCCATTAGCAAGTTTCTTAGTTGAGCGTGTGACATCCTCTGTACTATGTCCCATTGCTTGCATCACTCTTGGATAACTTTCGAGGGTATCAAAACGCTGAATAGCACTTCCTAAAGCATCGCCCAAAAGTTCAGCACCTTTAGCGGCAAGCTGGAAAACTGCACTACCTACCGCAAATTTCTTTAGGGAGCTACTCCCTCTGTTACCTTTCTGTGCCGTTTTATCTAACTCATCGTTTAGAACCTTGACTTTATTACCGTCCACATCGACAACGATGGTAACTTTTCCATCAGCCATTTACTTCTCCCTCCTTTCCTAAACTATATTTAGCTTGTAATTTGCGCATTTTATTCTTATCCCCACCATGTTCTGGTTTCCAGGCACGAATTTCTATAATCTGTTGCATGATTGTGTTGTCCGGTAAAGCGTTCAAAAGCGCCTTAAATTCTGTCCATGTCAACTTATTTTGAACTTCTAAAAGATTGATGCCATAAGCTTGCAAAAAACTAGCGTAAAGGTATTCCGCATCTTGTTCAAAATCAATCAATTTTTCGTGTTCTTCTTCATCTTTTGCTGTTGGCATTGGATTTCCTAACAAATCATACTGAACGGTTTCTTTTTCAATTTCTAAAAAATGCTCTTTTATGTAAATCCAACAATCCACAACCTCTTTGATGTCGTATAATTCTTGGCCAGTTAGCAAATGGACAATCAACTGAGCTTGTTCTAGATGCGTCATTTCCTCCTCTTTCAAGATTTCAAAGACATCCAGAACCTTATTAAAAGACAAGTCTATGTCATACTCCTTATCAGCAATAGAAAAATTTGTGATTAAAGCATCATTTAATTTCATAGACATAATTTTTACCTAGCTATTTCTTTTTATTCTTTTTTTGTTTCTTGTTGTTCTTGATTGGAGTGACTTTTCCCTTGTTTAAATAGTGACTAGCACGCTCTTTCACTACTGTTTTGTGTTGCTCAGCAAGTTCTCCTAGCTTGTCATGCAACATGATTGAGGCTTGTTCTAGGGCGTTATTTAGGGCTTTATAGTCTGGATATACAGAATAAAGCTTGTCAAAAGTGCCATCCCCAAAAACAAGATCGTATTGAATTTCAAGCTGTTTCTTCTCTAGTTCAATAGCGCCAGCTACTACTTCTTTAGTTACTCCATCACGCTCAATTTTGTTATCGATATTTGCAGTTACCACATCCAATTCATATTGGACAAGGCGACGTTGGAGTTCTTCTTCCATGTCATAAAATCGCATTAAGCTCTCTTGGCTAGTATCAAACCATAGCTCTACTTCTCCAATCTTTACCGGAAATCCTGTACGTTTTAGTTCAATCTGAATATCTGTCATGTTTCTACTCCTTTTCCTGTTGTTAAAAAGGGCAAGGCTTAAATGCCCGCCCTTATCAAAAGCTATTACCCAATACCTGTCTCTTTTGGCGTCGAGTTGTAAGAAAGCTTACATCCAAACACCTCATAGTCAGAGGCAGCGCCAGAACCTGCTTTGATTTCTGTTGCAGTTGCAGCTCCCACCCATTGTTTCTTCTTGTCAGAAGAAACAACCTTATGCCATAGCTTACGGTCATCCCCTGTCTTGTACTTCATCCCAGCAATAAGAGCCTGTGCCTTATCGTCTGGATCGTAAGTACCCTCAAAGGTATAAGCACCTTTTACACTGACCACGGTTGTTTCTTCAACTCCATCACCGTCATAGTATGCTTGATCATCTGTTTTCTCGTCTGTATCATCTGATACGTCTGAGATCCATTTAGCAAGTTCCAACCATGCATCTTCTGTTGATGGTTCAGTTCCTCCATTGTATGGAGCTACAAAATGGCCACGTAGGGCGTTTTTTTGTCTTGTCATTGTTTTTTCCTCTCTATTACGATTTTCGCCACAATTTCAATTGTGTAATAATAATAGCCTTGCTCATCCTTACCTTTCATGGCAGGCCTGCTGACTTCCATTCCCATATACTCATAAGAATTATTGTCACTTGGCAAAACTAAGTCTATCTTTGATAGTTCTGATGTGACTAACCAGATAGTGTCATTTGCTACTGAGTTCTTTTTTGCCTTTACAGCAATTTCAAACGGCAAAGAAATCTCTTGTGTGCCATCCATATAGCCTCTATCCACTTTTCCTCCTGGTATCTGATTGATAACAAGGTCATCTTTGTCATCCTCAAAATAATCAAAGCGTGGTTCAACTGGTAAATTTAAAGTCTTGATGTGCTTTAAAAGTACATTTTGAAAGTCATTCTCTCGCATCAAAGCCCCATCCCTTTCACAAATTCTCTAGCCCATTCTTCGGCATTATTGCGAGTAGCAACTTGATCCCATCGTTTTCCTGTCCCTGGAGTGGTATATCTCCTAAAGGTGACAATACCATTTGAACCGTAAAATTGTGCCCTAGCATAAACTGTGCCATAAACAACAGCATCACCCTGTCCAACGATTCGGCCAGAAACTCTCAACTTTCCACCTCTCAAGGGGATATATTGCTCATTGTCTAGCAAGATTTTGCTAGCGACTGCAACCTTTCCTCTTGTCATGGATTCGCTCGAAAGTTTCTGTTTGGCTTTTTGCAAGTCAACTTTAATAGCAATACTCATTAGATCACCTCAATTTCTTGACTGAATATCTCACCATCATAATAGTTAGTTTGATATCCATTAATTGTGTAATCTCTTATCCCATCGTTTACTTTTGCACCCATCCAATTATCATCGGCTGTCACAAAAGAAAGGGATGGATAGAGGTATATAACCCCTTGTTTTTGCCTTGATTTTGAATTCCCTGTACCAGATTTTGAGTTACGATTACCAGATGACCCCACTGATCTATCAAAACGTACATTTTTAATAGTCAACGGTTCTGAATATACTTCATCCCCATAATCGTTTTTATCAGCTACTTTTTTTATGGTTAGGACATCCTTTAACAAACGCTTGTCAATCCCTTTTAATAACCGCTTATCGATCATATGCAACTCCAACAACTAGGCTAAAGCCAGCTTGTCTCAAAGTATTTTCAGCATCCATAGACAAATTGAATTGCTGACCTGCTGATGTGCTTTGTGAGGTGCTATAAGAGATTGATGTACGGCCAATAGAGACACTATTGGCTAGCTGTTTGTCATCAGCTGACATAATACCAGAGGCATCGAGATAGGCGATTTGAAAACCCATAGCAAGCTTAACAGCATCTTTTCGATAGGCAATTTCTTTTTCAAAGTCAATGCCTTTCTGATAAAAACCGTTAGTGTATAGGTCAATCGCTATCTTTGCCCTACTTGCCAATTTTTCAAAGTTTGTAACCTCATCAAAACCTAGCTTAGTAAATTCATCTTGTGTTAAATAAGTCATGCGTAACCTCCCTTAAAAATAAAGGGTGTTGCCACCCCTTATTTATTCAGCCTGCTCAAATTGTGTGGGCACATCTTCTACAAGCTCTAAAACTGCATCGACATCTGGAAATGTTTGCTTGAGGTCTTTATTGACTTGATCGGCATAATTCGGTTCAAGCTCAACAAATTCTCCCTCTGTCACATAAATACCAGGTGTCTTTAAAATTAGGTTCTTAATTGCTTTATACTTAGCCATTATTCTTTACCTTTATCCTTAGTTTCCTTTGGTGTTTCAAGCTCGCCACCATCTTCCACCAATTCCTCAAAGCCATCTGCCATAAGTTGCACCTCAAGCTCACTACCCTCTTGCACGGTATAAACTTGATTTTCTTTGATGTATTTCTTCATCTTCTACCTCCTATGCTGATTTATGTGAAACGTAAATCCCATCTTCTTGAGATTTCAAGACAAACAAGTCATGGTACAAACGGTTTTGGTATAGGTAACCATCACCCTCTGTGTGTTGCCCAGGAGCAAAGAGATAGATAGAGTTAAATTTGGCCTTAGCAATGATAGCTGTCTTAGCCACGATCAAGAAATTGATATCTTTACCGCCACCAGCTTTCACAAATCTAGTTGTGAAATCAAATTGAGTTTTGAAACGTGCATCATCCCAAACCTCGATAAGTTGCACTCCATCTAGCGATGTTACACGTGTGTCAATTCCTTGAGGTGATGTAGTAGCGATTGCGCGTGTAAAGTCTTTAGCACGCTCTAGGGCATCCATTACCTCGCTAGATACATACATGACAAGGTTTGATGCTCCATATTTACGCATTGGCAAAATAGCAGCTTTCAAGATTCCATAGACATTCTCCGGTGTAATGCTATCTTCTTGTTTGAAATGATGACCATTAATTGCAGCTGTTGCAATTTTAGAAAAGCGGTAAGCATCAACTTCTGGTGTTGCATGTTCTGAAATGAATGTATTTGAGATGTTAGCAACTGAAAGCTCTTGGTTTGTTTCGTCAACATCTGCTGTATCAACAAAAAACTCAACATCTCGGTCAAATCCAAGAGTATAAACGTTTTTATCGTTTGATACTGTACCTGAGTTGTAACCCTTAGAGCGTGTATGTGCCTTATATCCTGTTACAGAGATTGTTGGCAATTCAAATGATTTTGCGCCGAGCCAATTTACTTTTGGCGTTTCAAGAATGGCAGTCAATGAGCCTTGCATGAGGCGTTTTTCAAACTGCCCCTCATGTTTTGTGATGTAATTGATTGACATCTACTATTCCTCCTTTTTATTCTGTTAGCCCTAATGCCTGTGCAAAGGAATCTGGTGCTGGGTCTGTTGCTGTTGGATTTCCAAACGCAACGATATTTGGGTTAGGCTTGCCATCTTCTTCTGCTTTAAAAAGATATGGGTCACTTTCCTTTAGACCATTGAGGATGTCATCTAGTTTAGGTTTGCCACTGTCATCTAGTTCAATGGCATCAACATCAATAAACTTCATCAAGGTTGATGGATTGTGTGCTGTGGTATCTTTCAAAGCAAGGTTGATAGCATTCACCTTATTTGTTTTTGCCAGTTCATCAGCAGCCTCTTGTTTATACTTGTCATATTCAGCCTGTAATTCATCAATCGCCTCTTTCTGTTTAGCGCTGATACCTTCAAGCGATTTCAAGTGTTCAACTTGATCCTCTGCTTTTTGCAACTGGTCTTTCAGACTATCTCGCTCTTTTGTGATAGTTTCCAAGGCTGATTTGTCCTCGTTGAGCTCTTTTCCTCGCAAGGCAAAGACTGATTTAGCCTGTTCCTCTGTCAATCCAAGTTTGAGTAGTTCCTCTGTTGTAAATGCCATTTGTACCTCCTTAGTTCTTTTTAGGTGGACAACTCCCACCGAAAAGCAAAATATTATTTACTATTTCAGTTTACTTTGGATGGAATGGGATTTTTTACGGTTTTAGGCACAAAAAAAGAGGGTTGTTTAGTAACCCTCTTGATAATTAGATATATGCTCTTTCTCTACTGTAATCACGGCTTAAAAATTCGTGTTGTTCTACAAGAGCTCTTATTTTCCCTTGATAAGCTCTAACTTTTAGCCTCTCAGCTTGTATCAGATCATCATCACCCAATGTACTAGCATAGTGCAATCTTTCTTTATGATGCTTGATATTGCGCTCTAAGGCTCTTTGTTTAGCCTCGATGCGTGCATTTTCTTCTGCCTGTTCTGGCGTTAGGTCTTTCATATAGTCTGGCAAGTCTGGTATTTCATTTACTCCTACGATAAAAGGCGTAAGATAATGACCACAATGGACACCTAGACATCCCCCAGCAGTACCAAAACCATAATCTAGCAAACTATGAATAGTAAGGCCGTTTATTGTTCTGCCTTGACCTTTAGTGACAATCTTACCTTGCAATGGAGCACATGCAGCTCTAGCAGACGACTTGATAGAATAGTAAAAAGTATCTATCCCTAATTCCTCTGCAGGCCTCGTACGCATATCATTGTAAACCCTGTAAGTTGTCGTTTTGATAATTGCTCTGGCATAGCTATCTGCTCGCCACTCTCTCCCTGCGCTGTCAGTAAATCCAGTAAAGCCCTTTTTTTGCCACGACATGATAGTATCATTTAATGCTCTATCACTCGTTTTAGTACCTGCTACCACTTGTGCTACTGTCTGCTCTACAACCGATTTGAAAACAGTCTGTATGCTTGCTGGTAATGTTGAATTGATAAGATTAAGGTCACTTATAGCTTGTTGAGTATAGGACTCAAGAGCATCAATTACACCATTTCTAACTTTGCCACTAGATTCTCTTTTTAAATCTTCCTCCAGTTGCTCCTTTGTGTCCTTATAGACCTTTAACCCCTCATTAGCAATAACTTCTCTCAAAAGACTTTCAGCAATTCCTGTACGCTCAACAATAATCTTTAAGTTCTCCTCATTCAGCATGTACATATCATTGAGCTTTTCTAGTTGCCATATATACGGATTTTTTGCAAGATCAGCATTGCCACGCTCTTTTAGTCGCTTTATCATACTATCAAACAACTCAATTTGCATTTTAGAGTAAATATCACTCACGCCCTGCATGTGCAAAGAAAATCGCTGATCATTTAGAGTTGGCATCTTACGTTTATCAGTCATTCTCAACTCCTTATGTGTCGTTTATTGTAATTTATAGCAGTTTATAGCTCTCCCTCTTCTGCTTTCTTCTCTGTTTTTCCATACAAAGCCAGTTCTGCATCACTCTCTGGTGGTAACTCTCCATTGATTTCAGCAAGTTCTTTCTCTGCTTCTTCATTTGTGATGTTCAATACTTTAGCAATACCTCTTTTCTGTGTCGCAAATCCAGCTGCTACCATCTTCATCCAGTAATCAAGCTCTGCATGCCTATCAGTAAATACACCATCATCCAAATTAACTGAAATATCATCAAGCTCTGGAATTTCTCCGCTGTAAACCCCTACTGCTTTACCAAGTTCACACATTGAAACACAAAGCTCTTTGATAGCTTGCTCAACAAGTGCAACAATGCTATTTCGCATTTGATAGGTGTCTGAGTTCTCGCTGACGATTTCTGTTGCTGTCTTTACTCCTTGCCCATCAAAGGTAAACATGCCACTTGATACACCAATCTGCATTTCAAAGAGCTTCAAACCCTCTGAAATGGCTGAAATATAATCTGATGAGCGGATAGGAGTTGTAAGGTCAATAATGCTACCACTATCCATATTGCCTGCTCCTACTTGCATGTAAACATTTTGGTCAGTATCAAAACGTCGCTTAAATTTGATTTCGCCGTGGATATCTTGTACTTTGAGTTGCGTTATTTGCTCAGGCACAATCACGCGCCTTTGACCCATCTTAATTTCCCACATAAATTCATCGTACGTGCGATTGATAAAATCAATAGTGGTCTTGGCGTTATCAAAGATAGATAAACCAAGAGGACTGTTGATATCCTTATTGTTCATACCTGGTGTCTTGAGATAAACAAACAATGGGCGTGATAGTCCTTGTATCGTTGTTACTGGTTGCAAGTCAGGATATAGCTCGCTCAAATTTACACGATCACCCAGCGTATTATCTGATGTTGATTTGTATAGCTCATTAGTGATGCGGTATAGGTTTTTATCTTTTGTACTCCCTACCTCTTGACCATCTTGAGTTACCCACTCATGAAACTCAACTAACGTGTAATATACATTCTTTTTGCTCTCTGACTTAATTGTCTTTGTGAGGATTGCCGCACTTGATACATCCTGTGTATTGCTTTGTAATGGCAAAAATACTGGTGCTTGAATAAATGCCACTCTAACCTTATCTCCATCAATATAAGGTCTCATAGCAAGCCCACCCAAAGCCAGACAACTCTCTAAATATCGCTCAAAGTTTTTGTTAAAGCGATCATTGCCTAGCATATTATCAAGAAAATTATTTAGTGTCTCATCCTCTGCTGTAATTGCCGCTTGCTCGTTGTAAACAAGGCTGGCAATCTTTTTAGCTGCAGTTCGTGCAATCGGTAAGTGTTGTATCTTTCTACGCTTTCTGTCGCCATCGGTGTTGATGTACTCCACATCATCAAATTTAGATTGATAGTAAGCTAGATTGAGCTGTATCCTGTTAAATTCGGATTGTGTTACAGCTACCTTTGGGTGCTCCAAGATGCTGTTTAGGTTTGATGTTTCCATGTTATACCTCCCACGGTTGAAAAAGTCTTTTACTTTTTGAATTAAGTTCATTGTTGCCCTCCTTATGAATTACCAACACGCAAACCAAGTATCTTAGAATTGTCTAATACAAAATACTGGGCAACATCGCATGTATGGTCATCATCTTTGATGACATTTGGGCTATCAGACTGCAGTGTCTTTTCATCCCACCTGTACATCTTATGTTCCTCAATAAATACCTTGTTATTCTCTGTATCAAGATAATAAAAGCGACCTTGTGCTAATAATGATTGGAATGTATCAATCATTGTCACTTTCTTCAATTTAGCCACTGGATGCCATCTGATACTGAAATCAAGATACATCTGGTTTCTCAATGCTCCCTCTGCGCTATCAATCGTATATTGCAAGATAGGTACTCTGTACTTGCTGACAACCGATTGTATAAAGCCGTTGATGCCCTGTGATAGTTGGCTAGGTGCTTTCTTTATCACTTGGCCAGCTGGTGAGTAATACCAGGTATCAAGTAAGATAACCTTACCTTTAGCAGTTATCCCAAAAGCACAACATGCAGTAGCTGACTGCTGATGCCCACCATCCAATGCAAAAGATATACCTATCAGCCTATCATCACTAGGCAAAGCATCTAACGGGTGAAATGTACTCATGTTATAGATATTATTCCCTAAACCAACTGACTCACCTAGATAGACATACCTGTAATAATCATAGTCATTCTTTTTTATACGCTCGATATCAGCTAACATCTGATCATTTACAAAACCTAACTCATCATCAAGATAAGTACTAGAATGGCATAAGTAATTATCTTGCGTATTCATTTCCTCGTACCACTCATTTATCCAACTGTACGGATTGATAGGAGGGTTATATGACCAAAAGATTTTAACAAATTGAGCGCGTGGATGTTTTTGGCGCATAAATGTAATGTTGGTCTGGTCAAATTCTTCTGCGCTTGAAAATTCAGCAGCCTCTTCATACCAAACAGCTATAATATTTCCGATGTTATTGGATTTCAACTTTTGATAGTCATCAAGGCCATAAAAATAAAATGTTGAGCCTGTCTTTTTGTGACTTATCTTAAATGGGCTGACTGTCATCTTAAAACGACTAGTTAGACCAAACAACGACAATCCCCATTGGATTTGATTATACACACTATCACGGATTGTATTAGCTACTTTACGGATAATGACAATATTGGCAGTTTCACCCCTTATGATGTACCAAGTCATCATGACAATCAGCTTTAAGGTAATAACTGATGATTTGAATGAGTTTCGCCCACCTTTCAAAATGTTGTAAGGTTTCTTAGATTTCCAAACACTCTTGAAATGAGGATTGACATTTTTTTGAATATCAATTATCTTCATCGTCACCCTCCCAACTATCAATAATTGTGATGGTGTCATCTTCCATTTGTGTATCTATCAACTGTGATTTTAATTTCTCAATCTCAAGCTCTAGTTTTTCAGATTGTTTAGCTGTTGGATATCGTTTCAAGATTTCAGTAATAGCTTTAATAACTGTTGCATTATCTGCTTTCTTAATATGTCTTTCTACTTTTCCTGTTGTTGGATTAAGTATCAAAACCTCCTCATCTCGTTTACCTCTAGCGATTTCAGAAAGGATATAGAGCGCCTCTGTCGCATCCATGATATTTGACTTATGCAGCTCTTGCATCTGCTTATTTATGTACTCTTTTATCCCAACATTTCCCAACAGTTCAGTAATACGATTATTGGCATAACTCTCACTATAACCAGCCTTAATTGCTGATTGATAGCCGTTTCCTGTCTTTATGTACTCATCTGCAAAGCGCCTCTGTCTTTCATTCATTCGCTCCCTCCTTTCCAACAAAAAAATCACAAGTATTGCTACTCATGATTTCATTTTATATGCTAAAAGAGGGGATGTTTTACTGTTATTTTTGATTTAAGGCGCAAAAAAAGCCCCAATTAAGGGGCTAAGATGTAACGTAGTAGCCCGGATTCGAACCGGATTCTCCTCCATCAAGGCGTAATCCCTATATACTACTCCCTACGTTTCTTAGTGTAATTATACCACTCCTTTTTGACTTTTTCAACAAGTTTACGCTCTTTTGGCGTCAAATTGGTTGCGCCCTTTTTGCTTTTCTCATGTTCTGCATGATTATAGCCGTGATGAGCATGTGGTTTCATACCTTTATGCACATGATCTAAGTCAATTTGCTTATTACGCTTATTTTTTGTATCAAAATAAACAATACTCTTGGGTGTGTTTTTGTTCTTGTCAATAAGTACGTAAACTCTACCTTTTGTCATCGTTTCCATTGGAGTCTTTTGTGACCCTTGCTCGTTTTGAGTAACAAACTTTATATTGCCTACTTTATGTACAGTCTTATATTCTGTGCCATATTTCTTCTTTTTGTCGCTCATTCCAGAGCTTGCCCCTCTACCGCCCATTTATCCATCCTTTCTGTTGTGTCATTCCCAAAATAAACTACCTCGATACCTTTATAATCATAATCAACCTCACCACCATATACCAAAATACGCTTTGGCGCTATCTTTTTAATCATGGCATCTACTCCATCTTTCCACAATTCAAAGCGCTCTTTGCGTTGTTTTATGCCTACTGTACTGATGGCCACTGTGCTATGTTTCGGCAAACCATCAAAGCAAAACTCATAACTTTCTGGACTTGACCATGATACAGTAGGTATGACTGTATAACCCCAATTCTGCATCATTTGGCCTATCAATCTTGAGCGATAAGTATTCCAAAGTTGCATAGCTATTGGCATGTCTGTGTATAGGCTAAAATCTGGTGTAAGTACACAATCAAAATCAGCTAGTTTTTCTAAGTAAAAATCTGGGCGTTTCCAAATTCTTTCAAACTGATAATCATCTAAGAAAAAATGCACGGTAGCTGAATAGTCAGGTTTATTCAAAACATAGTTAAATCCCTGTAACTTTTTAGGAATATGATCAACTGGTTCAAGGATTGGCAAATTATATTTACCATCTGTGCGCGTGGCATCATAATCCAACAAATTATACTGGTTAATAGTATTCTGTCTGTGATATGGTTTTGTTGTCAGATTGTCCATATTATCCTCCTAATAAAAAACCTATGTACCTTGATTATAGATACATAGGATAGGGTATTTTTACGGTTATTTAGATAGGGGGATGTGTTTGTAAGTTGAAACAAAATACTGATCAAACCATTTGTTGATATATGTGTACGCCGGGCTAGGACTTAGATATAAAATTTTCTGACACGCGCCAATCACATTGATACTTTCAAATACATAGACTTCTTTTATCGTTTTTAACATTTTTCTATCTGACTTCTCGATATATTCATCTGTTACAGTTTTCAGATTTACCAAAAATACAGACTGCTCAATATTATTCTCTAAAAATGCCTCATGTATCTTTTGCTCAAGGATGGTTCTTTCCGGATTTTTCTTATCCCTCAAAAAATACCACTTGAGCCAATTGATTTCTCTCCTATGGATAACAGATAATCGCTCTATTTTTTTCTTCGTCATCCATTACCTCCAAATCTCACTAAATAAATAGACTGGCTAACCAAATTAAAAATGCACATGTAATGATTTTCGAAATACTGCTCTTTACAGCATACGAATAATCCTCTTCAGATTCTTTTTTACTGGATAATACAGGCCAGATGAAAGATAGTAGTGCATCCATCCCTAATGCTTGCCAAACTGTAATT
>MKYF01000028.1 GCA_001914195.1 Streptococcus mitis | reverse complement strand
AATAAATACAAAATAACCGAGGAACTCGCTCAAATTAACGAGAGATTCCTCGGTTTTCATTTCATTAAAAGTAAGAGACCTATTTTTTCAGTGGACTCTGGTAAGGCTCAAGGTTTTTTGGGATGGGTGATGTTTGTCTGAAAATCTTGATTGAGTCTAAAAATGCCACCCTATTAGGTGGCGATAATTGATTTAGACTTGAAAATTTTCTATTTTTTACTGAACTGCTGCAACCAAGTCTTCCGCTTGTTTCTCAAGTGAGTTTAGGGCTGTTTCTTCTAGAACCAATGTTCCGTCTGCCCAAGCAGAGTCGTTGACACGTGCAGCAGTGAAATCACCAATGACTTGTGTACGGATAAATGGCAAGAGGTCCTTGTAAATAGCGAAAAGTTGATCGTGACCTGCATTGGCTACAGATGATACGGTGACAAACTTGTCTTGAAGGGCAGAAGCGCCACGTGTATCAGACAAGTCAAGGGCACGAGATAGCCAATCAAGCAAGTTTTTCACTGTACCAGGGATAGAGAAGTTGTAGACTGGAGAGAAAATCCAGATGGCGTCCGCAGCGAGAACCGCTTCACGAGCAGCCGCTACAGCTGGATGAGTTGGAACTTCCAAATCTTGGCTAAAGAGAGGAAGGGTTGAATAATCGAGGTAGCTAACTTCCGCTTTACCAGCAAGTGCTTTCTCAGCTTCTAGGGCCATTTGGTGGTTGAAAGAACCTTGGCGTAGTGATCCGACGATAAATAATACTTTTTTAGACATGATGTGTCTCCTTTTTCTTAAATTCTCGAGAATTTTCTCGTTGTTATAAAATATATTACAACAAAACAAAAGGACTTGCAAGAAATTTGCTCAAAGATTATTTGAAAACTATAAAACTGCAGAAACTCAAGTCACTTGCGACTGGAATGCATTTGGTTTTCGAAGAGTATTCCTATATTCTCTTGTAATATGATGATATAAGTGCTAAAATAAACAAGAAAACTCGCAATAGAAACCGCAGAACGGCTATTTTCCGATATCATTTCATAAATAATTAAAGGAACAATAATGGCATTGAAGAATGCTTCTAAAAAGGAGTGGAGATCATGTAAGGCAAAGATTAACAAGTGACGGACAAAAGAAATACTAATACACTTGTTAAAGGAGAAAAGATGTTAATAAGAAATTATCGGAAAAATATTGGCCTGATGGCTGGAGTTGAGTTTTTTGCATTTTTAGGGATTACCAGTTTTTGGATTCTCTTTCTCAGTCAAAACGGAATGTCTCTTTGGCAGATTGGACTTCTGGAAAGTATTTTTCATACGACCAGTCTTCTCTGTGAAATTCCATCTGGTATGTTAGCTGACCGTTATTCCTATAAGACCAACCTTTATTTAAGTCGAATAGCAGGGATTGTGTCTTCTATTCTCATGTTGGCTGGGCAAGGAAATTTTTGGATTTATGCACTAGCTATGGCGATAAATGCCTTGTCTTATAATTTTGATTCAGGAACAAGCGCAGCAATGGTCTATGACTCGGCTGTAGAGGCTGGATTAAAGGAGCGTTATCTATCCATTTCAAGCTTTATGTCAGGAGTGGCAGAAGGAACTCGGTCTTTGGGGACAGTGTTGGCGGGATTTTTTGTCCATGGTCAATTGCACCTGACCTACTATATCATGATTGCCACTTCTATCATAGTTCTTTTCCTGATTTGGATGCTGAAAGAACCCAGTGTCAAGCTAGAAAAAACTGATAGTGTGACCATGAAACAGATTATTTGGACTGTTAAGGAAGAGTTGGAGCGAAATCCCATGCTCTTCAACTGGATGATTTTGTCTCAGATTGTTGGTACACTCATGTGCATGTTTTATTTTTACTATCAAAATCAGTTACCAGATTTAAGTAGTTGGCAAATTTCAGCAGTTATGCTACTTGGTAGTCTCTTAAATATCGTCGCAGTCTATCTAGCGAGTAAGATTGGAAAGAAATATGCTGCCTTGAAGTTTTTCCCTATCCTCGTCCTGCTGACTGGAGTTACCTACCTGCTGTCCTACTTTGGAACACCTCTAATCTATATTTTGGTTTATTTGATTAGTAATGCTCTATATGCTCTTTTTCAGCCGATTTTTGACAATGATTTGCAAGAGCGACTCCCAAGTGAAGTAAGGGCAACCATGCTAAGTGTCTACTCTATGATGTTTAGCCTCAGTATGATTGTATTCTTCCCACTGACAGGCTGGTTGATTGACTATTTAGGCTTTGTAGTAGCATTTCTTTATCTAGGATTCTTTTTAGTCATGATTAGCCTTTTACTGCCTATATTTTTAGAAAAAATGGCTAAAAGAATGGATGATAAAGTGATTCTATAGATTAAAAAACTTACGAAAACTTGAGTGTCAAGCTCAGGTTTTTTAATGGGTTGATTTTGGAGCTGTTTTTACTTTTCTTGCTCGGTTTTAATCAAGAAAAATCTGTTTCCTTTGAAGGAAGAAATAGAATTGGTTTCTTATACTCAATGAAAATCAAAGAGCAAACTAGGAAGCAAGCCGCAGACAGTACTTGGGTACGGCAAGGCGACGCTGACAAAGTTTGAATTGGATTTTCGCAGAGTATTCTTATATTCACTTGTAATAAAGCTTAATAGATGGTAAAATAGACGAGTGAAAAAAAGACAAAACAAAGCAAAAAATAATCTACTGTGGCAGTATGGTCTTGGGATGACGATTTTGTTGGTGGTTATCAGTGCTTCCTTTCTGTATCTGGTGTTTCTGAGTATGAAACCCTATCAAACAGCTAAAAGTGAAGGAGAAAAATTAGCTCAGCAGTATGCAGGATTAGAGCAGGCTGATCAGGTTGACTTATACAATGGCTTGGAATCTTATTATAGCGTTCTTGGTCGTAATAAAAAACAAGAAGCACTTGCTGTCCTGATTGGAAAAGATGACCATAAGATTTACGTTTATCAGCTAAATCAGGGTGTTTCACAAGAAAAAGCAGAAGCTGTTTCTAAGGAAAAAGGAGCTGGCGAGATTGACAAGATTACCTTTGGCCGTTATCAAGATAAGCCAATTTGGGAAGTTAAGTCAGGCTCTGATTTTTATCTAGTAGATTTTGAAACAGGAGCATTGGTCAATAAGGAGGGCCTATGAAACTATCCAACCGTGTTTTAGAAATGGAAGAAAGTGTGACCTTGGCTGCTGGAGCCCGTGCCAAAGCGCTGAAGGCTGAGGGAAGAGATATCCTGTCTCTAACCTTGGGTGAGCCAGATTTCACTACTCCCAAAAATATTCAAGATGCAGCTGTTGCAGCCATTCGAGATGGGCGTGCTTCTTTTTATACAGTGACCTCAGGTCTGCCAGAGCTAAAGGCAGCGGTCAATAGCTACTTTGAGCGCTTTTACGGCTATTCTGTGGCGCCAAATCAAGTGACAGTCGCTGCAGGAGCCAAATATTCTCTCTATACCTTCTTTATGGCAGTGGTCAATCCAGGTGATGAAGTCATCATCCCAACCCCATACTGGGTTAGCTATGGAGATCAGGTCAAGATGGCTGAAGGGATTCCTGTCTTTGTTCCTGCTAAGGAAGACAATCATTTTAAGGTGACTGTAGAGCAGTTAGAAGCGGCTCGCACTGACAAGACCAAGGTTTTGGTGCTGAATTCACCATCTAATCCGACAGGTATGATTTACACCCGTGAGGAACTCTTGGCAATCGGAAACTGGGCTGTAGAAAATGACATTCTCATCCTAGCAGACGATATTTATGGTCGCTTGGTCTATAATGGTCATGAGTTCACACCGATTTCTAGCCTATCAGAAGCGATTCGCAAGCAAACAGTGGTCATCAATGGTGTGTCTAAAACCTATGCTATGACAGGTTGGCGGATTGGCTATGCCGTCGGTCAAGCAGACATTATCGCTGCCATGTCTAAGATTGCAGGTCAAACAACCTCCAATCCGTCAGCAGTAGCTCAGTATGCAGCAGTTGAGGCTCTATCAGGTGAGCAAGATACTGTAGAAAACATGCGTCAGGCTTTTGAGGAACGACTAAACACCATCTATCCCCTTCTTGCTGAGGTGCCTGGATTTGAAGTGGTCAAACCGCAAGGGGCCTTCTATCTTTTCCCAAATGTCAAAAAGGCCATGGAGATGAAAGGCTATACGGATGTGACAGACTTTACAACTGCTATCCTAGAAGAAGCTGAAGTTGCCTTGGTAACAGGAGCAGGATTCGGAGCACCAGAAAATGTACGCCTCAGCTATGCGACAGACCTAGACACGCTTAAAGAAGCAGTTAAACGCTTGAAAGCATTTATGGGTAGTGAGAATGATTGATCATTTTGAAATTAAGGTAAAGGATTTACAAATTTCAGAAGGATTTTATAAGAGCTTTCTCACCCCTTTGGGCTATAAATTGGCTTTTAAAACTACTTCTCTAATCAGCTTTCTTGCCCCAAACAGCCCTCATCCTGGTGGTGATTTTTGGCTAGCTCAGGGGACACAGAATCCTATTCACTTTGCTTTTTTAGCAGGAAATAAGGAAGAAGTTCAGGATTGTTATGAGGCTGGTTTAGAGGCAGGTGGGCGAGACAATGGAGCTCCTGGTTATCGCAGTGAGCAACCGATTTATTACGCTGCTTTTATGATTGACCCAGATGGGAACAAAATAGAAGTGGTTTGCCATAAAGAATAAAAAAGAAAAAGGAAAAATAATGACAAAACGTGTAACGATTATTGATGTAAAAGACTATGTTGGTCAAGAAGTGACGATTGGGGCTTGGGTTGCCAACAAATCAGGAAAAGGGAAAATCGCCTTCTTGCAATTGCGTGATGGAACGGCCTTCTTCCAAGGTGTGGCATTTAAACCAAACTTTGTAGAAAAATTTGGTGATGAAGTGGGACTTGAGAAGTTTGATGTTATCAAACGCTTGAGCCAAGAAACGTCTGTCTATGTGACAGGTATTGTCAAAGAAGACGAACGTTCTAAGTTTGGCTATGAGTTGGACATTACAGACATCGAAGTGATTGGTGAATCTCAAGACTACCCAATTACACCAAAAGAACACGGAACAGACTTCTTGATGGACAACCGTCACTTATGGCTCCGTTCTCGTAAGCAAGTAGCGGTGATGCAAATTCGTAACGCTATCATCTATGCAACATATGAGTTCTTTGACAAGAACGGTTTCATGAAGTTTGATAGCCCAATCCTTTCAGGAAACGCGGCAGAAGATTCAACTGAACTCTTTGAAACGGACTACTTCGGAACTCCAGCCTACTTGAGCCAATCAGGTCAGCTTTACTTAGAAGCAGGTGCTATGGCCCTTGGCCGTGTCTTTGACTTTGGTCCAGTATTCCGTGCTGAAAAATCAAAAACACGCCGTCACTTGACTGAGTTCTGGATGATGGACGCAGAGTACTCATACTTGACACATGATGAGTCGCTTGACTTGCAAGAAGCTTATGTAAAAGCTCTTCTACAAGGTGTTCTTGATCGTGCGCCTCAAGCCTTGGAAACCTTGGAACGTGATACAGAACTTTTGAAACGCTACATTGCAGAGCCATTCAAACGCATTACTTATGATCAAGCCATCGACCTCTTGCAAGAGCATGAAAATGATGAAGATGCTGACTACGAACATCTTGAGCATGGAGATGACTTTGGTTCACCACATGAAACGTGGATCTCAAACTACTTTGGTGTGCCAACATTTGTCATGAACTACCCAGCAGCCATCAAGGCCTTCTACATGAAACCAGTTCCTGGAAATCCAGAGCGCGTGCTTTGTGCAGACTTGCTTGCTCCAGAAGGCTATGGAGAAATCATCGGTGGGTCTATGCGTGAGGAAGATTACGATGCTCTTGTCGCTAAGATGGATGAACTTGGGATGGATCGTACAGAATATGAATTCTACCTTGACCTTCGTAAATACGGTACAGTTCCACACGGTGGATTTGGTATCGGTATCGAGCGTATGGTAACCTTCGCAGCAGGAACAAAACACATCCGTGAAGCTATCCCATTCCCACGTATGTTGCACCGTATCAAACCGTAAGAATAGGAAAACGCCCATGTGGCGTTTTTTCGAATTCCAGAGTTTTTACTTGCATAAAAAATTTTTTTCTAGTATAATAGTTTATTGTGAGCGAACCTCACTTACCCCTTGCAAAGTCTTGGGGTCATTAGACCAAAAGGAGGAACATATCAATGGCTAAATACGAAATTCTTTATATCATTCGTCCAAACATTGAAGAAGAAACTAAAAACGCTTTGGTAGCACGTTTTGACTCTATTTTGACTGACAATGGTGCAACTGTTGTTGAATCAAAAACTTGGGAAAAACGTCGTCTTGCATACGAAATCAAAGATTTCCGTGAAGGACTTTACCACATCGTTAACGTTGAAGCAAACGACGACGCAGCTCTTAAAGAGTTTGACCGTCTTTCAAAAATCAACGCTGACATTCTTCGTCACATGATCGTCAAAACTGACGCGTAAGAAGGTAAACTATGATTAACAATGTTGTACTTGTAGGGCGTATGACACGTGATGCTGAGTTGCGTTATACCCCATCAAATGTAGCAGTTGCGACTTTTACTCTTGCAGTAAACCGTACATTTAAGAGTCAAAATGGCGAACGTGAGGCTGATTTTATCAATGTCGTTATGTGGCGCCAACAGGCTGAAAACCTTGCTAACTGGGCTAAAAAAGGCTCACTTATCGGGGTGACAGGTCGTATCCAGACTCGTAGTTACGATAACCAGCAAGGACAACGTGTCTACGTGACAGAGGTCGTGGCTGAGAATTTCCAAATGTTGGAAAGCCGTAGTGTGCGTGAGGGTCATACAGGTGGAGCTTACTCTGCACCAAGTTCAAACTATTCAGCACCTACAAATTCAGTACCAGACTTTTCACGTGATGAAAATCCATTTGGAGCAACAAATCCATTGGATATTTCAGATGATGATTTACCATTCTAATGGACAACTAAAATTATAAAGGAGAAAACACATGGCTCAACAACGTCGTGGCGGATTCAAACGCCGTAAAAAAGTTGATTACATCGCAGCAAACAAAATTGAATATGTTGATTACAAAGATACTGAGCTTCTTAGCCGTTTCGTTTCAGAACGTGGGAAAATCCTTCCTCGTCGTGTAACAGGAACTTCAGCTAAAAACCAACGTAAAGTAACAACAGCTATCAAACGCGCTCGCGTAATGGCTTTGATGCCTTTCGTAAACGAAGATTAAAGAAAAAGACCCGGTTGGGTCTTTTTTTCACGAGCCTTGAAATGAGAGAGCGAGTTTGGGTCCGGGCGGACCTCTTTTTCAGACCTTGGCGTGCTATAATGGTAATAGAAAGAGTAAAGGTGGGTAAGTCAAAGATGAATTGTACGATTAGAAATATGATTAAGTCTGATATTGAATCCTTATCTCATGGATTTATCAATCAAGGTTGGCCTGGTAGAGAGGAAATTTTGGCTAGATATTTTCTGGAACAGGAAAGTGGGGAGAGAGAAGTCTTAGTTGCAGAGATTGATGGTGCTGTAGCGGGCTACGTTACCATTTTACCTTTGGCTAAACATGGTCCTTTTGCAGAAGTCTATCCAGAATTATCAGATTTTAATGTGTTTGAGCCTTTTCGAAATCAAGGGATTGGGAATCAATTGCTAGAAGAAACAGAAAAACGAGTCAAGTTTGTTTCGAGTAAGGTCACTCTTGGTGTAGGTTTGCACTTAGGCTATGGCCCTGCCCAGAGATTGTATATCAGACGGGGATATATTCCAGATGGGACAGGTGTCTGGTATCGAAATCAACCCTTGGAAATGAATGCTACTATTCAAAATAATGATGATTTAGTTCTGTACTTATCCAAGAAGTTCGAATAAGAGATAGCGAATTTCTTTGAACATAGGGGATTTAGCTACTTTATGGTATAATGGAAAGAGTTAGATTGAAAGAGGTAGTGAGATGGATGCCAAATTAAGATACAAGGCAAAGAAAATCAAGATTGTCTTTTTTGATATTGATGATACATTGCGGAATTCAAAGACAGGTTTTATTCCAGCTTCAATCCCAACTGTTTTTAAGCAATTACGTGAGAAAGGAATCTTGACAGGTATTGCTTCTGGACGAGGGATTTTTGGTGTCGTTCCAGAGATTCGTGAACTCAAGCCTGACTTTTTTGTGACCTTAAATGGGGCCTATATCGAAGATAAAAAAGGTCAGGTTATTTATCAACATCAGATTGAGAAATCAGATGTTGAGGAGTATATTTCTTGGGCCAAGCAAGAGGGAATTGAGTATGGTTTGGTTGGGAGTCATGATGCCAAGTTGTCGACTCGCACCGATATGATTAGTGAAGCTATCAATCCAATTTACCCTGATTTGGATGTGGATCCCGATTTCCACGAGAAAGAAGATATCTATCAGATGTGGACTTTTGAAGATAAGGGGGATGATTTGTGCTTGCCTGAGAGTCTCTCAGATAAACTTCGCATGGTTCGTTGGCATGAGCATTCGTCTGATATTGTGCCGATTTCAGGCTCCAAAGCGACGGGTGTGGAAAAGGTTGTGGAATATCTTGGCTTGAAACCAGTCAACGTCATGGTCTTTGGAGATGGGCTGAATGACTTAGAACTCTTTGATTACGCTGGAATCAGCGTCGCAATGGGAATTTCTCATGATAAAATCAAAGAAAAAGCAGATTATATAACAAAAACATTAGAAGAAGATGGCATTTTTGATGCCTTAGAAGGATTTGGTATGGTAGAAAAAGAATTGCATTTCCCACAAGTAGACATTGAAACAGTAGGAGGTCCTATCGCGACCATTAAGACCAATCATGGAGACTTGCGTATCAAGCTCTTCCCTGAACATGCTCCTAAAACAGTAGCTAACTTTGTTGCACTTTCTAAAGATGGCTACTATGATGGTGTTATTTTCCACCGTATTATCAAGGATTTTATGATCCAAGGTGGAGATCCAACTGGAACTGGTATGGGTGGCGAGTCAATCTACGGCGAATCATTTGAGGATGAATTCTCAGAAGAACTTTACAATATCCGTGGAGCCCTTTCTATGGCCAATGCTGGTCCAAATACCAACGGCAGCCAGTTCTTTATCGTGCAAAATCAACATTTGCCTTATTCTAAGAAAGAAATTGCTCGTGGTGGTTGGCCAGAACCGATCGCAGAAATCTATGCCAATCAAGGTGGGACACCTCACCTAGACCGTCGACACACTGTTTTTGGTCAGCTAGCTGATAAAGCTTCTTATGCAGTCTTGGATGCCATTGCTTCTGTTGAGACAGGGGCTATGGACAAGCCAGTTGAAGATGTTGTGATTGAAACTATTGAAATCGAGGACTAAGATGAAAATCGGTGATAAGCTAAAGGGGCGTATTACAGGGATTCAGCCCTATGGTGCCTTTGTTGAGCTAGAGACGGGTGATACGGGGCTGATTCACATTTCAGAGATTCGAACAGGATTTATTGAAAATATCCATGAAGCCTTGAAAGTCGATGAAGAGGTTCAGGTTCAGGTAGTGGATTTAGATGAATTTACAGGGAAAGCTAGTCTTTCTATCCGCACTTTGGAGGAAGAAAAGCACCAGTTTCCTAGACGGAGACGCTTTTCAAGCGACCGCTTTAACTACGGCTTTGCGCCTCTCAAAAGAATGATGCCAATTTGGACCAAGGAAGCCCTTCAACATTTGAAGAAGCAGAAGAATTAGTTAGAAATCTATATTCTTTGTAATGTTAATATAAATTTGCTATAATAGGACCATGGAAGAAGAACAATTATTAAAATCAGGGGAGCGCATTAACCAGCTCTTTTCGACAGATATCAAAATCATTCAAAATAGAGAGGTTTTTAGCTATTCGGTGGATAGTGTTCTCTTGTCACGATTTCCACGTTTTCCTAAAAAGGGCTTGATAGTGGATTTTTGCGCTGGAAATGGAGCAGTTGGGCTATTTGCTAGTACTCGGACTCAGGCACAGATTTTGGCTGTTGAGATTCAGGAGCGTTTGGCAGATATGGCTGAACGCTCTGTCCGTTTGAATGGTTTAGAAGAGCAGATGCAGGTCATATGTGATGATTTGAAAAATATGCCTGCTTACATCCAGGGAAGTAAAGTGGATATGATTTTGTGTAATCCGCCCTATTTCAAGGTGGATCCTCATTCAAACCTGAACGAGAGCGAACATTATCTCTTGGCGCGCCATGAAATTACGACCAATTTGCAGGAAATCTGTCGCAGTGCCCAGAGTATTCTCAAATCTAATGGGCGTTTGGCTATGGTTCATCGTCCTGATCGACTTTTAGATATCTTGGACAGCTTACAACGGCATAATCTAGCTCCTAAGCGCCTGCAATTTGTCTATCCAAAAAGAGAAAAGGAAGCCAATATGCTTTTGATTGAGGCTATCAAGGATGGTTCAACAAGTGGCTTTAAGGTCTTGCCACCTCTCATTGTCCACAATGATGATGGCTCTTATACGCCTGAACTCGAAGAGATTTATTATGGATCATAAGGCTTACATGTACGTGTTGGAGTGTCGTGATGGTTCCTACTATACGGGTTATACGACTGACGTTAGAAAACGCCTCGCTGTTCACAATAGTGGGAAGGGAGCCAAATATACACGTGCACGCTTGCCAGTCAAACTTATCTATGCTCAAGGCTTTGCCAGTAAGGAAGAAGCTATGTCTGCTGAAGCCCTTCTAAAGCGTAAGAAGAGGTTACAGAAGGAGCAATTTTTATCTGAAAATCAAGATAGAAATTTACTTAGTTATTTTGAAGAATCGTGAGGAGCCCTTTGACTCCTCTTACTTTTGTCAAAAAGCGAAAAAAATGCTACAATAAAGAGAATAAACAAAATGAGGTATTATCATGTCTAAGATTCTAGTATTTGGTCACCAAAATCCAGACTCAGATGCCATCGGGTCATCTGTAGCCTTTGCCTACCTTGCAAAAGAAGCTTATGGTTTGGATACGGAAGCTGTTGCACTTGGAACTCCAAATGAAGAAACAGCCTTTGTCTTGAACTATTTTGGTGTAGAAGCACCGCGTGTCATCACTTCTGCCAAAGCAGAAGGAGCAGAGCAAGTTATCCTGACTGACCACAATGAATTCCAACAATCTGTATCAGATATCGCTGAAGTAGAAGTTTATGGTGTTGTGGACCACCACCGTGTGGCTAATTTTGAAACTGCAAGCCCACTTTACATGCGTTTGGAGCCAGTTGGTTCAGCGTCTTCAATCGTTTACCGTATGTTCAAAGAACATGGTGTAGCTGTGCCTAAAGAGATTGCTGGTTTGATGCTTTCAGGTTTGATTTCAGATACTCTTCTTTTGAAATCACCAACAACACACCCAACAGATAAAGTCATTGCTCCAGAATTGGCTGAATTGGCTGGTGTGAACTTGGAAGAATACGGTCTTGCGATGCTTAAGGCTGGTACAAACTTGGCTAGCAAATCTGCTGAAGAATTGATTGACATCGATGCTAAGACTTTTGAATTGAACGGAAATAATGTCCGTGTTGCTCAAGTAAACACAGTTGACATCGCTGAAGTTTTGGAACGTCAAGCAGAAATCGAAGCTGCAATGCAAGATGCAAACACAGCAAACGGCTACTCTGACTTTGTCTTGATGATTACAGATATCGTCAACTCAAACTCAGAAATCCTAGCACTCGGTGCTAACATGGACAAGGTCGAAGCAGCCTTCAACTTCAAACTTGAAAACAACCATGCCTTCCTTGCAGGTGCTGTTTCACGTAAGAAACAAGTGGTACCTCAATTGACTGAAAGTTTTAATGCCTAAGACTTTGGGTGTCAGTTCAAAATAGGAAAGGCTAGTTTGAATTATATCGAAAGGAGTTTCGGCTCCTTTTTTTCTAGGAGTGAAGCATGTTAGCAAATGGCGATTTGATTTTTGTGAGAGATGAGTCAGATATGGGACAGGCCATCCAGACTTCCACAGGCAACTATAGCCATGTCGCCATCTATTTGGATGGGATGATTTACCATGCTAGTGGAAAGGCGGGTGTTATCTGTCAAGAACCAGCAGACTTCTTTGAACCCCATCACTTGTACGACATCTATGTCTACTCAGAAATGGATATCCAGTCGGTGAAGGAGAGAGCTTGTAAGCATCTTGGAGCTCCCTATAATGCTTCTTTCTATCCAGATGGAGTTGGTTTTTACTGTTCCCAGTATATAGCAGAAATCCTACCGATTTTCGAAACTATTCCTATGAAATTTGGAGATGGGGAGCAGGAGATTAGTGATTTTTGGAGGGAATATTATAGGGAGATTGGTCTGCCTGTGCCTCTAAACCAAGCTGGGACCAATCCTAGTCAGTTGGCAGCATCTCCTCTGTTACAATGTAAAGAAAGGAATCTTCATGATTCAGATTTTTAATCCCTCTCGTTTGACGAGACAGCCATTTTTTGGAGAATTGATCCGCTATCTGGACCAGAATGAGGATGTGATTCTACGAGAAATCAAGGCTCAATTTCCAGAAGTAGCAGTTGATAAACTCATGGAAGAATATATAAAGGCTGGCTTGATTCTACGGGAAAATAAGCGTTATTATCTCAATCTTCCTTTGCTGGAATCACTTGATAGTCTCGAACTGGACCAAGAAATTTTTGTCAGAGAAGCTAGTCCGGTTTATCAAGCCTTGTTGGATCAGAGTTTTGAGACAGAATTGCGCAATCAAACCAATGCCGCTATTTTAGTTGAAAAGACGGATTTTGCACGAACAAAAATGACCTTGTCTAATTATTTCTACAAGGTCAAAAATCAGTATCCTTTGACAGAAAAACAGCAGGAACTCTATGCTATTTTAGGAGATGTTAATCCTGAGTATGCTCTTAAATATATGACGACTTTTTTGTTGAAGTTCCTCAAAAAAGACCAGCTCATGCAGAAACGCCGTGATATCTTTGTGGACAGTTTAGTGGTCTTGGGCTATATTGTCCAAAATGAAGATGGCAAGTATGAGTTGGCAGTCGAATTTGACAAGGAAAGATTAACTTTCTACTTAGCGTGATTTCTTGTTTTGAGCACATTGTTTGACTTTCCTTAGTATTCGGTATAAACTATATGTAACCGGTAACACATATCGGAATAAAACCAAAGGAGACAATCATATGTCACTTGAAAACAAATTGGAACAAGCAACAGGCGCTATCAAAGAAGGATTTGGTAAAGTTACTGGGGATAGCAAAACTGAAGCAGAAGGCGCTGTAGAAAAGACAGTTGCTAAGGCAAAAGAAGTAGTTGAAGATGCTAAAGGTGCTGTAGAAGGTGCCGTTGAAGGTTTGAAAAACGCTTTTAAATAAGGATAGAAAAAATCAAGGGTTTCATTTCCCTTGATTTTTTTACTATCTTATAAATAATGTTCTGCGACGGCTGCATCTCCTGGATAGGCTTCTTTCTTGCCTTGCACGATTTGGTAGCAATCTGCCCCCTTACCAGCGATAATGACAGCATCTAATTCTTGGTTTGTGATAGCCATAGCTGCCTTGATGGCTTCTTGGCGATCCGCAATCTTTTCAACAGGATGATTGATGTAGCTACTGATTTCATCCGCAATGGCCATTGGATCTTCATAGTTGGGGTCATCAGCAGTCAAAAAGACTTGAATCTCAGGGTGTTGATTGAGGAGGAGGCCAAAGTCCTTACGACGGCTTTCACCTTTATTTCCTGTCGAACCGAGAACCAGTGCAATCTTTCCAGTTTGATGAGTTTCTACAACATTGATGAGTTTTTTCAGACTGTCCCCATTGTGGGCATAGTCGATGAAAACCTTGGCGCCGTTTTTCTGAGTGAGGACTTCCATACGACCAGGAACGCGGGTTGCAGCGATTCCTTTTTTGATGTCTTCAAGACTAGCTCCGAGACGGAGACAGGCAAGTCCGGCAGCAACTGCATTTTCTTGGTTGAAGTGGCCAATGAGTTGAATGTCATAGTCTCCAGCTAATTTTCCTGTAGCTGAGAAACTAAAGGCTTTGGAGTTTTCGATTTGGTTGTTAGACTGGCTACCATAGAAATCATGCTCTTGCTGTTTAACTTGTTCTTTTAGCACAGAGAAATGGTCCATGTCACTGTTAATAATAACTGCTCGGCTATTTTCCATCAAGAGACGCTTGTGGTAGAAGTAGTCTTCAAAGCTAGGGTGTTCAATCGGGCCGATATGGTCTGGGCTGATATTGAGGAAAACTCCCACATCAAAGGTTAGACCATAGACACGTTTGACCAGATAGGCTTGACTGGAGACTTCCATGATGAGGTGGGTACGGTCATTTTGCACAGCTTGATGCATCATATCAAAGAGGTCAATACTCTCAGGAGTTGTCAATGCAGACTTAAAGAAAGTCTTGCCATCTAAAGTTGTATTCATGGTCGACAACATTGCAGGGCGATGCCCTTGAGATAAAATGTTATAGGCGAAATAGGCTGCTGTTGTCTTACCCTTAGTACCAGTAAAGGCAAGGAGTTTGAGTTTTTCCTGTGGATTTCCATAAAATTCCATAGCTACCAAACTCATGGCTTTCTTGATATCGCTGACGATAATAGCAGGAATACTAACCTCATAATCTTTTTCAGCCACATACCAACCGAGGCCTTGAGAGATGGCAGAAATCAGAAATTCCTTCTTAAAGGCAGCACCCTTGACGAAAAAGAGGCTCTTCTCTTTAGCCTTGCGACTGTCATAGCAGATGGTGTCAAACACGACATGGCTGTAGTTGAAGTGATAATGTCCTTGGTCGATAATCTCGCGGAAGAGACCATCTTTCTTTAATATATCTAATACGGTTTCAATCTTAATCATACTTTCTATTGTAAACCGAAAGTCGCAAATTTACAAGTAACAAGGAAAAGTTTATAATGGAAGATAAGGAGTTTTTCCTAGTTATCAAAATTGAATGAGGAATCTATGTCGCACGAAAACAATCACCAGCAGGCCCAGATGTTACGGGGGACTGCTTGGTTAACGGCTAGTAACTTTATCAGTCGCCTGCTTGGGGCCATCTATATTATCCCTTGGTACATCTGGATGGGGTCTTATGCGGCTACGGCAAATGGTCTCTTTACCATGGGTTACAATATCTATGCTTGGTTCTTGCTGGTTTCAACAGCAGGGATTCCAGTTGCGGTGGCCAAGCAAGTTGCCAAGTATAATACCATGCGAGAAGAGGAGCATAGCTTTGCCCTGATTCGGAGCTTTTTAGGCTTTATGACAGGACTTGGCCTCGTTTTTGCTTTAGTCTTGTATGTCTTTGCTCCTTGGCTAGCAGACTTGTCTGGCGTGGGCAAAGACTTGATACCGATCATGCAAAGCTTGGCTTGGGGAGTCTTGATTTTCCCGTCTATGAGTGTTATCCGAGGATTTTTCCAAGGGATGAATAACCTCAAACCTTATGCCATGAGCCAAATCGCTGAGCAGGTCATTCGTGTTATCTGGATGCTCTTAGCGACCTTTATCATTATGAAGCTCGGTTCAGGAGATTACCTAGCAGCCGTTACCCAATCGACCTTTGCGGCCTTTGTCGGTATGGTAGTCAGTTTTGCAGTTTTGGTCTATTTCCTTGCTCAAGAAGGTTTACTCAAAAGAGTCTTTGAAACAGGGGATAAGATTAACAGCAAGCGTCTTTTGGTTGATACCATTAAGGAAGCTATTCCTTTTATCTTGACTGGTTCGGCTATTCAGCTTTTCCAAATCTTGGACCAAAATACCTTTATCAATAGCATGAAGTGGTTTAGCAACTACAGTAATGAAGACTTAATTGTCATGTTTTCTTATTTTTCTGCCAATCCAAATAAAATTACTATGATTTTGATTTCTGTAGGGGTTTCAATTGGGGGTGTCGGTTTACCACTCTTGACTGAAAACTATGTCAAGGGGGACTTGAAGGCAGCTTCTCGTCTGGTTCAGGATAGCATTACCATGCTTTTTATATTCCTGCTACCAGCAACGGTTGGAGTGGTTATGGTAGGAGAACCTCTTTATACAGTCTTCTATGGCAAGCCAGATAGTTTGGCCATGGGCTTGTTTGTCTTTGCAGTTTTGCAATCTACTATTTTAGGCTTGTACATGGTCTTGTCTCCAATGCTTCAGGCCATGTTCCGCAACCGCAAGGCCGTTCTCTATTTTATCTATGGTTCCATTGCCAAGCTGGTCTTGCAAATACCTACCATCGCCCTCTTCCACAGTTATGGTCCTTTGATTTCCACAACCATCGGTCTTATCATTCCTAACGTCTTGATGTATCGGGATATTTGTAAGGTAACTGGTGTTAAGCGCAAGGTGATTTTGAAGAGAACTATTTTAATCAGTTTATTGACCCTTGTTATGTTCATCGGTGTCGGTGCCATCCAGTGGATTTTAGGATTTGTATTCCAACCAAGTGGACGTTTGTGGAGCTTCCTTTATGTAGCTCTTGTCGGTGCCATGGGTGGAGGAGTATACGGAGTCATGAGTCTCCGTACTCGTTTATTGGATAAGGTGATTGGAAAAGCTCAAGCAGATCGCCTGCGAGTAAAATTTAGAATTTCTCAATAATTTTTTATAAATAAAAGGGATAATTTGAACATTTCTATCATGAAATGCTTGAATTATTCTCTTTTTTATTATTTTGTAGAATAATTTCTATAGTTTGTAGATGTAATGATTAATTTTTTTAAAAAACCCATTGACTAAATAAAATACGAGTTGTATAATAAAACAAATATTTAAATCAGGAGGTTCTGGAGATGAAAAAGTCTAAGGCCAAGTATGCAGCACTTGCAGGTGTCGTGTTAAGTGCAGGTATTTTGTTAAGTGCCTGTGGAAATTCTAGCACAGCATCAAAAACATATAACTATGTTTACGTAAGTGACCCATCAAGTTTGAATTATCTAGCAGAAAACCGTGCAACGACCAATGATATCGTGGTCAATTTGGTAGATGGGCTCATGGAAAATGACCAGTATGGAAACTATATTCCATCTTTGGCAGAGGATTGGAGTGTTTCTAAGGACGGTTTGACCTATACCTACAAACTGCGTAAAGATGCTAAGTGGTATACTGCAGATGGAGAAGAATATGCTCCTGTAACTGCCCAAGATTTTGTCACTGGTTTGAAATATGCGGCTGATAAAAAATCAGAAGCCTTGTACTTAGTACAAGAATCCGTTGCTGGTTTAGATGACTATATCACTGGTAAAACAAGCGACTTTTCAACTGTCGGAGTTAAGGCTCTTGATGATCAAACCGTTCAATATACCTTGACACGACCAGAATCTTATTGGAACTCAAAAACAACCTCAACGATTCTCTTTCCAGTCAATGCAGATTTCTTGAAATCAAAAGGGGATGATTTCGGGAAGGTAGATCCATCTAGCATTTTGTACAATGGACCTTTCTTGATGAAATCCTTTGTTTCAAAATCGGTCATCGAATTCAAGAAAAATCCTAACTACTGGGATGCTAAAAATGTCTTTGTAGATGATGTGAAATTGGCTTATTATGATGGTAGTGACCAAGATGCACTGGCTCGTAACTTTGTGGAGGGTGCCTATAGCTATGCTCGTCTCTATCCAAATAGTTCAAGTTTTGAAGGGATTAAAGAGAAGAATAAGGATAATATCATCTATAGCTTGCAAGATGCCACTTCTTACTTCTTAAACTTTAACTTGGATAGAAAATCTTATAAATTCACTTCTAAGACAAGTGATGCTGAAAAGAAATCAACTCAAGAAGCAGTTCTTAACAAAAACTTCCGTCAAGCCATTAACTTTGCCTATGATCGTACAGCTTACGGGGCTCAATCTCAAGGAGAAGAGGGGGCAACTAAGATTTTGCGTAACTTGGTTGTTCCTCCAAATTTCGTAAGTATCAAGGGAAAAGACTTTGGTGAAGTAGTAGCCTCTAAGATGGTGAATTACGGTAAGGAATGGCAAGGAATCAACTTTGCAGATGCCCAGGATCCATACTACAATCCAGAAAAAGCTAAAGCTAAATTTGCTGAAGCTAAGAAAGAACTCCAAGCCAAAGGAGTCCAATTCCCTATACACTTAGATAAAACTATAGATTTGGCTAATAAGGCTGAAATTCAAGGAATCAATTCCATGAAGCAATCAATAGAATCTGTCTTAGGTGCAGATAATGTTGTGATTGATGTTCATCAACTTTCTACAGAGGACTATGATAGTTCAGGTTATCTTGCTCAAACTGCAGCTCAGAAAGATTATGATCTTTACAATGGTGGTTGGACTGCAGACTATCAAGATCCTTCAACCTATCTTGACGTCTTTAACGTTAATTCTGGTGGTTTGATGCAAAATCTAGGTATAGAGCCAGGTGAAGCCAATGACAAGGCTAAGGCTGTTGGGCTGGATGTCTACACTCAAATGTTGGAAGAAGCTAATAAGGAGCAAGATCCAGCTAAACGTTATGAAAAATATGCGGATGCCCAAGCTTGGTTGGTGGATAGCTCTCTAGCAATTCCAAATGTTTCACTTGGTGGAACACCAACATTGAGAAAAATCGTTCCTTTCTCAACACCATATTCATTGGCTGGTAATAAAGGGGTTGAATCATATAAATACCTCAAATTACAAGATAAGACAGTTACAAAAGACGAATATGAAAAAGCCAAAGAAAAATGGCTGAAAGAAAAAGAAGAATCCAATAAAAAAGCCCAAGAAGAATTGGCAAAACATGTCAAATAGGGATTTTTCAAGAAAAACGATGGTTTCGAAGGAAACTGTCGTTTTTTAATAGAATGATGGTAAATTTGGAAGAAAAATCTCACATTTTTTTCTTTGTTTCTTGAGTTTATGTTATAATGAATATAACAAAAACGTGAGCCGATATTTTCGAAAATCTACCCAATGTTGATTGAAGTATACACATGCTAGGATGATTTTATAGGAGGGATGCCGTCTACTGAAAAAGTAATATAAAATGCAACAAATGATAAGTTCTTCTTTTATGTGAAGAGTCCTTATCTGCCTATTTAGTGATTTTTATGGAGGTATCATCATGGGCGCTATTATGGAGTTTGCAACAGAAAAACAGATTGCATCATTTCTTTCAACTTGCCACATTGAAGGGCAAAAGAATTTTCTGATGGCTTTCAAGAAAAAGACATGGTTCAAATCCTTTATTGATTTTTTCATTGTAGGAGGAGCCTACTATGTTCAGTCGAGTGTGAAGCCTAAGATTCTGGCATTCACGCCTAAGGGAATCTACTTGATGGACATCAGTGATGTAACTGGAAATCGTTCTAATCAAGTCGTAGAGATGCCTTGGAATCAAGTTCAAGATTTTACTTATAAGACAGTCTTGAATACAGTTAGGCTGAACTGGCACTATCAAAATGAAGACTATATTTTTTCCGTGGATGTTGGTCAGATTGGTCAGCATGTGGGCCAATATCAATTTAACAAAGACCATTATGACTCTTTATCCCAACAGGATTTCTTTCAGTCTAAGTAAGCACTAGCAATCATCGTCACAAAAGAATCTGGAAAGTTTTCTGGATTCTTTTTTAGCTTTACTCGATAAGTCTATAGTTTGAAACTATAACTAGCTCTTGAAAAGAAGAAAATGAGTTGATGAAAATAAGTGGTACAATAGTTACTATAGATTTGGAGGTATTGTATGAGCAAGGAATTACACATCAACACAATTTTGGCCCAGGCGGGCATTAAATCAGATGAAGCGACAGGAGCTTTGGTGACACCGCTTCATTTTTCAACGACCTATCAGCATCCAGAGTTTGGTCAATCTACTGGATTTGACTATACGCGCACTAAAAACCCAACTCGTAGTAAGGCTGAGGAAGTCTTGGCGGCTATTGAGTCCGCAGACTATGCCCTAGCTACTAGCTCAGGGATGTCAGCTATTGTACTGGCCTTTAGTGTCTTCCCAGTAGGAAGTAAGGTCTTGGCTGTCCGTGACCTTTATGGTGGTTCTTTCCGCTGGTTCAACCAAGTGGAGCAAGAAGGCCGTTTCCATTTTAACTATGCCAATACAGAAGAAGAGTTGATTGCCGAGTTGGAGAAGGATGTGGATGTTCTCTATATCGAAACGCCAACCAATCCCTTGATGTTGGAATTTGATATCGAAAAACTAGCAAAATTGGCTCATGCTAAGGGTGCCAAAGTAGTGGTGGACAATACCTTCTACAGCCCTATCTACCAACGTCCGATTGAAGATGGAGCAGATATCGTTCTTCATTCGGCAACCAAGTATCTAGCAGGCCACAATGATGTCTTGGCTGGAGTGGTTGCGACCAATAGTTTAGAACTATACGAAAAGCTTTTCTACAATCTCAATACGACAGGGGCAGTCTTGTCTCCATTTGACAGTTATCAATTGATTCGTGGTCTCAAGACCTTGTCTCTTCGTATGGAGCGCTCAACAGCTAACGCCCAAGAAGTGGTTGCCTTTTTGAAGGATTCTCCAGCAGTTAAGGAAGTTCTCTACACTGGTCGTGGGGGCATGATTTCCTTTAAGGTAGCGGATGAAACACGCATTCCTCATATTTTGAACAGTCTCAAGGTCTTCTCTTTTGCGGAAAGTTTGGGTGGGGTAGAAAGTCTTATTACTTATCCAACGACGCAAACTCACGCTGATATTCCAGCAGAAGTGCGCCATTCTTATGGTTTGACAGATGACCTCTTGCGTTTGTCGATTGGGATTGAGGATGCTAGAGATTTGATTGCAGATTTGCGCCAAGCATTAGAAGGATAAGACAAAGATGGGAAAATATGATTTTACAAGCCTGCCAAACCGTTTAGGGCATCATACCTATAAATGGAAAGAAGCAGAAACGGATAGTGAAGTCCTACCAGCTTGGATAGCGGATATGGACTTTGTAGTCTTGCCTGAAATCCGCCAAGCCGTGCAGACTTACGCTGATCAACTGGTTTATGGCTATACCTATGCCAGTGAAGAGTTAATTAAGGAAGTTCAAAAGTGGGAAGCCACACAACACGGTTACCACTTTGACAAAGAGGCTCTTGTCTTTATCGAGGGTGTGGTACCAGCCATCTCAACAGCTATTCAAGCCTTTACAAAAGAAGGCGATGCGGTTTTGATTAACACACCTGTCTATCCACCCTTTGCACGCAGTGTCAAGTTGAACAACCGTAGATTGATTACCAATTCTTTGGTGGAAAAGGATGGTCTGTTTGAGATTGACTTTGACCGACTTGAAAAGGATTTGGTAGAAGAGGATGTCAAACTTTATATTCTTTGCAACCCTCACAATCCTGGTGGACGTGTTTGGGAAAAGGAAGTGTTGGAGAAGATTGGCCAACTCTGCCAAAAACACGGTGTTTTCTTGGTTTCAGATGAGATTCACCAAGATTTGGCCCTCTTTGGTCACAAGCATCATTCCTTCAATACTGTCAACCCTGACTTTAAAGAATTTGCTATCGTCTTGAGTAGTGCCACTAAAACCTTTAACATCGCTGGAACAAAAAATTCCTATGCAGTCATTGAAAATCCTAAGTTGAGAGTGGTTTACCAGAAACGCCAGTTAGCCAATAACCAGCATGAAATTTCAGGTTTGGGTTATTTGGCGACAGAAGCTGCCTATCGCTATGGGAAGGGTTGGCTAGAGGAACTCAAGCAAGTCTTTGAAGACCACATCAATTATGTGGTGGATTTATTTGGAAAAGAGACTAAAATCAAGGTCATGAAACCGCAAGGAACCTACTTGATTTGGCTTGATTTTTCAGCCTATGACCTGACTGATGAAAGATTGCAAGAGCTTTTGAGAAATGAAGCCAAGGTTATCCTTAACCGTGGTTTGGATTTTGGAGAGGAAGGAAGTCTCCATGCCCGTCTCAATGTAGCCATGCCTAAATCCCTGTTGCAAGAAGTTTGTCAGCGGATTGTGACGACTTTTGCCAAACGTTAAAAATCCAGCCTTCTAGGAGAAAAGTATCCTTAGAAGGCTATTTTCATAGGGGAAAATATGGTATAATAAAAAGATAAGGTAAAGGTAAAAATATGGCTAAATTGATTCCGGGGAAAGTCCGTATCGAAGGCGTTGCCCTTTATGAAACTGGTAAGGTTGACATTATCAAGGAAAAGAACAATCGGCTCTACGCTCGCGTTGCAGAAGAAGAACTGCGCTATAGTTTAGAGGATGATTTGGTTTTTTGTGCCTGCGATTTTTTCCAAAAGAGGGGCTACTGTGTGCATTTGGCAGCGCTAGAGCATTTTCTGAAAAATGATGAGCGTGGTCAGGAAATCTTGCAAAGTCTGGAAGAAGGTCATGAAGAAAAAGAGGCCGTTGAAACCAAGGTGACCTTGGGTGGCAAGTTTTTGGATCGAATCTTGTCTCCAAAATCAGAACGTGCCTATGAATTATCGGCTGTGGGGCAGGTGGAAGCAGGAACCAATTATATCTTGTGGACCCTGAGAATCGGCCAAATCAATAGCCAAAAATATTATGTCATTCGAGACATTCCACTCTTTTTAAGGATTGTCGAGCAGAGAAAGTCTTATATGATTGGCAAGATTTATGAGGAGTCCTTGTCTTGGGAAGCCTTTGATGAGGCCAGCCAAGAACTTCTGACTTTCTTGCGGGGAATGATGGAGGAAGGACAGGCTCCAGACCTCTTTTTCCAAAATCAAGGTCGGCACCTCTTTTTTCCTCTGACCTTTTTTGAGCAGGGTGTGAATTTACTGATGGCCTTACCCCATTTTCAATTTGACCACCAAGTGAATAGCTACCAGACCTTGCTTTTTCAGGATTTGCATGTTGGTGCCAATCTCTTTGCCTTTACAGTAACAGAATACTCGGATTATTTTGAAATGGAAATCAGTGAGAGTCCAAGGGTCAATGTCTTTTATCAGGGAGCTGTGCTTTTCCATAAAGGACAGGTTTATTTTCTAACAGACCAGCAGATGCGTCTTCTTAAGGAAATCAAAGCTCTGCCTTTGGATCAACATGGAAAGAAATTCCTGCAATTTGATAGCAGTGATCGCGATAAGTTGGCTTCCTGTCTGACTCTCTTTAGCCAGATGGGTACTGTTTCAGCTCCAGAACGTCTACAAATCAAAACTTTTGCACCCTCTTTTTACTTTGATAGGGAAGAGGACAATCGGATTCGTCTGGAAATCCGGTTTGATTATGGGGATAGACAGGTATCTAGCCGACAAGAGCTAGAAGAATTGCCCTTTTCAAGTGATGCTGATTTAGAAGAAGGAATTTTCCAAGTCTGTTTGGCAGCTGGTTTTGAAGCCGATTTTCAATCTTGGCGTCAGGCCTTAAAAGCAGAGTCTGTCTATCATTTCTTCCATGATATCATTCCGGTTTTTGAAAAACTCGGGGATGTTGACCTATCAGACAAGTTAGAAGAACTTTATAACCTAGCGAGCCCTCAAGTGCAGATTGCCTCCAAGGGAGGTCTTTTGGAAATCCAGTTTGATTTTCAAGATATTGCCCAAGAGGAAATTGACCAAGCCTTGCAGGCCTTGGTTGACAATCAAGATTTTTATATTGATTCGTCCAATCAAGTCTACTTTTTCGATGAAGAAACCAAGAAAATTCGTCAAAATTTACAGGAACTGGGGCAGCTTGAATTAAAAGATGGGGCTTTGCAGGCTCGAAAATCCTTGGCCTACAGTTTAGCTCATCTTTTTGAAGGGCGTGACCGTGTTTCTTTTTCACAGGAATTCCAGAATTTGGCCCAGGATTTGACGCATCCAGAGGACTTTCCTCGACAAGCAACTCAGGTCAAGGCTGACTTACGAGATTATCAGGAAAAGGGAATCGGCTGGCTGCAAATGCTCTATCATTATGGTTTTGGTGGGATTTTGGCTGATGATATGGGACTTGGTAAAACCCTGCAGACTATTGCTTTTTTGACTAGTCAAGTGACAAAAGAAAGTCGGATTTTGATTTTAGCACCGTCAGGTTTGATTTACAACTGGGCAGATGAATTTCAGAAATTTGCTCCACAGTTGGATGTGGCTGTTGTTCATGGATTGAAAGCTAGTCGTGAGGAGATTCTTGCCGAGAGCCATCAAATCTATGTGACGAGCTATGCTACCTTCCGTCAGGACAGTGAGCTTTATCAGGGGCTGGCCTTTGACTTCCTTTTCTTAGATGAAGCTCAGGTCATGAAAAATGCCCAGACCAAGATTGCCCAGACCTTGAGACAGTTTGTGGTGCCGTCAGTTTTTGCCTTATCAGGGACTCCTATTGAAAACCATCTAGGTGAGCTGTGGTCTATTTTCCAAATCGTCATGCCAGGACTCTTGCCAAGCAAGAAAGAATTTATGAAATTACCAGCTGAGCGCGTTGCTCAGTTTATCAAACCTTTCGTGATGCGGCGCAAGAAAGAAGAAGTTCTGACTGAATTACCAGACTTGATTGAAGTGGTTTATAAGAATGAACTGGAAGACCAGCAAAAGGCTATCTACCTAGCCCAGTTACAACAGATGCGAGACCGTTTGGCTCAGGTGTCAGATCAGGAATTTCAGCGTAGTCGTGTGGAAATCTTGTCTGGTTTAATGCGCTTGCGTCAAATCTGTGACACTCCTGCCCTCTTTATGGAAGATTATCAGGGTGCCAGTGGCAAACTGGATAGTCTCCGAGACCTGCTGCTACAGGTTGCAGACGGTGGACACCGTGTCTTGATTTTTTCTCAGTTCAAGGGAATGTTGGAGAAAATTGAACAAGAACTGCCAGACTTGGGCTTGACTTCCTTTAAAATTACCGGTTCAACCCCAGCCAAGGAAAGACAAGACATGACCAAGGCCTTTAACCAAGGGGAAAGAGATGCCTTTCTGATTTCCCTCAAGGCTGGTGGTGTCGGTCTGAATCTGACAGGTGCTGATACGGTTATCTTGGTTGACCTTTGGTGGAATCCTGCGGTGGAAGCGCAAGCTATTGGCCGTGCCCATCGGATGGGTCAGGAAGAAACGGTTGAGGTTTATCGCTTAGTGACCAGGGGAACCATTGAAGAAAAAATTCAGGAACTCCAAGAACAAAAGAAACATCTGGTGTCACAAGTATTGGATGGAACAGAGTCACGTGGCAGTCTCAGCCTAGCAGAAATTAGAGAAATTTTGGGAATTTCTGAAGCCAGCACTTGAAAAATCAAGACAATACGCTATAATGAAGTGTTGAAAGGAAATAGAAAATGAAACAAGAACGATTTCCATTGGTGTCAGATGACGAGGTCATGCTGACTGAAATGCCAGTCATGAACTTGTACGATGAGTCTGATCTGATCAGTAATATCAAGGGTGAGTATCGAGATAAAAATTATTTAGAATGGGCTCCTATTACTGAAGAAAAACCAGTCAAACCGATTGAAAAGCAAGTCGAGAAACCTAAAAAAGCTCCTTTAGGGGTTAAAAAAGAAGGAAAGAGCTATGCAGAGGTGGCGCGTGAAGAAGCGCGTGCAGACTTGAAAAAGAAACGCTCTGCTAACTATTTAACTCAGGATTTCAGCCGTGCGAGACGTCATTCTAAATCAGGCCTTGTTAGACAGGGCAATCAACCGACAGCGCCTTTCCAAAAGGAAAACCCTGGTGAATTTGTCAAATATAGCCAAAAATTGACCCAGTCTCATTATATCTTGGCGGAAGAAGTTCATTCTATCCCTACCAAGAATGAAGAAGTGTCAGCACCTGCTCCAAAGAAAAACAACTATGATTTTCTAAAGAAGAGCCAAATCTACAATAAAAAAAGTAAACAAACAGAACAAGAACGTCGGGTTGCCCAAGAGTTGAATCTGACAAGAATTACAGAATAGGGGAGAAAACATGCCAAAGACATATCATTTTATCGGAATTAAGGGATCAGGGATGAGTGCCTTGGCCTTGATGTTGCACCAAATGGGGCATAAGGTACAGGGTTCAGATGTTGAAAAGTACTACTTTACTCAACGTGGTCTTGAGCAGGCAGGAATTACCATTCTTCCTTTTGATAAAAAGAACCTAGACGGTGATATGGAAATTATCGCTGGAAATGCCTTTCGTCCAGATAACAACGTCGAAATTGCCTATGCGGACCAAAATGGCATTAGCTACAAACGTTACCATGAGTTCTTAGGTAGCTTTATGCGCGACTTTGTTAGCATGGGAGTAGCAGGAGCGCATGGAAAAACTTCAACGACAGGTATGTTGTCTCATGTCTTGTCTCATATCACGGATACTAGCTTCTTGATTGGAGACGGGACCGGTCGTGGTTCAGCCAATGCCAAATATTTTGTCTTTGAATCTGACGAATATGAGCGCCATTTCATGCCTTATCACCCAGAATACTCTATTATCACCAACATTGACTTTGACCATCCAGACTATTTCACAAGTCTAGAGGATGTTTTCAATGCCTTTAACGACTATGCTAAACAAATTACCAAGGGTCTTTTTGTCTATGGTGAAGATGCAGAATTGCGTAAAATTACGTCTAATGCTCCGATTTATTATTATGGTTTTGAAGCTGAGGGCAATGACTTTGTAGCTAGTGAGCTTCTTCGTTCAACAACTGGTTCAACCTTCACCGTTCACTTCCGTGGACAAGACTTGGGGCAATTCCACATTCCAACCTTTGGTCGTCACAATATCATGAATGCGACAGCCGTTATTGGTCTTCTTTACACAGCAGGATTTGATTTGAACTTGGTGCGTGAGCACTTGAAAACATTTGCCGGTGTTAAGCGTCGTTTCACCGAGAAAATTGTCAATGATACAGTGATTATCGATGACTTTGCCCACCATCCAACAGAAATTATTGCGACCTTGGATGCGGCTCGTCAGAAATATCCAAGCAAGGAAATTGTAGCAGTCTTCCAACCGCATACCTTTACAAGAACCATTGCCTTGTTGGACGAATTTGCTCACGCTTTGAACCAAGCGGATGCTGTTTATCTAGCGCAAATTTATGGGTCAGCTCGTGAAGTAGACCATGGTGACGTTAAGGTAGAAGACCTAGCCCAAAAAATCAACAAAAAACACCAAGTCATTACTGTTGAAAATGTTTCTCCACTCCTTGACCATGATAATGCTGTCTATGTCTTTATGGGAGCAGGAGATATCCAAACCTATGAATACTCATTTGAGCAACTCTTGTCTAACTTGACAAGCAATGTTCAGTAGGATGTTCCCATGGAAATTCCAATTAAGATCATTCAGGCAAGTAAGTCTGATTTGGCTGAGATAGAGGCACTTCAAACTTCGTCTTTTTCAGCTGAAAAGCAGCAACCTTCCCATATTTTAGAAGAAAGTATCCGTAAGTGTGCGGATACCTTTCTTCTAGCTAGGGATGAAAATCAACTTTTAGGCTATATTCTATCAAGTCCCCAGTTAGACAATCCGCAATGTCTAAAAATACATTCTTTAGTTATCGAGGCTGACCATCAGAGACAGGGCTTGGGAACACTTCTTCTTGCAGCCTTGAAAGAGGTGGCAGTTGAGCTGGATTACAAAGGGATTCGTTTGAAGAGTCCTGATGAGCTGCTTTCCTATTTTGAAATGAACGGTTTTATTGATGAAGAAACTTCGCTTTATGCAACTAGCCAGGGTTTTAGTATGATTTGGTTTAATCCCTTTTATCTGGAGGCACAATGGAAATTAGGAAAGCAAGATTAGAAGATTTAGATCGTATCGTTGAGATTGAACTAGAAAATTTTTCGATCGAAGAAGCCATTCCTCGCACTGTTTTTGAGGCGCATTTGCGAGAAATTCAGACCTCTTTTCTGGTTGCGGAAAAAGAAGGTAGAATCATGGGGTATATCGAAGGGCCAGTTGGACCATACCGACATCTGCAAGATCAGTCTTTTACAGAAGACATAAAAGACTATAGTCATGAGCCTGGTGGCTATATCTCTGTGACCTGTCTCTCTATTGCTAAGGAAGCACAGGGACTAGGACTGGGTCAGAAATTGCTAATAGCTTTGAAAGAAGTTGCTCTTGAAGATGAGAGAGAAGGCATTAACCTAACCTGTCATGACTATCTCATCGCCTACTATGAAAAACACGGATTTGTCAACGAAGGCTTGTCCCAGTCAACCTTTGCAGGGGAAACTTGGTATGATATGGTCTGGGAAGCTAAAAAATAGGCAAGACAAGGCATCATAGGTTGCTTTTCCTAGACTTTTAAGATATAATATTATGGATTGTCAACGAGGAGGAAAAATTTTTGAGTGAAAAGTCAAGAGAAGAAGAAAAATTAAGCTTTAAAGAGCAGATTTTACGAGATTTAGAACGAGTTAAAAAACATGAAGAAGATCAGGAGGAAGTTAATTTAGCTTCAATAAAACCTCAATTTTCTTCTAAGAATGACCAGTCGATAGAAGAGATAATGGAAGATTCTCTATCAGCTGTAGAGGAGATTATGAGAAAAGCTCCTACCGTGCCTACTCACCCGAGCCAAGATTTACCGGCTTCTCCATCAGATGAGATTAAAAGAGAAACTCTTACTGTTCCAAGTCATCCAAGTCAAGATGTGCCTTCTTCTCCCGCAGAAGAGGCTGTAAGACAAGCTCCACTTGCTCCTAGTCACCCGAGTCAAGAAGGACCTTCTGCTCCATCAGCTGAGGAAGTATCAAGACCAACTCCAGGACCTGTTAGTCCTAGAAAAGTAGAAAAGGAATTTAATGAAATTCCAACAAGAGTAGCTGTTTCTTATAAGACAGAAGGGCAGAAAGAAGTAGTAAAAAAAGAAGTTCCTACTTCACAACCAGTAGTGGAAAAGAAAGCTGTAGAAGGAATGCCTTCAACTCCACGTCGTAGCCGTCGTGAGACAGTCCAGCCTACTAAGAAGAAAAAATCAGGATTCAAGGCCTTCTTCATTTCTCTACTGATTTTCCTTGCCTTGATTTCGGCAGGTGGTTACTTCGGTTATCAGTATGTTCAGTCATCTTTACAGCCTGTTGACGCTGATTCTAAGCAATATGTAACGGTTCAAATCCCAGAAGGCTCTAATGTTCAAGAAATCGGTAAGACACTTGAAGATGCCGGCTTGATTAAACACGGTCTAGTTTTTAGCTTGTATGCTAAGTATAAAAATTATGCTGATTTGAAATCAGGTTACTATAATTTGCAAAAGAGCATGAGTACAGAAGATATCATCCACGAACTACAAAAAGGTGGAACAGCTGAAGCTCAAGAACCTGTTCTTGCGACTTTGACAATTCCAGAAGGTTATACGATTGATCAAATGGCACAAGCTGTAGGTCAATTGCAAGGTGACTTCAAAGAGCCTTTGACAGCGGATGCTTTCCTAGCAAAAGTTCAAGACGATAGCTTTATCAGTCAAGAAGTTGCCAAATATCCGAGTCTACTTGAAAGCTTGCCTACAAAGGAAAGTGGGGCTCGTTACCGTTTGGAAGGTTTCCTTTTCCCAGCTACTTACTCTATCAAGGAAAGCACAACTGTTGAAAGCTTGATTGATGAGATGTTGGCAACTATGGATAAGACTTTGGCACCTCATTACAGTACGATTAAGTCTAAGAATTTAACGGTCAATGAATTGCTGACCATTGCTTCACTTGTAGAAAAAGAAGGAGCTAAGACTGACGATCGTAAGTTGATTGCAGGTGTATTCTACAACCGCTTGAATCTTGGTATGCCACTTCAAAGCAATATTGCCATCTTGTATGCCCAAGGCAAACTTGGTCAGAAGATTAGTCTTGCTGACGATGCTGGAATCGATACATCAATTAATTCACCATATAATGTCTATACAAATCTAGGCCTCATGCCTGGTCCGGTAGATAGTCCAAGCTTGGATGCTATCGAGTCAAGTATCAATCAGACTAAGAGTGAAAACCTTTACTTTGTTGCAGATGTGACAGATGGTAAGGTCTACTATGCTAGCAATAAAGAAGAACATGATCGGAATGTTGCCGACCATGTCAACAGCAAATTAAACCAAACAAACTAAAATTATGTGATACTTCACATAATTTTCTTTAGAAAATATCATCAGAAGAAAGTTGAGAAAAATGGCAGAAAAAACATATCCTATGACCCTTGCGGAAAAGGAAAAACTTGAAAAAGAATTAGAAGAATTGAAATTGGTCCGCCGACCAGAAGTGGTAGAACGCATTAAGATTGCTCGTTCCTACGGTGACCTTTCTGAAAACAGTGAATACGAAGCAGCTAAGGATGAACAAGCCTTTGTCGAAGGACAAATCTCTAGCTTGGAAACAAAAATCCGTTACGCTGAAATCGTCAATAGTGACTCAGTTGCAGATGATGAAGTAGCGATTGGTAAAACAGTCACTATCCAAGAAATTGGTGAGGACGAAGAAGAAGTTTATATTATCGTAGGTTCAGCCGGTGCGGATGCCTTTGCAGGTAAAGTTTCAAATGAAAGCCCAATTGGACAAGCCTTGATTGGCAAGAAAACAGGTGACACAGCAACCATTGAAACACCTGTCGGTAGCTATGATGTAAAAATCTTAAAGGTTGAAAAAACAGCCTAAAAACAGAAAAAAGGAGTGGGGAGGCTGTGCGCTTCACTCACTCCTTTTTCCATTTTAAATTGAATTGGAGACGTTATGAGTTCAAAGAAGAAAAAAAATAAGATGGAGCGTGGTCTGACCAATCGTCACGTGCAGGTTATGGCCATTGCGGGAACAATTGGAACAGGACTCTTTTTGGGAGCAGGTCGCTCTATCAGCTTAACAGGTCCTTCCATTGTACTGATTTATATGATTACTGGGGCTTTCATGTTCCTCATGATGCGTGCGGTTGGGGAAATGCTTTATCAAGATCCTGAGCAACATACCTTTATCAACTTTATCACGAGTCATTTGGGTAAGGGTTGGGGTTATTTCTCAGTTTGGTCTTACTGGCTATCCGTTGTCTTTATCGGTATGGCAGAAATCACAGCCATCTCTCACTATGTTCAGTTTTGGTTCCCTAGCTGGCCAAGTTGGATGATTGAGATTGGATTTTTGACCATTCTAGCCTTGGTCAATCTGATTGCGGTGAAGCTCTTTGGAGAAGTTGAGTTTTGGTTTGCTATGGTCAAGATTGTGGCTATTTTAGCTATGATTGCAACAGGAGTCTTTATGGTCTTGACAGGCTTTAAGACACCACATGGAGTAGCAAGTTTGGCTAATATTGCTGACAATTTCTCACTGTTCCCAAATGGTGGAGTCAACTTTGTCATGGCCTTCCAGATGGTCTTCTTTGCCTACCTCATGATTGAGTTTATCGGGGTCACAACTTCTGAAACTAAAAATCCACGTCAGGTCTTGCCAAAAGCCGTTAAGGAAATTCCTCTACGTATCGTCTTTTTCTATGGTGGTGCCCTCTTAGCCATCATGGCTATCATTCCCTGGCGTGAACTTGCTTCGGCTGATTCTCCCTTTGTTACAGTATTTGAATTAGCCGGTATCAAGTGGGCGGCAGCCTTGATTAACTTCGTTGTTTTGACATCAGCAGCATCTGCCCTTAACTCAACCCTTTATTCAACAGGGCGTCATTTGTACCAGATTGCTCATGATTCGCCAAATCCATTCCTAAAAGCAATCAAGGCGGATACCCTTTCTCGCCACAATGTGCCACAAAATGCCATCATCGCTTCAGCAATCTTGATTGCCCTAGCGGCCTTTATCAATGTCTTGCCAGGAGTTTCGGATGCCTTTGCCTTGATTACGGCATCATCATCAGGTGTTTATATCGCCATTTATATCTTGATCATGGTGGCTCACCTTAAGTATCGCAAGTCACCAGACTTTATGGCGGATGGCTACCTCATGCCCCACTATCGTTTCCTAAATCCGTTAACCATGCTCTTCTTTGCCTTTGTCTTTGTAACCCTCTTTTTACAAGAGTCTACATTTGTAGGAGCAATCGGTTCAGCTATCTGGATTATCGGTTTCGGGATTTATAGCCAGTGGAAATTTAGAAAATAGATTTGAAACTCATCAACTCAGGTTGGTGGGTTTTTGCTAGTTTGACAGCCTTTTGAAATAAGACTATAATCAAGCTGTATCAGTTTTCGAGGAGGTTTAGATGTACTTTAGATTGGAAAATAAGGAATCCCAGAAGGAGCAAGAAATTGGGAATTTGATTCGTGCTTATAATCGTTCAAAAAGAGAAGAAGCTGAAAGTGAGCCACTTAATCTTTATGTCGAAGATGAAAAGGGCAATCTCCTGGCAGGCTTAGTAGCAGAGACTTTTGGAAATTGGCTAGAAATCGAGTATTTATTTGTAAAAGAGGAACTGCGAGGGCAAGGAATCGGTTCAAAACTACTGCAGCAAGCAGAAACTGAAGCTAAGAATCGAAACTGTCGTTTTGCTTTTGTCAATACTTACCAGTTCCAGGCACCAGACTTTTATCAGAAGCATGGCTACAAGGAAGTCTTTGCTTTGCAAGACTATCCTTACACAGGACAAAGATACTATTACCAAAAGGATTTGTGACCTAGACTTCTATCCTTTGAAGAGGAGCTTAGCTAAGTATCAAATAAGAACGAATACTCTTTACCATGTAAGATGATAGAGAGTTTTTTTGTTAATAAAATATTACAAAATGACATTTATATATTGCATTAAGTTAGATATATGGTATAATATTTTTAAAAGAAGCGCAACTTTTTAAAATGTTGAAGGAGGACGCTAGTGACTAAAAATTTAAAATTAAAATTAGCTCGGGTGGAGCGTGATTTAACACAAGGGGATTTGGCAGAAGCTGTAGGTGTTACTAGGCAGACTATAGGTCTGATTGAAGCTGGGAAATACAATCCTAGTCTCTCCCTCTGCCAGTCCATTTGCAGATGCTTAGGCAAAACTTTAGATCAATTATTTTGGGAGGAAGAAGATGAAAAATAGAAAGAAACTTGTGATTAAAGATGAACGTACGGAAAAATTGGACGGAAACATTTCAGGAGAAATTCTCTTGGGAATTTGCCTATTTTTGGCACTGGAAATTTTTGCCAAAGTTTATATTTTCAATTTAACACTTTTGTCCTATTTACCAGAATTACTTTTATTGATTGGAGTCGGTTTGTATGCCATTATTCGCCGCATGTATGTTGGAATTGACATTCGAGATATTGTTGAGAATACTGGAAAAGAAAGAATTTTATCTGCTTTAGGATTCTCTATAGTGATTTTATTGATTGATATCATAGGCAATCGCGAGGAACTGGTCAGTCTATTGACTTGGAAGTACTCCCTAAAAGTGGTTCTAGCAGTTATCATCTATCTCGTTGGGAGTTTTTCTATGGATAGAGTTATCCTATACTTGAATCGCAGAAATCAGCAAGTTTGGGAGGAAGAAGATGGTAAATAAATTCATTCATTATCAATTACTTGACGAAAGAGAAGAACAACTAATCAATAAAGCTGGAGCAGAGTCTTTTTCACTCTTTATTGGGCTTGTACTTCTAAGCTATTTAGTGGCAGTATTGGCACCAAGCCTTTTTAATCCTAATATGCTGCTTATCGTTATCATCATAGGGACATTTTACTTTTTTAACCGTGCTCGAAATCTCGGAGTGACCTATTATAGCCGATTTCATTTTACGATTTTGGGATGCTTACTAGTGACTCTTGCAATTACAGCCATCTTGATGCTCCAGAACTACCAGTTCAATGTTGAGATTTATCAGCATAATCCTTTGAATTTTAAATATCTGTCTGCTTGGATCCTTACTTATCTTCTTTATCTTCCATGGGTTTTTATTGGAAACCTAACTTTAAGAAATTTTGGTGAATGGGCTCAGAAAAAGTTTGAACAGGATATGGAGGAACTGGAGAGTGGAGAATAGCTTGTTACTCTTTTCTCAATCCAGCTAAAATGTGATATAATAGTACTAATTTATTGGAATACATGAAAGTTCTTGAAAATTTTCATGGGTTTCTAGCTAAGGAAGTAGGAAAAGTATGTATCCAGATGATAGTTTGACATTGCACACGGACTTGTACCAGATTAATATGATGCAGGTTTACTTTGACCAAGGGATTCACAATAAAAAGGCTGTCTTTGAGGTGTATTTCCGCCAACAGCCTTTTAAGAATGGCTATGCGGTTTTTGCAGGTTTGGAAAGAATTGTGAGTTATCTTGAAGACCTGCGTTTTTCAGATAGTGATATTGCCTATTTGGAATCGCTAGGCTATCATGGGGCATTCTTGGACTATCTCCGCAATTTCAAGTTGGAGTTGACCGTTCGTTCTGCCCAAGAAGGGGACTTGGTTTTTGCTAATGAGCCTATTGTGCAGGTGGAAGGTCCTCTAGCCCAATGCCAGTTGGTCGAAACGGCTCTTCTAAACATCGTCAACTACCAGACCTTGGTGGCGACTAAGGCAGCTCGTATTCGTTCGGTTATCGAAGATGAACCCTTGATGGAGTTTGGGACACGTCGGGCGCAAGAGATGGATGCGGCTATCTGGGGAACACGCGCAGCGGTGATTGGTGGTGCCAATGGGACCAGCAATGTGCGTGCTGGTAAACTCTTTGATATTCCTGTCTTGGGGACCCATGCCCATGCCTTGGTACAGGTTTATGGTAACGACTATGAGGCTTTCAAGGCTTATGCTGCGACCCACAAAAATTGCGTCTTTCTTGTGGATACCTATGATACCCTTCGCATCGGAGTTCCAGCTGCCATTCAGGTGGCGCGTGAGCTGGGTGATCAGATTAACTTTATGGGTGTGCGGATTGACTCTGGGGATATTGCCTACATTTCTAAGAAAGTCCGTCAACAACTGGACGAGGCTGGATTTACAGAGGCTAAGATTTATGCTTCTAATGATTTGGACGAAAATACCATCCTCAACCTCAAGATGCAAAAGGCCAAGATTGATGTCTGGGGCGTGGGTACCAAGCTGATTACAGCTTATGACCAGCCAGCTCTTGGTGCAGTTTATAAGATTGTGGCCATTGAAGATGAAAATGGGAACATGCGCAATACGATTAAGCTGTCAAATAATGCTGAAAAAGTGTCTACGCCAGGTAAGAAGCAGGTGTGGCGCATTACCAGTCGTGAAAAAGGCAAGTCAGAAGGCGATTATATCACTTATGATGGCGTAGATGTTGCCAGCATGACAGAAATCAAGATGTTCCATCCGACCTATACCTATATCAAGAAGACCGTTCGTAATTTTGATGCTGTGCCTCTCTTGGTGGATATCTTCAAAGACGGAAAATTGATTTACAACCTGCCTAGCTTGACTGAGATTCAGGCTTATGCCCGTAAGGAATTTGACAAGCTGTGGGATGAGTACAAGCGCGTGCTCAATCCGCAGCACTATCCAGTAGATTTGGCGCGTGATGTATGGCAAGACAAGATGGACTTGATTGACAAGATGCGTAAGGAAGCCCTCGGTGAAGGAGAAGAAGAATGAGTTTGCAAGAAACGATTATCCAAGAGCTGGGTGTCAAACCAGTGATTGATGCCCAGGAAGAAATCCGTCGTTCTATTGATTTCTTAAAAAGATACCTGAAAAAACATCCCTTCCTTAAAACCTTTGTACTAGGGATTTCTGGAGGACAAGACTCAACCTTAGCAGGGCGCTTGGCCCAACTAGCTATGGAAGAACTGCGAGCAGAGACAGGGGATGATAGCTACAAATTTATCGCTGTCCGTCTGCCATACGGAGTACAAGCTGATGAAGCAGATGCTCAAAAAGCTCTAGCCTTCATCCAGCCAGATGTCAGCTTGGTAGTTAATATCAAGGAATCAGCTGATGCCATGACAGCTGCAGTTGAAGCGACAGGTAGTCCTGTTTCAGACTTTAACAAGGGAAATATCAAGGCTCGTTGCCGTATGATTGCTCAGTATGCCCTTGCTGGTGCCCATAGCGGAGCGGTCATTGGAACAGACCATGCTGCGGAAAATATCACAGGCTTTTTTACAAAGTTTGGTGACGGTGGTGCGGATATTCTCCCTCTTTACCGCCTCAATAAGCGTCAAGGAAAACAACTCTTGAAGGAACTTGGTGCAGAACCAGCCCTTTATGAAAAGATCCCAACGGCAGACCTAGAAGAAGATAAACCAGGCCTAGCTGACGAAGTAGCCCTCGGAGTCACTTATGAAGAGATTGACGACTACCTAGAAGGACAAACAATTAACCCAGAAGCCCAAACAATCATCGAAAACTGGTGGCACAAAGGCCAACACAAACGCCACCTCCCCATCACCGTATTTGATGACTTTTGGGAGTAAAAAGGTCCGGGGGACCTTTTTACCCCGAGTTTAGAAATAAGAAAATGAGGAACCTCCAGTGGAGGTTTTCAGCCTCTCACATTGAAATAAGAAAGTGAGAGAAGGTCCAGTGGACCTTTTTAGCGTATTACCTTGAAATTCAAAAGCAAAGCAAATCTAAATGGAGATTGAATAGAAATCATCTATCAGAAAGTGAGGCAGTATCATGAAAGCAATCGGTACGAAAATGTTACAGACAGAACGTTTAATCTTGCGAAGATTTGTGGAAAGTGATGCAGAAGCTATGTTTCAAAATTGGGCTTCATCCGCTGAGAATCTGACCTATGTCACTTGGGATCCTCATTCTGATGTCGAGGTGACTCGAAACTCGATTCGTAATTGGGTTGCCTCCTATGCTAATCCCAACTATTACAAATGGGCTATTTGTCTCAAAGAAAATCCAGAGCAAGTGATAGGAGATATCAGCATCGTTGCAATAGATGAGAATAATTCTTCTTGTGAAATTGGCTATGTGTTAGGCAAGGCTTACTGGGGATATGGTATGATGACAGAGGCCTTAAAAGCTATCTTGGACTTTTGTTTCACTCAAGTAGGATTTCAAAAAGTCAAGGCACGTTATGCCAGTCTCAATCCAGCTTCAGGTCGTGCCATGGAGAAAGCAGGGATGTCCTATCTAAAAACCATTACCAATGGTGTGGAGAGAAAAGGCTATCTTGCGGACCTTATTTATTATCAGATAAGTAGGGAAGAATGTTGAATTTTCTTTTCAGTTTCCATCGAAGTCAGACTGTGTCTGGCTTTTTTTGCAACAGTTTTTACATAACCTGATTAAATTCCTATTTTTCCCTATCATTGTCCCTGTTTTTTCTGGAGTTTTGGGGCTATAATAGTCCTATCAAATCAAAGAATGGAGGAAGGCAATGGATAATATAATTTTTTTTATCAGTGTTTTTCTTGCTGGAATTCTTTCCTTCTTTTCTCCTTGTATCTTACCCTTGTTGCCAGTCTATGCAGGGGTCTTGTTGGATGACAAAGATGGTGCTCAGGCTTCTAGTGGCAAATTTTCCATCTCAGTTACTAGTTTATTGCGAACGCTGGCCTTTATAGCGGGGATTTCCTTTATCTTTATTTTGCTGGGCTATGGAGCTGGTTTTTTAGGCAATTTGCTGTATGCTTCTTGGTTTCAGTATGTGACGGGTGCGGTCATCATTCTCTTGGGCTTGCACCAGATGGAAGTCTTACATTTTCAGGGACTTTACAAGGAAAGAAGGCTACAATTACAGAGACAGGGGCAAAAGGGTAAGGGCTATAGTCAGGCATTTTTACTGGGGTTGACCTTTAGTTTTGCTTGGACGCCTTGTGTGGGGCCGGTTCTTGGCTCTGTTTTGGCTTTAGCGGCTTCAGGTGGCTCAGGTGCTTGGCAGGGAGCTGGTCTCATGTTAATCTATACGCTGGGTCTAGCACTACCATTTTTGGTTCTAGCTCTTGCCTCCAGCTATGTTTTGAAACATTTCCGAAAACTTCATCCTTATCTCGGAACCCTCAAAAAAGTGGGTGGTTTCCTCATTATCGTGATGGGAATCTTGGTGCTTTTGGGAAATGCTTCCATTTTGACTACATTATTTGAATAGAAAGGAAGAAGAAATGAAAAAATGGCAAACATGTCTCCTTGGAGTAGGCTCAATCTGTTTCTTGGCAGCCTGTTCAGCTAAAAATATGTCAGACGAAGCTACTATGAAGGAGCAAACAAAAACAGAACAAGTTAGTTCGCAAACTGCGACTAAAGGTCAGGCAGTTGCTGATTTCGAACTGACAGGAGTAGATGGCAAGACCTACCGCTTGTCTGATTATAAGGGCAAGAAAGTCTATCTCAAATTCTGGGCTTCTTGGTGTTCCATCTGTCTAGCTAGTCTTCCTGACACGGATGAAATCGCTAAAGATGCTGGTGATGATTATGTGGTTTTGACGGTAGTGTCACCTGGACACAAGGGTGAACAAGCTGAAGCAGACTTTAAGAACTGGTACAAGGGCTTGGATTATAAAAATATTCCAGTTCTAATTGATTCATCAGGAAAACTTTTGGAAAGTTATGGTGTCCGTTCTTATCCAACTCAAGCCTTTATAGACAAGGAAGGCAAGCTGGTCAAAACTCAACCAGGTTTTATGGATAAGGATATGATTTTAAAAGAATTGAAAGAAATGGGGTAGAGAAAGGTCATGAATGATAAAGTAAAATTGTTTGTCTTGGCAGGGATTTTTTTCCTAGCCATAACCGGTTTCTATTTTCTATTGATGCGAAATGCAGGGCAGACAGATAGCTCGCAAATTGAGAAAGCATCAGTTAGCCAAGGAGGAAAAACAGTGAAAAAAACAGAAATTAGTAAAGACGCAGACTTGCATGAAATTTATCTAGCTGGGGGATGTTTCTGGGGAGTAGAGGAATACTTCTCCCGCGTTCCCGGAGTGACAGATGCCGTTTCAGGTTATGCAAATGGTAGAGGGGAAACAACCAAGTACGAATTGATCAACCAAACAGGACATGCGGAGACTGTCCATGTCACCTATGACGCCAATCAAATTTCCCTCAAGGAAATTCTGCTTCATTATTTCCGCATTATCAATCCAACCAGCAAAAATAAACAAGGAAATGATGTGGGAACCCAGTACCGTACTGGTGTTTATTACACAGATGACAAGGATTTAGAGGTGATTAACCAAGTCTTTGATGAGGTGGCTAAGAAATACGATCAACCTCTAGCAGTTGAAAAGGAGGCCTTGCAGAATTTCGTGGTGGCTGAAGATTACCACCAAGACTACCTCAAGAAAAATCCAAATGGCTACTGCCATATCAATGTCAATCAGGCTGCCTATCCCGTCATCGATGCCAGCAAATATCCCAAACCAAGTGATGAAGAATTGAAAAAGACCTTGTCACCTGAGGAGTATGCAGTCACCCAGAAAAATCAAACAGAACGGGCTTTCTCAAACCGCTACTGGGATAAATTTGAATCGGGCATCTATGTAGACGTGGCAACTGGCGAACCCCTCTTTTCATCAAAGGATAAGTTTGAGTCTGGTTGCGGTTGGCCTAGTTTTACCCAGCCCATCAGCCCAGATGTTGCCACTTACAAGGAAGATAAGTCTTACAATATGACGCGCATGGAAGTGCGGAGCCGAGTTGGAGATTCTCACCTTGGCCATGTTTTTACGGACGGCCCACAGGACAAGGGTGGCTTGCGCTACTGTATTAATAGTCTCTCTATCCGCTTTATTCCCAAAGATCAAATGGAAGAAAAAGGCTACGCTTATTTACTAGATTATGTTGATTAAGAGGGCTTTCCTAAGCAGTTAGAGGAGAATTTTGCTATACTGATACTAGTAAGTGACAAAGGAGCGGAGCATGACCTACACAATCTTAATCGTAGAAGATGAATATCTGGTAAGACAAGGCTTGACTAAACTGGTCAATGTAGCAGCCTACGATATGGAAATCATCGGTCAGGCTGAAAATGGAAGGCAGGCTTGGGAATTGATACAAAAGCAGCTGCCAGATATCATTTTAACCGATATCAACATGCCTCAGCTAAATGGAATCCAGTTGGCCAGTCTGGTACGAGAAACCTATCCTCAGGTGCATCTAGTTTTTTTGACAGGCTACGATGATTTTGATTATGCCTTGTCTGCTGTCAAACTCGGTGTGGATGACTACCTGCTCAAACCCTTTTCCCGTCAGGACATTGAGGAGATGTTGGGGAAAATCAAGCAAAAACTAGACAAGGAAGAAAAGGAAGAGCAGTTACAAGATTTATTGACCGATAAGTTTGAGGGAAACCTGGCTCAGAAAATCCACTCCCATCTGGCTGATAGCCAATTTAGTTTAAAGTCTTTGGCCAGTGACTTGGGCTTTAGTCCAACTTATCTGAGCTCCTTGATTAAGAAAGAGTTGGGCTTGCCTTTTCAGGATTATCTGGTAAGAGAGCGTGTCAAACAAGCCAAGCTCTTGCTTTTAACTACAGATCTGAAGATTTATGAGATCGCAGAGAAGGTTGGCTTTGAAGATATGAACTATTTTACCCAACGTTTTAAACAGATTGCAGGTGTGACGCCTCGTCAGTTTAAGAAAGGGGGAGGTCGATGAAGCGTTCTTCTCTCCTAGTCAGAATGGTTATTTCCATCTTTCTGGTCTTTCTCATTCTCCTAGCTCTGGTTGGGACTTTTTACTATCAATCTAGTTCTTCAGCCATTGAGGCCACCATTGAGGGCAACAGCCAAACGACCATCAGCCAGACTAGCCACTTTATTCAGTCTTATATCAAAAAATTAGAAACCACCTCGACTAGTTTGACCCAGCAGACGGATGTTCTGGCCTATGCTGAGAATCCCAGTCAAGACAAGATCAAGGGAATTCGAGATCTGTTTTTGACCATCTTAAAGGCAGATCAGGACTTGAAAACTGTTGTGCTGGTGACCAAATCCGGTCAGGTCATTTCTACAGATGACAGTGTGCAAATGAAAACTTCCTCAGATATGATGGCTGAGGAGTGGTACCAAAAGGCCATTCATCAGGGAGCCATGCCCGTTTTGACTCCAGCTCGTAAATCAGATAGTCAGTGGGTCATTTCTGTCACTCAAGAACTTGTTGATGCAAAGGGAGCCAATCTGGGTGTACTTCGTTTGGATATTTCTTATGAAACTCTGGAAGCATATCTTAATCAACTTCAGTTGGGTCAGCAGGGCTTTGCCTTTATCATCAATGAAAACCATGAATTTGTCTACCATCCTCAACACACAGTTTATAGTTCGTCTAGCGAAATGGAGGCCATGAAACCCTATATTGAGGCAGGGCAGGGCTATACGCTAGATCACCAATCCTACGTCAGTCAGGAAAAGATTGCAGGAACTGATTGGACGGTGCTTGGTGTATCTTCGTTGGAGAAGTTAGACCAGGTTCGGAGTCAACTCATGTGGACCTTGCTTGGGGCTAGTGTCACCTCTCTTCTTGCCTGTCTCTGCTTGGTATGGTTCAGTCTCAAACGCTGGATTGCCCCTTTGAAGAATTTGAGAGAAACCATGATGAAAATTGCTTCTGGTAATCAGAATCTTCGTGCCAAGGAAACTGGTGCCTATGAACTGAGAGAAGTGACTCGCCAATTTAATGCCATGTTGGATCAGATTGATCAGCTGATGGCGGATAATCGCAGGCAGGAAGAAACGACCCGTCAGTACCAACTTCAAGCCCTATCGAGCCAGATTAACCCCCATTTCCTCTATAACACTTTGGACACCATCATCTGGATGGCTGAATTTCAGGACAGTCAGAGAGTAGTTCAGGTGACCAAGTCCTTGGCTACCTACTTCCGCTTGGCGCTCAATCAAGGCAAGGACTTGATTTGTCTCTCTGACGAAATCAATCATGTCCGCCAGTATCTCTTTATCCAGAAACAGCGTTATGGAGATAAGCTGGAATACGAAATTAATGAAAATCCTGCCTTTGATAAGCTAGTCTTGCCCAAGCTGGTCCTACAACCCCTTGTAGAAAATGCTCTTTACCATGGCATCAAGGAAAAAGAAGGTCAGGGACATATTAGAGTTTCTGTCCAAAAACAGGATTCGGGATTGGTCATCCGCATTGAGGATGATGGAGTTGGCTTCCAAGTTGCTGGCGATAGTAGTCAAAGTCAACTCAAACGTGGGGGAGTCGGTCTTCAAAATGTTGACCAACGGCTCAAACTTCATTTTGGAGACAATTACCAGATGAAGATCGATTCTGCACCTTTAAAGGGTACGACAGTTGAAATATACATAAATAGAATAGAAACTAACTAACTCCCAGTCAATTCTGGGAGTTTTATGCAGGTTGGAGTAAGATTTTCAGGTTGTCTATCTTGCTAAAAACAAGAAAAAACGATATGATAGATAGTGATAAAAGAGGTATCAAGTATGAAGGAAAAAGACATTCAAAGAGAGACAAGCCAGATTGTAGAAGATGTATTGGAAAAGGCCAATTTGAAGCAAGGATCCATCTTTGTTTTGGGGCTTTCTTCTAGTGAAGTGATAGGTGGTCAGATTGGCAAGGAATCCAGCCAAGAAATTGGCGAAATCATTGTGAAGACCATCCTAGATATCTTAGAGGAAAAAGGAATTCATCTAGCTGTTCAAGGTTGTGAACATGTCAATCGGGCCCTCGTTGTTGAGCGTCAGGTGGCAGAGCAGTTTGGTCTGGAAATCGTTAGTGTCCTTCCTACTCTTCATGCAGGAGGTTCGGGTCAGTTGGCAGCCTTCAAGTTTATGAAGGATCCAGTTGAGATTGAATTTATCAAGGCTCATGCTGGCTTGGATATCGGAGACACTGCAATTGGCATGCATGTCAAGCATGTTCAGGTTCCGATTCGCCCTCTTTTGAGAGAAATTGGGCATGCCCATGTAACGGCTCTTGCTAGTCGTCCAAAATTAATTGGAGGTGCGCGTGCGCATTATCCACAAGATTCTATCAGAAAGTCGTGAGAATGAGAAAAACAAGACAACAACTAGAAAAAATCACAAAATATTCAATTCGTAAGCTAACTGTTGGGGTAGGTCCTGTAGCCATCGGAGCCTTCCTTTTTGGTGCCAGTGCCCTTTCAGTAGATAAGGTTCAAGCCAATGAAGTTGGCGGTGCTCATAGTGTTCATTACCGTTATTTGGCGGAGCAGGAGTTGACCGAGTCTGAAAAGGCCCTGATTCACCATGAGGTTCCTACAGAATTTCAAGATGATGACATTCTTTATGTAGTTTATCGTAAGAAGGCAACTAACAGTCAACAACTTCCATACACAGGAAGTAAGGAACTAGCCTTGGCAGGTCTTGGCTTGGCAACGGCCTCGCTAGCAGTCTTTTTGGTGTCTAAAAAAGGTCGTAGAGAAGTTCTAGGTGTTCTCTTGATTGGTTCTTTAGGAGCCAGCACCTTTGTACCTTATGGAACATTTGCATTTGAAAATAAAGAATTGCTTTCTTATAACCAAACTATTTCGGCCTCAACACATGAAGGTTTGGCTGAAGGGATTATCCATATTGATGGCTATGAATACATTGGATACTTCAAGGAAGCAGAACTCCATCCATCAAGACCAGCTTCAGCTGAGAAGCCTCAGTTGCCAGTAGAAAAGCAAAATGCAAATGAAATCGAGAAAACAGAAGTAGCTCAGGAAAGACCTGCTGTCACTCCAGAAACTGTCATCGAAAAACCTGTAGTAGAGAATCCAGTTGCTCCTGCTGTTGAAGAAAAACCAGTTTCTGAGAAGCCTCAGACAAGACAGGAAGAGAGCTTGGTTGAGATTCCTTTTGAAACGGTCACAAATCCAGATGCGAATCTAGCAGAAGGAGAGACTCGTATCGTCACAGCTGGAGTAAAGGGTCAGCGTCGTCTTGTAACCAAAGTATCGATGGTCAAAGGTCAAGAAGTTAGAGAAGTTATCGAAGACCAAGTAGTCCAAAATCCTGTGTCGCAAGTCATTGCAGTCGGAACGAAGAAAGAGGTGCAACCTGCCCCAACTCCAGTACCACAAAATGAACCAAGCCACCAAGTAGCTAAAGGTACACAAGAAGAAGGTAAGATAGGACAATCCTTAACGCAGCCAGAGTTGCCAGAAGCTCCAGTAGAAGCCAAAGGAACCAAAGAAGAAGGTAAGACAGGACAATCCTTAACGCAACCGGAACTACCAGAAGCTACCGTAGAGTCTAAAGGAACCCAAGAGGCAGGCAAAGAAGGTCAAGCACTAACACAGCCAGAATTGCCAGAAGCTATAGTAGAGTCTAAAGGAACTCAAGAGGAAGGTAAGGAAGGCCAATCTTTAACACAACCAGAATTGCCAGAAGCTGTGGTAGAGTCTAAAGGAACCCAAGAGGCAGGCAAGGAAGGTCAAGCACTTGTTCAAGATCAATTACCTGAGTATAAGGTGACTGAGGGAACCCTTGTCGAAGAATCAACTACAGAAATTGACTACAAAACTGAAACGACTGAGGATCCAACTAAGTATACAGACGAAGAAACTGTCCTACGAAATGGTGAAAAAGGAAGTCAAGTTACAAAAACAACCTATAAAACGGTAGAAGGTGTCAAAACTGACCAAGTTCTTTCAACCAGCACAGAAGTCACCAAGGAACCTGTAAACCAACAGGTAAGCCGTGGTACAAAACCAATTGAAGGAACTCTTGTAGAGGAAAGCATTGAAAAGATTCCATTCGAAGAAAAGATTGAAGAAGATGCTCAACTGAAAAAAGGTTTAGAAGTTGTAGCTCAAGAAGGTAAAGAAGGTCAGAAAAAAATCACTAAGACCTTTAATACTATCAAAGGAGTTAAGACTGAGGATGCACCAAAAGTAACAGAAGAAGTCATTGAGGCCCCTCAAGACCGAATTTTGAAACGTGGTACTAAGAGCTTTGAAAAACCAGTATTGACCATCACTGCAGTTGAACCTAAGGATTTGAAACGGACTTCAGATGTTAAATACAGTCTAGAAAATCCAAGCAAGGCGGCCATTAAATCTATCACCTTAACTCTGAAAAAAGGTGATGAGATTGTGAAAACATTGAATGTTTCACCTGACAACTTAACAGCTAGCCTGACAGATTTGCAATACTACAAAGATTATAAGATTGAAACTAAGATGGTTTATGACCGTGGTGAAGGCGATGAAGAAGTAGTTCTGAATGAAGAACCTCTAAGAATTGACCTCAAAAAAGTTGAAATCAAAAATATCAAAGAAACAAGCTTGATGAGTGTGGACGCTGACGGTAATGAAACAGATACTAGTTTGCTTACAGAAAAACCAGCTGATGTTGCCCCACTTTACCTACGAGTTACAACTCACGACAACAAGGTTACACGACTTGCTGTTGACAAGATTGAAGAAGTAGAAAAAGACGGAAAAACTTTATATAAAGTTACTGCCAAAGCACCAGACTTAGTTCAACGTAATGCTGATAACACACTTAGCGAAGAGTATGTTCATTACTTTGAAAAACAAAAAGCAAAAGAAGGTAATGTTTACTACAACTTCAATGAGCTTGTAAAAGATATGAAAGCTAACCCTAGCGGTGAGTTCAAACTTGGTGCAGATCTAAATGCAGCCAATGTAAAACCTAATGGAAAATCTTATGTTACTAATACATTTAAAGGTAAATTACTAAGTAATGATGGCGGTAGATTTACTATCCACAACTTAGCTCGTCCTTTATTTGCTAGAGTTGAAAATGCGCATGTGCATGATATTAATCTTGGTAATGTTAATATTAACTTGCCAGGAGATAATAAAGTGGCTCCTCTTGGAGATATGTTCAAAAACTCAAATATCGAAAATGTAAAAGTAACAGGTAGTGTTGAAGGTAATAATGACGTTACCGGCATAGTTAACAAACTTGACGAATCAAATATGCGTAACGTTGCATTTATCGGTAAGATTAACAGTCTTGGAGACAAATCTTGGTGGTCTGGAGGACTTGTAAGTGAAAGCTGGAGAAGTAATACAGATAGTGTTTATTTCGACGGTGATATTGTAGGTAACAACTCTAAATTTGGTGGACTTGTCGCTAAAGTTAACCACGGTGGAAACCCTAACGATTTCAAACAACGTGGTAGATTAACAAATTCATTTATCAAAGGTACGATGACACTTAAAAACCACGGTCAAAGTGGTGGTTTAATCCATGAAAACTATGACTGGGGTTGGGTAGAAAATAACGTAAGTATGATGAAAGTAACCAATGGTGAAATCATGTACGGAGCAAGCTCAGTAGATACAGGGGATTCATACTTCGGATTTGATAACTTCAAAAATAACTTCTATGTAACGGATGTAGCTACAGGATTATCTTCATACAATAAATCTAAACAAATTAAAGGTATTACAGAAGCTCAAGCCTTAGAAAAATTCGCTAAAATGGGAATCACTGCCCATGATTATGCGATTAACGAACCAGTAGTTAATACACTAAACAACACTAAATCAAAAGCCGATACTTACAAAGATACTCAAGATTACGATGCATCTCGTGAGCTTGCATACCGCAATATCGAAAAATTACAACCATTCTACAACAAAGAATGGATCGTAGACCAAGGGAACAAACTTGCTGCTGATAGTCCACTAATGACTAAAGAAGTATTGTCTGTAACTGCAATGAAAGGCAATGACTTTGTCACAGACCTTACAGATGCCGACCATATTATGGTTCACTATGCGGATAAGACAAAAGATATCTTTACGATTTCTCCTAAAGACTCTCAAGTTAAGCAAGTAAAAGAGTATAGTGTTGCTGAGCTTGGTGAAGTTGTGTACACACCAAACATGGTTGTTAAAGATCGTGCTGACTTAATCAGTGCTATTGAAAGCAAATTAAGTCCAGTTGAATTGCAATCTGACTCGATTTACCAACACTTGGGTAGAACTGGTGGCAACAAAGTCAATGCAATTAAGGACTTGTACCTAGAAGAAAGCTTCAAGTATGTTAAAGATAATCTTACTCAATTCGTTACGAAGTTAGTGGAAAATGAAGATCACCAACTGAATACTGATGAAGCCGCTAAACGTGCCTTGATTAAGAAAATTGATGACAATAAGGCTGCAGTACTTCTTGGTTTGTCTTACCTAAATCGTTACTACGGTATTAAATTCGATGACTTTAACATTAAAGAGTTAATGTTGTTCAAACCGGACTTCTACGGTAAGAACGTTAGCGTCTTAGATAGAATCATCAATATTGGCTCTAAAGAAAGTTATATTAAGGGGGACCGCACTCACGATGCCTATCGTGAAGTAATCGCTGGTGCTACTGGTAAAGGTAATTTACATGAGTTCCTGAAATACAATATGGAACTCTTCACAAGTGATACAGACTTAAACGATTGGTTCATAAAAGCAACTAAAGATAATGTATATGTCGTTGAACCGAAGACAACAACTCCTGAATTTGCTGATAAGAAACACAGAGCATACGAAGGATTGAATAATGATGTTCACGGTAAAATGATTCTTCCACTTCTAAACTTAAAAGATGCACATATGTTCTTAATTTCAACATATAACACTATGGCTTACAGTTCATTTGAAAAATACGGTAAGAATACTGCGGAAGAACGTGAAGCATTCAAAGCTGAAATCAATAAAGTCGCTAAAGGTCAACAAAACTACCTAGACTTCTGGTCTCGTTTATCATTAGATAAAGTTCGTAATCAACTATTGAAGAGCAACAATATGGTGCCTACACCAGTACTAGATAACCAAAATTATAAAGGAATCAGCACGGATAAATATGGACATACTAATAGTGGTAAAGATGTAGCACCTATCCGCGAATTATACGGACCAACAGGTCGTTATCATGCAACTGACTGGCGCATGGGAGCTGTAGCTCGTATTTACGGTAACCCTTATAAAGATGATTCTGTATTCTTCATGGTTACTGATATGATTAGTGACTTCGGTATCTCAGCCTTCACTCACGAAACGACTCACGTCAATGACCGTATGGTTTACTTAGGTGGTTCTAGACACCGTGAAGGTACTGACTTAGAAGCATTTGCACAAGGTATGTTACAATCACCTGCTGAAACAAGTCCAAACGGTGACTTTAAAGCACTAGGGTTGAACATGGCATACGAACGTCCAAATGACGGAAACCAATGGTATAATACTAATCCAAATGATTTGACATCTCGTGCAGAAATCGATCACTACATGAAAGGTTTCAATGATACGCTTATGCTTCTTGATTATCTTGAAGGAGAAGCTGTAATTGATAAACACGATAAAGCACTAAACAACGCTTGGTTCAAGAAAGTTGCTAAAAAACTACGTAACGCTAATACGAAGAACCAATACGATGAGGTTCGTGATTTGAATGCAGAAGAAAAAGAATATAACTTAACTTCTGTTAACGACCTAGTAGACAAGAACTTCATGACCAAACACGGTCCTGGTAATGGTACTTATGACCCAACTGGATTTGGCTCTGCCTATGTAACGGTGCCTATCACTGCTGGTATCTATGGTGGTAATACAAGTGAAGGAGCTCCAGGCTCTATGTCATTCAAACATAACACATTCCGTATGTGGGGTTACTTTGGATATGAAAAAGGCTTCTTAAACTACGCTTCTAATATGCTGAAAAATGAGTCTAAACAGGCTGGTCATGCTACTCTAGGTGATGACTTTATCATTAAGAAAGTTTCTGATGGTAAATTTAATACTCTAGAAGATTGGAAGAAAGAATACTTCAAAGAAGTTGTTGATAATGCTAAAGCAGGATTTAACCCTGTTACAATCGACGGTACTACATACAGTAGTTACGATGACTTGAAGAATGCATTTGCTGCAGCTGTTGATAAAGATAAAGCTACTCTTAAAAATGGATCAGTTAAATTTGATAATACTGTGTCACTTAAAGAGAAATTATTCAAAAAACTTCTTCAACAAACAAACAGCTTTAAAACTTCAATCTTTAAATAATCGAAATCTCTCATCTGCTTTGCGGATGAGGGTTTTCTTAATTTATGCTATACTTAAGATATGCATAGAAAAACAGTGATTGATTTTAGGGCTTTGGGGGAGAGATACACCTTTACCCAGCCTATCAAAGAATTAAAAACAAGAAATTTAGCAGAAGTGGTGGACTTGCTGGCACAAGTGGAAAGCTACCAAAAGAAGGGCTACTATGTGGTGGGCTATGTCAGCTACGAGGCTGCACCTGCTTTTGAGGAAAAATTAGCAGTTCACAAGACACCCCTACTGGGAGAGTACCTACTGTATTTTACTGTTCACGATAGGGTGGAGACCTCCCCTATTCCTCTGACTTATGAGGAGATTGATTTGCCCTCAAATTGGCAGGAAGTAACGTCTGCAGCAGACTATGAAAAGGCGATTGCTCGGATTCACCATCATTTACGTCAGGGGGACACCTATCAGGTCAACTACACAGTCCAACTCAAGCAAGATTTAAGTGCAAATCCTTTTGCCGTCTACAATCGTATGGTGGTAGAGCAGGAGGCAGGCTACAATGCTTATGTGGAACATGATGAGATGGCAGTGATTTCCATGAGTCCAGAGCTCTTTTTTGAGCAAAATGGCCGTGAGTTGACTACGCGACCAATGAAGGGAACGACTCAACGTGGCACGACTGACAAAGAAGATCTGGAACAGGCTAGCTGGTTGGAGCAGGATCCTAAAAATCGCTCTGAAAACATGATGATTGTGGACCTCTTGCGCAACGATATGAACCGTATTTCTGAAGTGGGCAGTGAGTATGTGGAGCGTCTGTGTCAGGTAGAACAGTATTCGACTGTCTGGCAGATGACTTCAACCATCAAGAGTCAGTTGCGAGAGAACATTGACCTTGTTGAAATATTCCGTTCTCTCTTTCCTTGCGGTTCCATAACGGGAGCACCCAAAATTGCGACAATGGAGATTATCAAGGACTTGGAGCCACAACCGCGCGGAGTCTACTGTGGAACGATTGGTCTCTTGCTTCCAAATGGGCGACGGATTTTCAATGTAGCCATTCGGACCATTCAATTGCATCAAGAAAAAGCCATATATGGAGTGGGTGGTGGCATTACTTGGGATAGCACTTGGGAATCTGAATACCGAGAGGTTCATCAAAAGGCAGCTGTTCTCTATCGTAAACAAGCTCGTTTCCAATTAATTTCAACTGGAAAAATCAGTCAGAAGAGCTTGCTGTTTGAAGATCAACATTTGGAAAGACTGAGAAAAGCTAGTCGATATTTTGCCTTTCCTTTTGATGCAGAAGACTTAAGACAAAAGATAGAGGAAGAGTGTCAGGCTTGTGATGCTAATCAAGATTACCGCTTGCGTATTTCTCTCAGCAAGTCTGGAGAGATAAAACTCAGTCGTCAAGTATTAACACCCCTTAGTCCAAGTTTTTGCGAGGCCAAACTTTGTCTGCAAGAAGCAGATTTGAATCAAGCATTTACCTATTTTAAAACGACTCATAGACCACACTTGAGTTTAGGAGAACAAGAGAAGATTTACCACAATAAGTCTGGAGAACTTCTTGAAAGCTCTATCGGAAATTTAGTTCTGAAAATCGCTGGGAAACTCTACACACCGCCAGTCCGACTTGGTATCTTACCAGGAATTTACCGTCAGCATTTGCTGGAAAGAGGACAGGTAGAAGAGAAAGTCTTGACCTTGGCAGATTTAGCCCAAGCAGAAGCTATTTACGGCTGTAATGCAGTGAGAGGCTTGTATGAATTAAGCCTAGAGGAGAACTAGATGAAACTGGTATTTTTACACGGTTTAGGGCAGTCAGCAGAGAGTTGGAAAGAAGTTCGGAATCTACTGACAGATTATCCTTCTGAGGCTATCGAGTTATTTCCTTCTGGAGTTAGCAGCTATCAAAAAGCCAAGGAGCGAGTTTATCAACACCTAGCTCAAGAGACAGAACCTTTTGTTTTGATTGGATTGTCCTTAGGTGCTGCCCTGGCACTAGAATTTTCCAGTTACGATTTACCAAATCTCCGAGCTTTGGTTCTATCAGGATGCCCGCTTAAATTAGCAGGGAATATCCTATTTTATCTTCAGTTGCTGATTTTTAAACTACTTCCTAAAAGGGTATTTGAAAAACAGGGAGCAGATAAGACTCTTATGGTCGGAGTTTCTGAGGAATTGAAGACACTTGATTTAACGGATATAGCAGGGATTTGCCCCTATCCAACCTTACTAATTTGTGGCAGCAAAGATAAACCGAATCTTAGTTCTATGAGAAGTCTTCATAAACTAATATCAGAATCCCAATTTCAGATTATCCCAGATGGCCCTCATGTCTTGAATAAGGAAAAACCAAAGGAGTTTGTAGAAAATACCAGAAGTTTCCTTGAATTGCTGAAATAAGTTTGATAAAATAATATTGAAATCGATAACATTCCTATAGGAGAAAGTAATGAACAAACGTCTATTTTTTAAAATGAGTTTGGCGACGTTGTCAGTTTTAGCTTTGTTTTCACAACCAGTTTTAGCAGAAGAAAACATCCATTTTTCTAGCTGTAAGGAAGCTTGGGCTAATGGCTATTCAGATCTTCATGAGGGAGACTCTGGTTATTCTGCCAAGTTAGACCGCGATCATGATGGTGTGGCTTGCGAATTGAAAAATGCCCCTAAGGGCGCCTTTAAATCAAAACAAGCAACTGTGGCTCAAACTGATACAAGTTCAGCAATAACAAGTGGTTGGGTTAAGCAGGACGGTGCTTGGTATTACTTTGATGAAAATGGAAATTCAGTGAAAAATGCTTGGCAGGGAAGCTATTATCTGAAAGCAGACGGAAAAATGGCCCAGAGCGAATGGATTTATGATGATTCTTATCAGGCTTGGTATTACTTGAAATCAGATGGATCTTATGCTTACAGTACATGGCAAGGAAATTACTATTTGAAATCAGATGGTAAAATGGCACAAGGTGAGTGGGTTTATGACTCTTCTTACCAAGCCTGGTATTACTTGAAATCAGATGGTTCTTATGCTCGCAATGCATGGCAAGGAAACTACTATTTGAAATCAGATGGTAAAATGGCTAAAAATGAGCGAGTTGATGGAGGCCGTTATTATGTAGATGCTTCAGGTCTCTGGAAACCATAAGTCAGGATAAAATCCAGAAAGTTAATGCAAACCTTTGCATAAATGAGTGAATTTTGTTATACTAGTACTGTAAGCATTTTCAATTACTACACAATGAAAAAGGAGAATATGATGAGTCAAAAGATTATTGGGATTGACCTTGGTGGAACTTCTATTAAATTTGCAATCTTAACAACAGCAGGAGAAATCCAAGAAAAATGGTCTATCAAGACTAATATTTTGGATGAGGGAAGTCATATCGTTGATGATATGATTGAGTCTATTCAACATCGTTTGGACTTGCTTGGATTGGTAGCGGCGGATTTCCAAGGTATTGGAATGGGGTCACCAGGTGTGGTTGACCGTGAAAAAGGAACTGTTATTGGTGCCTACAATTTGAACTGGAAAACCCTTCAACCAATCAAAGAAAAAATTGAAAAAGCCTTGGGCATTCCATTTTACATCGATAATGATGCCAACGTTGCAGCTCTTGGTGAGCGCTGGATGGGTGCTGGTGATAACCAACCAGATGTTGTCTTTATGACACTCGGTACTGGTGTTGGTGGCGGTATCGTCGCAGAAGGCAAATTGCTTCACGGTGTTGCTGGTGCAGCAGGTGAGCTTGGTCACATTACTGTTGACTTTGACCAACCAATCGCATGTACCTGTGGTAAAAAAGGCTGTCTTGAGACAGTTGCTTCTGCAACAGGAATTGTCAACTTGACTCGTCGCTATGCCGATGAATACGAAGGCGATGCAGCCTTGAAACGCTTGATTGATAACGGAGAAGAAGTAACTGCTAAGACTGTCTTTGATCTCGCAAAAGAAGGAGACGACCTTGCTTTGATCGTTTACCGTAACTTCTCACGCTACTTGGGAATCGCTTGTGCCAACATCGGTTCAATCCTCAACCCATCAACAATCGTTATCGGTGGTGGTGTATCAGCTGCGGGAGAATTCCTTCTACAAGGTGTTCAAAAAGTCTACGACGAAAATAGCTTCCCACAAGTACGCACATCCACTAAATTGGCTCTTGCAACTCTAGGAAATGACGCTGGAGTTATCGGAGCAGCATCACTTGTATTGCAGTAAAATAAAAAAGGAGAAAATAGCTTTCCAGAAGCGAGTGATTTTCCTCCTTTCTTTTTTTATGCTATACTAGTTAGGACAATAAATGAGGTGAGAGTAAATGACAAAAGCAGATACTATTTTTAAAGAAAATATTGAACGAATCCTCAAAGACGGTGTCTTTTCTGAGCAGGCCCGTCCCAAGTACAAGGATGGGACAGTTGCCAACTCTAAGTACGTAACGGGTGCCTTTGCAGAGTATGACTTGGCTAAGGGGGAATTCCCCATCACAACCTTGCGTCCTATTGCCATCAAATCAGCTATCAAAGAAGTGCTCTGGATTTACCAAGACCAGTCAAATAGTCTAGAGGTGCTCAATGACAAGTACAATGTTCACTACTGGAATGACTGGGAAGTGGGGGATACAGGAACCATCGGTGAGCGCTATGGTGCTGTTGTTAAGAAACACGACATCATCAATAAGCTTCTCAAACAGTTGGAAGCCAACCCTTGGAACCGCCGCAATATTATCTCTCTCTGGGATTATCAAGCTTTTGCGGAGACAGATGGGCTACTCCCATGCGCCTTTCAGACCATGTTTGATGTCCGCCGTGTAGATGGAGAAATCTATCTGGATGCAACCTTGACTCAGCGTTCGAATGATATGTTGGTGGCCCACCATATCAACGCTATGCAGTATGTGGCTTTGCAGATGATGATTGCCAAGCATTTTGGCTGGAAGGTTGGGAAGTTCTTCTATTTTATCAATAACCTCCATATCTATGATAATCAATTTGAACAAGCTCAGGAATTGCTCCGTCGAGAGCCGTCAAACTGCCAACCACGTTTGGTTTTAAATGTGCCAGATAAGACCAATTTCTTTGATATTAAAGCAGAAGATTTTGAGTTGGTGGATTATGACCCTGTTAAGCCACAGTTGAAGTTTGACCTAGCTATTTAATACTCTTCGAAAATCTCTTCAAACCACGACAGCATCGCTTCATCTACAATCTCAAAACAGTGTTTTGAGCAGCCTGCGGCTAGCTTCCTAGTTGCTCTTTGATTTTCATTGAGTATAAAAGAATAGAACAAAAGAAGTTGAGAAATAAATCTCAACTTCTTTTGTTTCTTAACGTGATACGCGACGGCGAGCTGCTTTTTTACGGTTTTCTTCGATGAAAGCTGCTTTTTGCTCTTCTGGTTCGATTACTTTCTTTTTAAATGCGTATACTGCACCTGCAAGTGCAGCGACAGTTCCTGCGACACCTGTTACAAGACCTTTAGCGAATCCTTTAGCCATGAGTCTTCCTCCTTTATATTCTCAATCAGCCAGCCTCTTCAAGAGGTCACATTTTTCTGACTGACCTTTTTGTGTTATAATAATAGTAACGAAAAAATGGGAATTTTTCAAGGAAAAAAGATGAAAACAAAAATAATTGTGATTGTTGGACCGACTGCTGTTGGAAAGACGGCTCTAGCTATTGAAGTTGCAAAGCGTTTTAATGGCGAAGTGGTTAGTGGAGATAGCCAACAAGTCTATCGAGGACTTGATATTGGGACGGCCAAAGCTAGTCAAGAAGAGCAGGCAGCTGTTCCTCATCATTTAATCGATGTTAGAGAGGTAACCGAGTCTTACTCGGCTTTTGATTTTGTTTCAGAAGCTAAGATTGCTATTGAGGATATTCACAGCCGTGGCAAGCTTGCCATTATCGCCGGTGGGACTGGACTTTATATCCAGAGCTTGCTAGAAGGTTATCACCTAGGTGGGGAGACTCCCCATGAAGAGATTTTGGCCTATCGAGCTAGCTTGGAGCCCTATACAGATGAGGAATTAGCTCATCTTGTGGCGCAAGCAGGCCTTGAGATTCCCCAGTTTAATCGTCGTCGTGCTATGCGTGCTTTGGAAATTGCCCATTTTGGTCAGGATTTGGAAAATCAAGAGAGTCTATATGAACCGCTGATTATCTGCTTGGATGATGAACGCAGTCAATTATATGAACGTATCAATCACCGAGTGGATTTGATGTTTGAAGCTGGACTGCTAGACGAAGCCAAGTGGTTGTTTGACCATTATCCAGATGTGCAGGCTGCTAAAGGGATTGGTTACAAGGAACTCTTTCCTTACTTCCGTGGAGAGCAGACCTTGGAGGAAGCTAGTGAGAGTCTCAAACAGGCGACTCGTCGTTTTGCCAAGCGTCAGTTGACCTGGTTCCGTAATCGCATGCAGGTCACCTTTTATCAGATTGGAGAAGCTAGTGTGCAAGACCGCATTTTAAGCCAGATAGAGGAGTTTTTAGATGATTGATACGGAGAAAAAAGAGGAACGCGTCTTGTTGATTGGTGTGGAATTGCAGGGCATGGACAATTTTGACCTCTCCATGGAAGAATTGGCAAGTCTAGCTAAGACAGCTGGGGCAGTCGTTGTAGATAGCTACAGACAAAAACGTGAAAAATATGATTCCAAGACCTTCGTCGGATCTGGTAAGTTAGAAGAAATTGCGCTCATGGTGGATGCAGAAGAAATTACCACTGTCATCGTCAACAACCGTCTGACGCCAAGGCAAAATGTCAATTTAGAAGAAGTTCTGGGTGTTAAGGTCATTGACCGTATGCAGTTGATTTTGGATATCTTTGCAATGCGAGCTCGAAGCCATGAAGGGAAACTCCAAGTGCATTTGGCCCAGTTAAAATATCTCTTGCCGCGCTTGGTTGGTCAGGGGATTATGCTCAGTCGTCAGGCTGGGGGAATTGGTTCCCGTGGACCTGGTGAAAGCCAGCTGGAGCTGAACCGTCGTAGTGTTCGCAATCAAATCACGGATATCGAGCGCCAGCTCAAGGTGGTTGAGAAAAATAGGGCGACTGTCAGAGAAAAACGTCTGGAGTCCAGCACCTTTAAGATTGGTTTGATTGGTTACACCAATGCTGGGAAGTCAACTATCATGAATACCTTGACCAGTAAAACCCAGTATGAGGCTGACGAGCTATTTGCGACTCTAGATGCGACGACTAAGAGTATCCATCTGGGGGGAAATCTCCAAGTAACTTTGACAGATACCGTGGGCTTTATCCAAGATTTGCCGACAGAGTTGGTATCCAGTTTCAAGTCGACCTTGGAAGAAAGCAAGCATGTGAATCTTCTGGTTCATGTTATCGATGCCAGCAATCCTTACCATGAGGAGCATGAAAAAACAGTTCTGTCCATCATGAAAGACTTGGACATGGAAGATATTCCTCGCCTGACCCTGTATAATAAAGCGGATTTGGTGGAGGATTTCACGCCTACCCAAACGCCTTATGCCCTCATTTCTGCCAAGTCTGAGGATAGTCGTGAGAATTTGCAGGCTTTGTTTTTAGAGAAAATCAAGGATATTTTTGAGTCCTTTACCTTGCGCGTGCCTTTTTCTAAGTCTTACAAGATTCATGATTTAGAAAGTGTTGCGATTTTGGAAGAACGTGATTATCAAGAGGATGGAGAAGTCATTACAGGCTACATTTCCGAGAAAAATAAATGGAGGTTAGAGGAATTTTATGACTGATATTAAAACGTTAGCTCTAAAGTATGGAGGTTATACAAGTCTGGATAAGGTCTATCTGGATCAGCTTCTAGCTGGTAAAACAGAGCAGGAGCAACTAGCCCTCATTACCCCTCCGCCAAGTGTGGTCAATGCCTACTTTGCAGAGCTCTACCAGAAAAAGAGTCCTGAAGTAGCGACGGATTATTTTGCGGAACTCAGTCAGGAACTGAATCTCTACAATGCTGAGCCAAGTTTTACAATAGAAAATAAGCCTTTTATCCGTCTGAACCTATCTGGCAAATCCTTTGGTTTTTGTTATGAGAGTGAGGGTCTTGGTCGGATTTTCTCTGAAAATGAAGAGGTAATCTCAGATAATTTGCTCTTTGAGATTGCGCAAATTTTCCCCCATCAACTGGTCTTTGAAGAGTCTGGTAAGATTTACATGAAGGCTGTCGGGGACGAGGAAGTTGTGAACGTGGAAAATCTCACAGCTTTGACAGATTTAGAAATCTTAGCAGACGGTCGCAAGCGTCTAAAAGGTTATAGTCAAGAGGATTTACTGCAAGAAGCTGCTTCTTTTTCTGGCAAAAGCTATTTTCGATCGGAAAACCGCACAGCCATGTTATATATTGATTAATTAGAAAGTATCGAATGGATATTCAATTTTTAGGAACGGGGGCTGGTCAGCCCTCTAAAGCCCGCAATGTTTCAAGTCTCGCCCTGAAACTCTTAGACGAGATTAACGAAGTTTGGCTCTTTGACTGTGGAGAAGGTACGCAAAATCGCATTCTGGATACCACAATTCGACCACGTAAGGTCAGCAAAATCTTTATTACCCACCTACATGGAGACCACATCTTTGGCTTGCCAGGTTTCCTATCTAGCCGTGCCTTTCAGGCCAATGAAGAGCAGACAGATTTGGAAATTTATGGACCGCAAGGAATCAAGTCATTTGTCTTAACCAGTCTTCGTGTGTCAGGTTCGCGCCTGCCTTACCGCATTCATTTTCATGAGTTTGACCAAGATTCCCTAGGAAAAATCCTTGAGACTGATAAATTCACTGTGTATGCAGAGGAGCTGGACCACACTATTTTCTGTGTTGGCTATCGTGTCATGCAAAAGGATTTGGAAGGAACGCTGGATGCTGAAAAACTCAAGGCAGCTGGTGTCCCATTTGGCCCGCTTTTTGGTAAAATCAAAAACGGTCAAGACGTAGTTCTTGAAGACGGTACTGAAATCAAGGCAGCTGACTATATCTCAGCTCCACGTCCAGGTAAAATTATCACTATTTTAGGAGACACTCGAAAAACGGATGCCAGTGTGCGTCTGGCTGTCAATGCCGATGTCCTTGTTCATGAGTCCACTTATGGCAAGGGTGATGAAAAAATTGCTCGTAACCATGGTCACTCAACCAATATGCAGGCAGCGGAGGTCGCAGTAGAAGCAGGTGCCAAACGCCTCTTGCTCAACCATATCAGTGCCCGTTTCCTCTCAAAAGATATCAGTAAGCTCAAAAAAGACGCTGCTAGTGTTTTTGAAAATGTCCATGTGGTCAAAGACTTGGAAGAAGTGGAAATCTAAAAGCTTGAGAAAGGATAAGTATGCCTACTATTCTCATTACCGGAGCTAGCGGTGGTCTAGCCCAAGAAATGGTCAAACTCTTGCAAAATGACCAACTCATCTTGCTTGGTAGAAATAAGGAAAAATTAGCCCAACTCTACGGAAACCATCCCCATGCAGAATTGATTGAAATCGATATTACCGATGATTCAGCCTTAGAAACTCTGGTAGCAGACCTCTCTCTCCGCTATGGCAAGATTGATGTCTTGATAAACAACGCTGGTTACGGGATTTTTGAGGAATTTGACCAGATTTCTGACCAAGATATTCATCAGATGTTCGAGGTCAATACCTTTGCCCTGATGAATCTGTCTCGGCGCCTTGCGGCTCGTATGAAGGAAAGCCGAAAAGGCCATATCATCAATATTGTCAGTATGGCAGGTTTGATTGCTACTGGCAAGTCTAGTCTCTACTCAGCGACCAAGTTTGCGGCCATTGGTTTTTCAAATGCGTTACGTCTCGAACTTATGCCCTATGGAGTCTATGTGACAACAGTCAATCCAGGACCAATTCGTACAAGATTTTTTGACCAGGCCGACCCAGATGGAACCTATCTTAAGTCGGTTGATCGTTTCCTGCTAGAACCAGATTCAGTGGCTAAAAAGATTGTCAAGATTATAGGAAAAAATAAACGAGAACTCAATCTTCCTGTTTTATTGAACCTAGCCCATAAGTTTTATAGTCTCTTTCCCAAGCTAGCTGATAAGTTGGCAGGGGAAACTTTTAATTATAAGTAAAAAGAACCAATATGCAGGTTGTTGCTAGCCTACATATTGGTTCTTTTTATTTCTCAACTATCAAACTGGACTTCTTCTAGTAGATAGTCGATAAAGCGTTCGCCCATCTTAGATAGGCTGGTTTTTTCATGCTGGATATAGACCAGCTCAATGGGGTCATCAATATCCAATGGGATAGAAACGATATTGTCTCCGTTGAGGTTGCTGTTCAAAATCCCTGTCGCAATGGTATAACCATCCAAACCAATCAAGAGATTAAAGAGGGTGGCACGGTCACTAACCACGATGGATTTTTTGTGGTGCTCTTGGGAAAGGATCTCTTCTGAAAAGTAGAAGGAATTGTGCGTCCCCTGGTCATAGCTGAGGTAAGGGAAATTCTCCAAATCAGATAGTCTCACCTTGTCTTTTTTTGCCAGAGGATTGGTCTTGCTGACAAAGATATGCGGTTGCGCTGTGAAGAGATGGTGAGCCAGCAGGTGATTGTCATCCAGCATCTTGGTTAAAACATCACGGTTGTAGCTGTTCAAAAATAGGACACCGACCTCACTACGGAAGTTCTTGACGTCGTCGATTATTTCCCAAGTTCGAGTTTCACGAAGGAAAAGCTCGTATTTTTCCATGTCACTTTTCTTGAGTAGAGAAACAAAGGCATTGACTACAAAGGCATAGTGCTGGGAGGAAACGCTAAAGAGTTCGCGGTGGGCGACAGGATTTTTATAGCGTTCTTCCAAAAGCTGGGTCTGCTCGACAACCTGACGGGCATAAGAGAGGAACTCCATCCCATCACGGGTCAAGGTAATGCCCTTAGGATTACGAATAAAAATTTCAATACCCATTTCATTTTCCAAATCTCTCACAGCATTGGAAAGACTCGGCTGAGTGATAAAGAGTTGCTTGGCTGCTTCATTCATGGAGCCAGTTTCGACGATTTTAATAATATAATGTAATTGTTGAATTCTCATGTTTTTATTGTACCACACTTGCGTCAGAATCGCCAAAGAAGATAGGAAAATCAGGGGGATGTGTGAGTCTCTTCTTGAAAAAAACACAAAATTTTGCTAGAATGAGTCTTATGAAAACATTCTATGATGTGCAGCAATTCCTCAAACGATTTGGTATTATTGTTTACATGGGAAAACGCTTATATGATATTGAACTGATGAAGTTGGAACTCTCTCGGATTTATGACGCAGGGTTGATGGATAAACTAGACTATCTGGAAGCGGAAGCGGTTCTTCGCAGAGAGCACAAGGTAGAATTGGATTATATTGAGAAAAATGGAGAAAAGAACTAATGGTTACTTGGATTTTGTGGGCACTTATACTAGCAATGTTGGCGTGGATGGGCTTTAACTATCTTCGTATTCGCCGTGCGGCTAAAATCGTAGACAATGAGGAATTTGAAGCCTTGATTCGTAAGGGTCAATTGATTGATTTGCGAGACCCAGCTGAATTCCACAGAAAACATATCCTTGGGGCCCGCAATATTCCTTCAAGTCAGTTGAAGACTAGTCTTGCAGCCCTTCGTAAAGATAAACCTGTCCTTCTTTACGAAAATCAACGTGCGCAACGAGTTACAAATGCAGCACTTTACTTGAAAAAACAAGGTTTTTCTGAGATTTATATCCTTTCTTATGGTTTGGATTCTTGGAAAGGGAAAGTGAAGACTAGCTAACCTTATTTCCAAATTAGTCGAATGATAGGATGAAGCTATTGTTTTATAGTATAATTAATTTGTATAAAATTTAAGGAGTTCTTAGAACATGAAAGAAAAGAAGAAAAATCCACTTTTTGTGGGTATTTTGTCGATTATTCTTGGTTTGTTATTTCCAATTGTAGGCCTGATTTTGGGGATCATAGGATTGGTCTTGGCTTTTTCATACCAAAAAGAATCTGGACTAGACTATAAAACAGAAAAAATTCTCAATATCGTAGGACTTGTGGTTTCTGTACTTAACTGGATTGTAGCCGTCGCAGTATTTTTTAGATAAGCAATAAACAAAAAGCTTTTAACATAAAGCTTTTTTCTTTTATCCACTTTTCTCTAAGTGATTTTTAATGATTTCCAATTCCTCTGGATTCAAAGGACGGCATTGACCTTCTGCTAGTTCTGGGTCTAATGTAAAATCACCGAATTGAACTCGTTTGAGTGAGGTTACCTTGACACCAACCGAGAGAAACATTTTCTTAACCTGATGAAATTTTCCTTCTGAAATGGTGATAGAGGCTTGGCTGTGGGAAGGACTTGCAGATAGAATTTCTAGGCTTGCAGGTTTACAGATAGTACCATCTAAAAAGACAATTCCTTTTTGAAAGGCTTGGATATGGTCAGGTGTCAGAAGTCCATTAACCTCAACATGATAAGTCTTATCGACATGATATTGGGGATGGAGGAGTTGAAAGCCCAAAGGGCCGTTGTCGCTCAAGAGGAGGAGACCAGTTGTATCTCGGTCCAGTCGGCCGACAGCATAGAGCTTGTCAGACTGGATGTCAGGCGGAAGGAGGTCCATGACGGTTGGAAGTTTCTTGTCTTTGTTGGCTGTAACGACACCAGCAGGCTTATGAAGCATAAGATAGGTGTGCTCATAGCCTTGAATGATTTGGCCCTGAAAGAGGAGTTCCTGCAGTCCTGTATCGATATTTTGGGCTAGGGAGTGGGCTGGGCAACTATCGACGAGAATGTCCCTTTTGAGTAAGGCTTGCTTCATGGCCTTTCGGCTAACTTTTTCTTGGGCTAATAAATTATCTAAACGCATACTGTGCCTATCTTATCATAAGTCCCTTGCTTTGAAAAGGCTTGACGTGAAAAGAAAAGCAGAGTGAAAACATTTACACTTGCTTGAATTATGTTATTTACTTGAAATTATGGTATAATCGTTCAGTTAGAAAATAAATTTTGAATATTATAGAGGAAATCATGACAAAATTAAGAGAAGATATCCGTAACATTGCGATTATCGCCCACGTTGACCACGGTAAAACAACCCTCGTTGACGAATTATTGAAACAATCAGAAACGCTTGATGCACGTACTGAATTGGCAGAGCGTGCTATGGACTCAAACGATATCGAAAAAGAGCGTGGAATTACCATCCTTGCTAAAAATACAGCCGTTGCCTACAACGGAACTCGTATCAATATCATGGACACACCAGGACACGCGGACTTCGGTGGAGAAGTTGAGCGTATCATGAAAATGGTTGACGGTGTTGTCTTGGTCGTAGATGCCTACGAAGGAACCATGCCACAAACTCGTTTCGTATTGAAAAAAGCTTTGGAACAAGACCTTGTCCCAATCGTGGTTGTTAACAAAATCGACAAACCATCAGCTCGTCCAGCAGAAGTAGTGGACGAAGTCTTGGAACTTTTCATCGAGCTTGGTGCAGATGACGACCAGCTTGACTTCCCAGTGGTGTATGCTTCAGCGATCAACGGAACTTCTTCATTGTCAGATGATCCAGCTGACCAAGAAGCTACTATGGCACCAATCTTTGACACAATTATCGACCATATCCCAGCTCCAGTAGATAACTCAGATGAGCCTTTGCAGTTCCAAGTATCACTTTTGGACTACAATGACTTCGTTGGACGTATCGGTATCGGTCGTGTCTTCCGTGGTACTGTTAAAGTTGGTGACCAAGTTACCCTTTCTAAACTTGATGGCACAACTAAAAACTTCCGTGTTACAAAACTCTTTGGTTTCTTTGGTTTGGAACGTCGTGAAATCCAAGAAGCAAAAGCAGGTGATTTGATTGCCGTTTCTGGTATGGAAGATATCTTTGTCGGTGAAACTATCACTCCGACAGATGCAGTTGAAGCTCTTCCAATCCTACACATCGATGAGCCAACTCTTCAAATGACTTTCTTGGTTAACAACTCACCATTTGCTGGTAAAGAAGGTAAATGGGTAACTTCTCGTAAGGTAGAAGAACGCTTGCAGGCAGAATTGCAAACAGACGTTTCCCTTCGTGTTGACCCAACTGATTCACCAGATAAATGGACTGTTTCAGGACGTGGAGAATTGCACTTGTCAATCCTTATCGAAACAATGCGTCGTGAGGGATATGAACTTCAAGTATCTCGTCCAGAGGTTATCGTAAAAGAAATCGACGGTGTTAAATGTGAACCATTTGAACGTGTTCAAATCGACACACCAGAAGAATACCAAGGGTCTGTTATCCAAAGCCTTTCTGAACGTAAGGGTGAAATGTTGGATATGATTTCAACTGGTAATGGTCAAACTCGTTTGGTCTTCCTTGTTCCAGCGCGTGGGTTGATTGGATACTCAACTGAGTTCTTGTCAATGACTCGTGGTTACGGTATCATGAACCATACCTTCGACCAATACTTGCCATTGATTCCAGGTGAAATTGGTGGTCGTCACCGTGGTGCTCTTGTTTCTATCGATGCTGGTAAGGCTACAACTTACTCAATCATGTCTATCGAAGAACGTGGAACAATCTTTGTTAACCCAGGTACTGAGGTTTATGAAGGAATGATCATCGGTGAAAACTCTCGTGAAAACGACTTGACAGTTAACATCACTAAGGCTAAACAAATGACCAACGTCCGTTCAGCTACTAAGGACCAAACAGCTGTTATCAAGACACCTCGTATCTTGACACTTGAAGAGTCTCTTGAGTTCTTGAACGACGATGAGTACATGGAAGTAACGCCTGAGTCTATCCGTTTGCGTAAACAAATCCTTAACAAGGCAGAGCGTGAGAAAGCTAACAAGAAGAAAAAATCAGCTGAATAAGAGCTAGAAAGAGATAAAGATGGTTTATTTAATCATAGGACTCCTCTTATTACTACTCTATGTATTTGCGACACCACAAAGCATTAAAGGGACAGTCAATATCGTCCTTGTCGTCTTTGCTTTCGTAGCACTTTTGATTTTGCTGATGTTGTCAGTTCTGCAAATCTTTCAGCTACCGACAGAATTTTTTATCGCAATCGCCATGCTCTTCCTAGCATACTTTAGCTTGCGAGATATTACCCTCATGTCGGTCAGTAAAAGTAAAAGAAGATAAAAAGAGAGTTTCGGCTCTCTTTTTGCTTGTTAGAATGCTGAATCTGAGCATTTTCGTTTAGAATTATTTCCATAAAAATGGTAAAATAGTAAGAGTAGAAATGGAGTTTGAGACATGAAAGTAATAGATCAATTTAAAAATAAGAAAGTCCTTGTTTTAGGTTTGGCAAAGTCTGGTGAATCTGCAGCTCGTTTGTTGGATAAGCTAGGTGCCATTGTGACAGTAAATGATGGGAAGCCTTTCGAGGACAATCCAGCTGCTCAAAGTTTGCTGGAAGAAGGAATCAAGGTCATTACAGGTGGCCATCCTTTGGAACTCTTGGATGAGGAGTTTGCCCTTATGGTGAAAAATCCAGGTATCCCTTACAGTAATCCTATGATTGATAAGGCTTTGGCCAAGGGAATTCCAGTCTTGACTGAGGTGGAATTGGCTTACTTGATTTCTGAAGCACCGATTGTTGGTATTACTGGTTCGAACGGTAAAACAACCACAACGACCATGATTGGGGAAGTTTTGACTGCTGCTGGTCAACATGGTCTCTTATCAGGAAATATCGGCTATCCAGCTAGTCAAGTGGCCCAAACTGCGTCAGATAAGGACACGCTTGTTATGGAACTTTCTTCTTTCCAATTGATGGGCGTTCAAGAATTCCATCCTGAGATTGCAGTTATTACCAACCTCATGCCAACTCATATCGATTATCATGGTTCTTTTGAGGAATATGTAGCAGCCAAGTGGAATATCCAGAACAAGATGACAGCAGCTGATTTCCTTGTCTTGAACTTTAACCAAGACTTGGCAAAAGAATTGGCTAGCAAAACACAAGCTACAGTTGTACCATTCTCAACACTTGAAAAGGTTGATGGAGCTTATTTGGAAGATGGTCAGCTCTACTTCCGTGGAGAAGTGGTCATGGCAGCTAGCGAAATCGGAGTTCCAGGTAGCCACAATGTAGAAAATGCCCTTGCGACGATTGCTGTAGCCAAGCTTCGTGGTGTAGACAACCAAACCATCAAGGAAACTCTTTCAGCCTTTGGTGGTGTCAAACACCGTCTCCAATTTGTGGATGAAATCAAGGGTGTCAAATTCTATAATGATAGCAAGTCAACCAATATCTTGGCTACTCAAAAAGCCTTGTCAGGATTTGACAACAGCAAGGTCATTTTGATTGCAGGTGGTTTGGACCGTGGCAATGAGTTTGACGAATTGGTGCCAGACATTACTGGACTTAAGAAGATGGTCATCCTCGGTCAGTCTGCAGAACGTGTCAAACGGGCAGCAGATAAGGCTGGTGTGGCTTATGTGGATGCGACTGATATTGCAGATGCAACCCGCAAGGCCTATGAATTTGCGACCCAAGGAGATGTGGTTCTTCTTAGTCCTGCCAATGCCAGCTGGGATATGTATGCTAACTTTGAAGTACGTGGCGACCTCTTTATCGACACAGTAGCGGAGTTAAAGGAATAATATGAAAAAAATTGTCTTTACAGGTGGGGGGACGGTTGGACACGTGACCCTCAATCTTTTGTTAATGCCCAAGTTCATCGAAGATGGTTGGGAAGTCCACTATATAGGGGACAAGCGTGGGATCGAACACCAAGAAATCCTCAAGTCAGGCTTGGATGTCACTTTCCACTCCATTGCGACTGGCAAATTGCGTCGCTATTTCTCTTGGCAAAATATGCTGGACGTCTTTAAAGTTGGTTGGGGAATTGTCCAATCGCTCTTTATCATGTTACGACTTCGTCCACAAGCACTTTTTTCAAAGGGAGGCTTTGTCTCAGTACCGCCTGTTATCGCTGCGCGTGTGTCAGGAGTGCCTGTCTTTATTCACGAATCTGACCTATCTATGGGCTTGGCCAATAAAATCGCCTATAAATTTGCGATGAAGATGTATTCAACATTTGAGCAAGCTTCAAGTTTGTCTAAGGTTGAGCATGTGGGAGCAGTGACCAAGGTTTCAGATCAAAAAACTCTAGAACCAGATGAATTGGTGGATATTCAAACCCACTTTAATCCCCAATTGCCAACTGTATTGTTTGTCGGTGGTTCTGCGGGCGCTCGTGTCTTTAACCAATTGGTGACAGACCATAAGAAAGAACTGACAGAGCGCTACAATATTATCAATCTAACTGGAGATTCTAGTCTGAACGAGTTGAGCCAAAATCTCTTTCGTGTCGACTACGTGACCAATCTCTATCAACCCTTGATGGAATTGGCTGATATTGTTGTGACACGTGGTGGTGCCAATACGATTTTTGAGCTCTTAGCCATGGCAAAATTGCATGTTATTGTGCCACTTGGTCGTGAAGCAAGTCGTGGTGACCAGATTGAAAATGCGGCTTACTTTGTAAAAAAAGGCTATGCAGAAGAGCTTCAAGAAAGCGATTTGACCTTGGACAGTTTAGAAGAGAAGCTTTCTCACTTACTAAGTCACAAGGAAGACTACCAAGCTAAGATGAAGGCTTCAAAGGAATTGAAATCTCTAGCAGATTTTTATCAATTGTTGAAAAAAGATTTATCATAAGGAAAGTAAATGTCAAAAGATAAGAAAAATGAGGGCAAAGAAATCCTCGAAGAATTTAAAGAGTTATCAGAATGGCAGAAACGGAACCAAGAATATCTAAAAAAGAAGGCTGAAGAAGAGGTGGCCCTAGCTGAGGAGAAGGAAAAGGAAAGACAAGCTCAAATGGGAGAAGAATCTGAGAAATCAGAGGACCAGGAGAGTGAAACAGACCATGAAGACTCAGAAGCAGCTAAGGAAGAGTCTGAGGAAAAAGTAGAATCCTCAGAGGGTGACAAAGAGGAAAAAGAGATAGAAGAATCAGGATCTAAAGAGGACGAGGACCAGGATAAAAAGGCTATAAAAGAAAAACCAGCCAAAGCAAAGATTCCTGGCCTCCATATCTTGCGAGCTCTAACGATTTTATTTCCAAGTCTGCTTTTATTGATTATCTCTGCTTACTTACTCAGTCCTTATGCGACCATGAAGGATATCCGTGTTGAGGGAACGGTGCAAACTACGGCTGATGATATCCGACAGGCTTCAGGCATTCAGGATTCGGATTATACGATTAACCTTTTGCTAGACAAGGCAAAATATGAAGAGCGGATCAAGTCTAACTATTGGGTTGAATCAGCTCAGCTTGTTTATCAATTTCCAACTAAGTTCACTATCAAGGTTAAGGAATATGATATTGTGGCCTACTATATTTCTGGTGAAAACCATTATCCTATTCTTTCCAGTGGTCAGCTTGAGACCAGTTCTGTGAGCCTGGTCAGTTTACCAGAAACTTATTTATCAGTTCTCTTTAATGACAGCGAACAAATCAAGGCTTTTGTCTCAGAACTTGCTCAAATTAGCCCAGAACTTAAGGCGGCTATTGAAAAGGTGGAACTAGCCCCAAGCAAGGTAACATCAGATTTAATTCGATTGACTATGAATGATTCAGACGAAGTCTTGGTTCCCCTTTCTGAAATGAGTAAGAAACTGCCTTATTACAGCAAGATTAAGCCTCAATTGTCAGAACCAAGTGTGGTCGATATGGAAGCTGGAATTTACAGTTACACAGTGGCGGATAAATTAATTATGGAGGCTGAGGAAAAAGCCAAACAAGAGGCTAAGGAAGCTGAGAAAAAGCAGGAAGAAGAACGTAAACGTTTAGAAGAAGAACAGAAAAAACAAGAGGAACAGAGCAATCGAAACCAAACGACCCAGCGCTCATCGCGTCGCTAGGTTTAGCTTTTCTTCTATAGCTCTCTTTAGTTGCCATGTTTTTACTTGACAAGTGCTAGTAGAAATAATAGAATAGTAAAAAACCTTTAAAGCAGTCCAGAGAGGCAGCTAAGGTTAGACGGTGAAAGGGTGGAGACTACCCATTTTTCGTGGAACCTTGCTGTTGGCAGGTTCCTTTTTTCGTGGCTTCTTGTGGCCAGACTCTCTCACTAGCAAAGGTAAAAGGAGAAACCTATGCGAGAACATCGTCCAGTCATTGCTCTTGATTTTCCTAGTTTTGAGGCGGTCAAGGAATTCTTAGCTCTTTTTCCAGCAGAAGAAAGCCTTTATCTAAAGGTAGGGATGGAGCTTTATTACGCAACGGGGCCTGAGATTGTGTCTTACTTGAAAGATTTGGGTCACAGTGTCTTTTTGGATCTCAAGCTGCATGACATTCCCAATACAGTCAAATCAGCTATGAAGGTCCTGTCTCAGCTTGGTGTGGATATGATAAATGTTCATGCGGCTGGCGGCGTAGAGATGATGAAGGCTGCGCGTGAAGGTCTTGGAAGTCAAGCCAAATTGATCGCTGTAACGCAGCTGACATCAACATCAGAAGCCCAGATGATGGATTTTCAAAATATCCAAACCAGCCTGCAAGAGTCTGTGATTCATTATGCGAAGAAGACGGCTGAAGCGGGATTAGACGGTGTTGTTTGCTCGGCTCAGGAAGTGAAACTCATCAAGCAGGCCACCAATCCAGATTTTATCTGTCTGACACCGGGCATTCGTCCAGCAGGTGCTGCAGTTGGAGACCAAAAACGCGTGATGACACCTGCTGATGCCTATCAAATCGGTAGTGACTATATCGTAGTGGGACGTCCCATTACCCAAGCTGAGAATCCTGTTGCAGCTTATCATGCCATCAAGGATGAATGGACACAGGACTGGAATTAAAGAACTAGATTATAAAATAAAAGGAGAAGACCATGACACTTGCTAAAGATATCGCTAGCCACCTCTTGAAAATCCAAGCCGTTTACCTCAAACCAGAGGAGCCTTTCACTTGGGCATCTGGTATCAAGTCACCGATTTACACAGATAACCGTGTAACTCTTGCCTATCCAGAAACTCGTACTCTCATTGAAAATGGTTTTGTAGATGCTATCAAAGAAGCCTTTCCTGAGGTTGAAGTGATTGCAGGGACTGCAACAGCAGGGATTCCTCACGGAGCCATCATTGCTGACAAGATGAATCTGCCATTTGCTTACATCCGTAGCAAACCAAAAGACCACGGAGCTGGTAACCAAATCGAAGGTCGTGTAGCTCAAGGTCAAAAAATGGTAGTGGTTGAAGATCTTATTTCAACAGGTGGTTCTGTTCTTGAAGCTGTAGCAGCTGCTAAACGAGAAGGAGCAGATGTGCTTGGAGTTGTAGCGATTTTCAGTTACCAATTGCCAAAGGCAGATAAGAACTTTGCGAACGCTGGTGTGAAATTGATGACACTTTCAAATTACAGCGAACTCATCCACCTAGCCCAAGAAGAAGGTTACATCACGCCAGAAGGCTTAGACCTCCTAAAGCGCTTTAAAGAAGACCAAGAAAATTGGCAAAATGCCTAAAACATAGAAAATCAGGTAGTCACTAGGATTACCTGATTTCTTTTTGTGATTTCATTGAGTATTAGTCGACTTTTCCACCTTCAACAACTAGGTCATCTGCCTTAGCAGCATCACCGTAGGTTGGATGAAGTGTTTTTTCATAGGCCTTGTGGAAGAAGTTTTCTTTGCCTAATTTTTCAATATCTTTATTGATGAAGTCTAGCAATTCTTGGTTGCCTTTTTGAACTGCTGCCGCAATGGTATCGGGATTACCGAGGGAAGTAATTCCTACTTCAAATCCTTTATTTTCAAGCGCCCAAGCTAGGACTTCCGTATTGTCAGTTGAAAAGGCATCTCCACGTCCGTCAAGAAGGGCTTGGTAGGAGTCACTGTATTGGTCGTATTTTTGGAGTTTTACTTCTGGATGATTTTTTTCAAAATAAGTTTCAGCAGTCGTTCCTTTTGTGACAATTAAGGTTTTACCTTCAAGTTGTTTGACATCTGTAATGAGACCAGTCTTAGGTGATACGACACCCAGAGAAACTTTCATATATGGAAGGGCAAAATCAACTTGTTTCTTGCGTTCGTCAGTCACTGTAAAGTTGGCAAGAGTAATATCTACCTTGTTTGAAATCAAGTATTCAGCACGGTTGGCAGCGTCGACTGAAACGTATTTAACCTTGACACCAAGGTCTTGGGCCAGTTGGTTCCCAAGTTCAATATCGTAACCTTGGTAGGAACCATCATTATCAACGTAACCAAACGGTTTCTTGTCCCCAAATACGGCGATTCGCAGTTCACCGCTTTTTTTGATTTCATCGATTGTGCGAGCCTTGGCAGTAGTTTTGCCAGACGATGAACCAGCATTTCCACCTGAGCTACAAGCTGTGACAAAGATAAGGGCGAAGGCAAGTGCTAAAACAGTTAAGAGTGGTTTGAGTAGTTTCATAAAAATCTCCTTTATAGATATGAGCCAAATTGGCTAAAGTCAAAGACGTTTAAAAATTCCTGGGCTCGTTTGGTTTGCGGATTTGTGAAGAATTCTTGAGCAGTTCCCTCTTCAGCGATTTTCCCTTGGTCTAGGAAGATAATCCGATCGGCAATTGCTTGAGCAAACTGCATTTCATGGGTTACTAAAATCATGGTGCGACCTTCTTGAGCCAAGTCATTGATAAGTTCCAGCACCTCACGCACCATTTCTGGATCCAGCGAAGCAGTCACTTCATCAAAGAGGATAATTTCTGGATGCATGAGGAGGGCACGGACAATTGCAACCCGTTGCTTCTGTCCACCAGATAATTGACGCGCAAAGCTATGTTGTTTATCCAGCAAACCGACACGTTCCAGTAGTTGCAGAGCTTCTTCCGTTACTTCTTTTTTATCTCTTCCCTGAGCCTTGATAGGGCCTAGGATGAGGTTTTGTAAGACATCCAGATGGGGAAAGAGTTCATAACTTTGAAAGACCATGCCAATCTTTTGGCGAACTAGGTGAAAGTCTTTTTTATTTTCAACGATAGACTGACCGTCCAGAAGAATATCTCCACCTTGAATACTTTCTAAGCCATTGAGGCAACGAAGGAGGGTACTTTTCCCACAACCAGATGGCCCTAGGATAACCACAACTTCTCCTTTATTGATTTGTAGGGATAGACCTTGGAGGATAGGATTGTCTCCGAAGGATTTTTTTAGTTCCTTGATTTCTAAAATAGTTTCAGACATTCAGTTCCTCCAATGTTTTTCTAAGTGAGTGGATAGTTTGGAAATAGGGAAGCAGACTGCGAAATACAAGACTAGAATGGTTCCATAAATCCAAAATGAAGCAGTTGGGATAGTCAAGCGATTACTATCGATGATTTGTTGCCCAACCTTAGTAACCTCAACAACCCCAATCAAGACAACCAAGGAAGTGGTTTTAATCATCCGAGTGACAAGGTTAATGGCCTGAGGTAGCAGTCTTCTCAAAACCTGTGGGATGATGATGTGGTAGTAAAGTTGAACATTGGTCAAACCTAGCGCCTGTCCACTTTCAAACTGATGCTTAGGGAGGGAAGTGATGGCTCCACGGACCAAGTCCCCCATTTCAGCTGTTCCCCAGAGGGTAAAAACGATAATAGCTGAAGTCTCACCTGAGATATTGATATTAAAGTTTCGAGCTAAGCCAAAGTAAACGATGAAGAGCAACACCAGCTGGGGCATGATACGGATAAATTCCAGATACAATCGTGTTAAAAATCGTATGATTCTAGAATGAGAGGTCATGATGATTCCCATGACTGTTCCGAACATCATGGATAAGAGAACAGACAGGATGGATATCCCAATCGTAACGCCCAATCCCTGTAAAATCCGCAGGAGATTATTTCCCTGAAAGAGTACTTGGATTCCCGAATCCTGCATGGCGGAGCCTCCTTTCTATCCAACTAAAGACCAGTGAGATGGGTAGCAACATGATAAGGTAAGCAACTACCAACATAGTTAGCGCAATGTCTGTCTCATAGTAGAGACCAATCAAGTCCTTGGCGACGTACATGAGGTCGGCCAAAGCTACTGCTGAGAAAACAGAGGTTTCCTTGATGAGGAAAATGACATTGGCACTAAAAGATGGTAGAGCAACCGCTGTTGCTTGCGGAAGAACTACATAGCGAAAGACCTGTAGAGGTGTCAGACCGATTGCTAATCCAATCTCCTGCTGGGTTTGACTGACGGCTTCCAGCCCACTTCGGAAAGATTCTGCCATATAGGAGCCTCCTAAAAAGACCAGTCCTAAAGTGGCACAGACTTCTGAAGATAGGACAATCCCTACTCTAGGAAGACCGAAGTAGAGAAAGAAGAGTTGAATCAAAAGGGGCGTATTACGTGACAATTCAATATAGGCTGTCGCTACTTGCGCCAAAACAGGGATGCGGTAATGCCGGATGATACTAACGATTAAACCGAGCAGAAAGGATCCCAAAATTCCCCAAACTGCAATATGCAAGGTTAGAAGAAATGCCTTTTGATATAGTGGTAGATATTGTTCAACAATGGACCAATCCAAAAATAGAACCTCCCATCTAGAAATAATACAGTTATTGTAGCACTTAAAATCTCCTTTGGATAATATCTATTTTTTATTGCCCTTATAAGGATTTTTTATCATAGACATAAAATTTCTGAAATTTCCAAACAAAATATTTGAAAAGTTTTGAAAAAAGAGTTAAGATATTTTTGTAATATACAAAGTAAACGCTTACTTATTAAGGAGGGCATTTTATGTCATACAAAACAAGCAATGCAGAAGGCCATGTAGATTTCATCAATACCTATGATTTGGAGCCAATGGCGCAACAAGTTATTCCGAAAGCAGCATTTGGCTATATCGCCAGTGGGGCGGAAGATACTTTCACTTTGCGTGAGAATATTCGCGCCTTTAACCACAAACTCATCGTTCCGCATACGCTTTGCAATGTAGAAAATCCAAGTACAGAGATTGAATTTGCAGGCGAAAAATTGTCTTCACCAATCATTATGGCACCTGTTGCAGCTCATAAATTGGCAAATGAACAGGGTGAAGTGGCGACTGCGCGTGGTGTTCATGAGTTTGGTTCTCTCTATACAACCAGTTCTTACTCTACTGTCGACCTTCCAGAAATTACGGAAGCTCTTCAAGGGACACCTCACTGGTTCCAATTTTACTTTAGTAAGGATGATGGCATTAACCGCCACATCATGGACCGTGTGAAGGCTGAAGGTTATAAAGCGATTGTCTTGACGGCAGATGCGACTGTAGGGGGCAATCGTGAGGTTGATAAGCGTAATGGTTTTGTCTTCCCAGTTGGCATGCCGATTGTTGAAGAATACCTGCCAGAAGGTGCTGGAAAATCAATGGACTTTGTTTACAAATCAGCTAAACAACGCTTGTCTCCACGTGATGTAGAATTTATCGCTGAATACTCAGGACTTCCTGTTTATGTCAAGGGACCACAATGCCGTGAGGACGTTGAACGTTCGCTTGCTGCAGGTGCCTCTGGTATCTGGGTAACCAACCACGGTGGTCGCCAAATCGACGGTGGACCAGCTGCCTTCGACTCACTTCAAGAAGTAGCTGAAGCAGTTGACAAACGCGTACCAATCGTCTTTGACTCAGGTATTCGTCGTGGTCAACACGTCTTTAAAGCCTTGGCTTCAGGAGCAGACTTGGTAGCTATTGGTCGCCCTGTTATCTATGGCTTGGCTCTCGGTGGTAGTGTCGGTGTACGCCAAGTCTTTGAACATTTGAATGCGGAATTGAAGACAGTCATGCAGTTGTCTGGAACTCAGACCATTGAAGATGTCAAACACTTCAAACTCCGTCACAACCCATACAACCCAACCTTCCCAGTTGACCCTCGTGACTTAAAATTGTATTGATAAACCAGCTTGCCTCCACTAAGTGTGGAGGTTTTTGCTTGTGTTTTAAACACTTTTATCATAAAGATTTTAAAAAGAGAGAAAAATTTGAATTTTATAATTGACAAATGTAGATTTTAGGAGTATACTAATAACTGTAATCGACAAATGTAGATTTTGGAGGTGTGCTAATGCAGATTTCAGATGCAGAATGGCAGGTCATGAAGATTATTTGGATGCAAGGAGAGCAGACTAGTACGGATTTAATCAGGGTTCTGGCGGAGCGGTTCGACTGGTCCAAGTCAACCATTCAAACTCTTTTGGCTCGTTTGGTTGAGAAAGAGTGTCTGACAAGGAAAAAAGAAGGTAAGTCCTTTGTTTATTCGGCGCTTTTAACTCTAGACCAAAGCCGAGACTTGCTTGTCCAAGATATCAAGGACAAGGTTTGTTCCCGTAGGATTAAGAACTTGTTGGCTGATTTGATTGCTGAATGTGATTTTACTAAGGCTGACTTGGAAGACTTGGAAGCTGTGATTTCTGAGAAGAAATCAAGCGCTGTAACAAAAGTAAAATGTAATTGTATGTAAAGGAGACGTCATGTTAAATAGTATTGTAACCATTGTTTGTATTGCCCTTATCGCGTTTATCTTGTTTTGGTTTTTCAAAAAGCCTGAAAAATCTGGACAAAAGGCCCAGCAAAAAAAGGGCTACCAAGAGATTCGAGTGGAGGTCATGGGGGGCTATACGCCTGAGTTGATTATCCTCAAGAAATCAGTGCCAGCCCGCATTGTCTTTGATCGCAAGGATCCTTCACCATGTCTGGATCAAATTGTTTTTCCAGATTTTGGTGTACATGCGGACCTGCCTATGGGGGAAGAGTATGTAGTGGAAATCACGCCTGAGCAGGCTGGAGAGTATGGTTTCTCTTGTGGCATGAATATGATGCACGGCAAGATGATTGTAGAATAGGAGAATGATATGACTGAAATTATAAAAGCAAGTCTTGAAAATGGTGTTCAAAAAATCCGTATCACGGCAGACAAAGGCTACCATCCAGCCCACATTCAACTGCAAAAAGGAGTTCCTGCTGAGATCACCTTTCACCGTGTGACACCTTCAAACTGTTATAAGGAAATTCTGTTTGAAGAAGAAGGCATCTTGGAACCAATCGGCGTAGATGAGGAGAAAGTCATTCGTTTTACCCCTCAAGAATTAGGCCAACATGAATTTTCTTGTGGCATGAAGATGCAAAAGGGGAGTTATACCGTAGTTGAGAAGACTCGAAAATCTCTATCACTTTTACAGCGTTTTTGGATTACTAGTATCTTTACTGTGCCTCTTGTGATCCTCATGATTGGGATGTCGACAGGAGGAATTAGTCACCAAGTCATGCGTTGGGGCACCTTTTTAGCCACAACACCGATTATGCTAGTAGCAGGTGGTCCTTATATCCAAAGTGCTTGGGCTAGTTTTAAAAAGCACAATGCCAACATGGATACCTTGGTTGCTCTGGGAACCCTAGTGGCCTATTTCTATAGCTTAGTTGCCCTCTTCGCTGGCCTCCCCGTTTACTTTGAAAGTGCTGCATTTATCTTCTTCTTCGTTCTTATGGGAGCCGTTTTTGAGGAGAAAATGCGGAAAAATACTTCCCAAGCTGTGGAGAAATTACTTGACTTGCAGGCTAAAACTGCAGAAGTCTTGCGTGAGGATAACTATGTTCAAGTCCCTTTGGAGCAAGTCAAGGTAGGTGACCTGATTCGAGTGCGTCCCGGTGAAAAGATTGCGGTTGATGGGGTTGTAGTAGAAGGTATCTCTAGTATTGATGAGTCTATGGTGACAGGTGAGAGTCTGCCTGTTGACAAGACAGTTGGAGATACCGTCATTGGTTCAACCATCAATAATAGTGGAACACTTGTTTTTAGAGCAGAAAAAGTTGGTTCAGAGACTGTTTTGGCTCAGATTGTGGATTTTGTGAAGAAAGCTCAGACCAGTCGTGCGCCGATTCAAGATTTGACAGATAAAATTTCAGGTATTTTTGTTCCAGCAGTTGTCATTTTAGGAATCGTGACATTTTGGGTCTGGTTTGTCTTGCTCAGGGATAGTGTAGTCGTGCTTGGAGCGAGCTTTGTCTCTTCTCTTCTCTATGGGGTGGCTGTTTTGATTATCGCCTGTCCTTGTGCCTTGGGACTTGCAACACCGACGGCTCTTATGGTGGGGACAGGTCGCAGTGCCAAGATGGGAGTTCTCCTCAAAAATGGAACGGTTCTACAGGAAATCCAGAAAGTTCAAACTATCGTCTTTGATAAGACCGGGACTTTGACAGAAGGGAAACCTGTGGTAACAGATATCATCGGCGACGAAGTAGAAGTGCTTGGATTGGCAGCTTCCTTGGAAGAAGCTTCTCAACACCCACTGGCTGAGGCTATTGTTAAGCAAGCGAGTGAAGCTGGACTTGAGCTTCACACTGTTGAAAATTTCCAAGCCTTGCACGGAAGAGGTGTCTCAGGGCAAATCAATGGAAAACAAGTTCTGCTTGGAAATGCTAAAATGCTGGATAGTATGGATATTTCTAGCACTTATCAAGAAAAACTAGAAGAACTAGAAAAAGAAGCTAAGACAGTTGTGTTCTTGGCTGTGGACAATGAAATCAAAGGCTTGCTTGCTCTGCAAGATATTCCTAAGGAAAATGCTAAGCTTGCCATCAGTCAGTTGAAAAAACGAGGTCTTAAAACAGTCATGCTGACAGGAGACAATGCTGGTGTGGCGCGTGCTATTGCAGATCAAATCGGAATCGAAGAGGTCATTGCAGGTGTCTTGCCAGAAGAAAAAGCCCATGAAATCCATAAACTACAAGCGACTGGCAAAGTAGCCTTTGTTGGGGACGGTATCAATGACGCTCCTGCCCTTAGTGTAGCAGATGTGGGGATTGCTATGGGAGCTGGAACGGATATCGCTATCGAGTCAGCAGATTTGGTGTTGACAACTAATAACCTCCTAGGAGTGGTTCGTGCCTTTGACATGAGTAAGAAAACCTTTCATCGTATTCTGCTCAATCTTTTCTGGGCCTTTATCTACAATGTCGCCGGAATTCCGATTGCAGCAGGAGTCTTTTCTGGTGTTGGACTGGCCCTCAACCCAGAATTGGCAGGTCTAGCCATGGCCTTTAGTTCTGTATCTGTTCTGACCAGTTCCCTTCTGTTAAACTTTAGTAAAATAGACTAAAAGCGGGCTTGCTCGCTTTTTATACCCTTCAAAAATCTCTTCAAACCACGTCAGCTTTATCTGCAACCTCAAAGCTGTGCTTTGAGCAACCTGTGGCGAGCTTCCTAGTTTGCTCTGTGATTTTCATTGAGTATTATAAAACAGAAGCTAAAAACGTTTTCAAACTGTACTGTAATAGAGAATAAAAACTTCTGAGCAGATTCTTAGTAAAGTCAAAATAAATGTGATAAATTAGTATTGTAAAAATTTACTGAAACGTTTTCAAAAACTATATGAAACCTTTTTTAGTAGATTTAAAAATATTTGAAGGAGAGTTATCATTATGACTCAAGGGAAAATTACTGCATCTGCAGCAATGCTTAATGTATTGAAAACATGGGGCGTAGACACAATCTACGGTATCCCGTCAGGAACACTCAGCTCATTGATGGACGCTTTGGCTGAAGACAAAGATATCCGCTTCTTGCAAGTTCGCCACGAAGAAACAGGTGCTCTTGCAGCGGTTATGCAAGCTAAATTCGGCGGCTCAATCGGAGTTGCAGTTGGTTCAGGTGGTCCAGGTGCGACTCACTTGATTAACGGTGTTTACGATGCAGCTATGGATAACACTCCATTCCTAGCAATCCTTGGATCACGTCCAGTTAACGAACTCAACATGGATGCTTTCCAAGAATTGAACCAAAACCCAATGTACAACGGTATCGCTGTATATAACAAACGTGTAGCTTACGCTGAGCAATTGCCAAAAGTTATTGACGAAGCTTGCCGTGCTGCAGTTTCTAAAAAAGGTCCAGCTGTTGTTGAAATCCCAGTAAACTTCGGTTTCCAAGAAATCGACGAAAACTCATACTATGGATCAGGTTCATACGAGCGTTCATTCATCGCTCCTGCTTTGAACGAAGTTGAAATCGACAAAGCTGTTGAAATCTTGAACAATGCTGAACGTCCAGTTATCTATGCTGGTTACGGTGGTGTTAAAGCTGGTGAAGTGATTACTGAATTGTCACGTAAAATCAAAGCACCAATCATCACAACTGGTAAAAACTTTGAAGCTTTCGAATGGAACTATGAAGGTTTGACAGGTTCTGCTTACCGTGTTGGTTGGAAACCAGCCAACGAAGTGGTCTTTGAAGCAGACACAGTTCTTTTCCTTGGTTCAAACTTCCCATTTGCTGAAGTTTACGAAGCATTCAAGAATACTGAAAAATTCATCCAAGTCGATATCGACCCTTACAAACTTGGTAAACGTCATGCCCTAGACGCTTCAATCCTTGGTGATGCAGGTCAAGCAGCTAAAGCTATCCTTGACAAAGTGAACCCAGTTGAATCTACTCCATGGTGGCGTGCAAACGTTAAGAACAACCAAAACTGGCGTGATTACATGAACAAAATCGAAGGTAAAACTGAGGGTGAATTGCAATTGTATCAAGTTTACAATGCAATCAACAAACATGCTGATCAAGACGCTATCTACTCAATCGACGTAGGTGACACTACTCAAACATCTACTCGTCACCTTCACATGACACCTAAGAACATGTGGCGTACATCTCCACTCTTTGCGACAATGGGTATTGCCCTTCCTGGTGGTATCGCTGCTAAGAAAGACAATCCAGATCGCCAAGTATGGAACATCATGGGTGACGGTGCATTCAACATGTGCTACCCAGACGTTATCACAAACGTTCAATACGACCTTCCAGTTATCAACGTTGTCTTCTCAAATGGTAAATATGCCTTCATCAAGGACAAATACGAAGACACAAATAAACACTTGTTTGGTTGTGACTTCCCTAATGCTGACTATGCGAAAATCGCTGAAGCTCAAGGAGCTGTTGGATTTACAGTTGACCGTATCGAAGACATCGATGCAGTTGTTGCAGAAGCTGTTAAATTGAACAAAGAAGGTAAAACTGTTGTGATCGATGCTCGCATCACTCCACACCGTCCACTTCCAGTAGAAGTACTTGAATTGGATCCAAAACTTCACTCAGAAGAAGCAATCAAAGCATTCAAGGAAAAATACGAAGCAGAAGAACTCGTACCATTCCGTCTCTTCTTGGAAGAAGAAGGGTTGCAATCACGCGCAATTAAATAATTCCTCTCGTCGAAAATCAAATATAAATTTATAGACTTCTTTATTAGATTACTGCCGACGATTCCATCATTGAAACCATAAATTTCAATGATGGAATCTAGTGTGGAGCCTAGAAAAAGTCCCAAAGGATTTTTCGTAGTTTGATGAGCAAAGATTTGCCATCAAACTTGGTTTCACCTTGTTTATTCTTTGATTTTCATAGAGAGAAACTTGAAAAGATCGGAGCAATCCGGTCTTTTTATGGAGGAGAGTAAATGAATTTAAATCAATTAGATATTATCGTTTCAGATGTTCCCCAAGTCTGTGCTGACTTGGAGCGTATTTTGGATAAAAAGTCCGATTATGTTGATGACAGTTTTGCTCAGTTTACGATTGGCAGTCACTGTCTGATGTTGTCCCAAAATCATTTGATTCCTTTGGAAGATTTTCAGTCAGGAATCATTCTTCATATTGAGGTTGAGGATCTAAATCAGAATTACCAACGTTTAAAAGAGATCGGTGTCGAGATTTTACACGGTCTTTGTGAAACGGATTGGGGAACAGAGTCCTTATTAGTTAAAGGCCCTGCTGGTCTAGTGATTGATTTTTATCGTATGAAATAGGACGCTTAGTCATTTGAAGTTAACCATAATGATTCTTAAAAAAGAATTTGCGAATATGAGCTATTGAAAGATCGGAGCAATCCGGTCTTTTTTATATAAAGAACTTGCATATAAACAATTGACAGCGTTTTTCTAAAATCTTATAATAAAAACATAACAGTATAAAACAAGATTCATATGAAAGGATGGTTTCTGTCTGTTAGAGAAGACTGTAAAACATGTCCCTTTGTTTTAGTTTGTAAATCAGGATTTTGTCCAATGGCCAAGCATATTACAAAATTAAGCTCTTCTGTGATTTGTAAGAATATGCAAGAGAAAATTCGTAAAAATCTAGCACTTTATGCTATTTTTGGTTGCTATGAAGATATTTTAGATGTGGACTAGAGAGGGGTAAGCAAAAATGTCTATCAAGAAAAACAAAAAGGTTGTAAAAAAACCTGAAGTTGCAAGCAATAATTGTAATATTTGTTAAGTTTATATAATAAAAACGGAGAGGAGTGCTAGCATCTCTCTTTTTCTAGGAGGGCATTATGAATAAAATATTTCACTATCTGGATAAGAAAACGAAGTTTTATACTATCATCGGTGCACTGGCAAATGGAGGTTTGGCTCTTGCTCAACCCCTAGTTGTATCCCAAGCCTTGTCCTTAAATCAAGGGGAACTGACTTATTCTAAAATCATACAGTTTGCTGTTTTTGGCTTTACAGTATACTTTGTCTTGTATAGCTTAATGCTCTTTTGTAATCATACACATAATGTTTTTCGGCGTGAAATTCAAATGAATATGAGGGCAGATTTATTTGACAAGCTGATGACAAAAAAAGATTTTAGCGAAGATGAAAAAATCACTATGCTCACACAAGATATGGAGTATTTGGGGGATAATTACTTAGAAAAATACGTCAATATCATTTGCTGGAGCTTTGTAGCATTACTAACAGCGATTTATATTATTTCGCAAAATTTGTTACTAGGTAGTATTTTTGTCTTTTTCACTATTTTACGTCCTATTCCTCAGTTCTTGATGAATAAAAGACTCAAACATACTGGTGATGATATGGCACAAGGCAGAGTAGAAGTGCATAATCAAGTATCTGATAGTATCCGAGGAGCACATACTCTACTCATGAACCAAGCAATTTCTGAAAATCAGAACAGATTTTGGAAGATTAATCGAAATTATCAACTAGCCATTCAAAAATTTTGCTTTACCCATAATATTATTTTCTTTTGCAACGGTTTCATGGTCTTCTTAAGCCAAGTTTTACCACTTGTTTTAGGTTTTTACTTTGCTATGGCTGGGCAGAAAGTGTCAGTGGCAAGTCTTGTTGCCATGTACATCGCAGCAGGTCAGTTAGTGAGCCCAATTCAGACTATTATGTATGATGCTGTAGATATACAAGGGGCAAAAACGACAGCAGATAAGATTTTTGGAGTATTAGAAATTGGAGATGTAAAACAGATAGATAAAAAAGATGCGCAAGAATTGAATGCTCTGCACATTAAAAATTTAAGTAAATCCTATGGTGACAGACGACTTTTTACTCATCTAAATTTGGATGTTCAAGCAGGTCAGAAAGTTTTAATCAAAGGACCGAGTGGTTGTGGTAAGTCAACCTTGTTTCGACTTATTACTGGAGAAGAAATAGCAGATGAGGGAGAAATTATCGGCGTGACAACTGTTAATGAATGTACATCAAGTTTTGTATCCAGTATAGGAATTATTAGCCAACATCCATTTCTCTTTAACGATACAGTGCGTTATAATTTGACCTTAGGACAAGAATTTTCTGATGAAGAGGTGCTTGCTGTTTTGAAACAAGTCAAACTAGATTTTGAATTGACGGGTGGGATGGATTTTATTATCAAAAATAACGGGGAGAATATTTCTGGGGGACAAAGAGTAAGGATTGAATTGGCACGTTTTCTTCTTCGTAGAAAAAATCTGTTATTGGCTGATGAAGTGACCGCAACCCTAGACAAAGAAAACGCCCTCATGGTACATGAACTACTATTTTCTCTTCCTGTTATGATGTTAGAAATTGCCCATCATATTGATGATGAAAGTAGATATCAACAAGTTGTAGATTTAGGAAAATATTAATTCTGGCTTAAAAGTCAGTTTTATCAGAAAATAAAGTAAATATTTCAGCAATAAAACACCCAGTATCAAGATTTTTCAACACATAATAATATGCGTTTTTTCTGATTATATATACTTTTCCTAACTTCACTCTGCTTTCTTATCACAAGATTGTAATAGTTTACATTTTTATAACAAAACTCTCAAACTCTTGCTTATTTTTGCATCATATTATAAAATAAAAAGCATAAAAGAATAAAAGAGGTTTTGAAAATGTCTGAAAAACAAATGAAAGTGTTGGGGTGGGTAGCGACTTTCATGTCTGTTATGATGTATGTGTCTTACTTCCCACAAATCATGAATAATCTTGCCGGTCAAAAAGGCAACTTCATTCAACCCCTAGTCGCAGCTATCAACTGTAGTCTCTGGGTTTACTATGGTCTTTTCAAAAAGGAAAGAGATATTCCACTTGCAGCTGCCAATGCACCGGGTATCGTTTTTGGTCTAGTAACGGCTATTACGGCGTTGATTTAAAAAGAAGACTGATTTCAGTCTTTTTTTTCGTATATATAAGCAAGCTCAGGACATCATTACCTATATAGTTCCAAACATTTTGTCTCCTTTTTAGTATAATAGAACTAATAAATCAAGTGAGGTAAAGTGATGATAGAAAGACTACAATTTCCAGAGGGTTTCCTCTGGGGTGGTGCTACGGCAGCTAATCAATGTGAAGGTGCTTATAATTTAGACGGTCGTGGATTGGCGAATGTGGATGTCATCCCCATCGGTCCAGATCGTGAAGCCATTATCACAGGTCAGAAAAAGATGTTTTCGTTTGAGGATGGCTATTTTTACCCAGCCAAGCAAGCTATTGATATGTACCATCATTATAAGGAAGATATTGCTCTTTTTGCGGAAATGGGCTTTAAGACTTATCGACTATCCATTGCTTGGACTAGGATTTTTCCTAAGGGAGACGAAACAGTGCCAAATGAAGCTGGTCTAGCCTTTTATGAGGATTTATTTAAGGAGTGCCACAAGTATGGTATCCAACCTCTGGTGACTATCACTCATTTCGACTGTCCTATGCACTTGATTGAAGAATACGGAGGATGGCGCAATCGTCGGATGTTAGACTTCTATGAAAAACTTTGTCGCACACTCTTTACCCACTATAAGGGTTTGGTCAAATATTGGCTTACCTTCAACGAAATCAACATGATTCTCCATGCCCCTTTATGGGAGCTGGGCTCTGTTTTGAAGAAGGAGAAAATCAAGAACAGGTCAAATACCAAGCGGCTCACCATGAGTTGGTGGCTTCAGCAATGGCGACTAAGATTGCCCACGAAATTGACCCAGAAAACAAGGCGGGATGTATGTTGGCTGCAGGGTAATACTATCCTAATACAGCCCATCCGAGAGACTACTGGGCAGCCATGGAGGAAGACCGCAAGAGTTACTTCTTCATTGATGTTCAAGCGCGTGGGGAATACCCAAATTATGCCAAGAAACAGTGGGAGCGTGAGGGGATTGAGATTCAAATGACCACAGAAGATTTAGATTTGTTAAAGAATTACACTGTTGACTTTGTTTCCTTCTCTTACTATGCAAGTCGAGTGGCCTCAGGTGATCCAGAAGTTAAAGAATTAACTGCTGGAAATGTCTTTGCCTCTCTCAAAAATCCTTATCTTGAATCCTCAGAATGGGGATGGCAGATTGACCCGCTTGGGCTTCGTATTACCCTCAATGCCATCTGGGATCGTTACCAAAAGCCTATGTTCATCGTAGAAAATGGTCTCGGTGCTATGGATACACCGGATGAGAATGGTTATGTAGCAGATGACTATCGGATTGCTTACTTAGAGGCTCATATCAAGGCTATGCGAGATGCCATTTACCAAGATGGAGTAGACTTGCTTGGTTATACGACTTGGGGCTGTATAGATCTGGTTTCAGCTGGAACAGGCGAAATGAACAAGCGGTATGGCTTTATCTATGTGGATAGAGATAATGCTGGTCATGGAAGCCTCAAACGTAGCAAGAAGAAATCCTTCTACTGGTACAAGGATGTCATTGCCAGCAATGGTGCAAGCATTGAGTAGAGCACATTTGTTCACTATTTTTATAAAATCTTCTCCCTACTTTATAATATGTGAAAAAGAGTTCAATTAGATGGAGCTTTTTGCTATAATGAGGGGAGAAAAATCAGACAGGAGATCGACATGTCAGAACCATTATTTTTACAATCAGTTATGCAAGAAAAAATCTGGGGTGGTACCAAGCTACGTGATGAGTTTGGTTATGACATCCCAAGTGAAAAAATCGGAGAATATTGGGCCATCTCAGCCCATCCAAATGGTGTCTCTAAAGTTGCCAATGGACGCTACCAGGGAACAGACCTCGCTACTTTGTATGCGGAACATCGTGAATTGTTTGGCAATCGTCCTGAGCCTGTATTTCCACTTTTGACTAAGATTCTGGATGCTAACGACTGGCTCAGTGTCCAAGTTCACCCAGACGATGCTTATGGACTGGAGCATGAAGGCGAACTTGGAAAAACGGAATGCTGGTACATCATCGCTGCGGATGAAGGTTCAGAGATTATCTACGGTCACAATGCCAAGTCAAAAGAAGAACTCCGTCAGCAAATCGAAGCGAAAGACTGGGATGGTCTGTTGACCAAAGTACCAGTTAAAGCTGGAGATTTTTTCTATGTGCCAAGTGGCACCATGCATGCTATTGGTGCGGGCATCTTGATCCTTGAAACACAACAATCTAGCGATACCACTTACCGTGTCTATGACTTTGACCGTAAGGATGATAATGGCAACTTGCGTGAACTTCACCTTGAAAAATCTATCGATGTCTTGAATATTGGCGAGCCTGCCAATAGCCGTCCTGTAACTATCAAAGCAGATGATTTACGTTCCACTCTCCTTGTATCCAATGATTTCTTCGCAGTTTACAAGTGGGAAATTACTGGAAAAGTTGACTTCGAAAAGACAGCTGACTACAGTTTGTTGAGTGTCTTGGCTGGTCAAGGTCAACTAACTGTTGACGGGAAAAATTATCCAATCCAAAAAGGTAGCCACTTTATCCTACCAAGTGATGTTGAAGCTTGGACATTGGAAGGGCAAGGTCTGGAATTGATTGTTAGCCATCCATAAAAAGAAAGGGCCTGAGTTCATTACTCAAGTCCTTTTTGATTACATAAATTGGGCGATGAAGACCACGATGATGATAATTGGAATGATAAAACGAAGAAGGAAGAGCCAGACTTGGAAAAGTCCCTGTTTCCATGCTGTTTCATCTAGATGGAGTTCCTCCATAGCAAGAGCCTTTTTGAAGATGTAGCCTGTAAAAAGTGAAAGGCAGAGAGCACCAAATGGCATGAGGAGATTAGAAACCAAGAAGTCCATAGCGTCAAAGAAGGTCTTTCCAAAGATGTGAACATCCGCCATGACACCGTAAGAAAGGGCTGAAGGAATTCCAAAGACAAAGGTCAAGATTCCTAAAATAGTACTCCACTTGGCACGCTTGCTGTTGTCCTGATTGGTGATATTGCCTACATTGATTTCCAACATAACGACAGAAGAAGTGACCGTCGCAAAGAGGAAGAGCATGAGGAAGAGGATGTAGAAAATGGTTCCAAAAGGCATCTTGTCAAAGAGCTGAGGCAAGACGATAAAGAGCAGGCTCGGTCCCCCTTCAGATTGGATATTGAAAGCTGACATGGCTGGGAAAATGGCTAGACCCGCCATGATAGATACTGAAATATTCATGACTACGATGGAAATCCCTGACTGGACTAGATTGGTTTTTTTGTCCAAATAAGAAGCATAGGTCAGCATGGCTGTAACCCCTAGTGAGAGGGCAAAGAAAGATTGTCCCAGAGCATAGAGGAGACCAGCACTTGTCAGCTTAGAGAAGTCTGGTTTTAGGAAGTAAAGAACCCCTTCCATGGCATTTGGCAAACTGAGAGAGCGCCCGATGATGACAACAAAGATGATAAAGAGCAGGGGCATCATGACCTTGGAAGCTCTTTCAATCCCTTTTTGAACCCCACGTGATACAATAAAGATATTTAATAATATAAAGGTTGCTTGGGCTCCTAGGGCAATGGCTGGATTTGAAATGATTGAAGTAAATAACTGAGCATAATCCCCCGTTCCACCAAGTTGGAACAATTTTCCAAACTCAATGCCTAGATAGACTAAAATCCATCCTCCAATAACACTGTAGAAAGATAAGAGGATAAAGAGGGCAAAGGCACCAATCCAACCGATAAAGTTGTACTTGCTATTCTTGCCCAGTTTTCCAAAGGTTTTGATAGCTGAGACACCAGCACTTCGGCCGAGGGCAAATTCAGCTAGCAATAGGGGGAAACCGATTAGAATAGTGGAAATGAGAAAGACCAGTAAAAAGCCTCCTCCACCGTTAGCAGCAGTCATATAGGGAAATTTCCAAACAGCTCCAAGTCCGATTGCTGAACCAGCAGATGCTAGAATAAAGCCCAGTTTAGAACCCCATTGCGATTTTTCAGACATAGTTAAACTCCTAAAATTAGTGTTACAAAAGAAAAAGCTACTGCCCTTGGCAAATAGCCTCATAAGTACTCAAAATGAGCGTTTCTTTTGATTGATAGACTTGACTATCCTATCATGTTTTCTAAGGTCTGTCAAGAAAACCAATTTCATGTTATGATAAAGTAAAAAATTTCGCAAAATCGCTTGACTCTGACCTAAGGGGAGGGGTTATACTATCAATGTAATACTCTTCGAAAATCTCTTCAAACCACGTCAGCATTCATCTGCAACCTCAAAACGGTGTTTTGAGCAACCTACGGCTAGCTTCCTAGTTTGCTCTTTGATTTTCATTGAGTATAAGGAGGAAACCATGTACCATATAAAAGAAGCTGCGCAGCTTTCGGGAGTCTCTGTCAAGACTCTGCACCACTACGATAAGATAGGACTTTTGGTTCCTTTAAAGTCGGAAAACGGCTATCGAACCTACAGTCAAGAGGATTTGGAACGCCTTCAGGTTATTCTTTACTATAAATATCTAGGTTTTTCTTTAGAAAAAATAGCAGAGCTGTTAAAGGAAGATAGATCAGATTTGTTGCCTCACTTGATCAGACAGTTGGACTATTTGACCAGAGAAAGGCAACATCTGGATACCTTGATTTCCACCTTGCAAAAAACCATTCAAGAACATAAAGGAGAAAGAGAAATGACTATTCAAGAGAAATTCGCAGGATTTAACTATCAAGATCATCAAAAATACCACCAAGAGGCGGTAGAGAAATATGGACAAGAAGTCATGGATAAAGCACTCGAACGTCAAAAAGGTCACGAAGACGAGGCTACGGCTGCCTTCAACCAAGTTTTTCAAGCTTTGGCACAAAATCTTCAAGCTGGTCTGCCTGCAACAGCAACAGAAAACCAAGAGCAAGCAGCCAAACTCTTGCAAGCCATTCGTACTTATGGATTTGATTGTTCTGTTGAGGTCTTCGGATATATCGGCAAGGGATACGTCTATAATCCAGAGTTTAAGGAAAATATTGATAAATTTGGACCTGGTACAGCCCAGTACACATCAGATGTGATCGCTCATTATGTCCAAACTCAGACAAAATAAAATCGGAGGAGTATTCTTCCGATTTTTACTAAATTCAAGCACTACTTGCTTAATAATTTTTCTACTACATTTAGTTTTCGCATGGTCAAATCTACATTAAAAAGCTTTTCAAGATAGTTGGTATGGAGTTTCTTTTGTTTTGCAGTTCTAGGGAGATAGAGGTAAAGACAATGGTTACCGATACAAATTTCTTCTTCACCGTAATCAATTTTCAATTTTTCTAAAGGGAGACTTTGAATAGGTTCTTGATAAAAAATCACGTGTACACGGTCATAAAGATAGTGTTCTCCAAACGGATTTTCTTGGACAATGTTTTTAAAAATATCCTTATTCTTAATGATTATTTTGAGATCGGCTCCAATCTTTTCCTTTATTAGAGTATGAACTTGTTCTCGTATGTCTTCGAGAGCTAAGTTACTTTCAAGAATAATATTTCCACTTTGAATATAAGTTCGAACTTGTTGAAAACCAGCTTCTGTCAAGATATCTACTAGATAAGACATTTTAGGGATAGCATTTTTTCCATTAGGAGTCACTCCCCTTAGCAAGATAATATGTTCCAAAGTAGTTCCTTTCTTTTGGGGCGGATTGTTCCGTTTAGTAATGTATATTTTAGATTGGGTTTGATCCTGCCACCCAGCCGGTGCAGAGGGCAGAAGTGATGTTAAAGCCACCTGTGTGGGCGTTGATATCCAGTACCTCACCAGCAAAGTGGAGTCCAGGTACCAGCTTACTTTCCAGAGTTTTAGGATTGATTTCCTTAAGACTGACTCCACCCTTGGTAACAAAGGATTTAGCTAAGGACATTTTACCGGTCACAGGGATTTTAAGTCCCTTGATAGACTGGAGAAGTTGTTCTCGTTCCTTTTCAGTCAACTGTTTGACTTTGTCAGGATAGCCTTGCGCAAAAAATTCTGCCAAGCGTTCTGGCAACAAGGTTCTTAAAGCATTTTTCAAGGATTTTTCCCGATTTTCTTCTAGAAATGTAGCCAAGTTCTTCTCAGAAAGTTGAGGCAAAACATCTAGCGAGAGAACCTCCCCACCCTGTACAAAGCTAGACATACGTAGGGCAGCAGGGCCTGACAAACCAAAGTGGGTAAAGAGCAAATCGTGAGTGATGACATGCTTACCATAACTTAAGGTAACATCGTCTAGTGAAATCCCCTGAAGCGCCTTGTGTAGAAAATCTGTCAATAAAGGACTTTCAGCAGCCTCAAGCTCGGTAATGGTATGCTTAAAATGGCGGGCAATCTCGTGACCAAAACCAGTCGAACCAGTGGAAGGATAGGATTTCCCACCTGTTGTGACAATGAGTTTCTCACAAGTGAAGGTTTGATCTGTGGATTTAAGGACAAACTGGTCGTCTACCTTTTTAACCGAAACAATTTCTGTTTGAGTAGCAACTTGGCCACCTAGCTCAGTGATTTTCTTCTCCAAGGCTTCAATAATGGTACGAGACTTGTCACTAGCCGGAAAGACACGACCGTGGTCTTCGACCTTAAGTTTAACACCATTTTCAGTAAAAAAGTTGATGATATCATGGTTATCAAATTGGGAGAAGACACTATAAAGAAAGCGCCCATTTCCAGGGATTCCAGCTAGTAGGTCATCTAGAGTTCCGTTGTTAGTGACATTGCAACGTCCGCCACCAGTCCCAGCTAATTTTTTTCCAAGTTTCCGATTTTTTTCGATGAGGAGGGTTTTCTGACCATAAAAGCTACTGGAAATCGTAGCCATCATACCAGCAGGTCCCCCACCGATGACAATAGTATCAAAATGTTTCATAGCTCTATTGTACCACAAAAAAACAAGAGATGAAGTCACCTCTTGTTAAGAATGCAATTAATCAATTTCATATCCCATCAGCAAACCACCATCTTCTGCATAAAAACTGCAGAGACCAGATGTTGGGAGAATTTTAATATCCGCCTGTGGGAAATTTTCACGGATTCGGTCTGAAAGCTGTTGGCAACATTTCTCGTTATTGCGTTGGGCCATGACAATACGACCACCAGCATATCCAGCTTTTATCAACTCTTCATAGGCTGCCTGAATCGATTTCTTTGTTCCTCTTGCTTTTTGTAGCAATTCGAGGGTTCCAGTTTCACTAGCTTCCCCAACCATACGGATATTGAGAAGGCCAACGACCGTACCGATAAGTTTGCTCAAACGGCCGTTCTTCACCAAGTTATCGACTTTGGCTAGGACAAAGAGCAACTTGGTTTTTTCTTGATAGGCAGTGATAGCTTTAACCACTTCTTCAAAAGATAAGCCCTGGTCAATCAAGTCATTTAATTTTTCTACAAGCAAGTCAACTTCACCGCCAGCAGACAAACTATCAATCACATGAATCTTAGTATCAGGATGGTCTTCTAGATAAATATTCTTAGCTAGTTGAGCACTATTGTGACTGCCAGAAAGAGTGCCAGTGATGGTTACTAGGAAAATGTTTTTGGCACCTTCAAATGCTCGCAAATAATCATCTGGGCTTGGACAGGCTGATTTTGAAGCTTCTGCGGTTGCATACATGGTTTCCATCATTTGGTCAATATCAAGATTGGCATCATCAACAAAGACCTGATCAGCTACTTGAATGGTTAAGGGGACGCTTACAAAGGTTGTGTCAATAGCTGGTGTTGCCAGCTGACGATAATCACAACCAGAGTCAGCAATAATCTTCCAAGTCATAGAAATTCTCCATCTTTGTCAGTTATACATTGACAAAGGTTCTGTCTTTTTTTACAATTATATCATGAAAACCCTTGAAACAAAAGCCTCATCCGTCTGTTGTGACAAGTAGAAAGAAAATGTTATGTCTGAACGTAGAATCTCTGAAAAGTCTCTTGAAAATCTCAGAAAATCAAACCAAGAATCCAATTTATTAACCAGAGAAGCAATCGAAACAGCCCTCTTGCAACTCTTGGAAAAAAAGGACCTGACCAAGATTAGTATTTCTGAATTGGTCAAACGTGCAGGCGTTTCGCGTGCAGCCTTTTACCGCAATTATGATTCCAAAGAGGAAATTTTAGAGAGTGTCTTTAAACGGAGTGTTCACAATATTATGGAACAGTTGCATCATTACGATCTAAAGACAGATCTTTATCTGGTCTGGGTTCACCTTTTCCGAGAGGCAAGAAAAGAAGCCAGAGTGATTCAATTGGCCTTGGATTACCATCTGGAAAAAATCTTTGTCCAAGCCATGCAGGAATTTCTAGAAAAATACCATGGAAAATCAAAAGGTGTCAGCTCTTATCTTCATTCCTTTTGGAGTTCAGCCATCGTCTCTGTCCTCCTAAAATGGATCAAGGATGGCATGAAGGTACCAGCTGAAAAGATTGCAGATTTACGGTTACCATTTTTTAAAAAATAGAGAAAAAGGAGAAAAGAGATGACTGAAAAAAGACTAGCCTGGGATGAGTATTTTGCAGCCCAAGCCCTACTAATTGCCAATCGTTCCACTTGTAAACGCGCTAAAGTGGGTGCAATTTTGGTTAAGGATAATAAAGTTATTTCCACTGGTTACAATGGTTCGGTGTCAGGGACTGAGCATTGTATTGATCACGAATGTCTGGTCATCGAAGGCCACTGTGTTCGCACCCTTCACGCTGAGGTCAATGCCATTCTCCAAGGTGCAGAACGTGGTGTTCCTAAAGGTTTTACGGCCTATGTAACCCATTTTCCTTGTCTGAACTGTACAAAACAATTGCTTCAGGTCGGCTGTAAGCGCGTGGTTTATATTAACCAGTACCGAATGGACGACTACGCCCAATACCTTTATCAAGAAAAGGGAACAGAATTGACCCATCTACCACTTGAGACAGTACAGGGAGCTCTTAAAGAGGCAGATTTAATGTAAAAATTATCAAAAATAAATGGTTTAGAAAGATTTTTAAACCGTTTTTTGGTATAATAAGAAGAATAAATTGAAAGAAGGAATTCCAAAAATGGGAAAAATTGAAGTTATTAATCACCCGCTGATTCAACACAAATTGTCAATCTTGCGTCGTACAGATACTTCTACAAAAGCTTTTCGTGAGCTAGTAGATGAGATTGCAATGTTGATGGGGTATGAAGTACTTCGTGATCTTCCACTAGAAGATGTGGAAATCGAAACACCAATTACAAAAACAGTTCAAAAACAATTGGCAGGTAAGAAATTGGCCATCGTTCCAATCTTGCGTGCAGGTATCGGGATGGTTGATGGTCTCTTGAGCTTGGTTCCAGCTGCTAAAGTTGGTCATATCGGTATGTACCGTGATGAAGAAACACTTCAACCAGTTGAGTACTTGGTAAAATTGCCTGAAGATATTGACCAACGTCAAATTTTTGTAGTAGATCCAATGTTGGCAACAGGTGGCTCAGCAATCTTGGCTGTTGATTCTCTTAAAAAACGTGGCGCATCAAATATCAAATTTGTCTGCCTTGTATCTGCTCCAGAAGGTGTAAAAGCCCTTCAAGAAGCTCATCCGGATGTAGAAATCTTTACAGCAGCCTTGGATGAACGCTTGAACGAACACGGTTATATCGTTCCAGGTCTTGGAGATGCTGGGGACCGCTTGTTCGGTACGAAATAAGATCGAAAAGAAGATTGACTTGGAAAAGAATTTCCTGTTATGAAAGGGGGTTGAGTTTTTGTTTCTGTCTAATGAAAACAGAGCAAAAATTTGACCTTTTTTGACCAAGATATTATAATAGTCTTATCTTCAGTCATTTGACCAACAAAATTAAAACTCAAAAGGAGAAATGAATGATTCCTGTCGTTATTGAACAAACAAGCCGTGGAGAACGTTCCTACGATATTTACTCACGTCTTCTCAAAGACCGCATCATTATGCTGACTGGTCCAGTTGAAGACAACATGGCCAACTCTGTTATTGCCCAATTGCTTTTCTTGGATGCCCAAGATAGTACAAAAGATATTTACCTTTATGTCAATACACCTGGTGGTTCCGTTTCAGCTGGTTTGGCAATCGTTGATACCATGAACTTTATCAAGGCAGATGTCCAAACCATCGTTATGGGTATGGCAGCATCTATGGGAACAGTCATCGCATCAAGTGGAGCAAAAGGCAAACGTTTCATGCTTCCAAATGCAGAGTATATGATTCACCAACCAATGGGTGGTACAGGTGGTGGTACCCAACAAACCGATATGGCGATCGCTGCAGAACACTTGCTTAAAACTCGTAACACCTTGGAAAAAATCTTGGCTGAAAATTCAGGTCAGTCAATCGAAAAAGTTCATGCAGATGCAGAACGCGATAACTGGATGAGTGCCCAAGAAACACTTGAATATGGCTTTATTGATGAAATCATGGCCAACAATTCATTGAATTAATGATCAAAGAAGGCAAACTCGACTGGGTTTGCTTTTTTTGGTATAATAGGGGGAGATTTCTTAGAAAGAGGATTTATCATGTTTGAAAAAGTTAATCGATCTGGCTTGATTATCTATCTTTACTATAATCGTGATGCCAAAAAACTGCAGGATTATGGAGATATTACCTATCATTCCAAGAAACATCGTTACTTGCAACTTTATGTTCCAACTCAAGAAGTGGAGCAATTGGTCGGGCGCTTGAGCAAGGAAAAGTTTATAAAAAAAGTCAGAGTTTGTCATATCCAAGAGCTGGAAACACCCTTTGTGGGCAATCTTTATCGAGAGGAAAACGTTATCATCGAAAAAGTTCAAGAAAAGTGTTGACAATTTTCTGATAATTCGGTATATTCTTAACATGCTATTTATTTAAGAAATAAGGAGACAAAAAAATGAAGAAAAAATTTGCCCTATCGTTTGTGGCGCTTGCAAGTGTAGCACTTCTTGCAGCCTGTGGAGAAGTGAAGTCTGGAGCGTCAAACGCTGCTGGTAACTCAGTAGATGAAAAGACAATCAAAATCGGATTTAACTTCGAAGAAACTGGTGCTGTAGCAGCCTACGGAACATCTGAACAAAAAGGTGCCCAACTTGCTGTTGATGAAATCAATGCTGCAGGTGGTATCGATGGAAAACAAATCGAAGTAGTTGATAAAGATAACAAGTCTGAAACAGCTGAGGCGGCTTCAGTAACAACTAACCTTGTAACTCAATCTAAAGTATCAGCAATCGTAGGACCTGCGACATCTGGTGCGACTGCTGCTGCGGTAGCGAACGCTACAAAAGCAGGTGTTCCATTGATTTCGCCAAGTGCGACTCAAGATGGATTGACTAAAGGTCAAGATTACCTCTTTATCGGAACTTTCCAAGATAGCTTCCAAGGAAAAATTATCTCAAACTATGTTTCTGAAAAATTGCAAGCTAAGAAAGTTGTTCTTTACACTGACAATGCCAGCGACTATGCTAAAGGTATTGCCAAAGCCTTCCGTGAAGCTTACAAGGGTGAAATCGTTGCTGATGAAACTTTCGTAGCAGGTGACACAGACTTCCAAGCAGCCCTTACAAAAATGAAAGGGAAAGACTTTGATGCTATCATCGTCCCTGGTTACTACACTGAAGCTGGTAAAATTGTAAACCAAGCGCGTGGTATGGGAATTGACAAACCAATTGTTGGTGGTGATGGATTCAACGGTGAAGAGTTTGTACAACAAGCAACTGCTGAAAAAGCATCAAACATCTACTTTATCTCAGGCTTCTCAACTACTGTAGAAGTTTCAGCTAAAGCAAAAGCCTTCCTTGATGCTTACCGTGCTAAGTACAACGAAGAGCCTTCAACATTTGCAGCCTTGGCTTATGACTCAGTTCACCTTGTAGCAAACGCAGCAAAAGGTGCTAAAAACTCTGGTGAAATCAAGGATAACCTTGCTAAAACAAAAGATTTTGAAGGTGTAACTGGTCAAACAAGCTTTGATGCAGACCACAACACAGTCAAAACTGCTTACATGATGACTATGAACAATGGTAAGGTTGAAGCAGCAGAAGTTGTAAAACCATAATAGAAAAATGTTGAAATAGGGAATGAGCCTCTGACTCACTCCCTGTTTCGGTGTTTAAGAACCTATCAAAAAGTGAGGGGAAACCCTCAAAATTATAAATAGAAAGAGTGAATCTTATGCTCCAACAACTAGTAAATGGTTTGATTCTAGGTAGTGTTTATGCGCTGTTAGCCCTAGGATATACCATGGTTTACGGAATTATCAAGCTCATCAACTTCGCCCACGGTGATATTTATATGATGGGAGCCTTTATCGGTTATTTCTTGATTAATTCTTTCCAAATGAATTTCTTTGTAGCGCTTATTGTAGCTATGCTAGCGACAGCCATCCTTGGTGTCGTGATTGAGTTCCTTGCTTACAGACCTTTGCGTCACTCTACTCGTATTGCTGTTTTGATTACGGCTATTGGGGTTTCTTTCCTATTGGAATATGGGATGGTCTATCTGGTTGGTGCCAATACCCGTGCCTTCCCTCAAGCGATTCAAACAGTTCGCTATGATTTGGGACCAGTTAGCCTAACAAACGTGCAGTTAATGATCTTGGCCATTTCCTTGATTTTGATGATTTTGTTACAAGTCATTGTCCAAAAGACCAAGATGGGGAAAGCCATGCGTGCTGTATCTGTAGATAGCGATGCAGCGCAATTGATGGGGATTAATGTAAACCGTACTATCAGCTTTACCTTCGCTTTGGGTTCAGCTCTTGCGGGTGCGGCTGGTGTTCTGATTGCCCTCTATTATAACTCTCTAGAGCCTTTGATGGGGGTTACTCCAGGTCTTAAGTCTTTCGTTGCCGCAGTACTTGGTGGTATCGGGATTATTCCTGGTGCGGCTCTTGGTGGCTTTGTGATTGGTCTATTGGAAACCTTTGCGACAGCCTTTGGAATGTCAGACTTCCGTGATGCCATTGTTTATGGAATCTTGTTGTTGATCTTGATTGTCCGCCCAGCAGGTATCCTTGGTAAGAATGTGAAAGAGAAGGTGTAAACGATGAAAGAAAATTTAAAAGTTAATATTCTATGGTTACTCCTTTTGTTAGCTGGCTATGGCTTGATTAGTGTACTGGTTTCAGTCGGAGTACTCAATCTATTCTATGTTCAGATTTTACAACAGATCGGAATTAATATTATTTTGGCTGTTGGCCTTAACTTAATCGTTGGTTTTTCAGGACAATTTTCACTTGGGCATGCTGGTTTCATGGCGATTGGTGCCTATGCCGCTGCTATTATTGGTTCTAAATCACCAACCTACGGTGCCTTCTTTGGAGCCATGCTTATAGGTGCTTTGCTTTCAGGAGCAGTTGCCTTGCTTGTCGGGATTCCAACCTTGCGCTTGAAGGGAGACTATCTTGCGGTAGCAACTCTCGGTGTATCTGAAATTATCCGTATCTTTATCATAAATGGTGGAAACCTTACAAATGGTGCAGCAGGTATCTTGGGAATTCCTAACTTTACAACTTGGCAAATGGTATACTTCTTTGTCGTGATTACAACCATTGCAACCTTGAACTTCTTGCGTAGCCCTATTGGTCGTTCAACTCTCTCCGTTCGTGAAGATGAAATTGCTGCAGAGTCAGTCGGTGTTAATACAACTAAAATTAAAATCATCGCTTTTGTCTTTGGTGCCATTACTGCAAGTATTGCAGGATCACTTCAGGCAGGATTTATCGGTTCAGTTGTACCGAAAGATTACACTTTCATCAACTCAATCAACGTTTTGATCATTGTTGTATTTGGTGGACTTGGTTCCATTACAGGTGCCATCGTTTCAGCTATTGTCCTTGGAATTTTGAATATGCTTCTCCAAGATGTTGCTAGCGTGCGTATGATCATCTACGCTTTGGCCTTGGTATTGGTAATGATTTTCAGACCAGGTGGACTACTTGGGACATGGGAATTGAGCCTATCACGTTTCTTTAAAAAATCTAAGAAGGAGGAACAAAACTAATGGCATTACTTGAAGTAAAACAGTTAACCAAACATTTTGGCGGTCTAACAGCTGTTGGAGATGTGACTCTTGAATTAAACGAAGGGGAACTGGTTGGACTAATCGGTCCAAACGGAGCTGGGAAAACCACTCTTTTCAACCTCTTGACGGGTGTTTATGAACCAAGCGAGGGAACAGTAACCCTAGATGGCCACCTTTTGAATGGAAAGTCACCTTATAAGATTGCTTCTTTGGGACTTGGACGTACATTCCAAAATATCCGTCTCTTTAAAGATTTAACAGTTTTAGACAATGTTTTGATTGCCTTTGGCAACCATCACAAACAACATGTTTTTGCTAGTTTCTTACGCTTACCAGCTTTTTACAAGAGTGAAAAAGAATTAAAGGCTAAAGCTTTGGAATTGCTGAAAATCTTTGATTTGGATGGTGATGCAGAGACTCTTGCTAAAAATCTTGCCTACGGACAACAACGTCGTTTGGAAATTGTTCGTGCCCTCGCTACGGAACCTAAAATTCTCTTTTTAGATGAACCAGCAGCAGGTATGAACCCACAGGAAACAGCCGAATTGACTGAGTTAATTCGTCGCATCAAAGATGAATTTAAGATTACAATCATGTTGATTGAACATGATATGAATCTGGTTATGGAGGTTACAGAACGTATCTACGTACTTGAATACGGTCGTTTGATTGCTCAGGGAACTCCAGACGAAATTAAGACCAATAAACGCGTTATCGAAGCTTATCTAGGAGGTGAAGCCTAATGTCTATGTTAAAAGTTGATAATCTTTCTGTGCATTACGGCATGATCCAAGCGGTCCGTGATGTAAGCTTTGAAGTGAATGAAGGAGAAGTTGTTTCCCTTATCGGTGCCAATGGTGCTGGTAAAACAACCATTCTCCGTACCTTGTCTGGTTTAGTTAGACCAAGCTCAGGAAAGATTGAATTTTTAGGTCAAGAAATCCAAAAAATGCCAGCTCAAAAAATCGTGGCAGGTGGTCTTTCACAAGTACCAGAAGGCCGCCATGTCTTTCCTGGCTTGACTGTTATGGAAAATCTTGAAATGGGAGCTTTCTTAAAGAAAAATCGTGAAGAAAATCAAGCTAACTTGAAGAAGGTTTTCTCACGCTTCCCTCGTCTTGAAGAACGGAAGAACCAAGATGCAGCTACTCTTTCAGGGGGAGAACAACAAATGCTTGCCATGGGACGCGCCCTCATGTCAACACCAAAACTTCTTCTTTTAGATGAACCATCAATGGGACTTGCCCCAATCTTTATCCAAGAGATTTTTGATATCATTCAAGATATCCAGAAACAAGGGACAACTGTCCTCTTGATTGAACAAAATGCCAATAAAGCACTCGCAATCTCTGACCGAGGCTATGTGCTGGAAACAGGAAAAATCGTTCTATCAGGAACAGGAAAAGAACTCGCCTCATCAGAAGAAGTCAGAAAAGCGTATCTGGGTGGCTAAAACAATCCAGTGGATTGTTTTAGTCGGTGGATGAAGATTACGAAGTAATCATCATTATAGTCCGGGGGACCTTTTTAGTCGGCAGATGGAGATTGCGTAAGCAATCTTCGCATAGTCTGGGAGACTAGTTTAGGTTGCAAATGAAGATTACGAAGTAATCATCATTAATAGTCCGGGGGACCTTTTTAGTTGGCATATTTAGATTGCAAACAAATCTGCATCTACTTTGAAAGATAAATTTCTGATAATTGAAAAAATGGAATGAAACGTTTCTTACCTTCATTCACAGAGCTCGATTTTAGAGCTCTTTTTGCTAGCTTATTCATACTTTTCTGAATTTTGAAAAAGAAATGTAAGCGTTTGATAGATTTGCAAAAAGATTGTATAATAGGGATAAGAATAGAAAAGGAGAAGTCTCATGGCAGTTAAAGATTTTATGACCCGCAAGGTAGTTTATATTAGTCCAGATACAACAGTATCTCATGCAGCAGATTTAATGAGAGAGCAAGGGTTGCACCGCTTGCCTGTTATCGAAAACGATCAATTGGTTGGTTTGGTGACTGAGGGCACCATTGCCCAAGCCAGTCCATCCAAAGCAACAAGTCTTTCTATCTATGAGATGAATTATCTTCTGAATAAGACAAAAGTAAAAGATGTCATGATTCGCGATGTTGTCACTGTTTCAGGCTATGCGAGTCTAGAGGATGCAACTTATTTGATGTTGAAAAACAAGATTGGTATTCTTCCTGTCGTAGATAATCATCAAGTATACGGAGTTATTACGGACCGTGATGTTTTCCAAGCCTTTCTTGAAATTGCTGGTTATGGTGAAGAAGGAATTCGTGTGCGCTTTGTTACAGAAGATGAAGTTGGCGTCCTCGGAAAGATTGTTTCTTTGATTGCAGAAGAAAATTTGAATATCTCGCATACAGTCAATATTCCGCGTAAAGATGGTAAGGTGATTATCGAAGTTCAAATCGATGGCTCAATTGATTTACCAGCCTTGAAAGAAAAATTTGAATCAGAGAATATTCAAGTAGAAGAAATTACTCGTACTTCAGCAAAAGTCTTGTAAGAAGGGAAGCCGAAAGGCTTCTTTTTACGTGTAATAAGGGATTAGAGCAAAAGATGGAAAGAAATGATAAAATATGCTATAATGAAATGATGTAAAAAAGGAGTATTTATGGACATTTCAGTAATTCGTCAGAAAATTGACGCAAATCGTGAAAAATTAGCTTCTTTCAGGGGGTCTCTTTGACCTAGAAGGTCTAGAGGAAGAGATTGCCATCTTGGAAAATAAGATGACAGAACCTGATTTTTGGAACGATAATATCGCGGCCCAAAAAACGTCGCAAGAATTAAATGAATTAAAAAACACCTACAACACCTTCCACAAAATGGAAGAGTTACAGGATGAAGTCGAAATTTTATTAGACTTTTTAGCTGAAGATGAGTCGGTGCATGAAGAATTGGTTGAGCAGTTATCAGAACTTGATAAGATGATGACCAGTTACGAGATGACCTTGCTCTTGTCAGAACCTTATGACCATAATAATGCGATTTTGGAAATCCATCCAGGATCCGGTGGTACTGAGGCTCAGGACTGGGGTGATATGTTGCTTCGTATGTATACTCGCTATGGAAATGCCAAAGGCTTTAAAGTGGAAGTATTGGATTACCAAGCAGGTGATGAAGCTGGTATTAAGTCAGTAACCCTATCATTTGAAGGACCCAATGCCTATGGTCTTCTCAAGTCAGAAATGGGTGTGCACCGTTTGGTGCGAATTTCGCCGTTCGACTCTGCCAAACGGCGCCATACCTCTTTCACATCTGTAGAAGTGATGCCTGAGTTGGACGATACCATTGAAGTGGAAATCCGGGAAGATGACATCAAGATGGATACCTTCCGTTCAGGTGGTGCCGGTGGACAAAACGTCAACAAGGTTTCAACAGGTGTACGTTTAACCCACATTCCAACTGGAATTGTTGTCCAATCAACAGTGGATCGTACCCAGTATGGAAATAGAGATCGAGCTATGAAGATGTTGCAGGCTAAGCTCTATCAAATGGAGCAAGAGAAAAAAGCTGCGGAGGTAGATTCCCTCAAGGGTGAGAAAAAAGAAATCACATGGGGAAGCCAAATCCGTTCTTATGTCTTCACGCCTTATACTATGGTAAAAGATCATCGAACTAGCTTTGAAGTTGCTCAGGTAGATAAGGTTATGGACGGAGACCTAGATGGTTTTATCGATGCTTATCTCAAGTGGCGAATCAGCTAAGATAGAAAGGAACTCACATGTCAATCATTGAAATGAGAGATGTCGTCAAAAAATACGACAACGGAACGACTGCCCTACGCGGTGTTTCGGTCAGCGTTCAACCGGGAGAATTTGCTTACATTGTAGGACCTTCAGGAGCAGGGAAGTCAACCTTCATTCGTTCTCTATATCGTGAAGTAAAAATCGATAAAGGAAGCCTATCAGTTGCTGGTTTTAATCTGGTTAAGATCAAAAAGAAAGACGTCCCGCTTCTACGTCGTAGTGTTGGGGTTGTCTTCCAGGATTATAAACTGTTGCCAAAGAAAACGGTCTATGAAAATATTGCTTACGCTATGGAAGTAATCGGGGAAAATCGCCGTAATATCAAAAAACGTGTGATGGAAGTTTTAGACTTGGTTGGGTTGAAGCACAAGGTTCGTTCTTTCCCCAATGAGCTCTCAGGTGGAGAGCAACAGCGGATTGCGATTGCACGTGCCATTGTAAATAATCCCAAAGTATTGATAGCCGATGAACCAACAGGAAACCTGGACCCGGATAATTCATGGGAAATTATGAATCTCTTGGAACGGATTAACCTACAAGGGACAACTATTTTGATGGCGACTCATAATAGCCAGATTGTAAATACCTTGCGCCACCGTGTCATTGCCATTGAAAATGGCCGTGTCGTTCGTGACGAATCAAAAGGAGAGTATGGATACGATGATTAGTAGATTTTTTCGCCATTTATTCGAATCACTAAAAAGTTTGAAACGAAATGGTTGGATGACAGTGGCTGCTGTCAGCTCAGTCATGATTACTTTGACCTTAGTTGCCATATTTGCTTCTGTTATTTTCAATACAGCGAAACTAGCTACAGATATTGAAAATAATGTTCGAGTGATGGTTTATATTCGAAAGGATGTAGCTGATAATAGCGAGACTATTGAAAAAGAAGGTCAAACTGTTACAAATAATGACTACCACAAGGTATACAATGCTTTGAAGGGGATGTCTACTGTTAAGAGTGTTACTTTTTCAAGTAAAGAAGAACAGTATGAAAAATTAACCGAGACAATGGGTGATAACTGGAAAATTTTTGAAGGAGATGCTAACCCCCTCTATGATGCTTATATCGTTGATACAAATACACCAAGTGATGTAAAGACAGTAGCAGAAGAGGCTAAAAAAATTGAAGGTGTGTCTGAGGTTCAGGATGGTGGTGCCAATACAGAACGCCTGTTCCAACTAGCATCATTTATCCGTGTTTGGGGATTAGTTATTGCAGGACTGTTGATTTTCATTGCAGTTTTCTTGATTTCAAATACCATTCGTATTACCATTATTTCTCGCAGTCGCGAAATTCAAATCATGCGCTTGGTTGGTGCTAAGAACAGTTATATCCGTGGACCTTTCTTACTTGAAGGTGCCTTCATTGGTTTGCTTGGAGCAACTGCACCATCAGTGTTGGTCTTTATTGTTTATCGAATGGTTTACCAATCTGTCAATAAGTCATTGGTCGGACAAAATCTGTCTATGATCGCGCCAGAGGTATTTACTCCTCTGATGATTGCTCTATTATTTGTGATTGGGATTTTCATCGGTTCACTGGGATCAGGAATTTCCATGCGCCGATTCTTGAAGATTTAGGTAAACTAGCTACTTTTATGAGGAGATTAAGTGATCTCCTTTTTTTGCTACAAAAATTTTAGAAAAAAGTGTAATTTTTTTTGTAAAAGCCTTTACAAAAAAAATTAAAGTGGTATAATTAAATCATAAAAGGTGCAAACGTTTTCGTAAAACGTTTGCCTAAATAAAAATAAAGGAGATTTGAATGATGAAAGATACATTCAAAAATGTCTTGTCTTTCGAATTTTGGCAAAAATTCGGTAAGGCTTTGATGGTGGTTATCGCGGTTATGCCGGCTGCTGGTTTGATGATTTCAATCGGTAAGTCTATCGTGATGATTAACCCAACCTTTGCACCACTCGTTATTACTGGTGGTGTACTAGAGCAAATCGGTTGGGGAGTTATCGTTAACCTTCATATCTTGTTCGCCCTAGCAATTGGAGGAAGCTGGGCTAAGGAACGCGCTGGTGGTGCTTTCGCCGCTGGTCTTGCCTTCATCTTGATTAACCGTATCACTGGTACAATCTTTGGTGTATCAGGCGATATGTTGAAAAATCCAGATGCTATGGTTTCAACACTATTGGGTGGGCAAATCAAAGTTGCTGATTACTTCATTAGTGTTATGGAAGCTCCAGCCTTGAACATGGGTGTGTTCGTAGGGATTATTTCTGGTTTTATTGGAGCAACTGCTTACAATAAATACTATAACTTCCGTAAGCTTCCTGATGCACTTTCATTCTTTAACGGAAAACGTTTTGTACCGTTTGTAGTTATTCTTCGTTCAATAATTGCTGCAATTGTACTTGCTGCTTTCTGGCCAGTAGTTCAAACAGGTATCAATAGCTTTGGTATCTGGATTGCCAACTCACAAGAAACTGCTCCAATCCTTGCACCATTCTTGTATGGTACATTGGAACGTTTGCTCTTGCCATTTGGTCTTCACCACATGTTGACTATCCCAATGAACTACACAGCTCTTGGTGGTACTTATGAGGTCTTAACTGGTGCAGCTAAAGGTAGCCAAGTATTTGGTCAAGATCCACTTTGGCTTGCATGGGTAACAGACCTTGTAAACCTTAAGGGTACTGATGCTAGTCAATACCAACACTTGTTAGATACTGTTCACCCAGCTCGTTTCAAAGTTGGACAAATGATTGGTTCATTCGGTATCTTGATGGGTGTGGTTGTGGCTATCTACCGTAATGTTGATGCTGACAAGAAACATAAATACAAAGGTATGATGATTGCAACAGCTCTTGCAACATTCTTGACAGGGGTTACTGAACCAATCGAATACATGTTCATGTTCGTCGCAACACCTATGTATCTTGTTTACTCACTTGTTCAAGGTGCTGCCTTCGCTATGGCTGACGTTGTGAACCTACGTATGCACTCATTCGGTTCAATCGAGTTCTTGACTCGTACACCTATTGCAATCAGTGCTGGTATCGGTATGGATATCGTTAACTTCGTTTGGGTAACTGTTCTCTTTGCTGTAATCATGTACTTTATCGCAAACTTCATGATTCAAAAATTCAACTACGCAACTCCAGGGCGTAACGGAAACTACGAAACTGCTGAAGGTTCAGAAGAATCTAGTAGCGAAGTGAAAGTTGCAGCAGGCTCTCAAGCTGTAAACATTATCAATCTTCTTGGTGGACGTGCAAACATCGTTGATGTTGACGCATGTATGACTCGTCTTCGTGTAACTGTTAAAGATGCAGATAAAGTAGGAAATGCAGAGCAATGGAAAGCAGAAGGAGCTATGGGTCTTGTCATGAAAGGACAAGGGGTTCAAGCTATCTACGGACCAAAAGCTGACGTATTGAAATCTGATATCCAAGATATCCTTGATTCAGGCGAAATCATTCCTGAAACTCTTCCAAGCCAAATGACAGAAGCACAACAAAACACAGTTCACTATAAAGGTCTTACTGAGGAAGTATACTCAGTAGCTGATGGTCAAGTTGTTGCTTTGGAACAAGTAAAAGATCCAGTATTTGCTCAAAAAATGATGGGTGATGGATTTGCAGTAGAACCTGCAAATGGAAACATTGTATCTCCAGTTTCAGGTACTGTATCAAGCATCTTCCCAACAAAACATGCTCTTGGTATTGTGACTGAACCAGGTCTTGAAGTATTGGTTCACATTGGTTTGGACACAGTAAGTCTTGAAGGTAAACCATTTACAGTTCATGTTGCTGAAGGACAAAAAGTTGCAGCAGGTGATCTTCTTGTCACAGCTGACTTGGATGCTATCCGTGCAGCAGGTCGTGAAACTTCAACAGTAGTTGTCTTCACAAATGGTGATGCAATTAAATCAGTTAAATTAGAAAAAACAGGTTCTCTTGCAGCTAAAACAGCAGTTGCTAAAGTGGAATTGTAATATACTTGAGGTTGGAAGCTGTATTCCAACCTCTTATTTTGGGAGAAAAGAATGAAATTTTTAACACTCAATACTCACAGTTGGATGGAGAAAGAAGCAGAGGAAAAATTCCAGATTTTGCTTCAGGATATTCTTGAAAAGGACTATGATTTGATTTGTTTCCAAGAAATCAATCAGGAGATCACATCTCCAGAGGTGGAGGTCAATGATCTTTATCAAGCTTTGCCAGCAGCTGAGCCTATTCACCAAGATCACTATGTTAGACTCTTGGTTGAAAAGTTATCTGAGCAAGGGAAAAATTACTACTGGACTTGGGCCTATAACCATATCGGTTATGATCGCTACCACGAAGGTGTGGCTATCTTGTCTAAAACACCTATTGAAGCAAGAGAAATTCTGGTTTCAGATGTGGATGATCCAACAGACTATCATACTCGCCGTGTTGCCGTGGCTGAAACTGTAGTTGATGGTAAGGAGCTTGCAGTTGCAAGTGTCCACCTTTCTTGGTGGGATAAAGGTTTCCAAGAAGAATGGGCACGATTTGAGGCTGTCTTGAAAGAATTGAACAAGCCACTTTTGCTAGCTGGAGATTTCAACAATCCGGCTGGACAGGAAGGCTACCAAGCTATTTTAGCTAGTCCATTAGGCTTACAAGACGCTTTTGAAGTTGCTCAAGAGAAAAGCGGTAGCTATACCGTTCCACCAGAAATTGATGGCTGGAAAGGGAACACTGAACCCCTTCGAATCGATTATGTCTTTACTACCAAAGAGTTAGATGTGGAAAAATTACATGTCGTATTTGATGGTAACAAGAGTCCACAAGTCAGTGACCACTATGGCTTGAATGCTATTTTAAACTGGAAATAACGACTGAAAAGAGGTTGGAACTATAAAATTCCAGCCTTTTTCTGATTAGAAAAGCTACTGGAAATAGCCTAATACTCTTCGAAAATCAAATTCAAACCACGTCAGGTTCACCTTGCCGTACTCAAGTACAGCCTGCGGCTAGCTTCCTAGTTTGCTCTTTGATTTTCATTGAGTATAAATAAGTGAGGCTACTGAAATGGAATAAAATATGGTATAATTGGTAAGATAGATAGAATCGAGGATATTATGTCATTTACGAAATTTCAATTTAAAAACTATATTAGAGAAGCCTTGCAGGAGTTGAAATTTACAACTCCAACAGAGGTACAAGATAAGTTGATTCCCATTGTCTTGGCAGGCCGAGATTTGGTTGGAGAATCAAAAACAGGTTCAGGTAAGACTCACACTTTCTTGTTACCGATTTTCCAGCAATTAGATGAAGCTAGCGATAGTGTACAAGCCGTGATTACTGCACCGAGTCGTGAGTTGGCTACTCAAATTTACCAATCAGCCCGTCAGATTGCTACTCACTCAGAAGTAGAAGTTCGTGTGGTTAATTATGTGGGTGGTACGGATAAGGCTCGCCAGATTGACAAATTGGCAAGCAATCAGCCTCATATTGTTATTGGAACACCAGGCCGTATCTACGACTTGGTTAAATCCGGTGATTTGGCTATTCACAAGGCCAAGACCTTTGTGGTCGATGAGGCAGACATGACCTTGGATATGGGATTCTTGGAAACTGTTGATAAGATTGCTGGAAGCCTTCCAAAAGATCTGCAATTCATGGTCTTCTCAGCGACTATCCCACAAAAACTGCAACCATTCTTGAAAAAATACTTGTCAAATCCTGTCATGGAGAAAATCAAGACCAAAACGGTCATTTCTGATACCATTGATAATTGGTTGATTTCTACTAAGGGACGTGACAAGAATGCTCAAATTTATCAGTTGACTCAGTTGATGCAGCCTTATTTGGCAATGATTTTTGTCAACACTAAAACGCGTGCTGATGAATTGCATTCATATCTGACTGCTCAAGGATTGAAGGTAGCGAAGATTCATGGAGATATTGCCCCTCGTGAACGTAAGCGAATCATGAATCAGGTGAAAAATCTGGATTTTGAGTACATTGTCGCAACAGACTTGGCAGCGCGTGGGATTGACATTGAAGGTGTCAGTCATGTCATCAATGATGCCATTCCGCAAGACTTATCTTTCTTTGTGCACCGTGTTGGTCGAACTGGACGAAACGGCCTACCAGGTACAGCTATTACCCTTTACCAACCAAGCGATGATTCGGATATTCGTGAATTGGAGAAATTGGGAATCAAGTTTACTCCTAAGATGGTCAAAGACGGGGAATTTCAAGATACTTATGACCGTGATCGTCGTGCTAACCGTGAGAAAAAACAAGATAAACTTGATATCGAAATGATTGGCTTGGTCAAAAAGAAAAAGAAAAAAGTCAAACCGGGTTATAAGAAGAAAATTCAATGGGCGGTTGATGAAAAGCGCCGCAAAACCAAGCGTGCCGAAAATCGCGCTCGTGGTCGTGCAGAGCGTAAAGCAAAACGCCAAACATTTTAATAGTAATTGTTGGGGTACTGAGCTCCAACTTTTTTAATTATGTGACTTTCAGTCCGTCTCGCTCCGTTAGGTGCGAGACAAAAAAACACCCGCTATGCGGGTATGCATCGAAGGTTATACCAAAAAAACACCAAACGCGATACAATAAAGGTGTTTAAGCCAATTGTAAAGCGAAAGGAGAAAAATATGGCACAAAAGGCTCATAGTTTATCGTACACAAAGTAGAACTGTTGTGTTCACACCTAAGTATAGACGAAAAGTCATCTAAAATCAATATCGAAGTAAGAATCACAAAAAATTTTAAAAAATGGCAATATTTGTTAACAAGGATTTCGTAGTTTGTTATAATGTGGTTGTAAATGATTAAGATTGGTAATCAAAAAATAAAGAGGGGAATGTCATGAATAAGAAATATAACAAGTTTCTATTTTTGTTGTTTATAGTTTATTTATTTGGATATTTTTCAATTTCAAAAAATTTAATTCCTATAATGTGTCTTTTTCAAGTATTTTTGATAGAAAATATATTTAGAGTTCGAAATAGAATAATGCAGATAGGTGAAATTATAATTATTGTTGCTTCTATGATATTATTTATTGATAGCATATTGAGTTTGTAACAAAAGGCTTCTCTATAGAATCAAATTTTCCAGATATCTACTGAAGCTGATTTATATCCTCATATTTCTTCTACTATATTTGTCACTAAACTTGACAGACATATATTACTGATACAGCCTCTCTACCTACAATCTTACAGTTAATCTGAGGCTAGTTTCTTAGTTTGCTCTTTGATTTTCATTGATAAAAAGAAATGCTCCTCCAAGACGGAAGAGCATTTTTATTGTGATTTTGATTCGGTTTCTGCCGACTCTGGGTGGAGTTCTTGGTAACTTGGTGCCTTGAAAAGGTCAGTACTAGTTTTGCCTTGTCGTTGGCTAAAGAGACTAGTTGACTGACTTCCTTTTTCCTGCTCAATCTTTTGCAGAATTGGTAAAGAATTGAGGTAAGAAATACTTTCTGTATCAACTTTTCCAAGATGATCTGCTTGGTAGAAACGTATCAAATCGCCAGTTTGAATTTGGTCGCTGATTTTTAGCTGTTGGCTGGCTGCCTGACGAACGATTTCTAGTTCAGTCTGAGCTTGTTCATCAAGATTACTGATTTCAAGACCGCTCTCAGTATAGTAGGTTCGTCCGTCGTAGCTGGTGTATTTTGGTGTAACGAAGGAATTGGCAGTCCGAAAGGCAACGATTTCTTGATGATCTGGAGACAGAAGATCTTGTCCAACTTGTAGGAAGGAATTGGACTCAATACCAAGGAGGTGTTCAAGAGTCGGTAAGATATCGATTTGTCCACCGTAGGTATTGATGATTTGTCCATTTTCATAGCCAGGCATGACCACCATAAAAGGCACTCGTTGCAACATGGCATTGTCGTAATTCGACCAGTTCTCAGAAGTCTTGCCAATCAAGGGAGCCAGGTCAGGATTGCGGGAGTTAGAAATACCATAATGGTCTCCGTAGATGACGATGATGGATTTTTCATAGAGGCCACTTTCTTTGAGATAGTCAAAGAAGGCCTTGATGGTACTATCCAGATAGTTAGCTGTTTGGAAATAGCCGTTGATTGTTTCATCTTTGGTTTTAGCCAGTGGGAAACCAAGCTCATCGCCTGTCAGATTGCTAGCATAGGGATAGTGATTGGACACCGTGATATACTTAGCATAAAAAGGTTGCTGTAAATGCTCCAGATACTGAATAGAATCCTTCATCATGATTTTATCATTTAAACCATATTGGAAAGAATTGCTACTGTCTTGCTTGGTGAAGTAGGAAGCATCAAAGAAGTATTGGTAGCCCCATTGTTTGTAGGTCGTATTCCGGTTCCAGAAGGTCCCAATATTACCATGAAAGACTGCACTTGATTGGTAGCCATTTTTTGATAGGATAAAAGGAGCTGCCTGCTGGGTATTGGTACCACCGTAATTGACCATAAAGGAACCTTGGTCAAGTCCAAACAAACCGGTCTCTAGCATGGTTTCCGCATCTGAGGTCTTACCAGCCTTGACTTGGTTAAAGATATTAGAAAAGGCTAGGGTTGCTTGCGAATGGTAGAGTGAATTTAGGAAGGGAGTGACTTCATGCTCAGTTCCATCTAGGTTGAGTTTATAGTCCAGTAGGAACTGCTGAAAACTCTCCAAGTGGAGATAAATCACATTTTTTCCTTTGGCCAAGCCAAAATAGTCTGGATTGGGCTTAGCAGAATGTTCTTGAATATAATCTGTAATAGGTTGAAGATCAGTCTCAGAGGCCTTGGCACGTTCCTTGTTTGCACTGTAGGATTGGTTGGCACTATAGCCTAAAAAGGCTGGCAAACTAAGGGCACGAACAACATAATAATTCGAAAATCCTCGCGACAGGAGATCGGGACGCTCAATTTCAGCCAAGAAAAGATTAGCAGAAAAGAGCAGGGCCGAGAGAGCAGTGATTGCAACACTGGAGCGGAATTTGAAAGGTCTCCTGTCCAGCTGGATAAGCTTTTTATAGAGAAGATAAGCCAACAGTGGGAAATCCATAAAATAGATAAAATCCCAAAAGCGTAGTAACTCTAGTTCCGCAGTACCAACAGACACCTTGCTGACCACCTTCATGGTATTGGCCGTGATAAAGTCACTAAATTCTCGATAGTAAAAGACATTGGAATAGAGCCAAATGAATAAAAGGCTATAAATAGCTATACTCAGGCCATAAAAGATCTTGGTTGAGCGAGCATAGAGGGCTAGAGCCAGCAGGAGTAGTCCTAGAGGAAGGGGATTGAAAAAGGCGATAAAGGCAAGGTAATTTCCCTGCAACTTGCCTACTTGGATATCTAAATTAAAGTCAACGGCATAGGCTAATAAGGTTTTGAGCCAATATAGGATTAAAAGGGTTAGGACAAAACCCAGTCTGGTACCGATGGCTTTTTGGATTTTGTTAAAATTAATTCTCACACATTTACTTCCTAATTTTTTATTAGTATTAGTATACCATTTTTTAAAAGAAGAGTAAAAAAGCAAGGGTAGTTTCTTTTTTGAGAATTGTCTAAAAGTTTGATATAATGGTAGTTATGAATAGAATAAGAGTCAGTAAAAGGGTTGAAAAGAAGCTCGCTAAGGGGTTAGTTTTACTAGAAGCCAGTGATCTTGAGAATGTCAATCTTAAGGATCAGGAAGTAGAAGTGCAGAGTCAGGAAGGAACCTTTCTTGGGACTGCCTACCTTTCTCAGCAAAACAAGGGCTTGGGTTGGTTTATCAGTAAAGACAAGATCACCTTCAATCAAGCTTTCTTTGAAATGCTGTTTAGACAAGCTAAAGAAAAGAGAAGCGCCTACTATCAAGATGATTTGACAACTGCCTTTCGTCTCTTCAACCAAGAGGGAGATGGCTTTGGCGGTCTGACAGTGGACCTTTATGGCGACTATGCTGTCTTTTCTTGGTATAACTCTTATGTTTATCAGATTCGCAAGGTTATCTCAGAAGCATTTAGACAGGTTTTTCCTGAGGTGTTAGGGACCTATGAGAAGATCCGCTTTAAGGGTCTAGACTATGAATCTGCCCATGTTTATGGTCAAGAAGCACCTGACTTCTTCACTGTTTTGGAAAATGGTGTCCTGTATCAAGTCTTTATGAATGATGGCTTGATGACAGGGATTTTCCTAGACCAGCACGAGGTTCGTGGGAGCTTGGTTGATGGTTTAGCTATGGGTAAATCCTTGCTCAATATGTTTTCCTACACAGCAGCTTTTTCAGTAGCTGCGGCCATGGGGGGAGCTAGCCACACAACCTCTGTCGACCTAGCCAAACGTTCACGAGAATTGTCGGAAGCGCATTTTCAGGCAAATGGAATCAGCACAGACGACCATCGTTTTATAGTCATGGATGTCTTTGAATATTTCAAGTATGCCAAGCGAAAAGGCTTGACCTACGATGTGATTGTACTAGATCCGCCTAGCTTTGCTCGGAACAAAAAACAGACCTTCTCTGTGGCCAAGGATTATCACAAGTTGATTTCCCAGAGTCTTGAGATTTTAAATCCGGGAGGGATTATCATTGCTAGTACCAATGCTGCCAATGTTTCCCGCCAGAAATTTACAGAACAAATTGATAAAGGCTTTGCAGGAAGAAGTTACCAGATTTTAAATAAATACGGTCTTCCAGCAGACTTCGCCTATAATAAAAAAGATGAAAGTAGTAATTACCTCAAGGTGATTAGTATGAAGGTTAGTAAATGAAATTAATCGTTTCAGTAATGCCAAGAAGTTTAGAGGAGGCCCAGGCTCTGGATGCCACAAGGTATCAAGATGCTGATATTATTGAATGGCGTGCCGACTATCTGCCTAAAGAAGCGATTTTGCAGGTAGCTCCAGCTATTTTTGAAAAATTTGCAGGTCGTGAATTGGTTTTCACTCTGCGAACTCGCGCTGAAGGGGGAGAAATCGACCTTTCTCCAGAAGAATATATCCATCTGATCAAGGAAGTGGCGCAACTCTATCAACCAGACTATATTGATTTTGAGTACTATAGCTACAAGGATGTTTTTGAAGAAATGCTGGACTTCCCAAATCTTGTTTTGAGTTACCATAATTTCCAAGAAACACCTGAAAATATGATGGAAATCTTGTCAGAGTTGACGAGCCTAAATCCAAAACTTGTCAAGGTTGCGGTGATGGCTCATACGGAGCAGGATGTGCTAGACTTGATGAACTATACACGGGGCTTTAAAACCCTCAATCCTGAGCAGGAGTATGTAACTATTTCTATGGGTAAGGTGGGCAAGGTCTCTCGTATCACTGCGGATGTGACAGGTTCTAGCTGGTCCTTTGCTAGTCTAGATGAGGCAAGTGCGCCAGGTCAGATTTCCCTATCTAACATGAAAAAAATTCGGGAGATTTTGGATGAAGCTTGATGGCTATACACGTTTAGCTGCAGTTGTTGCCAATCCTATTAAGCATTCTATTTCGCCTTTTATCCACAATAGGGCCTTTGAGGCGACAGCTACCAACGGTGCTTACGTGGCTTGGGAGATTGAAGCGGGTGATTTGGCAGAAACAGTGGCCAATATTCGTCGCTACCAGATGTTTGGCATCAACCTGTCCATGCCCTATAAGGAGCAAGTGATTCCTTATTTGGATGAGCTGAGTGACGAAGCGCGCTTGATCGGTGCAGTTAATACGGTTGTCAATGAGAATGGCAATTTAATTGGATATAATACAGATGGCAAGGGATTTTTTAAGAGCTTGCCTTCTTTTACAATTACAGGTAAGAAGATGACCCTGCTGGGTGCAGGTGGTGCGGCCAAGTCCATTTTGGCACAGGCTATTTTGGACGGCGTCAGTCAGATTTCAGTCTTTGTTCGTTCAGTCTCTATTGAAAAAACAAGACCTTACCTAGACAAATTACAGGAGCAGACAGGCTTTAAAGTGGACTTGTATGCTTTAGAAGATGTTTCTGAACTGCAAGAAAGGATTGCCGAGTCGGATTTACTGGTCAATGCCACCAGTGTGGGCATGGATGGTCAATCATCCCCAGTTCCTGAAAGCATCAATTTGCCAGAAACTATCTTGGTGGCAGATATTATTTACCAACCCTTTGAAACGCCATTTTTAAAATGGGCCAGAAGTCAGGGTAATTCAGCCGTCAATGGTCTGGGAATGTTGCTCTATCAAGCTGCAGAAGCTTTTCAACTGTGGACAGGCGAGGAAATGCCAACAGAAGAGATTTGGCAGTCCTTAACAGAAAAATACCAATAAAGAAAGGGAGATTCTCCTATGAAAATCAGAATCGATATTCCTCATCATCCTTATGATATTCAGATTGAAAAAGGTTGTCTGGCTCAGGCTGGTCAGTGGTTGCGAGAACTCTGGCAACCGCAAAAAGTAGTCATTGTAACAGACAACCATGTAGCTTCTCTTTATGCAGAGAAGGTCAAACTCAGTTTAGAAGATGCTGGTTTTCAGGTGGCTGTTTTTGACTTTTTAGAAGGGGAAGAAAGAAAGAATTTAACCACTGTTCAGAAAGTCTATGAATTTTTAGTCAAGCAAGGACTGACTCGTAGCGATGGAATCGTGGCTCTCGGAGGTGGTGTCGTTGGAGACCTGGCTGGTTTCGTAGCCTCTACCTATATGCGGGGGATTCATTTTGTTCAGATACCGACTAGTTTGACTGCCCAGGTGGATTCTTCAATCGGTGGAAAGACGGGCGTCAATACTCCATTTGCTAAGAATATGGTGGGTACCTTTGCCCAACCAGATGGGGTTCTGATTGACCCACTTGTTCTTGAAACCCTCGGAAAAAGAGAGTTGATTGAAGGAATGGGTGAAGTTATCAAATATGGCTTGATTGAGGACCCAGAACTATGGACTCTATTGACGGAGCTGGATGGTTCTGTTGAGAGCATTCTGGAGCATGCGGAGACTTTGATTGAACATTCTTGTCAGGTCAAGCGCAAGATGGTAGTTGAGGATGAGTTGGACAATGGTGTACGCCTTTACCTCAACTTTGGCCACACTATTGGTCATGCCATTGAAGCAACGGCCGGTTATGGAAAAGTCATGCATGGAGAAGCTGTGGCAATGGGTATGGTGCAGATTTCCAAGGTGGCTGAGGGAAAAGGCCTCATGCCAGTTGGCATAACTCAGTCCATTACAGATATGTGTCAGAAATTTGGCTTGCCTGTTGATTATGAAAACTGGGATGTTGACAAGCTTTATCAGGCTTTGACTCATGACAAAAAAGCGCGTGGCAATACCTTGAAATTGGTCTTGGTGCCAGAGCTTGGTTCAGCGACTATTCACCCAGTTTCTCTGGAAGAGATGAAAGACTACTTGGTAAAATAAGGAGAACGTATGAGATATTTAACTGCAGGAGAATCACACGGGCCTCGTCTGACGGCTATTATTGAAGGAATTCCAGCAGGACTTCCTTTGACAGCTGAAGATATTAATGGAGATCTTAAACGTCGTCAGGGTGGCTACGGCCGCGGTGGTCGTATGAAGATTGAGAGTGACCAGGTTGTCTTTACTTCGGGTGTTCGCCATGGGAAGACGACTGGGGCTCCTATTACCATGGATGTCATCAATAAAGACCACCAAAAATGGCTGGATATCATGTCTGCGGAGGACATTGAAGACCGCCTTAAAAGCAAACGAAAAATCATCCATCCTCGTCCAGGTCATGCCGACTTGGTTGGGGGCATCAAGTACCGTTTTGACGATTTGCGAAATTCCTTGGAGCGCTCATCAGCTCGTGAAACCACCATGCGGGTGGCAGTTGGGGCAGTAGCCAAACGCCTCTTGGCTGAACTGGATATGGAGATTGCCAACCATGTCGTGATCTTTGGTGGCAAGGAAGTCGATGTTCCTGAAAATCTAACAGTCGCTGAGATTAAGGAACGAGCTGCCCAGTCCGAAGTTTCTATTGTCAACCAAGAACGGGAACAGGAAATCAAGGACTACATTGACCAAATCAAGCGTGATGGAGATACCATCGGTGGGGTTGTCGAGATAGTTGTCGGAGGTGTTCCAGTTGGTCTTGGTTCCTATGTCCAATGGGACAGAAAATTGGATGCCAGACTTGCCCAAGCCGTTGTTTCTATCAATGCTTTTAAAGGGGTGGAATTTGGTCTCGGCTTTGAAGCTGGTTACCGTAAAGGTAGCCAAGTTATGGATGAAATTCTCTGGTCTAAAGAAGACGGCTATACTCGTCGTACTAACAATCTTGGAGGTTTTGAAGGTGGTATGACTAATGGGCAACCTATCGTTGTTCGTGGAGTTATGAAGCCTATTCCTACTCTTTATAAGCCTCTTATGAGTGTGGATATCGAAACCCACGAACCCTACAAGGCAACTGTGGAGAGAAGTGATCCGACCGCCCTTCCAGCTGCAGGAGTGGTCATGGAAGCCGTTGTGGCAACGGTTCTGGCACAAGAAATCCTCGAAAAATTCTCATCAGACAATTTAGAGGAATTAAAAGAAGCGGTAGCCAAACACCGAGACTATACAAAGAACTATTAAGGAGTTCCTATGGCAAAAACAGTCTATATCGCAGGTCTTGGGTTGATTGGAGCCTCTATGGCCCTAGGTATCAAACGTGATCATCCAGATTATGAAATTTTAGGTTATAATCGCAGTCAAGCTTCGAGAGATATTGCCTTGAAAGAAGGAATGATTGACCGTGCAACAGATGATTTTGCCAGTTTTGCTCCTTTGGCAGATATCATCATCCTCAGTTTACCGATTAAACAAACCATTTCTTTTATTAAGGAGTTGGCCGACTTGGACTTAAAAGAAGGTGTCATTATCTCAGATGCTGGTTCGACCAAGTCAGCTATTGTAGATGCAGCGGAGCAGTATTTGGCTGGCAAATCTGTTCGCTTTGTCGGGGCCCATCCCATGGCTGGTAGTCACAAGACAGGGGCTGCTTCTGCAGATGTCAATCTCTTTGAAAATGCCTATTATATTTTCACGCCTTCGAGCCTGACAAGTCCTGACACACTTGAGGAAATGAAGGATCTGCTTTCAGGTCTTCATGCTCGTTTTATCGAAATTGATGCCAAGGAGCATGATCGTGTCACTTCTCAGATTAGCCATTTTCCTCATATTCTGGCTTCTAGTCTCATGGAGCAGACCGCGGTCTATGCTCAAGAACATGAGATGGCAAGGCGCTTTGCGGCAGGTGGTTTTCGAGATATGACTCGGATTGCGGAAAGCGAGCCAGGGATGTGGACCTCCATTCTCTTGTCCAATCGTGAAACTATTCTGGATCGAATTGCGGATTTCAAGGAGCGTTTAGATGAGGTTGGACAAGCCATCAGCAAGGGAGATGAAGAGCAGATTTGGAACTTTTTCAATCAAGCGCGTGAACAACGGCAGGCCATGGAAATTCATAAGCGTGGTGGTGTGGATAGCTCTTATGACCTCTATGTTGACGTTCCCGATGAAGAAGATGTCATCCTGCGGATTTTGGAACTACTACGTGGAACTTCCTTGGTCAATATTCATATCAACGAGGAAAACCGTGAAGATATTCACGGGATTCTACAAATTTCATTTAAAAACGCTCAAGACTTGGAAAGAGCCGAGCATCTCATAACAGAAAATACCGACTACACAGTCGTTGTCAAATAAGGAGAAAATTATGTCAAATATTTACGATAGTGCAAACGAACTCAGTCGCGGCCTACGCGAATTACCAGAATACAAGGCTGTCAAAGCAGCTAAAGATGCGATTTCAGCAGATGTTGAGGCAAGCAAAATTTTTACAGAATATGTTTCCTTCCAAGAGGAAATTCAAAAACTAGCACAGACAGGTCAAATGCCAGATGCTTCCTTTCAAGCGAAAATGGAAGGCTTTGGTAAGCAGATTCAAGGGAATAGCCTCTTATCAGAATTCTTTACTAAGCAACAACAATTGGCAATTTACCTTTCTGACATTGAAAAAATTGTTTTCGAACCAGTTTCAGAATTGCTAAAATAAGAAAATAACTATCATAAAGTCAGGAATTTTTAAGGAATTTCTGGCTTTTTATGATAAAATAGGTAAAAGTATTGCAAGTATGAGGTCCAGTATGAAACTAAAAACAAACATTAGCCACTTACATGGCAGTATCCGCGTCCCAGGTGACAAGTCTATCAGCCACCGTTCCATTATCTTTGGAAGTTTGGCTGAGGGTGAGACTAAGGTTTATGATATTCTGCGAGGTGAAGACGTTCTTTCGACCATGCAGGTTTTTCGTGATCTTGGTGTTGAAATTGAGGACAAAGATGGGGTTATTACTATTCAAGGTGTAGGCATGGATGGTTTAAAAGCTCCGCAAAATGCCCTTGATATGGGAAATTCTGGAACCTCGATTCGCCTGATTTCAGGTGTTCTTGCTGGTGCAGATTTTGAAGTAGAGATGTTTGGCGATGACAGTCTTTCCAAACGCCCTATGGATCGTGTGACTATTCCACTGAAAAAAATGGGCGTCAGCATTTCGGGACAAACTGAGCGAGACCTTCCTCCCCTTCATTTAAAAGGGACGAAAAACCTAAGACCTATTCATTATGAGTTGCCAATTGCCTCTGCCCAAGTCAAGTCAGCCTTGATGTTTGCGGCCTTGCAGGCTCAGGGGGAGTCTGTTATTATCGAAAAAGAGTGCACCCGTAATCATACTGAAGATATGTTGCAACAATTTGGTGGTCATTTAAGTGTGGACGGTAAGAAAATCACAGTCCAAGGGCCACAAAAACTGAATGGACAAAAGGTGGTTGTTCCAGGAGATATTTCCAGTGCAGCCTTTTGGCTAGTCGCAGGTTTGATTGTTCCAAATTCTCATCTAGTGCTGCAGAATGTGGGCATCAACGAAACGCGTACAGGTATCATTGATGTCATTCGCGCCATGGGTGGAAAATTAGAAGTTACTGAAATGGACCCAGTCGCTAAATCTGCTACCTTAACTGTTGAGTCTTCAGACCTCAAAGGAACAGAGATTGGTGGCGCTTTGATTCCACGCTTGATTGATGAATTGCCAATTATCGCTCTACTTGCGACCCAAGCCCAAGGTGTAACAGTTATCAAGGATGCTGAGGAACTCAAGGTCAAGGAAACAGACCGCATTCAGGTTGTGGCAGATGCCTTAAATAGTATGGGAGCAGATATCACCCCTACAGCAGATGGGATGATTATCAAAGGAAAATCAGCTCTTCACGGTGCTAGAGTCAATACGTTTGGTGACCACCGTATCGGTATGATGACAGCCATCGCGGCTCTTTTGGTGGCAGATGGAGAGGTGGTGCTTGACCGTGCAGAAGCTATCAATACCAGCTATCCTAGCTTCTTTGATGATTTGGAGAACTTGACTCATGGCTAAGGTGTTACTAGGATTTATGGGTGCTGGTAAGTCAACAATTGCTAGAGGATTGGACCCTAATTACCTTGATATGGATGCTCTGATTGAGAAACGCTTAGGTATGCCTATTGCGGAATTTTTCGCTGAAAAGGGAGAAGTGGCCTTTCGACAGGTAGAGTCAGAGGTATTAGCTGATTTACTAAAAACGGACCAAGTTGTGTCAACTGGTGGGGGCGTGGTCATTTCTCAGCGAAATCGTGACTTACTAAAGACTAATACAGATAACATCTACCTGAAAGCAGATTTTGAAACGCTTTATCAACGTATCGCAGCTGATAAGGGCAATCAGCGCCCGCTTTTTCTAAATAATAGCAAGGAAGAACTTGCAGCTATTTTCCAAGAAAGACAGGCCTGGTATGAGGAAGTAGCCAGTCGGATTTTGGATGTGACCAAGCTAAGCCCAGAGGAAATTATAGAGGAACTGAGATGAAAATTGCTTATCTAGGTCCCAAGGGATCATTTTCACACCACGTTGTGCAGACAGCTTTTCCTCATGAGGAATTGCAGGCCTTTGCCAATATTACAGATGTCATCAAGGCCTATGAGCAAGGCTTGGTGGACTATTCTGTGGTGCCAGTTGAAAATTCTATCGAGGGTAGTGTTCATGAAACCTTGGACTACCTTTTTCATCAGGCTCGCATTCAAGCAGTTGCAGAAATCGTTCAGCCTATTCATCAGCAGTTGATGGTGGTTCCAGGTCATACTAAGATTGAAAAGATTTTTTCACATCCACAGGCCTTGGCTCAAGGAAAGAAATTCATCGATGAACAGTATCCAGAGGCACAAATCGAGGTGACTGCTAGTACTGCCTATGCGGCCCGCTTTATTTCCGAACATCCAGACCAGCCTTATGCAGCCATTGCACCAAGAAGTTCTGCAGAAGAATATGGCTTGGAACTGATTGCTGAGGATATTCAGGAAATGGAATCCAATTTCACACGTTTCTGGGTTTTGGGAGCTGAAAAGCCTAGTATTCCCTTGCAGGCACAAACTGAGAAAATGACTTTGGCCTTGACCTTACCTGACAACCTTCCAGGTGCACTTTATAAGGCCCTGTCGACCTTTGCTTGGAGAGGAATTGACTTAACAAAAATTGAAAGTCGTCCACTCAAGACAGCGCTAGGCGAATACTTTTTCATTATAGATGTGGACTATACTGATAAGGACTTGGTTCACTTTGCCCAAAAAGAATTAGAAGCTATTGGAATCCAGTATAAAATTCTGGGTGCCTATCCTATTTATCCAATATCAGACCATGGAAAGGAGAGAAGATGAGTAAAGAAAATCCCTTAAGCCATCATGAGCAGTTGCGTTATGACTATCTACTTAAGAATATTCACTACCTCAATGAGCGAGAGAAAAAAGAATTTGCTTATTTACAAGACAAATTAAATAGGGCAAGTAGTGACGCTCCCTCAGAAAGTCAGGAATTGACAGAGGATTATAGAAAGACAAGTGCTAACACTTCGAATCCTTCTTATAATAGCCGTAGTCGTTCTGAGAGATACCAGAAAATCAATTCTCTTCCAAAGAAAAAAACTAAAAAGCGGAAGCTACGGTGGGGGCGCATTTTCGCAGGTTTACTGGCTATCTTAGCTTGTCTAGCCTTAGGTATGATTTTTATGTTTTTAAAAGGTTACACCAATGCTAATCCAGATAAAAATGTCAATGCCAGGGCAGCTCAAGTAGAAGTTTTTAATGGTCAAGATACCAGAGATGGAGTTAATATTTTGATTATGGGTACAGATGGGCGAATCGGTCAAAATAGTGCTGAGACGCGGACGGACTCTATTATGGTATTAAATATTGGCGGTTCGGATAAGAAAATTAAGCTGGTCAGCTTTATGCGTGACAATTTGGTTTATATAGACGGTTACAGCCAAGTCATTAACGGTAGAAAACAGACGGATAACAAGTTAAACGTAGCCTATGAGTTAGGAGAACAAGAGGGGCAAAAAGGGGCAGAAATGGTTCGTCAAGTCTTGAAAGATAATTTTGACTTGGACATTAAATACTATGCCTTGGTCGATTTTCAGGCCTTTGCTACAGCGATTGACACACTTTTCCCTGATGGGGTGACAATTGATGCTCAATTTTCAACATTGAATGGGCGTCCACTAACAGAAGCTACAGTCGGAGATGATTTACACGCTACTGAGACTGAGTCTCCAACCCAAACTATCAAAGTCGGAAAACAGCAGATGAATGGCTCGACCTTGCTAAATTATGCTCGTTTCCGTGATGATGATGAGGCGGATTACGGCCGTACCAAAAGACAGCAACAAGTACTGACAGCAGTTCTTCAGCAAATCAAAGATCCAACCAAGCTCTTTACAGGTTCAGAGGCACTTGGCAAGGTATTCGCAATGACCTCAACGAATGTTCCTTATACCTTCCTGTTAACAAATGGCTTGTCTTTCCTAGACGGAGCTCAAAATGGTATTGAAAAATTGACGATTCCAGAACTGGGTGACTGGGTAGATGCCTATGATGTTTATGGAGGCTTGGGCTTGCTTGTCGATCAAAACAAATATCAGAATAAATTGTCTCAGATGGGCTTGAGATAAGATAAGACAGAAGAATCAAAGTTTGATAGCTATTTGGATAGCAGTCAGGCTTTGATTTTTACAGTCTGCAATAGATTTTCACCCCCTATTTGTGGTATAATGGAACGGTACGATAGAAAGAATAATGAACAATATGACTGATTTAAAAGCAATTCAGGCTCGTAGTCTGGAGATGGCTGAATATTTTGTGGGCTTTTGCAAGGAACATGATTTACTTTGTTATCTCTGTGGAGGAGGTGCTATTGGTGCCCTTCGAAACAAGGGTTTCATTCCTTGGGACGACGACCTAGACTTTTTTATGCCCCGTAAAGATTATGAGAAATTAGCAGAATTATGGCCTCGTTATGCAGATGAGCGTTATTTCTTGTCGAAGAGTAACAAGGATTTTGTCGACCGCAATCTTTTTATTACCATTCGTGACAAGGAAACGACCTGTATCAAACCTTATCAGCAGGATTTAGAATTGCCACATGGTTTGGCCTTGGATGTGTTGCCTTTGGATTATTATCCGAAAAATCCAGCTGAGCGGAAGAAACAGGTTCGCTGGGCCTTGATTTATTCACTCTTTTGTGCGCAAACTATTCCAGAAAAACATGGCGCACTTATGAAGTGGGGAAGCCGTATTTTACTGGGGTTGACTCCAAAATCTCTCCGTTATCGCATTTGGAAAAAAGCTGAGAAAGAAATGACCAAATATAGTCTGGCTGAGAGCGATGGAATCACGGAACTATGCTCAGGTCCTGGCTATATGAGAAACAAGTACCTAATCGCATCCTTTGAAGATAATCTCTTCTTGCCATTTGAAGGAACAGAGATGCCTATTCCAGTTGGCTACGATGCCTATCTCAGCACAGCTTTTGGCGATTATATGACTCCTCCGCCAGCAGACAAGCAGCTACCGCATCATGATGCTGTCATCGCTGATATGGATAAGTCTTATACAGAATACAAGGGAGAATATGGTGGCTAAGAAAAAAATCTTATTTTTTATGTGGTCTTTTTCTCTCGGGGGTGGCGCAGAGAAGATTCTGTCGACAATTGTTTCAAATCTAGATCCAGAAAAGTATGATATTGATATTCTTGAAATGGAACATTTTGATAAGGGATACGAATCTGTTCCCAAGCATGTAGGCATTTTAAAATCCCTTCAGGATTATCGCCAAGCCAGATGGATTCGAGCTCTTTTGTGGAGAATGAGAATTTATTTTCCAAGATTGACACGTCGCTTGCTTGTAAAAGATGACTATGATGTTGAAGTTTCTTTTACCATTATGAATCCTCCGCTTTTGTTCTCTAAAAGAAAAGAAGTCAAGAAAATCTCTTGGATTCATGGAAGTATCGAAGAATTTCTTAAGGATACCTCCAAAAGAGAATCACATAGACGCCAGTTGGATGCTGCGGATACCATTGTAGGAATTTCAAAAAAGACCAGTCATTCTATCAAGGAAGTTTATCCAGATTATGCTTCGAAATTACGGACAGTCTATAATGGTTATGATTTTCAGAGTATTCTAGAAAAATCTCAAGAGAGGATCGATATCGAGATTGCGCCTCAAAGTATCTGTACTATCGGACGGATTGAGGAAAATAAGGGTTCTGACCGTGTAGTGGAAGTGATACGATTATTACACCAAGAGGGAAAAAACTATCATCTCTATTTTATCGGGGCTGGGGATATGGAAGAGGAACTGAAAAAACGCGTCAAAGAGTATGGGCTTGAGGACTATGTACATTTCCTTGGTTATCAAAAAAATCCATACCAGTATTTGTCTCGGATGAAAGTTCTCTTGTCTATGTCTAAACAAGAAGGTTTTCCTGGAGTGTATGTGGAAGCCTTGAGCCTTGGAATCCCTTTTGTCTCTACGGATGTTGGAGGGGCTGAGGAACTATCACAAGAAGGAAGATTTGGACAAATCATTGAGAGCAATCAAGAGGCAGCTCAGGCAATTACGAACTACATGACCTCTGCCTCAAACTTCGATGTCAATGAGGCTAGCCAATTCATTCAACAATTTACAATTGCCAAACAAATCGAACAAGTAGAAAAACTATTAGAGGAGTAGCATGGAAACTGCATTAATTAGTGTCATTGTGCCAGTCTATAATGTGGCGCAGTACCTAGAAAAATCGATAGCTTCCATTCAGAAGCAGATCTATCAGAATCTGGAAATCATTCTTGTTGATGATGGAGCAACGGATGAAAGTGGTCGCTTATGTGATTCAATCGCTGAACAAGATGATAGGGTGTCAGTACTTCATAAAAAGAATGAAGGTTTGTCGCAAGCACGAAACGATGGAATGAAGCAGGCTCACGGAGATTATCTGATTTTTATTGATTCAGATGATTATATCCATCCAGAAATGATTCAGAGCTTATATGAGCAATTAGTTCAAGAAGATGCGGATGTTTCGAGCTGTGGTGTCATGAATGTCTATGCTAATGATGAAAGCCCACAATCAGCCAATCAGGATGAGTATTTTGTCTGTGATTCTCAAACATTTCTAAAGGAATACCTCATAGGTGAAAAAATACCTGGAACAATCTGCAATAAGCTAATCAAGAGAGAGATTGCAACTGCCCTATCCTTTCCAAAGGGATTGATTTATGAAGATGCTTATTATCATTTTGATTTAGTCAAGTTGGCTAAGAAGTACGTTGTTAATACCAAACCCTATTATTACTATTTCCATAGAGGGGATAGTATTACGACTAAACCCTATGCAGAGAAGGATTTAGCCTATATTGATATCTATCAAAAGTTTTACAATGAAGTTGTGAAAAACTATCCTGACTTGAAAGAGGTTGCTTTTTTCAGATTGACCTATGCCCATTTCTTTATTCTAGATAAGATGTTACTAGATGATCAGTATAAACAATTTGAAGCCTATTCTCAGATTCATCGTTTTTTAAAAGGCCATGCCTTTACTATTGCTAGGAATCCAATTTTCCGTAAGGGGAGAAGAATTAGTGCTTTGGCTCTATTCATAAATATTTCCTTATACCGATTCTTATTACTGAAAAATATTGAAAAATCTAAAAAATTACATTAGAACGGGGGTGAGCAAGTGATTGATGGAAAACGATTATTATTTAGTTTGACCATAGTCAGTTATGCCTTGACGCTAGTAAGTGGAATTGTGTATCTGTTTAATAATAATAATGTTAGCTTACTTTCTACTTTATTGTTCTTGTTGGTTAGTAGCTTAATTGCTTGTTGGAATGATATCAAGTATTACTTAATCCATTTTATTTTCTTTTTAACTATTTTTGTATTTCTGGTATCAAGGCCGACCATTGATTATTTTAGAGATGGCGCTTTGGATACCTATCATCCCATAGCCTATCGTTTTGCCTTTATAGTTGTCATGGTTTCGATTCTGGGCTTGACCATAGGAGGCGTCCTGGCTCGTTACTTCATAGCTAGGAAGAAAATAAAAGTACCAAATATAGGAAATTCTCTAAAAGAGGTTTATATCAAGCGGTTACGCTTTGTATCACTAGGAGTTTTTCTTCTAACCTATCCTTTCTATTTCATTAGATTATTTGAACGACTCCTGTATCGCTTGCAGACTTCCTACTATGCCTACTATGCAAATTTTGAAAGTAAACTGCCTTATTTTACCTACATTTTGTCTACCTTTACGGTCTACGCAATGTGTATGTATCTGGCAACCAAACCAAAGAAATGGCAGGCCACAGCAGTGCTTGTCTCCTTTATTGCAGCTAATACTATTCATTTGGCAATTGGGACGCGAAATCCTTTTATTTTAAGTATTTTATTTGCTTTTGTTTATTACTTTATGCGGGAGCAAACCGAAAAAGGAAAATGGATTGGATTTAAAGAAAAGTTAGCGATTTTTGTAGGATCTCCTATTCTCATGTTAGCGATGGGAGTACTCAATTATGTACGGGATAATGTCCAAGTTTCCCATACAGGTTTCTGGGATATCTTACTTGACTTTATCTATAAACAAGGGACTAGTTTTGGTGTCTTGGCTCGAGGTTTTCTATTTAACAGTAGCCTCCCTTACCGAGATTTCCGTAATTTTACTTTTGGTCCTGTCCTTGATTATTTTGCAAGGGGGAGTTTGGGGTCAATTTTCGGAGGAAAAGCCTTTGAGCATACAACCAATAGTGTGGAGCTAGCAATTGATAGTAATAGTTATGCCCACAATCTATCCTATCTTGTTTTGAACAAGGAATATTTGAAAGGACATGGTATCGGAAGTAGTTATATCATGGAGTTGTATACAGACTATGGTATGATAGGAGTCTTTCTACTTAGTCTCTTGCTAGGTATGTTATTCATAGCCATGTTGCAAGTAGCCTATCGCTCTAGAACAATCCTATTTGCCTTGTCCCTACTCATCTTGAATAATCTATTCTTTATGCCAAGAAGTAGCTTTTCAGAAAGTTTCTTCAATTTATTTACAATGCAATTCTGGGGAATTGTTCTTGTGATTATATTCGTAGCGAAAATGCTTACAAAGGAAAACCAGTATCTACTAAACAAAGGAGAAAAAAATCATGTTTGAACATTATTCAGTAGCTGATTTGTTTGCAAATCTATACAAAAAACGAAAAGCAAATATTCTAGCTCTTATCGCTTTATTTGCTATCATTGCTGTACCATTTACAATTAAAGCAGTTAAGAATAAAAATACTGTCAAAGACACAACAAGTTATTCAACTTATATCAGCTATAAAATTACACCTCCGGAAGATTCAGCCAAAACGATTTTGAATCATCAAATTGGTGGGTATAGTGATTTCTATGGGAAATTAATTGAAGGGAATTTAAATGGAGCTTATCTTTTCAATGATGTAGAACCGAGTGAGTTGAAAAAAATTGCCAGTGAATTGGATACGACAGAGTCAACCTTGAAAAATTCTACAAGCGACTATTGGTGGAAAAAATTGACCGTCTATTATATGATTGACGATGCAGGGGTTGGTGTGAAAATTTTGACACCAAGTAAAGATGCTAATGACTTGTTGGAGCGAAAAATTGATGGATTGATTGAGAAATTTAAACACACTTATGCAAATGTAAAAATTGAAAAATTGGAAACCATCAATTCTAAAGAATTGAATGCAAATGGTGAGACAGCGCTTGGATTAAACGTCAAGAATTTGATTCTTCGTTTAGCTGTTATTGGAGTAGTCTGTGTGATTTTGCTTGTGATGGGAAATGTATTGATTTATCTCTTTAATCCAACAATCAATAGAGCAGGTGATTTTTCTCAGTATCAAATTGATTTTGTAACAGAGATTACAACAATTGCTAATCTAGCAGATATTCTATCATACAAAAATGCTGGACAAGAATTGACTATTGTTAGCTCAAATAAAGCTATTCTAGATAAATTAAAACAAAATCAAGAGACTTTGAAAGGAATGCATTTTGTAGATTTACAAGATGTACCATCTCTTTTAGAAAGAGATACAGTCCTTCTTGTTGAAGAATACGGAGTGACTCGTTATAAGAAATTTGAACAAAGTCTTCAAATTCTTCGAAACTTAAATCGTTCTATCCTCGGTGTAGCAACCTTTAAATTATAAGCATCCTGATACATTGTGTCTTTAAAGTTGGCGAAGAGTCGATTTTGAGGCTCCATAATATTTGTAGTGATAGATATTATGGAGTCTATTTTGTTGTCTTGTTAGAAGATGGTAGTCACGGATAGTCCTCTAGTAAAGAATATCAACAAATCCGTTAGATTCTCAATTCAAAGATTACTTAAAAGTTAATTGAAAAGACTTCTATGAAAGATATAAATCATAAACTTTCAATCTTATTATAATTATCGTACTGTAACTAAATAATTAAGACTTAATAATTTTTGTATTTTCAATCCCAATTGGAGTTTTTGCTTTTTTAACGATATATTTGTCCTTGGTTAAAGTTCAATAAATTTTATTTGAAATCCTCAAAAAGTTAGTTTTTAATCTTAAATTTTTGAGGATTTGAGTTCCTAAAAATTTTTTAAAATAATTAAAGACTAGTTGTTGAAAATAAAAGAGTTATTTTAACTAACTTTATGATATAATGAAAAACGAGGTAAATTGAATGAAAAGTATAAAATTAAATGCTCTATCTTACATGGGAATTCGTGTCTTGAATATTATTTTTCCCATCTTAACTGGTACCTACGTCGCGCGTCTCTTGGACCGAACTGACTATGGTTACTTCAACTCAGTTGACACTATTTTGTCATTTTTCTTGCCCTTTGCGACTTATGGGGTCTATAACTACGGTTTACGGGCCATCAGTAATGTCAAGGATAACAAAAAAGATCTGAATAGAACCTTCTCTAGTCTTTTTTATTTGTGCATAGCTTGTACAATTTTGACTACTGCTGTCTATATCCTAGCTTATCCTCTCTTCTTTACTGATAATCCAATCGTCAAAAAAGTCTACCTTGTTATGGGGATTCAGCTCATTGCCCAGATTTTTTCAATCGAGTGGGTCAATGAAGCTCTGGAAAATTACAGTTTTCTCTTTTACAAGACTGCCTTCATCCGTATCCTGATGCTGGTCTCTATTTTCCTGTTTGTCAAAAATGAACACGATATTGTTGTCTATACACTTGTGATGAGTTTATCGACACTGATTAACTATCTGATTAGTTATTTTTGGATTAAAAGAGACATTAAGCTTGTTAAGATTCACATAAGTGATTTTAAACCGCTCTTTCTCCCTCTAACAGCCATGTTAGTCTTTGCAAATGCCAATATGCTCTTCACTTTTTTGGATCGTCTCTTCCTCGTTAAAACAGGGATTGATGTCAACGTTAGTTACTATACCATGGCTCAACGAATTGTGACCGTTATAGCTGGGGTTGTAACAGGAGCTATCGGAGTGAGTGTGCCTCGTCTCAGTTACTATTTGGGTAAAGGAGACAAAGAAGCCTATGTTTCTCTGGTTAACAGAGGAAGTCGAATCTTTAACTTCTTTATCATTCCACTCAGTTTCGGACTCATGGTTTTAGGACCAAATGCTATCCTACTTTATGGTAGTGAAAAATATATCGGAGGCGGTATCTTAACCTCTCTCTTCGCTTTTCGTACGAACATCCTGGCACTGGATACCATTCTTGGTTCCCAAATTCTCTTTACAAATGGCTATGAAAAACGAATCACAGTCTACACAGTCTTTGCAGGATTGCTCAATTTGGGCTTAAATAGTCTCCTCTTTTTCAACCATATCGTGGCTCCTGAATACTACTTACTGACAACTATGCTATCAGAGGCCTCTCTGCTTGTTTTCTATATCATTTTCATCCATAGAAAACAGCTCATCCACTTAGGACATATCTTTAGCTATACTGTTCGATACTCGCTCTTTTCACTTTCCTTTGTAGGAATTTATTTCCTGATTAATTTCTTGTATCCTGTGGATATGGTCATTAATTTGCCATTTTTGATTAATACTGGTTTGATTGTCTGGCTATCAGCCATCTCTTATATTGCTCTACTTGTCTTCACCAAAGATAGCATTTTCTATGAATTTTTAAACCATGTCCTAGCCTTAAAAAATAAATTCAAAAGATTATAGGAGTTTAGAATGAAACAACTAACCATTGAAGATGCCAAACAGATTGAATTAGAAATTTTGGATTATATTGATACTCTCTGTAAAAAGCACAATATCAACTATATTATTAACTACGGTACTCTGATTGGGGCAGTTCGACATCAGGGCTTTATTCCTTGGGACGACGATATTGATCTGTCCATGCCTCGAGAAGACTACCAACGATTTATGAACATTTTTCAAAAGGAAAAAAGTAAATACAAACTTTTATCCTTAGAAACAGATAAGAACTACTTTAACAACTTTATCAAAATAACAGACAGTACAACTAAAATTATTGATACTCGGAATACAAAAACCTATGAGTCTGGTGTTTTTATCGATATTTTCCCTATGGATCGCTTTGATGATCCTAAGGTCATTGATATTTGTTATAAGCTGGAAAGCTTCAAACTTCTGTCTTTCAGCAAACATAAAAATATTGTCTATAAAGATAGCCTTTTAAAAGATTGGATACGAACAGCCTTTTGGTTGCTCCTTCGACCTGTTTCTCCTCGTTATTTTGCAAATAAAATCGAGAAAGAAATTCAAAAATATAGTCGTGATAATGGGCAGTATATGGCTTTTATCCCTTCTAAATCTAAGGAAAAGGAAGTCTTCCCAAGTGGTACCTTTGATAAAACAATCAATCTCCCATTTGAGAATTTAAGCCTTCCAGCACCTGAAAAATTTGATACTATTTTGACACAATTTTATGGAGATTATATGACCCTACCACCAGAAGAAAAACGCTTCTACAGTCATGAATTTCACGCTTATAAATTGGAGGATTAGGATGCAGTATTTAGAAAAAGAAGAAATTAAAGAAATTCAACTAGCCCTGCTAGACTATATTGATGAGACTTGTAAGAAACATGATATTCCTTATTTTCTAAGTTATGGAACCATGCTTGGAGCTATCCGCCACAAAGGTATGATTCCCTGGGACGATGATATTGATATTTCCCTTTATCGTGAAGATTATGAGCGCTTATTGAAGATTATTGAGGAAGAAAATCACCCTCGCTACAAGGTTCTTTCCTACGATACCTCTTCTTGGTACTTCCATAATTTCGCATCGATTTTGGACACTTCTACTGTTATCGAAGACCATGTTAAGTACAAGCGCCATGACACCAGTCTCTTTATCGATGTCTTCCCAATTGATCGCTTTACAGATTTGAGCATTGTCGACAAGAGCTATAAGTATGTGGCTCTTCGTCAACTGGCTTATATCAAAAAATCACGCGCAGTTCACGGTGACAGCAAACTAAAAGATTTTCTTAGATTATGTAGCTGGTACGCTCTCAGATTTGTCAATCCGAGATACTTCTATAAGAAAATAGATAAGTTAGTTAAGAATAGTGTTGTAGAACAGCCGAAATATGAGGGAATGGTTGGAGTTGATAAAGAGGGAATGAAGGGTGTTTTCCAAATAAATACTTTCAAAGAGTTAATCTTAACAGAGTTTGAGGGAAGAATGTTACCAATTCCTAAAAATTATGATGTCTTTTTAACCCAGATGTATGGGGATTATATGACACCACCATCAAAGGAAATGCAAGAGTGGTATAGTCATAGTATAAAAGCTTTTCGCAAGGTGGAGAAGTAATTCTGTTTTATGAGAGAACAAATCTTGTGAGTGTCTATTGAGGAGATTAGGACATTGATATTCTTATACAAGCTTGGACACAAAAAGGAGTTCTAGTTTACTAAGACCAATTTTTTATACATCAGCAGAAAATATTGCAAATTGTGGTCTGTAGAGATGGTAAAGGAAAGTGTGATATACATGAAGAACATAATGATAAGAAATTTAATATTATTTAGTTTTCTTGTATGTCCTTTAAATATGGCTGCCAAATTATCCGCATCCACTTTATTAATGTAAAATCTAAGTCAGGGAGTTATACTATTCTTTTAGAAAGCTAAGGGTACTTTGTTTTAATTATGTGACTATTGATCCTTCTCGCTCCGTTAGGTGCGCGTCGAAGGTTATAGCCTAAAAACTTCAAATGCGATACAATAAAGTTGTTTCTGTAAATCGAAAAGTGAAAAAATATGGTACAAAAGTCTCATAGTTTATTGTACACAAAGTGGCGCTATAAGTATCACATCTTATATAGACGAAAAGTAGTCTATAATCAATATCGAAGTAGTTTAAGCGAAGTATTTCATCGCTTGTGTAGTTATAAGGAAGTTGAAATTATCAGTTAGATTATGTACATATGTCAACTCTTTGTAAACTGTAGTGAGTTTAAGAAAAGCTAAGATCGAGAAAGGACACATTTTGTCCTTTCTTTTTTAAGTACGACGGGCATGTCGTGCATCTGAGGTGTAAGTCCTCCGTGGGCACCCGCTACTGGTGAACCCAATAGCGATTCCCAAGCCTGACTATCGTGAGGTAGCGGATTAAAACGGTCTGGGGATAGACCGTTTTAAGTCTGACGCTAGAAATAAGAATCATCAGAGGAAGGGATAGCGAAATCGTGGCTCTACGAACAGGAACGTGATAGTAAGGCGTATATAGTGGATAAGGGGGCTTAAAACTCTAAAGTACAAAAAGGTAGTCGTAATCTATATGCGTAAATCACGAGAGTAATTGAATTCGGACTAAGGTTTGTGTGAAAAAGATAAATCTTCCTAGAGTCTAAAGACTCTGCGTCAGATTTCCTATTTTCACTGTAACCTTTTAACGTCCTCGTATCTTGTATAAACGAGGAAAGATGTACGACTTATCCCGTGAGGTCTCATGAGCGCTGAAAGCGTAGTAACAACGAATTATGAGAAGTCAGCCGAGCCCATAGTAGTGAGGAAGCTTCTGTAATGGAAGTGGAGCGAAGGGGTGACCAACTAATCGAAGTAATCCTACTTCACTTGTGTCTGTAAAACGAGCAGTTTTATAGAACTGGACTCTGTCACGTATTGACTGGGTGAAGGTTCACCAATATAAAATGTCCCTCAGGCATCAAAACAAGAAAGGAATACGCACATGTCAAAATTGCTAGATAAGATTTTATCACGCGAAAATATGCTTGAAGCCTATAATCAAGTAAAATCCAATAAGGGCTCAGCTGGGATTGATGGAATTACTATCGAAGAGATGGATGACTATCTCAGACACAACTGGCGCCTGACTAAGGAACTGATAAAACAGAGAAAATATAAGCCTCAACCAGTTCTTAGAGTTGAGATTCCCAAACCAAACGGAGGCATCCGTCAACTAGGAATTCCAACAGTTATGGATAGAATGATTCAACAGGTCATTGTCCAAGTCATTAGCCCCATTTGTGACCCCCCATTTCTCAGATACGAGTTATGGCTTCAGACCAAATAGGTCATGTGAAAAATCCATCATGAAGCTCTTAGAGTACTTAAATGACGGCTATGAGTGGATAGTGGATATAGACCTAGAGAAATTTTTCGATACGGTTCCTCAAGATAGATTGATGTCCTTAGTACATAATATTATCGAAGACGGAGATACGGAATCCTTGATTCGTAAGTATCTTCATTCAGGTGTTATCATTAACGGTCAGCGTCATAAAACGCTAGTTGGCACGCCACAGGGAGGAAATTTATCTCCTCTCTTATCCAATGTCATGCTTAATGAATTGGACAAGGAATTAGAAAAGAGAGGGCTTCGATTTGTGCGCTACGCAGATGATTGTGTGATTACGGTCGGAAGCGAGGTTGCCGCTAAGCGTGTGATGTATTCAGTCAGTCGTTTTATTGAGAAACGGCTAGGTTTGAAAGTAAACATGACCAAGACTAAGATTACTAGACCAAGAGAGTTGAAATATCTAGGTTTCGGGTTCTGGAAATCATCAGACGGTTGGAAAAGTCGTCCACATCAAGATAGTGTTCAGAGATTTAAGCTTAAATTGAAGAAACTAACACAGAGGAAATGGAGTATAGACTTAACAAGACGTATTGAGCAACTGAATTTGTCTATTCGAGGATGGATAAACTATTTCTCGCTGGGAAATATGAAAAGTATAGTCACCAGCATAGATGAGCGCTTGCGTACTCGCCTACGAGTGATTATCTGGAAGTAATGGAAGAAGAAATCTAGACGACTATGGGGATTACTGAAACTAGGGGTTCCTAAATGGATAGCAGATAAGGTATCTGGCTGGGGTGACCACTATCAATTAGTAGCTCAGAAGTTGGTACTTAAACGTGCGATATCAAAACCAGTCCTTGAAAAACGTGGACTGGTTTCGTGTTTGGATTATTACCTTGAACGACATGCGTTAAAAGTTAGTTGAACCGCCGTATGCCGAACGGCACGTACGGTGGTGTGAGAGGAGCTAGAGATTATCTCCTACTCGATTGTTGAGAGCGATAAAAATCCGTTTTTTGAAGTTTTCAAAGTTCCGAAAACCAAATGCATTTCGTTTGATAAGCTTGATGAGATTATTGGTCGCTTCTAATTTGGCGTTGGAATAGGGTAATTGAAGGGCATTGACGATTTTCTCTTTGTTCTTTAGAAAGATTTTAAAGACAGTCTGAAAAAGAGGATGAACCTGCTTTAGATTGTCCTCAATAAGTCCGAAGAATTTGTCAGGTTCCTTGTTCTGAAAGTGAAAAAGCAAGAGTTGATAGAGATTGTAGTGGTGTTTCAACTCTTCTGAATAGCTCAAAATCTTGTCTAGAATCTCTTTATTCGTTAAGTGCATACGAAAAGTAGGGCGATAAAATCGTTTATCACTCAGTTTACGACTATCCTGTTGAATGAGTTTCCAGTAGCGTTTGATGGCCTTGTATTCATGGGATTTTCGCTCAAATTGATTCATGATTTGGACACGTACACGACTCATAGCACGGCTGAGATGTTGGACAATGTGAAAGCGGTCGAGAACGATTTTAGCGTTAGGAAAAAGTTTACTGGCAATATCGTAGTAAGGGCTAAACATATCCATCGTAATGATTTTCACCTGACAACGAACAGCTCGCTCGTAGCGCAGAAAGTGATTTCGGATGATAGCCTGTGTTCTGCCTTCAAGAACAGTGATGATGTTGAGATTATCAAAATCTTGTGCAATGAAACTCATCTTTCCCTTAGTAAAGGCATACTCGTCCCAGGACATAATCTCAGGAAGACGAGAAAAATCATGCTTAAAGTGGAAATCATTGAGCTTTCGAATGACAGTTGAAGTTGAAATGGACAGCTGATGGGCAATATCGGTCATAGAAGTCTTTTCAATCAACTTTTGCTCAATTTTTATTGATGAGAGAAGTTTTGGAGAGGGTCATTTTCGAGCAATGATAGCACTTGAAACAGCTTTTCTAAGAAGGGGTTCTATTGGGGATACCAATTGTTTCAAGGTAAGGAATTTTAGACAATTTTTGAAACTCATATTTCTTAATTTGGCTAGCGCAATTAGGACGAGATAGAGCATCATTATCCAGTTTAGCGATGATTTCCTTGTGGGTATCCCTGTTAATTTAATTGTTCCATACGATTCTTTCTAATGATGGTTTGGTCATTTTTCATTCTAGATATTACGGAACTTTTTCTACAACAAATAGGCTTCATAATATCTATAGGGAATTTACCCACTGCAAATATTATAGTTCCCTATTTTCTTAATATAGAATCTAACTTGACAAAAACAAATGTTCATTGTATAATCGAATGGATAGAAATATTGAACGAAAGAGGTTAAGGATATGCTATCAGAAAAACAATTTAAACTTTTACGTTTTTTGTTGATTCACAAAGACGAAAACTTTACGCAGAGACAATTGGCTGAACAGCTAGATTTATCTTTAGGAACAGTCAATGCATTGGTTGGAAAACTTAAAGAAGAGAAGTGGATTGATGAGGAACATCACTTAAATGAACTAGGCAAGAACGTTTTAGAACCCTATCGAGTAGAAAATGCTATTATAATGGCTGCTGGAATGAGTAGTCGTTTTGCTCCTTTGTCTTATGAAATTCCCAAAGGATTGCTTCAAGTCAAGGGGGAACGCTTGATAGAGAGGCAAATCAGACAACTGCAAGAAGCAGGAATAGAAGATATAACCGTTATTGTAGGTTATCTACAAGAAAAAATGTTCTATCTGGAAGAAAAGTTTGGCGTTAAAATCGTTGTGAATAATGATTACTACAAATACAATAACTGTTCTTCTCTCATGCTAGTCAGAGATCAACTTTCCAACACTTATATCTGCTCTTCGGATAATTATTTTGTAGAAAATCCGTTTGAACGATACATTTACAGAGGTTATTATTCGACTATATTTGCAGAAGGGGACACAGACGAATACTGCTCTAAGGAAGATTCCAATCACACGATTATCGATATTCAAATCGGTGGGACGAATACTTGGGCTATGGTGGGGCACGTTTATTTTGATCGTGCATTTAGTGAAAAATTCGTAGATATTTTGGAAACTGAATTTAAACATGAGCCGTATCGCGAACAGCTCTGGGAAGATTATTATAGTCGTCACGTCAAAGAACTTCCTTTGGAAGCTCGGCATTATTCAGCAGACATTGTTAAGGAGTTTGATTCACTAGATGAGTTGCGTCAGTTTGATGAACACTATTTGGTGAATACTAATTCGGAAATCATTGATAACATCTGTAAGACATTAGGATGTATAGCTTCAGATATTGTCAATATTAAACCCCTAAAAGACGGTTTAACCAACACTTCGTTTTCATTTGACTGCCTAGGAAAGAAATATGTTTACCGTCATCCAGGTAGAGGAACGGAGAATTATATCGATCGTGCTAGCGAGGCAGCTTCCATGGAAATTGCTACAAAATTGAAGATTGACCGTACTTTTGTTGCTATGAACAAGGATGAGGGCTGGAAAATTTCAGAATTTATTCCTAACGCCAAGCAACTAGATTATGATAATTGGGATGATGTAGCAAAAGCAATGGAGCTCTTGAGACGCTTGCACCAATCTGGAGAAAAAACGGATCATTCTTTTGATCAATTTGAGGGAATTGATGATTTTAGACAAAAATTAAAAGCCAGCAATCGTTTTGAATTTGATGGGCTTGAAGAGTTGGATAAGAATGTCTCAGTTCTCGAGAAGCTTTTACAAGAAGATCAAGCGAAAAAGGTTCTCTGCCATGGAGATTCTTATAGCCCAAATTTCTTGTTGAACGAAGATGGCGAAATGAGCTTGATTGATTGGGAATATTCTGGTATAGGAGATCCAGCGGGAGATTTAGGGACCTTTATTGGATGTTCAAATTATACAGTGGAAGAAGCTGAAAAGGTACTTGAAATCTATCTACAAGAAGTTCCAGACAAGAAAACCAAACGTCACTATTTTGCCTATGTATCAGTGACTTCATATTATTGGTTCTTGTGGGCCCTGTTCCAAGAAAGCGTTGGAAAACCAGTAGGTGAATTTCTTTATATCTGGTATCGTTATACCAAGCAGTATGGAAAACTTGCATTAGATTTATACTTAGAGGATAATTAAGATGAAACCGACATCAGAAATTGAAGAATTAATAGCAAATGAAACGAAAAGAAGGCTAGAAGAAATGGAATCACCAAACTATGTGTTTGCCCAGCCATTTCTAAAAAGTGATTTTACTATAGTCATCGTCTTAGTTCTAATTAACCTTATTCTGATTATCCTAGCCATGACAGGAGGTATTCAATAAAATGTCCAAGATGAATGACTTCATTCAACAGGAGACGATAACGGGTATTGTTCCCATGACCAACAAGGATCGTCAGTATTCTTTCTGGGATCTCTTCCTATCGACAAGTGGTTTTGCCATCGCAACCTGGTGTTATACCCAAGGAGCCTATGTGGCTCAATATTTGACCTTTAATCAAATGTTGATTAATATTTTTAGTTTTAACATTATCTGGGTCTTTATTGAATGTCTCCCAATCTTGTTTGCAGTTAAATATGGAATTGATTTATGGATTTGGTTGAGAGCCGTTCTAGGTAAAAAAGGGGTGGCCGTTTTATCAACCGTGATTAGTCTGGCAAATTTTGGTTGGTACGCCGTTACCGCCAATCTTTTTGCCAGCTCCATGATTCATTTAGCAAATAATTTTGGGCTTGGTTTAGACAAGGGAGTATGGGCACCGATTCTAGGTACCCTCTGTGTTTTCCTTGGAACGCTGATTGCTCTTGGGGGCCCAGAGGTGATTAAAGGTACTAATCGCTTTCTGGTGGTTGCCTTGTTATTTGTTGGGCTAATTATCGTTGGAATCTGTTTTGTTGCGGTTCCGATTAGGGATATTATGAATGTCCAACCTGCCATCCAAGAAAATTTGACACCGATTGAACGTTTTATGATGTCAGGGGAAGGAAATGTGGCCGTAGCCTTTTCTTGGTCTACACAGGCATTGGTTTTACCACGTTTGGCAAAATCAGAACGCAGTGGCTATTGGGCTACAGCCTTGTCATATGGGGTTGTTGCGCCATTCTTTGCTGCGACAGGTGGAGTCATGGCTCTAGCCATGTTTGTCAAAACAGGTGTTTATGAAAGTGATCCAACAACCATGCTATCAACTCTAAGTACCCCAGCCTTTGCCCTTTTAAGTTTACTACTAGTAGCCTTTGCCAATATTGGAACCCAAGGTACAGGATCTTATGTGAACTGTATGATTGTAAAAAGCGGGATGCCCAAAGTAAGCTATAAACTAATGGTTTGGATTGCCATGGTTTACGTGAGCCTACTCACCATCTGGGGAGGAGTGGATGAATACTTCGGTTCCTTCATCTCGCTGGCTGCCTATATTCAAGGCCCCATTATTGGTATGATCGTTGTCGACTACTTTATCTTAAGAAAACGAAAACTCGATTTGCGTTCAGCCTATTTCGTTGAAGGACATGACGCCTATGAGTTTACAAATGGCTTTAATATGGTAGGATTATCTTGTGTAATCATTTCTTTGTTAGTTGCAGTACTATTTGTTTACAACCCTATAACAAAGCACATCCAGAGTCCTATGTTCCTGCTCACAACTGGTAGTGGCTTCACTGCAATTTTTGGAGGTCTATTGTACTGGTTAGCTAGCTTAACTCGTTTAAAACGCTATATGCTCAAGGATAAAGATTCTGTTACGATTTAAGTTTAAGAGAGAACGTTGTGTACTACCCCAAAAAGTTGGAAAAATAATTATTGAAAGGATTTAGTTCTGTATTGCACAGGACTAAGTCCTTTTAGTTTTACAACTGTAGTGGGTAGAAGAAAAGCTAAGATCTAGAAAGGACACATTTCGTCCTTTCATTTTTGATGTTCATAGAGATAAAAATCCGTTTTTTGAAGTTTTCAAAGTTCCGAAAACCAAAGGCATTTCGCTTGATAAGTTTGATGAGATTATTGGTTGCTTCTAATTTGGCGTTAGAATAAGGTAGTTGAAGAGCGTTGACTATTTTCTCTTTGTCCTTAAGAAAGGTTTTAAAGATAGTCTGAAAAATAGGGTGAAGCTGCTTTAGATTGTCCTCGATAAGTCCGAAAAATTTGTCTGGCTCCTTGTTCTGAAAGTGGAAGAGTAAGAGCTGATAGACATTGGAGTGGTGTCTCAAGTATTCTGAATGGCTCAAAAGCTTATCTAGAATTTCTTTATTCGTCAAGTGCATACGAAAAGTAGGGTGATAAAATTGTTTATGGCTTAGTTTACGACGATCCTGTTGGATGAGCTTCCAGTAGCGCTTGATGGCCTTGTATTTATGGGATTTTCTATCGAACTGATTCATGATTTGAACACGCAAACGACTCATAGTACGGCTGAGATGTTGGAGTAAAACAGTCCAGTGGACTGTTTTAGCCTGAGTCTAGAAATTCTAAAGCGAAGCAGCTGTTTAGCCAAGTTATAGTAGGGACTAAACATATCCATAGTAATGATTTTCACCTGACAACGAACAGCTCTATCGTAGCGCAGAAAGTGATTTCGGATGATAGCCTGTGTTCTGCATTCAAGGACAGTGATGATATTGAGGTTATCAGAATCTTGCGCAATAAAGCTCATTTTTCCCTTAGTGAAGGCATACTCATCCCAAGACATAATCTCGGGAAGTTGAGAAAAATCATGTTTAAAATGGAAGTCACTGAGCTTTCGAATGACAGTTGAAGTTGAAATGGAAAGCTGGCGTGAAATATCGGTCATAGAAGTCTTTTCAATCAACTTTTGAGCAATCTTTTAGCTTTCGCACTCAGGGCAAGATGGGGCATTGTAATTCAGTTTAGCGATGATTTCCTTATGTGTATCCATATTGATGATATCTACAATTTTGATATTTGAGTCTTTGATATCGAGTAGTTTTGTGATAAAATATAATTGTTCCATATGAATCTTTCTAATGAGTTGTTTTGTCGCTTTTCATTATAGGTCATATGGGACTTTTTTTCTATAACAAAATAGGCTCCATAATATCTATAGGGGATTTACCCACTACGAATATTATAGAGACCTTTTTATATTAGTAAGTACAAGATTGAGTGCATAGTGGAATGTTTTATCTTTTGTGTTAAAAAGTATCAAGAGATAGTAGATTCCACAAGTTGCAATAGTCGAGAGAACCATGAGGATCATATTGAGGTTGACTGTATAAGAGTTGATTTGGAAAAGGAATTTAAATGTGAAATAGATGGGAATGAATCCGAGCGATACAATAGCATAGCGTGTTAAAGTAGTAAAGATTTCTTTTAAGTCAAGTAGATGATGTTTCTTGATAAAGTAAATTTCTAGTAGAACAACTACGGTTTCTGCAATAATAGTAGTAGCAATGTAATACTCTGGTGCAAAAATATTATTGAAATACAAGAGACTGTTGAGTAGGATATTGGCACCGCCACCAATAAAGTAAAAGGCTGTTAAACGATTTTTGTGGTCGTTGATGAAGATAATTTGTTTACCAAGGATTAACTCAATGGCCCAAATGATAGTCCGAAAAGCGAAGACACTAGTTCACAATACCAGCTTCAAGGTATTTTTCAGAAGAGTAGATGACTGCAACATAGTTTCCTAATACCATAATCCCAATACTGGTTGGAATGATAAGGAAATAAAAGAGGGCGGCTCCTTGGTTTAGAAGATTTTTATAAGATTCGTAGTCTTTCTTACCGAGATAGTAGCCGAGACGTGGAATACTAACGTTGATAGCTCCGCTCAGGACACTGGCAATCAACATAACGATGCTAGAAGCAATGGTGTAATAAGAAATGTAGTTTTCATCAGGTCCTTTGGTAATAAACATTCTATCAAGTAAGGTGTATAGCATATTGGCATTAGCTAGAAGCAACATGGTCAAGAGTGGTTTAGATGCTTTGACTAATTCGACAAGACCAATCTTAACAAAGGAAACTTCTCTCTTGATCCAGAGAAAACTGAGTAGATAGTTGAGAATTGTCGTTGCACTCATGATGATTGCATAAGGTACGATATCATTTGGAGTTTTTACAAAGGTGAAGATAGCGACCAACATGGCAATACGAATAACCAATGTTTTATATAAGATGAATGCATAATTTTCATAAGCTTCATTCATCCACTCGATATAAAGGAATTGGAAGAGAGCCTGGACACCAAGTAGATAGTAGAGTTCTTTCAAATTTTCAATACTATTATCCAGATAAATAACTAGGAAATAGATACTTGTTGTTAGAACAGATGTGATAATGGAGATATAGAATAACTTAGAGAAAACATAGTTGATTTTATTTTTATCATCCTTGACCTTACTGATAGCACGAATCCCGTAGTTGTATATTCCAAAGGCTGCTAGTGGAATGACAAAGCTAGCCCAGGTATTGGCGGTATTGAAATAACCGTAGTTGGATTTGCTGAGAATCCGCGTCAGATAAGGATTGGTTATCAGAGGAAAAACGATATTGAGAACATTGACTAGTAAGCTAGCCAGTGCATTAACTTTTATATTTTTCATTGTACTTTCTTTCTTGTATTGTAAAATGGTCTCTAGTATTATATCACATTCTCGCTCCATTCTTTTGATAAAATCGTAAAAATCTAGTATAATAGATAGAACTGAAAGTATGAGGTTACTAGCAATGAAAATGAAACAAATTAGTGATACAACTTTGAAAATCACGATGTCTTTAGAGGATTTGATGGATCGTGGCATGGAGATTGCTGACTTTCTCGTTCCTCAAGAAAAAACAGAAGAGTTCTTTTATGCTATCTTAGATGAGTTAGAGATGCCTGAGAGTTTTTTGGATACAGGTATGTTGAGCTTCCGTGTGACTCCAAAACCTGATAAGGTTGATGTTTTTGTAACCAAATCAAAGATTGACCAAAATCTAGATTTTGAAGACTTATCGGATTTGCCAGACATGGAAGAATTGGCTCAAATGTCGCCAGATGAATTTATCAAAACCTTGGAAAAAAGCATCGCGGATAAAACTAAGGATGATATCGAAGCGATTCAATCTCTTGAGCAAGTCGAAGCCAAGGAAGAAGAGCAGGAACAGGCTGAACAAGAAGCTGAGAGCAAGAAAGAACCTTACATCTACTACATCCTTTCTTTTGCTAAGTTGGCTGACTTGGTAGCTTTTGCCAAGACAGTGACTTTTGAGATGGAAACTTCTGAACTCTACAAGATGAATGAGCGCTATTATTTGACCATTTTAGTGGATATTGAAAATCATCCAAGTCCATATCCAGCTTGGCTTTTGGCCCGTATGCGCGAGTTTGCGGACGATAGTGACATCAGTCGCTCAGTCTTGCAGGAGTATGGCCAAGTCTTGATGAATCACGATGCAGTACTTAATCTGCAAAAGATTGGATAATCATTTCTGGAAAGCTTTTTCTAGATTTTAAGAAGAGCGAATCGTTTGATTCGTTTTTTCTTTTCTAGATTGAAATAGTGATTTACTATAATAGGAATTTTCATAAAATTCTGTTATAATGGCTATATTAGAAAATTTCGAGGAGACAAACATGACAGTTAAAATTGCTTTACTAGGATTTGGTACCGTTGCAAGTGGTGTGCCTTTCCTCCTAAAGGAAAATGGAGAAAAAATCAATCAATCAGCACATTCAGAGATTGAAGTTGCCAAGGTATTGGTCAAGGATGAAGATGAAAAGAATCGCTTGCTTGCAGCAGGGAATGACTTTAACTTTGTAACCAATGTGGATGACATTTTGTCAGATCAAGACATTACGATCGTAGTGGAATTGATGGGGCGTATCGAACCAGCTAAAACCTTTATCACTCGTGCCTTGGAAGCTGGGAAACACGTTGTGACTGCTAACAAGGACCTTTTGGCTGTCCATGGTGCAGAATTGTTAGAAATCGCTAAAGAGCATAATGTAGCACTTTACTACGAAGCAGCAGTAGCTGGTGGGATTCCAATTCTTCGTACCTTGGCAAATTCCTTGGCTTCTGATAAAATTACGCGCGTGCTTGGAGTGGTTAATGGAACTTCCAACTTCATGATGACCAAGATGGTGGAAGAAGGATGGTCTTACGACGATGCTCTTGCGGAAGCACAACGTCTAGGATTTGCAGAAAGCGATCCGACAAATGATGTGGATGGGATTGATGCAGCCTACAAGATGGTTATTTTGAGCCAATTTGCTTTTGGTATGAAGGTTGCATTTGACGATGTAGCCCACAAGGGAATCCGCAACATCACACCAGAAGACGTAGCCGTAGCCCAAGAACTTGGCTATGTAGTGAAATTGGTTGGCTCTATCGAGGAAACTCCTTCAGGAATTGCTGCAGAAGTGACTCCAACCTTCCTACCTAAAGAGCACCCACTTGCTAGTGTGAATGGCGTAATGAACGCTGTCTTTGTAGAATCTATCGGTATTGGTGAGTCTATGTATTACGGACCAGGTGCTGGTCAAAAACCAACTGCAACAAGTGTTGTAGCAGATATTGTCCGTATCGTTCGTCGCTTGAATGATGGTACCATTGGCAAAGACTTCAACGAATATAGCCGTGACTTGGTCTTGGCAAATCCAGAGGATGTTAAAGCAAACTACTACTTCTCAATCTTGGCTCCAGACTCAAAAGGTCAGGTCTTGAAATTGGCTGAAATCTTCAACGCTCAAGATATTTCCTTCAAGCAAATCCTTCAAGATGGCAAAGAGGGTGACAAGGCGCGTGTTGTTATCATCACACACAAGATTAATAAAGCCCAGCTTGAAAATGTCTCAGCTGAATTGAAGAAGGTTTCAGAATTCGACCTCTTGAATACCTTCAAGGTGCTAGGAGAATAAGATGAAGATTATTGTACCTGCAACCAGTGCCAATATCGGGCCAGGCTTTGACTCGGTCGGTGTAGCTGTAACCAAGTATCTTCAAATAGAGGTCTGTGAAGAACGAGATGAGTGGTTGATTGAACACCAGATTGGCAAATGGATACCACATGACGAGCGTAATCTCTTGCTCAAAATTGCTTTGCAAATTGTACCGGACTTGCAACCAAGACGTTTGAAAATGACCAGTGATGTTCCCTTGGCGCGTGGTTTGGGTTCTTCCAGCTCGGTTATCGTTGCTGGGATTGAACTCGCCAACCAACTGGGTAAGCTCAACTTGTCAGATAATGAAAAATTGCAGTTGGCAACCAAGATTGAAGGACACCCTGATAATGTGGCTCCAGCTATATATGGTAATCTTGTTATTGCAAGCTCTGTTGATGGACAAGTTTCTGCTATCGTAGCAGACTTCCCAGAGTGTGATTTCCTAGCCTACATTCCAAACTATGAATTGCGTACTCGAGACAGCCGTGGTGTCTTGCCTAAAAAATTGTCCTACAAGGAAGCTGTTGCGGCTAGTTCTATCGCCAATGTGGCGGTTGCAGCCTTGTTAGCAGGAGATATGGTGACAGCTGGTCAAGCAATCGAGGGGGACCTCTTCCACGAGCGCTATCGTCAGGACTTGGTGAGAGAATTTGCAACCATTAAGCAAGTAGCCAAAGAGAATGGTGCCTATGCAACCTATCTCTCTGGTGCTGGGCCGACAGTTATGGTCTTGGCTTCTCATGAAAAGATGCCAACGATTAAGGCAGAATTGGAAAAGCAACCTTTCAAAGGAAAACTTCATGACTTGAAAGTTGATACCCAAGGTGTCCGTGTCGAAGCAAAATAAAGAATAGAAGATAGGATGGGGAAACTCTCGACCAGAGGGCTTCCTATCCTTTTTTTGAAAAGAAGTTTATACTCAATGAAAATCAAAGAGCAAACTAGGAAGCTAGCCGCAGGCTGCTCAAAACAGTGTTTAGAGGTTGTGGATAGAACTGACGAAGTTAGCTCAAAATACTGTTTTGAGGTTGCAGATGTAAGCTGGCGTGGTTTGAAGAGATTTTCGAAGAGTATTAGTTAAAAACTTGATAAAGGAGAAATAAAGATGGCAGAAATTTATCTAGCAGGTGGTTGTTTTTGGGGATTAGAGGAATATTTTTCACGCATTTCTGGAGTGCTAGCAACCAGTGTTGGCTACGCTAATGGGCAAGTAGAAACAACTAATTACCAGTTGCTCAAGGAAACAGACCATGCAGAAACGGTTCAAGTGATTTACGATGAGAAGGTAGTGTCACTAAGAGAAATTTTGCTCTATTATTTCCGAGTTATCGATCCCTTATCCATCAATCAACAAGGGAATGACCGTGGTCGCCAATATCGAACTGGGATTTATTACCAAGATGATGCAGACTTGCCAACTATCTACACTGTAGTGCAGGAGCAGGAACGTATGCTGGGGCGAAAGATTGCAGTAGAGGTGGAGAAACTTCGCCACTACATTCTGGCTGAAGATTACCACCAAGACTATCTTAAGAAGAATCCTTCAGGTTACTGTCATATCGATGTGGCCGATGCTGAGAAGCCATTGATTGATGCCTCTAACTATGAAAAGCCTAGTCAAGAGGTGTTAAAGGAAAGCTTATCAGAAGAATCCTATCGTGTCACCCAAGAAGCTGCGACAGAGGCTCCATTTACCAATGCCTATGACCAAACCTTTGAAGAGGGAATTTATGTAGACATCACTACAGGTGAGCCACTCTTTTTTGCCAAGGATAAGTTTGCCTCAGGTTGTGGTTGGCCAAGTTTTAGCCGTCCGATTTCCAAGGAATTGATTCACTACTACAAGGATCTCAGCCATGGAATGGAGCGAATCGAGGTTCGTTCACGGTCAGGAAATGCTCACTTGGGTCATGTTTTTACAGATGGGCCTCGGGAGTTAGGTGGTCTCCGTTACTGTATCAACTCTGCCTCTCTGCGCTTTGTGGCCAAGGATGAGATGGAAGAGGCAGGATATGGCTATTTATTGCCTTACTTAAACAAATAAAACAGAGATGGTGGGCGCTTCCCACTTTCTTTATTTCTAGTATACGAATAGAAGGGATTTATGAAACATATATTATCTTACTTCAAACCCTACATCAAGGAATCCATTTTAGCCCCCTTGTTCAAGCTGTTAGAAGCTGTTTTTGAGCTCTTGGTTCCCATGGTGATTGCTGGGATTGTTGACCAATCCTTGCTCCAAAGAAATCAAGGTCATCTATGGATGCAGATTGGCCAGCTCCTTATCTTTGCAGTGATTGGCGTTGTAGTGGCCTTGGTAGCTCAATTTTACTCAGCCAAGGTAGCGGTTGGATTTGCCAAAGGACTGACAGACGATCTTTATCGTCATATTCTGTCTTTACCAAAGGACAGTAGAGACCGTCTGACCACTTCTAGCTTGGTCACTCGCTTGACTTCGGATACCTATCAGCTTCAGACAGGTATCAATCAATTCTTGCGTCTCTTTTTGCGAGCGCCAATTATCGTTTTTGGGGCTATCTTTATGGCCTATCGAATCTCAGCTGAGTTAACTCTCTGGTTTTTAGTCATGGTTGTCATTTTGACCATTATCATTGTAGGCCTCTCTCGACTGGTCAATCCTCTCTACAGCAGTCTCAGAATGAAAACGGACCAATTGGTTCAAGAAACGCGCCAGCAATTACAAGGGATGCGAGTTATTCGTGCTTTTGGACAAGAAAAACGAGAATTGCAGATTTTTCAAACCCTTAACCAAGTCTATGCTAGATTACAAGAAAAAACAGGTTTCTGGTCTAGTTTACTGACACCCCTGACCTATCTCATTGTTAATGGAACCCTTCTTGTTATCATCTGGCAGGGCTATATTTCAATTCAAGGAGGATTGCTCAGTCAAGGTGCTCTCATTGCCCTCATCAACTATCTCTTACAGATTTTGGTGGAATTGGTCAAGCTAGCCATGCTGATAAATTCTCTCAACCAGTCCTATATCTCAGCCAAGCGAATAGAGGAAGTATTTGCCGAAACTCCAGAAGATACCCATTCTGAATTAGAACAAAAGCAAGCTACCAGTAATCAGGTTTTACAAGTCCAAGAACTGACCTTTACCTATCCTGATGCGGCCCAGCCTTCTCTGAGAGACATTTCCTTTGATATGACTCAAGGGAAAATCCTTGGTATCATTGGGGGAACGGGTTCTGGTAAATCAAGCTTGGTGCAAGTCTTACTTGGTCTTTATCCAGTAGATAAGGGAAGCATAGATCTTTATCGAGATGGATATAGTCCTCGTAATTTAGAGCAATGGCGGTCCTGGATTGCTTATGTACCCCAAAAAGTCGAACTTTTTAAGGGAACTATTCGTTCCAACCTGACTCTAGGTTTAGATCAAGAAGTAACTGATCAAGAACTCTGGCAGGCCTTAGAAATTGCGCAAGCTAAGGATTTTGTCAGTGAAAAGGAAGGACTCTTAGATGCCCTAGTTGAGGCAGGAGGGCGAAATTTCTCAGGTGGACAAAAACAAAGGCTGTCTATCGCACGAGCAGTCTTGCGCCAAGCTCCGTTCCTTATCCTAGATGATGCGACCTCGGCCCTCGACACCATTACCGAGTCTAGGCTCTTGAAAGCTATCCGAGAAAATCTGCCAAATACAAGTTTAATCTTGATATCTCAACGAACCTCAACTTTACAGATAGCTGACCAGATTCTCCTCTTGGAAAAAGGGGAGCTCCTAGCTATCGGCAAGCACGAGGACTTGATGAAATCGAGTCAAGTCTATCGTGAAATCAATGCATCCCAACATGGAAAGGAGGACTAGCATGAGACGACAAACTGCAAACCAGACGCTCACACGCTTGGCTAAAGACCTTGCAAGCCATCCCTTCCTCCTTTTTCTAGCCTTTCTAGGAACTATTGCCCAGGTTGGTTTATCGATCTACCTACCTATTCTGATTGGGAAGGTCATTGACCAGGTCCTAGTGACTGGCTCTTCACCAGTTTTTTGGCAGATTTTTCTCCAGATGCTCTTGGTAGTTATAGGAAATACTCTGGTACAATGGGTCAATCCTCTCCTCTATAATCGCCTAATCTTCTCTTATACCAGAGACTTGCGAGATCAAATCATCCATAAGCTCCATCGGTTACCGATTGCTTTTGTTGATCAGCAAGGAAGTGGAGAGATGGTCAGTCGTGTAACCACGGACATCGAACAGTTAGCAGCTGGTTTGACTATGATTTTTAACCAATTCTTCATTGGTGTCTTGATGATTTTAGTCAGCATTCTAGCCATGATTCAAATTCATCTCCTCATGACTCTTTTGGTCTTGCTGTTGACGCCACTGTCAATGGTGATTTCGCGCTTTATTGCCAAACGATCCTATCATCTCTTCCAAAAGCAAACGGAGACGAGGGGAATTCAGACTCAGTTGATTGAAGAATCGCTTAGTCAGCAAACTATTATCCAGTCCTTTAATGCTCAGGAAGAGTTTATCCAAAGGGTACACGAGGCTAATGCCAATTACGCAGGTTATTCTCAGTCAGCCATCTTTTATTCATCAATGGTCAATCCTTCGACTCGCTTTGTCAATGCACTCATTTATGCTCTTCTTGCTGGAGTGGGAGCTTATCGTATCATGATAGGCTCCACCTTGACCATTGGACGCTTAGTGACTTTTTTTAACTATGTCCAACAGTACACTAAGCCATTTAACGATATTTCTTCAGTGCTAGCTGAGTTGCAAAGTGCTCTCGCTTGCGCGGAGCGTGTTTATGGAGTCTTAGATAGTCCTGAGGTGGCTGAAAGTGGTAAGGAAGAGTTGACCAGTGACCAAGTTAAGGGAGCTATTTCCTTTAAACATGTCTCTTTTGGCTACCATCCTGAAAAGATTTTGATTAAGGATTTATCTATTGATATTCCAGCTGGTAGCAAGGTAGCTATTGTTGGTCCGACAGGTGCCGGAAAATCAACCCTTATCAATCTCCTCATGCGGTTTTATCCCATTAACTCGGGAGATATCTTGCTAGATGGGAAATCCATTTATGACTATAGTCGTGCCTCTTTACGCCAGCAGTTTGGCATGGTGTTACAAGAAACCTGGCTCAAGCAAGGGACTATTCATGACAATATTGCCTTTGGAAACCCTGATGCCAGTCGGGAGCAGGTGATTGCTGCTGCCAAAGCAGCCAATGCAGATTTTTTCATTCAACAGTTGCCGCAGGGTTACGATACCAAGTTGGAAAATGCAGGAGAATCTCTCTCTGTTGGTCAAGCTCAGCTCTTGACCATTGCCCGAGTCTTTCTGGCTATTCCAAAGATTCTTATCTTAGACGAGGCAACCTCTTCCATCGATACACGGACAGAAGTACTGGTTCAGGATGCCTTTACCAAACTCATGAAGGGGCGCACAAGCTTTATCATTGCCCACCGCTTGTCAACCATTCAGGATGCGGATATGATTCTAGTCTTAGTGGATGGCGACATTGTTGAGTATGGGAACCATCAGGAACTCATGGCTCGAAAGGGCAAGTATTATCAAATGCAGCAAGCTACAGCTTTTAGCTCTGAATAAGCCATTCTCTTTTGAAAGTTTATGGACGAAAAAAGTTGCCTTCGGGTGACTTTTTTGTTACAATAGCTAGAAAAATTATTCACTGTAATACTCAATGAAAATCAAAGAGCAAATTAGGAAGCTAGTCGCAGGTTGCTCAAAACACTGTTTTGAGGTTGTAGATAAGACTGACGAAGTCAGTAACCATATATCTACTCCAAGGTGAAGCTGATGTGGTTTGAAGCGATTTTCGAAGAGTATAAATTGTCTTTTAGAAAAGGAGCCTAGAATGAAAGTCTATCAGCATGTAAATATCGTGACTTGTGACCAAGATTTCCATGTTTATTTGGCTGGAATCTTAGCAGTTAAGGATTCTCAAATCGTCTATGTTGGTCAAGAGAAGTCAGAGATTTTAGAGCAAGCTGAGCAGATTATAGACTATCAGGGAGCCTGGATTATGCCTGGTTTGGTTAATTGCCACACACACTCTGCTATGACAGGATTGAGAGGAGTTCGAGATGATAGTAATCTTCATGAATGGCTCAATGACTATATCTGGCCAGCAGAAGCTGAGTTTACTCCCGACATGACTACTAAGGCGGTTAAAGAAGCTCTGACAGAGATGCTCCAGTCAGGAACAACAACCTTTAATGATATGTATAATCCCAATGGTGTGGATATTGAGCGGATTTATCAGGCAGTGAAAGATTCCAAGATGCGTTGTTATTTCTCACCTACCCTCTTTTCTTCGGAGACAGAGACAACTGATGAAACTATAAGCAGAACTCGATTCATCATAGAGAAAATCTTAGAATATAAAAATCCAAATTTCAAGGTGATGGTAGCTCCACATTCTCCCTACAGTTGTAGTAGAGACTTGCTGGCAGAAAGCTTAGATATGGCAAAAGAGTTGAATATTCCTCTCCATATCCATGTGGCGGAGACCAAGGAGGAGTCAGGAATTATCCTGAAACGATACGGCAAACGTCCCCTCGCTTTTCTAGAAGAACTGGGTTACTTAGATCATCCTTCTGTCTTTGCTCATGGGGTAGAATTAAACGAGCGAGAAATTGAACGTTTGGCAACTTCTCAAGTGGCTATCGCCCATAATCCTATCAGTAACCTCAAACTGGCCTCAGGAATCGCTCCAATCATCCAACTCCAAAAAGCAGGAGTGGCAGTAGGAATTGCGACAGATTCGGTTGCTTCCAATAACAATCTAGATATGTTTGAGGAAGGACGGACTGCAGCTCTCCTTCAGAAAATGAATAGCGGAGATGCCAGCCAATTTCCTATCGAAACAGCTCTCAAGGCACTGACAATCGAAGGGGCTAAGGTCCTTGGAATGGAAAATCAGAGAGGAAGTCTAGAAGTCGGCAAGCAAGCAGATTTTCTCGTTATTCAACCACAAGGGAAAATCCATCTTCAACCCCAAGAAAATATGCTCTCTCACCTAGTCTATGCTGTCAAGTCCAGTGATGTAGATGATGTCTATATTGCCGGAGAACCAGTAGTTAAGCAAGGTCAAGTTCTGACAGTAGAACTTTAAAAGAAAAATCACGAAAAAATTTTAAAAAAAGTTTGCAAAAATCTTGCATTCTTTTTTTGACTATGCTATACTTATATACGGTTTGAAAAAACTGCCTAAGACAGTAGGGGAGCTCGACTCATAAATATCCTACCGAGGACAAAACGTATCATGTAAAAAGAAGCGTATTGTACTTTCGTGTCTAGGTTTGGGCGCGTTTTTCTTTTGGAAAAATTCCCCAAGCAAAATAATAACGGAGGTGAACACACTAATGAGTGAAGCAATTATTGCTAAAAAAGCGGAACTAGTTGACGTAGTAGCTGAAAAAATGAAAGCTGCTGCATCTATCGTCGTTGTAGACGCTCGTGGTTTGACAGTTGAGCAAGATACAGTTCTTCGTCGTGAGCTTCGTGGAAGCGAAGTTGAGTATAAAGTGATTAAAAACTCAATCTTGCGTCGTGCAGCTGAAAAAGCTGGTCTTGAAGATCTTGCATCTGTATTTGTTGGACCATCTGCAGTAGCATTTTCTAACGAAGATGTTATCGCACCAGCGAAAATCTTGAACGATTTTGCTAAAAACGCTGAAGCACTTGAAATCAAAGGTGGTGCAATCGAAGGCGCTGTCGCATCTAAAGAAGAGATTCTTGCTCTTGCAACTCTTCCAAACCGCGAAGGACTTCTTTCTATGCTCCTTTCTGTACTTCAAGCGCCAGTGCGCAACGTTGCTCTTGCAGTCAAAGCGGTTGCAGACAACAAAGAAGACGCAGCTTAATCTTAAGCTACGCAGCGTAGCCTAGCTACGAAAATATATTATAAATTTAAAACATATTTGGAGGAAATAACAATGGCATTGAACATTGAAAACATTATTGCTGAAATTAAAGAAGCTTCAATCCTTGAATTGAACGACCTTGTAAAAGCTATCGAAGAAGAATTTGGTGTAACTGCAGCTGCTCCTGTAGCTGTTGCTGCAGCTGGTGCTGCTGACGCTGGTGCTGCTAAAGATTCATTCGACGTTGAATTGACATCTGCAGGCGACAAAAAAGTTGGCGTTATCAAAGTTGTACGTGAAATCACAGGTCTTGGACTTAAAGAAGCTAAAGAACTTGTTGACGGTGCACCAGCACTTGTTAAAGAAGGCGTTGCAACTGCAGAAGCTGAAGAAATCAAAGCTAAATTGGAAGAAGCTGGAGCTTCAGTTACTCTTAAATAAGAGGCATATACCAATTAGAATTCGGAATACTATAGTATCAGCCTTTTAGAATCGTGAACACATTTTAGAAACTGATAAATTAATTTAGTTTCCTACCAAAAACCCTACCAAAAATTAATTTGGCAGGGTTTTTCTTTTTAACAAATTTATCGTGGAGAACAATTGAATATTGTTCTCCTTTTTTTATTTTCAGGAGGGAAAATGACAAAAGAATTACAATCATCACGCTATATTGTCATTTCATTTTTAGTACGTGAAATGGGAATTGATATTGTTGAAGCCATCTCTCTTATGGCTGAATTAGAAAAAAGTGGCTTGGTTCGATTGGAATCAAGTGGAGATTTAATACTCAAAGAACTTGGAGGAGCGCTATGAAACGAATTACCGCAAATCAATACCAAACTTCAGAACGGTATTATAAATTACCTAAAATTCTTTTTGAGGATGAGAAATATATGGATATGAAATTAGAAGTAAAGGTGGCTTATTCAATTTTAAAAGATCGTTTAGAATTATCTCTTAGTCGTGGTTGGATAGATGAAGAAGGGGCGGTTTATTTAGTATTTTCTAATTCTAAACTGATGAGGCTGTTAGGTTGTTCGAAGTCAAAACTACTATCAATCAAAAAAACTCTTAAAGAATATGACTTAATTGATGAAGTTCAACAGTCTTCAAGTGAGAAAGGAAGACTAGCTAATAAGATTTATTTAGGGGAGTTGTCTTCTACCCCAGTAGCTAATTCAAACAGGCCTAGTGTTAAAAAAAGACTAGGGCAGGTTGAAAATGAAACGGCCCCCGTCTCACATTCAGCCACTAGTGAGACTGAAGTTAGTGAGACTGAATCTTTATTTATTGAGGATGAGGAAGAAAGGAATACTCAACCTATCTTGAGAAGAAAAGTAGAAAAGGTCACAAAATATGATCGAGATTATATTTGGGGATTGGTACAAGATCAATTTAGACGAGAGGGTTTTTCTGAAACAGCCAGTGATATAGCTATGACTGATTTTGAGAGAATCTATCAATATGCTCTAGATAATGTTCACTTTGTTAGACGAGCGGAAGTACTTGCTGAATTTGTGTTTAATGGCCTATATTCCGTTTGGAATAACCGTGTTAGAAAAGGAGGTGGTTAAAATGTCGCCAATCGAGTGGATATTAGTTATGCTCATTTTCATTTCAAGTGGTGTGACTCTTTGGACATTGATAGTCGATCAGGAAGGGGGGATAAAGAAATGAAATTTATTGATTTATTTTCAGGTATCGGTGGTTTTCGACTAGGAATGGAAAGTGTCGGACACGAGTGTATTGGATTTTGTGAGATTGATAAATTTGCTAGGAAATCTTATAAGTCCATTTTTCAAACAGAAGGAGAAATAGAATTTCATGACATACGAGATGTTTCAGATGACGAATTTAAAAAACTTAGAGGGAAAGTCGATGTCATCTGTGGGGGATTCCCTTGTCAAGCATTTTCAATCGCAGGAAGACGATTGGGATTTGAAGATACTAGAGGCACTTTGTTCTTTGAAATTTGTCGGGTGGCCAAACAAATCCAACCACGTTTTCTTTTTCTTGAAAATGTTAAAGGCCTACTCAATCACGATAAGGGACGGACGTTCACCACAATCCTTACCACGCTTGATGAATTGGGGTTTGATGTTGAGTGGCAGGTGCTTAACAGTAAGGATTTTGGCGTTCCCCAAAACAGAGAGAGGGTGTTTATTATCGGACATTCTAGAAAGAGAGGTACCAGACTCTTATTTCCTTTCAGACGAGAAGGTCAAGCAACTAACTCTGAGACTTTGAAAGTACTAGGAAATTTGAATCCATCAAGAAGTGGAATGAGTGGTAAAGTCTATTATTCAGAAGGTCTTGCGCCAACCTTAGTTCGTGGAAAAGGAGAAGGATTTAAAGTTGCGATTCCTTGTATGACAACAGACAGATTAGAAAAAAGACAAAATGGTAGACGTTTCAAGGATAATCAAGAGCCAATGTTTACTTTAAATACTCAGGATCGCCATGGTATTGTCGTTGTTGGAGATTTACCAACTAGCTTTAAGGAAACTGGTCGCGTCTATGGAAGTGAGGGCTTATCTCCAACACTGACTACAATGCAAGGAGGAGATAAAATCCCCAAAATACTAATTCCAAAACCAATCCAATTTCTAAAAGTACGGGAAGCAACGAAAAAAGGATATGCTCAAGCAGAGATTGGGGATTCAATCAATTTAGAAAGACCAAGTTCTCAGTATCGTCGTGGTAGAGTTGGAAAAGGTATAGCGAATACGTTAACAACTAGTGGGCAAATGGGAGTAGTAGTTGCTAGTTATGAAGGAGAAGATAAACAAGTTTATCATGTAGCTGGTGTCTTAATAGATGGACAATTTTACCGTTTGAGAATACGACGAATCACTCCTAAAGAGTGTTTTCGCCTACAGGGATTTCCTGATTGGGCTTTTGAAGCTGCTAGAAAAGTCTCTAGTAATAGTCAGCTCTATAAACAAGCTGGTAATAGTGTAACCGTTCCTGTGATTGCCGCAATCGCAAAAAAATTAAAAGAAATAGAGAAAAAAGATGAAAGCATTAAATAAAGAATCAATACTAGATTGTGATGAATTAGAAACAGAATTACATGATGCAGAAATCAAACAGCTGGATGAACAAATATTTTTAATGCCTAATTATCCATGTGAGTTTGAGGTGACATTTTTAGATGATTACCATAAAAAACATAATTACCCACTATTTTATGAATCCTATCTTCAAAACGTTATGGAATTCCTGGAAAGTCAGGATATAAAGAACGGAGCTGATGCCTTTGTAGATGATCATCAGAATCTTGTTTTTGTTTTATATGGGCAAGGCTATCGAGCCGAGGGAAAAGAGGGAATACTTACAACCCAAGTAACTGTAAAAGCTTATGATGAAGACAAGAAACCGATTAACTTCGCAAATTTATTAGATTCCTTAATCGTCTCAGAATATCAAATGGAACCGAATCTTTGGGAGGTTTCTCATGATTGATCTCTATCTAAGTAAAAATAGCCAAAGAAATCAACTTCTTTTAGACTTCTTTCAAAAATACGGCATCGAGGTATCTTGTCATTCAGTTTCTGAAATGACAAAGGACAAATTAATTGAGATGATGAGCTATTCTTCAGATTGTTTCGAGTTTTTATCTCCAAATTTATTACGTTTTAAGAATCGAGATAACCTAAAATTAACAGATTTCATCGAAATGATATTAAAAAATCCTGAACTAACCATCAGACTTCCTCTTGCGGTTTCAAATAAGCGAGTTTATCCAAATCTGAATCTGGAGGAGGCTAGAGCTTTATTGCCAAGAGATACGAAACAATTGATTTACATGGCACAAACACATTATTTATCAAGTTAAAGGAGAATCAATATGGCAGAACGATTTTGGGAGAACTTGTCCATTATTTTGGCTGAAAGAAATATCAGCTGGATTGAGTTAACCAGAAAAATGTTTGCGGGAGAGTTTCACTATCCAAGTGAATTGAATCGTTTGTATCAAAAGATTCGTCACTACAAGATGGAACAACGAATGCCTCAAAGTCCATGGGTAGAAAGGATTGTGCAGGTATTAGATTTAGATTATGAAGATTTATTTCGGAGGTAACTATGAAAAGAATAATTCCAGTTTATATATTCCAACAAGTAAATGTCCTATTGGTATCTCTATACTTACTGAAATTGCTTTGTATCGGTGAGTTAACTATACTACAGATTCTCTATGGTGCATCACTCATTTCTTTTTTATGGATATATGGCCAACGAAAACAAGTGGTCAAGGTCAATATGAAATCTAGGATAAAATGGCTTGGTATTGGATTCGTTAGCCTACTAATTATAAGTCTATGTTTTAGTCTGATTCATGCTCAAGGAAGCACGAATCAAGCAAACTTAATTGGCCTTCAACATCAAGTTCCTTGGTTTTCATTTTTATTGTTTTTAATCAATGCGAGTATGGTTGAAGAATTTCTGTATAGAGAAATTTTATGGAACTTGGTCAGAAAATTAGAGATTCGAGTTGCTTTGACAAGTGTTTTATTTGCCTTAGCTCATCATCCAGGAACCATTCTAGCTTGGTGTTTATATGTTTCATTGGGAATGTTTATAGGGATGGTGCGCTATAAATCGGACTTATGGGGCAGTATGGGTCTACATTTGGTGTGGAACCTACTAGTTTATAGTTTGCTGCTTTTTTAGACCAAATTAGCTTGTTTTAGGGAAATGAAATGCTAACGTTATTTAACAATGTTAGTCTTTTATTTCAAAATCTTTGTTTAGTATGAATTTAGCTCGACAGAAAAAATAAGAAATGTGATAAAAATTTCAACTACTCTTATCTATAATAAAGCTACCTGTTCTTTGAAAATTAAATCCACTCCGTCTTGATTAGCGTGCCTGTGTAAGTAGGGACTGAGAGTATTCCCCTGTGAAGGGCAACTGGCACAAGACGTGTGTGAGAATTTTCTAACAGACACGGAGTTTATCGTTACCAGACTGAAACGATGCGACAAACTAGATAAAGGAGTTAATCATGAAGGTAGTAAACTTGTATGATTTGAAACAAATGGGAAATAAAGGTGGTTGTACCATCCAATTGATTCATCACTTTCCTTTTGGTATGGGCTTAGGACATCTCAAAAAAGACTACATTGAATTTAAACGTGTAGGTATTTTTGATGGGAAAGCAGTAGAAGTTACTCTTCGAGAACCTTATTCGAGAGATCTACTGCAGGTTGTCAAGTCGATTAAGCAACATCAGAAATTGATAGCTTATCGCTATAAAGAAGGAAAGCTGCTATTTGTGAAGAAGGAGGCATCAGATGTCCTCTGAACAACAGGAACGAATGGCGGTTCAATATGCAGAGCGTAGTCTGTTATTTACTGTAAGAAGTCTCTTAAAGATTCTAGAATGGTCTAGACGTCAGGCTTTAGCACAGGATTCCGCCTATAAGATAGGGGTACAGAAATTAGAAGAATTGCTACAATCTCCTTATTCGATTGATACAATTAATCTGAAAAAAGATTTTTTAGACAAACCAATTGATATAGAGAAATTTAAAGCTTTTTTAGAAAAAGAAGAGATTCCTTTAGCCATCGCTTGGCAAGGGGATTCTCTACATTTCTACACGAAAGACCGTTCGATTCTAGACAATCATTTAGACCATCTGTTAGAAAAAATGGTTAATGATCCGGAGAAATTAGCTGATTTTACCATGGATAAGTCATTAGACGATGCAATTGATGAGGCTAAATCCCAAATTACCTTTAGACAAGAAGGTGCCGTCAAACAGAAAGAGATGGTGAGATGATGTACAGTGGAAAGAAATTCCTACTATTTTCACTGTTAGGTATCTTACTAGGCTATCTTTTTCATCGTTTGACGCTTTTGTATGATTCCTATACTGGAAATACCTTAGATAAATGGACTCATCTTCTAATGGAAGGTCAAGATGAAGTTCTTCAGTCGCCATGGAATGTTTCTTTTACTGGAAAATCAAGTGCTTTTTTTCTACTAGGTTTTGTGATGATGTTGCTGGTTTATCTCTATCTAGAGACTGGTAAAAAACAATACCGAGAAGGGGTAGAATACGGGAGCGCCCGTTTTGGAACTCTAAAAGAAAGGAAGCTCTTTTACGGTAAGGAATTTTCTCATGATACGATCTTAGCACAAGATGTTCGTTTGACATTATTAGATAAAAAACCACACCAATATGATAGAAATAAGAATATTGCGGTGATCGGAGGTTCAGGAAGTGGGAAGACATTTCGCTTTGTGAAACCCAATCTGATTCAGATGAATAGTTCTAATATTGTAGTGGATCCTAAAGATCACTTAGCTGAAAAAACAGGCAAACTCTTTTTAGAACATGGCTATCAAGTAAAGGTGTTAGATTTAGTCAATATGAAGAACTCAGATGGCTTCAATCCTTTTCGCTATATAGAGACAGAAAATGATTTGAATCGCATGCTGACGGTTTATTTCAATAACACTAAAGGCTCAGGCTCCCGTAGTGATCCATTTTGGGATGAAGCTTCTATGACTTTGGTTCGAGCTTTAGCCTCCTACTTGGTCGATTTCTATAACCCACCTAAAACAAGAGAACAGCTCATAGAAGAAAGTCGTTTAAGTCAAAAGGAATATCAAAACTTGTTGAAACGTCAAAAAAAAAGAAGTGGAAGAGCGAAAAAAACGAGGGCGTTATCCAAGTTTTGCTGAAATCTCAAAACTCATTAAACACTTATCCAAAGGTGAAAACCAAGAAAAAAGTGTCTTAGAAATTCTATTTGAAAATTATGCTAAAAAGTATGGGACTGAAAATTTTACCATGCGAAATTGGGCAGATTTTCAAAATTATAAGGATAAGACTCTGGATTCTGTTATAGCTGTAACCACTGCTAAATTTGCCCTCTTCAATATTCAAAGTGTCATGGATTTGACCAAAAGAGATACCCTTGATATGAAGACATGGGGCCAGGAAAAATCAATGGTTTACTTAGTTATCCCAGATAACGATAGTACCTTTCGCTTTCTTTCAGCCCTCTTTTTTTCAACCGTATTTCAAACCCTAACAAGACAAGCAGATATTGATTTTAAGGGTCAATTGCCTCTTCATGTGAGAGTTTACTTAGATGAGTTCGCAAATATCGGAGAAATCCCAGATTTTGCTGAACAAACCTCAACAGTTCGTTCTCGTAATATGAGTCTCGTTCCCATTCTACAAAATATTGCCCAACTTCAAGGGCTCTATAAAGAAAAAGAAGCTTGGAAAACCATTCTTGGGAACTGTGATAGCTTAGTCTACTTAGGTGGTAATGATGAAGATACCTTTAAATTTATGAGTGGATTACTCGGTAAACAAACCATTGATGTTCGAATACGAGTCGTTCCTTTGGACAGACAGGTTCAGGATCCCTTTCTCATCAAAAGATTGCTCGTGATTTAATGACACCTGATGAAGTCGGAAATATGAAACGGCATGAATGCTTGGTTCGAATTGCCAATATGCCTGTCTTTAAAAGCAAAAAATACAATTCAACCAAGCATCCAAACTGGAAATACCTAGCCAATCAAGAAACCGATGAACGGTGGTGGAACTATCAGATCAATCCTTTGAATCAAAGTCAAGAAAACCATCTTGAAGGCCTTAGAATTCGTGATTTAACTTTTGAATCTAGTTTAAAATAAAAATAGAAAAGAGGAAATAGATGATTACGCATTTTAAAGGTTTTGTTTATGGAGTAGACGCAAGTGCTATGTTTGCACAAGCTATGTCTTTGTTACAGAAGGGATTGATTGCGGTTGGTGCCTTTCTCGTTGTTGTGGGGATTGTCAACCTTGCAACCAATATTAAAGATGGTGGACCAGGTGTTCGGAATGCCATTCTGGAAATTGTCGGTGGTGTTATGGTAGGGGCTGCTGGAGCCTTTGTAACTCAAATTTCAATTTAGGAGGATAAACAATGACATGAATCTTAGTTTAGTCTCACCTTTTGTTTACCTTGCATCTGAAAAAATATCAGCTGAAAATTTATTTGAAGGATTTAATGTGGATTTACAATCTACGGTAGATCTGATTAAATCTCTATCTAGCTACAATCCAACCGTTTGGACTTATATGTCTAGTATTACTAAAAGTGTCATGCAGCCTCTTGGAGTTGCGATTTTATCAGTTGTTCTCATCTTAGAATTTTCTAAGATGGCAAAGAAAATTGCTAACTCAGGAGGAGCGATGACCTTTGAAGCATTAGCGCCGATGTTGATTAGTTACATTATGGTCGCAGTTGTAATTACCAACACTACCGTGATTGTAGAAGCTATCATCGGGATTGCGAGTCACGCCATTGAACAAGTGGCTTCGATTGTGGCTCACGGTGGGGCAAAGTATGATACCATCTCTGGATTAAAAGGGTCAGGATTTATTGGCCGGATGATTGTGGGATTTTTCGCCCTCCTCATTTGGCTTGTTCGGATAGTAAGTGCAGCCATGGTCAATCTTTTGGTATCTATTCGATTTATTCAACTCTACCTTATGATTCCATTTGCCCCTCTTACGATTCCAACATTTTTAAGTGATGAATGGAAGTCTATTGGTATTGGCTATTTAAAAAATATTATGGTCTATGCAGTACAAGGGGTTCTTATTTTTCTGATTGTTTCTCTTGTTCCTTTATTTGAATCTGCTGGGAAAATAGCTGTTTCAAATGGTGCAGGAGTCCTGCAATCTCTTGCGATTATGTTTGGTAGTTTGGTACAAGCTATCTTACTGATTATTGCCCTCGTTGGTTCTCAACGTACGGCTCGCTCAATCTTAGGTATGTAATTAGATAAAGGCTAGGAAGTGATTGCTTCTTAGCCTTTTTAGAAAGGAAAGTCATGAATACACGTGTCTTTAAAGACATCTCAAAATACCAACACAGGGCTTGGTTAGGTTTCACCACAAGACAAATCATCTTTGTTTTACCAGCCTTTATTGTCACAATTATTGTTTTGGGCTTGAATCTCTTTTTCTGGCAATTTGGAGATTGGTTTGTTTACGGTTTTGTGTTTGCTTTTACCATCCCCCTCATGCTTTTTGGAGTCTATAAACCCAATGATTTATATTTTGAACATTATTTGAAATACCGTCTTCATTTTGAACTAACGGTTCCCCTACGCACAATTACAGGAAAGAAAGGACCTGAACATGAAAAGAAAATCAAATACATTAAAGAAACAAAAAACTTCAATGACTAATAAAAAGGAAAAAGTTAAAGAGAAAAAAGAGGAAGTGTTACCCTCAACGGCTAATACTCTTTCCTATCAAGCCCTGTATCAAAATGGTCTGATGCAGGTGAAAGAAGATTATTTCTCACAAAGCTATTTACTTGGTGATGTCAATTACCAGACCGTTGGTTTAGAAGATAAGGGCGCAATCATTGAGAAGTATTCTGATTTGATTAACTCTTTAGATGACCAAACCAACTTCCAATTGACCATCTTTAATAAAAGATTGAATTTAGAAAAGTTTAGACAAAGTGTTTTGTATGAGGAAAAAGAAGATGGATATGATACCTATCGTAAAGAATTGAATCGGATGATGAATCAGAATTTAGACAGTGGTGAAAATAATTTTTCAGCTGTGAAACTGATTAGCTTTGGTAGAAAGGATTCTAATCCCAAACAAGCCTATCGTTCCTTGTCCCAAATAGGAGAATATTTCAAGAGTGGTTTCTCAGAAATTGATGCACGATTTGAATCCTTGGCTGGAGAAGAGCGTGTCAACTTGTTGGCCGATATGCTTAGAGGAGAACACCATCTTCCTTTTTCTTACCGTGATTTAACGAGATCTGGTCAGACAACTCGTCACTTCATAGCGCCTAATCTCTTAGATTTCAAAAACAAGAATTACCTACAAATCAATGACCGATTATTGCAGATTGTCTATGTGCGAGACTACGGTATGGAATTAGGAGATCAGTTTATTCGAGACCTCATGCAAGGAGATTTGGAATTGATTGTGAGCCTCCATGCTCAAAGTTCGACTAAGGCAGATGCCATGAAGAAACTACGAACAAAGAAGACCTTAATGGAATCCCAAAAAATTGGGGAACAACAAAAACTAGCTCGTACAGGTATCTATTTGGAAAAAGTAGGTCATGTTTTAGAAAGCAATATCGATGAAGCTGAGGAACTCTTAAAAACCATGACCGAGACAGGAGATAAACTATTTCAAACAGTCTTTTTGATTGGTATTTTTGGTCAGGATGAAGAAGAACTTAAACAAGCTCTAGACACGATTCAACAAGTGGCCGGCTCAAATGACCTAATGATTGATAAACTTCCATATATGCAAGAAGCAGCCTTTAATAGTTTGCTGCCATTTGGTTGTGATTTTTTAGAGGGAGTATCACGGAGTTTATTAACATCTAATGTAGCAGTGAACTCTCCATGGACTTCAGTAGACTTACAAGACCGTAGTGGGAAATATTACGGTATCAATCAAATATCAAGTAATATTATTACCATTGATCGCAGCCTATTAAATACACCGTCTGGTCTGATATTAGGAACATCTGGAGCTGGGAAAGGGATGGCAACCAAGCATGAGATTATCACGACCAAAATCAAGGAATCTGGTGAAAATACTGAAATTATCATCGTGGATCCAGAAGCAGAATACAGTGTCATTGGACGAGCTTTTGGTGGAGAAATGATTGATATTGCGCCCGATTCCCAAACTTATCTCAATGTCCTTGACTTGTCTGAGGAAAATATGGATGAAGATCCTGTAAAGGTAAAATCAGAATTTCTTTTATCCTTTATCGGCAAGTTATTGGATAGAAAAATGGATGGAAGAGAAAAATCGATTATCGACCGAGTTACGAGACTTACCTATCAGTCATTTAAAGAACCTTCTTTGGAAGAATGGGTCTTTGTCTTGAGTCAACAGCCAGAAGAAGAAGCGCAGAATTTGGCACTTGATATGGAACTGTATGTCGAAGGCTCTCTTGATATTTTTTCTCATAAGACCAATATTCAGACAGGATCTAATTTCTTGATTTATAACGTTAAAAAGTTAGGAGACGAGCTGAAACAAATCGCTCTTATGGTTGTTTTTGATCAGATATGGAATCGTGTCGTTCGGAACCAAAAATTAGGGAAGAAGACCTGGATTTATTTTGATGAAATGCAGCTTCTCTTATTAGATAAATATGCCAGTGATTTCTTCTTTAAATTGTGGAGTCGTGTCAGAAAATATGGAGCTAGTCCGACTGGAATAACTCAAAACGTCGAAACCTTATTGTTAGATCCAAATGGTAGACGGATTATTGCAAATAGTGAATTTATGATTCTCCTCAAGCAAGCAAAAAATGACCGAGAAGAATTGGTTCAACTCTTAGGCTTGTCAAAAGAACTCGAAAAATACCTTGTCAATCCAGAAAAAGGGGCAGGACTGATAAAAGCTGGTTCAGTTGTCGTACCCTTTAAAAATAAGATTCCTCAAGGTACTCAATTGTTTGATATCATGAGTACGGATCCTGATAAAATGGCTTCTAACTAAGGGGAAGGTAAATGAAGGATAAAAGAGAAATCATACGTGCCCGAAAGGCATTTAGAAGAAGCCTAAAAGATGAGAAGAAATTCTTGAAACAAGGAAAGAAGGAGGTGAAGAAACAGAAAAAAGATTCCGCTGTACTGGATGAAAAAGCATGGAAAAAAGAGATAAAAGAAAAGCTAGAGGAGATGAGAGAAGCTTCAAAGGAGAGAGTAAAACAAGCAAATGAAGACTACAATCATATTCTTCAAAATAGTCCTCCATCTCTTTTGAATCGAAAAGAATTAAGAGACAGACGGTTGCCTCATGCTAGGAAACGATTGAAAATAGCCAAGAAGCAATTTAAGGATGCAAAGGTAGAAGCAAAAGAAGAAAGAAAAGAGAGTCGTAAAGAAAGAAAAACCAATCAAAAATTTCTTTATGGTCAGGAATCGAAAGCAAAATCTAATTTTTTCTTTCAAGGGAAGAGTTTAGAAGAATTAAAAGCTAAGAAAGAAGTCAAGGCTGCAAAAGAAAATCTAAAATCTACTAAACAAGCCTATAAGTCCAAAAAAGTCAGTAGGAAAGTCAAAACTTTTCTTTATGTCCTTGGACGTGAAGGTGGAGAGTTAGCTTCAGAAAATGAAGATTTAGAAGGTTATCGCACGCTACAAGAGACCATTAGAAAAGGGAAACGCTACAGTCGGCTTTCTTATAATCTTGGAAAAGCTAGTGTCAAAACAGGACAAGCAACAGGTCGTTTTACCAAGAAAAGACTGACCAACACAAAAGGAGTCCACTGAAAAAATAGGTCTCTTACTTTTAATGAAATGAAAACCGAGGAATCTCTCGTTAATTTGAGCGAGTTCCTCGGTTATTTTGTATTTA
>MKYF01000038.1 GCA_001914195.1 Streptococcus mitis | reverse complement strand
TCTTGATTACGAAGATCACGCTAGCGGAGATAAACAGGCAAATACAGATGCATGTATTCGCTTTATGGAAATCCTCAAAGAAAATGGCTATGAGCCAATCTATTACAGCTACAAGCCATTCACGCTCAATAATATCTATTATGAGCAGATTCTTGCGAAATTTCCAACTAGCCTTTGGATTGCAGGCTATGGTTTGAATGATGGTACAGCTGACTTTGAATATTTCCCATCTATGGACGGGATCCGCTGGTGGCAATATTCTTCAAATCCGTTTGACAAGAATATTGTATTGTTAGATGATGCCGAGGAGGATAATGTAACCAGTAAAAACGCTCTAAAAAGCCTTAATACTGTAGCCAGTGAAGTCATTCAAGGCCTTTGGGGTAATGGACAAGAGCGTTTCGATAAACTAGAAAATGCCGGTTACGACGCTCAAGCTGTACAAGATAAAGTGAATAGTCTTTTAGGTGGCGAAGACACCGTGGATCTTAATACCGTAGCAAACGAGGTCATTCAAGGCCTTTGGGGTAACGGTCAAGAGCGTTTCGATAAACTAGAAAATGCCGGATACGACGCACAAGCAGTGCAAGATAGAGTTAACGAATTACTTTCTTAACAAACTCACTGAAAAACCTGTATAAAATCAAAAATATTGTACACTAGACCGCAGGCTCAGGCTTGCGGTTTTGTGTTTTACAAGGGGCAAAAAAGGGGCAAAAGTGTCGTAAACCTCTGTAAAATGATGTAAAAACATTTATTTAAAAGCTCAAAATATAGCTGTTTTAAAAGGTATTGTAAGATATAGAAAAACAATGTAAAGGTATTTGTAAAAGTAGACGGGTTCTAATAGAAAAACGAACAGTTTTACTAGCTGTTCGTTTTTTTGATATTTGAACTTAGACTCAGGTTTCAGAATCGTTTTGTTGCTTGCTTTTTTCTAGACCTAGACCGACTGCATGTTTTTGGACGAGCAAGAACTGTCCATTGTCCTGTTTTGCAAAAGTTAAGGTAACAGTCTTAGTCTTGTCTCCAATAGAGATATAGGTGATTTTTTTCGTATTGTAACTCCCAAGAGTGAAGTCAAACTCGGAATCTGGCTTTCCGTGTTTGTTGATAATATCCTCGTAGGTGGTACCACCTTTTCCGTTGTTGTCAAGGTCACCTTCGATTAAGGCGTCGAACTGTTCTTGGGTCCAGGCGAAGGTATCGTCTGTCAAGTCGCTTTTTTCTTCGCGTTCCATTGAGGCACTCGTATCCATGTAGGAACGGTTAAACTCCTTGGCATACTCTTTGTAGACATCAGCGTATAGTGCCTGACTCGTAAAGAAAAGTACAACAGAGGCAACTGCCAGGGATGTTCCGATAATAGCCATTGTTTTCCGTTTTTTGAGGTTGACGATAAGGCCGATAATCCCCAAGATAAATGCGACGATGGCGATGAACAACGATAGATAGTTAATAAACGGGATCCAGGATCCTAAAAGTGCGATGGCTCCAAAAATGGTTGCTAAGATTCCTAAAACTCTTTGTTCTTCTGGTTTCATTTGAAAGTTTTCTCCCTTCATTGAGTGAATGGATTTCTATCCACAGTAGTTAGCGCTTATTATATAAAAGATATTGCCTAATGTCAATTTAAACTAAGATAGTTCTCATGAAAACTTTTTCTTGACATCTTTTCTGAAAATGGTAAAATAGTTCTCATGGAAACTTATTTAGTTCCTAGGAGAACTAAATGTGATGGTTAGAAAGGAGTTAGTATGGATAAACCGATGTTAGTCTTTAAGCGTTTTGGTCATCAGATTCACCTCATGGTGCAAAAGGAAGCCAAACGTTGTGGCATTGAATTTATGGGTGGGCCGCAAGGTCAGGTTGTGCGTTTTTTGGATAATCGTGAGAAAAACCAAGACATGGTCTTGATTAAAGATATCGAGCAGGAACTCAATATTACCAAGTCTGTTGCTAGTAATTTGGTCAAGCGTATGGTGCAAAATGGTTTGGTGGAATTGGAGGCGAATCCTAGCGATAAGCGGGCAAAATTTGTTCGTCTGACGGACAAAGCACGTTCTCAGATGCAACAGGTCAAGGCTTTTTTTGAACGAATAGACAAGCAGTTGATGGAAGACATTGATGAAGATGAATTACTGATTTTTGAGAAAGTTCTCGGTCAACTACAGGCAAATATCAAGGGAATAGGAGGAGAGAATGAAGAAATTAGCCAAACGAATTAGTAGAAAAGAATGGGGGATGATTTTACTAGCCATTCTCTTTACTTGTTTTTCGGTCTATCTAGAGTTGGAAGTGCCGACCTATATCTCGAAAATTACGGATTTGCTAGGTAGTCAAGGAACTAATTTAGATGAGTTGTGGCAGCCGGCAAGCATGATGGTGGGAATGTCCTTTCTTGCCTTCTTGTCCGTAGTTGCAGTTGGATTTTTTGCATCCCGAGTGGCAGCTTCTTATACTAGTAGGCTGAGAAGTGATATTTTTAACCGAGTTTTGGATTACTCGCAGACAGAGATTAAGAAATTCTCTATTCCCAGTCTCTTGACGCGTACTACCAATGACATTACTCAAGTTCAAATGTTGATTACCATGGGCTTGCAAGTGGTAACGCGTGGTCCGATTATGGCTATCTGGGCTATCGGGAAGATTTTAGGCCATTCAGAATACTGGCTCTGGGCCGTTCTTGTAGCAGTGATTGTCAATGTTTTGATGACGACAGTCTTGATGACGCTAGCCTTTCCAAAACAGTCCTTGATTCAAAGTCTGACTGATAAACTGAACAGTATCACTCGAGAGAGTTTAACAGGTATTCGTGTCGTTCGTGCCTACAATGCTGAAGGATACCAAGATGAAAAATTTGCAGCAGCAAATGATGAATTAACACGCTTGAATTTATTTGTCAACCGTCTTATGGCTATTTTGAACCCTATCATGATGGGGATTTCAAGTGGTTTGAGTGTGGCGATTTACTGGATTGGGGCCTATGTGATTAACGACGCTGCTCCGATAGCGCGTCTGCCTCTCTTTAGTGACATGATTGTTTTCATGTCTTATGCAATGCAGGTTGTCATAGGCTTCCTTCTCATGGGAGCACTCTTCATCGTTCTTCCCCGAACTATGGTCTCTGCTAAGCGGATTAATCAAGTTTTAGATTTGCATTCTTCTATCCAAAACCCTGTTCAAGTGCAGCTGGCTGATGAAAACCTCCAAGGTCAGGTCGAATTTAAGGATGTGACCTTCCGCTATGCGGCAAATTCGGAGGCGGTTATTGAGAATGTTAGCTTTAGAGCAGACGCTGGTCAAACAGTGGCCTTTATTGGTTCAACGGGTTCAGGTAAATCAACTCTGGTCAATCTGATTCCACGATTCTACGACGTATCAGCAGGAGAAATTCTGGTGGACGGTGTCAATGTTCAAGAATATGCCTTAGAAGATTTGCGCAACAAGGTTGGTTATATTCCCCAGAAAGCGGTTCTCTTTTCAGGTGATGTCAAGGACAATTTAGACTTTGGACAGAGTCAAGAAACACCGCTTAGTAATCAGGCTATGTGGCAAGCTTTGGAATTGGCCCAGTCTAAGAGCTTTATCGAAGACAAGGAAGCGGGCTTAGCGTCAGAAGTGGCCCAAGGAGGAACCAACTTCTCAGGTGGTCAAAGACAGCGTCTGGCAATTGCGCGTGCCTTAGCTCGGAAGCCAGAAATCCTCATCTTTGATGACTCCTTCTCAGCCTTGGACTACAAGACAGACCGTGTCCTACGCCAAGAGCTAGCAGAGAAAACCAAGTCTATGACCAAGCTTATCGTTGCACAGCGTATTTCAACGATTATGGATGCAGATTTGATTTTGGTCTTGGATCAAGGAAAAGTCGTGGGACAAGGTACCCACAGGGAACTTCTAGCAAGCAATGAAGTTTACCAAGAAATTGCTTATTCACAACTATCGAAGGAGGAATTGGAACATGGAAAATAAGAAAATGTCTCTTTGGAAACAGAGTAAACCCTATCTTGCAGGCCTCCAGTTTGCCCTTCTAATCGCCTTTCTAGCAACAATCCTATCCAATATCATTACTGTATATGGTCCAACTCGCATCAAGGAAATGACTAATATTATTGCCAGTGGTCTGGAAACAAGTGTGGATGTCGCGGCGGTTGCAGCTATTGGTGGTTTTTTGGCCGTCATTTATGTGATCGGACTTCTATCAAATTATTTACAGGCCTTTCTGTTTGCAACAGCTATTCAACGTTTTTCAGAGCGTTTGAGAAGAGCTATTGCAGAGAAAATTAATAACCTACCATTGGGATATTTTGATGGACACTCTCAGGGGGATACTTTGTCTCGTGTAACCAATGACGTTGACACTGCAGCCCAGTCCCTTAATCAAAGTCTGGGAACAGTTCTTTCATCTAGCTTACTGGTCGTGGTAGTCTTAGTAACCATGTTTGGGATGAACTGGATTTTAGCCTTGGTGACGGTTGTTTCAACCCTTATCGGTTTTGTTTTCGTATCCATCTTTATGGGCAAATCTCAGGGCTTTTTTAAGAGTCAGCAACAAGATTTGGCAGCTGTCAATGGCTATGTGGAGGAAATGTACTCTGGCCATAATGTGGTGACCAGTTATAATGCTATCGAGAGTACGAAAGAAGAGTTTGCGAAATTAAACCATCGTCTGTATGATAGTATCTGGAAATCTCAATTTATTTCAGGGATTATGATGCCGATTATGATGTTTATTGGGAACTTTAGCTATGCCTTGGTGATTATCGTTGGTGCAGCCTTGGCTCTGAATGGGCACATCAGTATCGGGATTATCGTTGCCTTTATGGCCTATGTTCGTATCTTTTCTCAGCCTCTTTCACAAATCGCCCAAGGGATTACTAGTCTTCAGCAAGCTAGTGCAGCCATGGGACGTGTCTTCGAATTCCTAGCTGAAGAGGAAATGGAAGACGAATCCCATAAAGAAAGACAATTGAGCGATATGAAAGGTCAAGTAGTCTTTGATCGAGTCTCCTTTGGTTATACTCCTGATCGGACTATCATCCACGATTTTTCTGCGACGGCTCATGCAGGTCAAAAGGTTGCCATTGTCGGACCGACCGGGGCTGGTAAGACAACCATTGTCAATCTTTTGATGAAGTTCTATGAGATTGATAAGGGAAGTATCCGTATCGATGGTGTGGATACCAAGGAGATGAAGCGTTCGGAAGTACACGATGCCTTTTCAATGGTCTTGCAAGACACCTGGCTCTTTGAAGGTACTATTCGCGACAATCTTATCTATAACCAAACAGGTATTAGTGATGAGCGTGTGATTGAAGCTAGCAAGGCTGTAGGGATTCACCACTTTATCATGACACTACCAGATGGTTACGATACCGTCTTGGATGATACAGTGACCTTGTCTGTCGGACAAAAACAACTCTTGACTATCGCTCGTGCTTTGCTGAAAGATGCACCACTCTTGATTTTGGATGAGGCGACCTCTTCGGTTGATACACGGACGGAGGAATTGATTCAGAAAGCCATGGACCGTTTGATGGAAGGCAGAACGTCCTTTGTCATCGCCCACCGCTTGTCTACTATCCGTAATGCTGACCTGATTCTGGTTATGAAAGATGGAAATATCATCGAGCAAGGCAATCATGATGAGCTAATGGCGCAAGCTGGTTTTTACGCTGATCTCTACAACAGTCAGTTTACAGAAGATGAAGCAGAAGAATAAACCCAAAGAAGGCTTGACGGCCTTCTTTTTCTGCACTATACTAGAAGACAAGTGCTTCCCTATAAGCAAAATTTGAGTAAGTGATGAGAAAATATATGAAAAATTATCAAGAATGGTATGACTACATTGCTGCTAACATTGAAAATAGGCCCTTTCTTCTGAGCTTGTTAAGAACTTTCAATCGCTTCATGACGGTAGTTATGCCTATAATTTATCTAACCTTGTTAGCAACTATCTATCTCCAACAAGGACTTGGGAAACAGGTCGGAATCTATTTGTTTATCCCTGCGTCAGGTTTTGTGATTTTGTCCTTTCTTCGTAAGAAAATCAATGCCCCTAGGCCTTATGATGAATGGGATATTAAACCCTTGCTTGACAGAGATAGTCCTGGTCAGTCTATGCCCAGTCGTCATGTCTTTTCAGCAACCATTATCTCCATGGCTTGCTTTCATGCTAGTTTATCTGTAGGTGTTGTCTTGTTGGTCTTGTCAGCCCTCCTCGGACTTGTGCGAGTCCTAGGTGGCGTGCATTATCCCAAGGATGTAGTAGTTGGTTATATTTGTGGTCTTGTGTGGGGTGTGATTTTCTTTCTATTTTGAATTGTAAGTTAAGGTGGTCCTACAACCACTTACGAGTCTAAAGTAACCACTTGCTTTTTTGCTCTTGTTTTCTTATTTTTCCTTTGATATAGTAGAGTCAGAAAGGAGATGGAATGAAGTTACGAATCGAAATTGACAGCAATTTAGAGGAAACTGAAATTGTCATCAAGGCAGCGGCTTTGACAGATGAGATTGCGGATTTACAGCGTCTCTTGCAAGAGTCCAAGTCTCCCCGTTTGATTTTTTACAAGGGGACAGGTGAATATTATCTGGACTTGTCGGAAATTCTCTTCTTTGAGACGGAAGGTAACAAGATTTATGCCCATACCCAGAAAGATGCTTACGAAGTTCGGCTCAAACTCTATGAGTTAGAGGCTATCCTTCCTCGCTATTTTAGTCGAGTATCCAAGTCAACTATCGCTAATATTCGGCAAGTCTATTCGGTGGACAAGTCCTTTTCAGGAACGGGCACCATTTCCTTTTATCAAACCCACAAGGAGGTTCATGTCTCACGGCATTACCAATCCCTCCTAAAAGAAAATCTAAGAAACATGAGGTAAGAACATGAAAAAGAAAGCATTTGGTATTGTGTTGCTTATTTTGGCGGCATGGATTCTGTTTCAGGGACATTATGGTGTCCCATCCTTGGAGACTAAGTATTCTCCCTTCATCTTTATTATTTTTCTCCTTTATAAGGCGGTAGAATCTTTTCTTAGGCATCATTGGACAACAGCTACTTTTTTAGCATTAATAGCGTTAAATATAGTGAATCTTTTTTATAATTGGATTCAGCTATCTCCTGTTTCACTTATTTTGGCTAGTATTTTAATCGTAATGGGTGTCAGCGCACTCACTCATTCTAACAGGACTTGGAACGGGAAAAAATGGTGGTATGATGGTGAAAAGACCATTCTTTCAGATAAGGAAGTTGCTTTTGGTACAGGGACTTTCTACAAGCAAGACCAAGAATTGGTAGAGGATCAAGTAGAAGTTGGTTTTGGCAATGCCAAGATTTATTATGACAATGCAGAGATGTTGGGAGATAGCGCAACCTTGAAGATAGAAGTCGGTTTTGGGAATGCAGTTATCTATGTTCCTCAACATTGGGGAGTTGATTTAAAGGTAGAAACTTTCTGTGGCGTAGCCAAGGCAGATACTCCTCTAGCCCCAACCAGCAAAACCTTGATTATCCGTGGAGATGTGGCCTTTGGGAAGTTGGGAATTGTCTACGTTAAATAAAAAAATCTTCCAATTCCCTTGCAAAAATGAAGAAAGTGTGATAACATAGTACGGTATGTGGTGCTAGCACATCCGCTATATTAGATCTAATAGGAGGAAAACACAATGGCTAAAGTATGTTACTTTACAGGTCGTAAGACTGTATCAGGAAACAACCGTTCACACGCGATGAACCAAACAAAACGTGCCGTAAAACCAAACCTTCAAAAAGTTACTGTTCTTATCGATGGTAAACCTAAAAAAGTTTGGGCTTCAGCTCGTGCTTTGAAATCAGGTAAAGTTGAACGCGTTTAATAATAAAAGTAAGGAGACCTTAGGGTCTTTTTTCTTTTATTGTGGGTATAAAATCATTTGAAAAACGGAGTAAATATCCGCTGATACAGTATTCTGCTTTTACACTTGGGCTGAAATATGATAAAATAGAGTATCAACTAGTTGAGGTAAAAAGGATGACTGTAAAAATTAATACAAAAGATGGTCAAATCGAACTAACAGATGAAGTGATTGCAACCGTCGTAGGTGGAGCAGCAACTGAGATTTTTGGTGTGGTCGGTATGGCTAGTAAAAATGCCCTCAAAGATAATTTCCAAGCCCTTCTAGGTAAGGAAAATTATTCCAAAGGTGTCGTCGTAAAGGCGGCCGAAGATGGCAGTATTGCAGTTGATGTATATACCGTGTTGAGCTACGGAACAAAGATTAGCGAAGTGTCAAAAAACATTCAAGAGCGTGTTCGTTTTAGTTTGGAAAACCAACTTGGAATTACTGCTCAGACTGTAAATGTCTACATTCAAAATATCAAAGTTGTAGGAGAATAACCGTGTCAAAAATTACTACTAGCTTATTTCAAGAAATGGTGCAGGCTGCATCAACTCGCTTGAATAAGCAAGCTGAATATGTCAATTCATTAAACGTCTTTCCAGTTCCAGATGGAGATACTGGTACAAATATGGGAATGACCATTGAAAATGGAGCCAAAGAAGTTGCAGACAAGCCAGCCTCTACAGTTGGCGAGGTAGCGAGCATTCTTGCCAAAGGTCTTTTGATGGGTGCGCGTGGAAACTCAGGCGTTATTACGTCTCAGCTTTTCCGTGGATTTTCACAAGCTATCAAGGATAAAGATGAGTTAACAGGTCAAGACTTGGCCCTTGCCTTCCAATCAGGTGTGGAAGTTGCCTATAAGGCCGTTATGAAACCAGTTGAAGGAACGATTTTGACAGTTTCTCGTGGTGCTGCTATCGGTGCTAAGAAAAAAGCTGAGCAAACAGATGACGCTGTTGAAGTCATGCGCGCAGCCTTGGAAGGTGCTAAAACAGCCCTAGCTAAAACGCCAGACATGCTTCCAGTATTGAAAGAAGTTGGCGTTGTGGACTCGGGTGGTCAAGGTCTGGTCTTCATCTACGAAGGTTTCCTTTCAGCCCTTACTGGCGAATATATTGCATCTGAGGACTTTGTAGCAACTCCAGCCAACATGAGTGAAATGATCAATGCAGAGCATCATAAGTCTGTAGCTGGTCATGTAGCGACTGAGGACATTACATTTGGTTACTGTACTGAAATCATGGTAGCCCTTAAGCAAGGTCCAACCTATGCCAAAGATTTTGATTACGACGAATTCCGTAACTACTTGAATGAACTCGGGGATTCTCTCCTTGTTGTCAATGATGATGAAATCGTCAAAGTCCATGTCCATACAGAAGATCCAGGACTTGTTATGCAAGAAGGTCTTAAATATGGTAGCTTGGTCAAGGTAAAAGTTGACAATATGCGTAACCAACACGAAGCACAGGTTGAAAAAGAAGCTGCTCAAGTTAGCAAGCCTGCTGAAGAAAAAGAGTATGCCCTGATTGCTGTAGTGGCTGGTAAAGGTCTAGCAGATATCTTCCGTTCTCAAGGTGTGGATTATGTTATCGAAGGCGGTCAAACCATGAACCCTTCAACAGAAGACTTTATCAAGGCTGTTGAACAGGTAAATGCTCGTAACATTATCTTCTTGCCAAACAACAAAAACATCTTCATGGCAGCTCAATCTGCAGCAGAAGTTTTGGAACAACCAGCAGTAGTGGTGGAAGCTCGTACTCTACCTCAAGGATTGACTAGTCTTCTTGCTTTTGATCCAAGCAAGTCCATCGAAGAAAACCAAGAGCGTATGACTGCAGCCCTTAGCGATGTCGTTAGCGGAAGCGTCACAACAGCTGTGCGTGATACAACCATTGATGGCTTAGAAATCCATGAAAACGATAATCTTGGTATGGTTGATGGGAAAATTCTTGTGTCAAACCCTGATATGCACCAAACCTTGACAGAAACATTGAAACATATGTTGGATGAAGATAGTGAAATTGTAACCTTCTATGTCGGTGAAGACGGAAGCGAAGAACTTGCCAATGAAATTGCCCAAGAAATCGCAGAAGAATTCGAAGATGTTGAAGTCGAGATTCACCAAGGTCAACAACCTGTTTACCCATACCTATTTAGTGTAGAATAAGATTAATGAAGAACTGAGAAATCAGTTCTTTTTTCTTTTTTAGTAAATGAAATCGGTATCTTTTTTATAAAAACAAAAATAACATTCATAAATAAACGTTAAAATAGAAAATTCAGAAAATTTCTTCTTTTGTCTTGAAAAATTTTGAAAAAGTGGTATGATAGTAACAAGTTATTTTTAAGAGGAAAGAAAGGGGAACAATGGAGAAAATCAGTTTAGAATCTCCTAAGACGGGGTCGGACCTAGTTTTGGAAACACTTCGTGATTTAGGAATTGATACCATCTTTGGTTATCCTGGTGGTGCGGTCTTGCCTTTTTATGATGCGATATATAATTTTAAAGGCATTCGCCACATTCTAGGACGCCATGAGCAAGGTTGTCTGCATGAAGCTGAAGGTTATGCCAAATCAACTGGAAAGTTGGGTGTTGCCGTCGTCACTAGCGGACCGGGAGCAACAAATGCCATTACAGGGATTGCAGATGCCATGAGCGATAGCGTTCCCCTTTTGGTCTTTACAGGTCAGGTGGCGCGAGCAGGGATTGGGAAGGATGCCTTTCAGGAGGCAGACATTGTGGGAATTACCATGCCAATCACTAAGTACAATTACCAAGTTCGTGAGACGGCAGATATTCCGCGTATCATTACGGAAGCTGTCCATATCGCAACTACAGGACGTCCAGGGCCAGTTGTCATTGACCTACCTAAAGACGTATCTGCTTTAGAAACGGACTTCATCTATTCACCAGAAGTGAACCTACCAAGCTATCAACCAACTCTTGAGCCAAATGATATGCAAATCAAGAAAATTTTGAAGCAATTATCCAAGGCTAAAAAGCCAGTCTTGTTAGCTGGTGGTGGAATTAGTTATGCTGAAGCTGCTGCGGAACTAAATGAATTTGCAGAACGCTATCAAATTCCGGTGGTAACCAGTCTTTTGGGACAAGGAACGATTGCAACGAGTCATCCACTCTTCCTTGGAATGGGAGGCATGCACGGGTCATTCGCAGCTAATATTGCCATGACAGAAGCGGACTTTATGATTAGTATTGGTTGCCGTTTTGATGACCGTTTGACGGGGAATCCTAAGACCTTCGCTAAGAATGCTAAGGTTGCCCACATTGATATTGACCCAGCCGAGATTGGCAAGATTATCAGTGCAGATATTCCAGTAGTTGGAGATGCTAAGAAAGCCTTGCAAATGTTGTTGGCGGAACCAACCGTTCATAACAATACTGAGAAATGGATTGAAAAAGTCACTAAAGACAAGAACCGTGTTCGTTCTTATGATAAGAAAGAACGTGTGGTTCAACCGCAAGCAGTTATTGAACGAATTGGTGAATTGACGAATGGAGATGCCATTGTGGTAACAGACGTTGGTCAACACCAAATGTGGACAGCTCAGTATTATCCCTACCAAAATGAACGTCAGTTAGTGACTTCAGGTGGTTTAGGAACCATGGGATTTGGAATTCCAGCAGCAATCGGTGCTAAAATTGCCAACCCAGATAAGGAAGTAGTCTTGTTTGTTGGAGATGGTGGTTTCCAAATGACTAACCAGGAATTGGCTATTTTGAACATTTACAAGGTGCCAATCAAGGTGGTTATGCTGAACAACCACTCACTTGGAATGGTCCGCCAGTGGCAGGAATCCTTCTATGAAGGTAGAACGTCAGAGTCAGTCTTTGATACCCTTCCTGACTTCCAACTGATGGCACAGGCTTATGGTATTAAAAACTATAAGTTTGACAATCCTGAGACCTTGGCTCAAGACCTTGAAGTCATCACTGAGAATGTTCCTATGCTAATCGAGGTAGATATTTCTCGTAAGGAACAGGTGTTACCAATGGTACCAGCTGGTAAGAGTAATCATGAGATGTTGGGGGTGAAGTTCCATGCGTAGAATGTTAACAGCAAAACTACAAAATCGTTCAGGAGTCCTCAATCGTTTTACCGGTGTCCTATCTCGTCGTCAGGTTAATATCGAAAGTATCTCTGTTGGAGCAACAGAAGATCCGAATGTATCGCGCATCACCATTATTATTGATGTAGCTTCACATGATGAAGTGGAGCAAATCATCAAGCAACTCAACCGTCAGATTGATGTGATTCGCATTCGTGATATTACAGATAAGCCTCATTTGGAGCGAGAGGTGATTTTGGTTAAGATGTCAGCGCCAGCTGAGAAGCGAGCTGAGATTCTAGCAATTATTCAACCTTTCCGTGCAACAGTGGTAGACGTAGCGCCAAGCTCGATTACCATTCAGATGACAGGAAATGCTGAAAAGAGTGAAGCTCTATTGCGAGTCATTCGACCATACGGTATTCGCAATATCGCTCGTACGGGTGCAACTGGATTTACCCGCGATTAAAAATCCAACTTAAATTTGTTAAACCAGCCTAAAAGGCAATAAATAATAGAAAAGAGAGAAAAACTATGGCAGTTCAAATGGAATATGAAAAAGATGTTAAAGTAGCAGCACTTGACGGTAAAAAAATCGCCGTTATCGGTTATGGTTCACAAGGACATGCGCATGCTCAAAACTTGCGTGATTCAGGTCGCGATGTCATCATCGGTGTACGTCCAGGTAAATCTTTTGATAAAGCAAAAGAAGATGGATTTGACACTTACACAGTAGCAGAAGCTACTAAATTGGCTGACGTTATCATGATTTTGGCACCAGACGAAATCCAACAAGAATTGTACGAAGCAGAAATCGCTCCAAACTTAGAAGCTGGAAACGCAGTTGGATTTGCTCATGGTTTCAATATCCACTTTGAGTTTATCAAAGTTCCTGCAGATGTAGATGTCTTCATGTGTGCTCCTAAAGGACCAGGACACTTGGTACGTCGTACTTATGAAGAAGGATTTGGTGTTCCAGCTCTTTACGCAGTATACCAAGATGCAACAGGAAATGCGAAAAACATTGCTATGGACTGGTGTAAAGGTGTCGGAGCAGCTCGTGTAGGTCTTCTTGAAACAACTTACAAAGAAGAAACTGAAGAAGATTTGTTTGGTGAACAAGCTGTACTTTGTGGTGGTTTGACTGCCCTTATCGAAGCAGGTTTCGAAGTCTTGACAGAAGCAGGTTACGCTCCAGAATTGGCTTACTTTGAAGTTCTTCACGAAATGAAATTGATCGTTGATTTGATCTACGAAGGTGGATTCAAGAAAATGCGTCAATCTATTTCAAACACTGCTGAGTACGGTGACTATGTATCAGGTCCACGTGTAATTACTGAGCAAGTTAAAGAAAACATGAAAGCTGTCTTGGCTGATATCCAAAATGGTAAATTTGCAAATGACTTTGTAAATGACTATAAAGCTGGACGTCCAAAATTGACTGCTTACCGTGAACAAGCAGCGAACCTTGAAATTGAAAAAGTTGGTGCAGAATTGCGTAAAGCAATGCCATTCGTTGGTAAAAACGACGATGATGCATTTAAAATCTATAACTAATTAGAAAGCAAAGAATTTTGCTAAAATAGTAGCTTCAGCTATTCGTGGGATATTAGATATACTTATTTAGGGGTTGAAATCATATGAATATTACCAATTTGTTTTCTATCAAGACAGGATGTGATGAAACTGATAGGCAACTGCAAAAATTATTTTTTCAGTTGGATTTACAATTGGGAGAATTGACAGATCAACTAAGAAAATTAGATTCTAATTTTGTTCCTCGTAGTCAATTTGTAGACACGCTGGATTTGAATGATGTAGAATATAAAGAAATTTTAAACTATTTTATCTTCCATCGTAATGATAGTGAAGAAAGTTTGGCAGAATGGTTATATGATTGGATTTCCACAAATCGTTATGAACTTCCTAAAGAGTTTTCAATTCGTATGGCTCATAAATATCATGAAAGTGTTGCTGAAGTTTTTGGAGATGAATAACTAAAAAAACAGTCATTAGTGACTGTTTTTTATAGAAAAAGAGGTTTTATATGTTAAGTTCAAAAGATATCATCAAGGCTCATAAGGTCTTGAATGGTGTGGTCGTTAATACACCGCTTGATTATGACCATTATTTATCGGAGAAGTATGGTGCTAAGATTTATTTGAAAAAGGAAAATGCCCAACGTGTTCGTTCTTTTAAAATTCGTGGTGCTTATTATGCCATTTCCCAACTCAGCAAGGAAGAGCGTGAACGTGGGGTAGTCTGTGCTTCTGCGGGAAATCATGCGCAGGGAGTAGCCTATACCTGTAATGAGATGAAAATTCCTGCTACTATTTTTATGCCCATTACTACTCCGCAACAAAAGATTGGTCAAGTTCGCTTTTTTGGTGGGGATTTCGTAACCATTAAACTAGTTGGAGATACCTTTGATGCCTCAGCTAAAGCAGCTCAAGAATTTACATTCTCTGAAAATCGTACCTTTATTGATCCCTTTGATGATGCTCATGTTCAAGCAGGTCAAGGGACAGTTGCTTATGAGATTTTAGAAGAAGCTCGAAAAGAATCGATTGATTTTGATGCTGTCTTGGTCCCTGTTGGTGGTGGCGGTCTCATTGCTGGGGTTTCTACCTATATCAAGGAAACAAGTCCAGAAATTGAAGTCATTGGGGTAGAGGCTAATGGAGCGCGTTCCATGAAGGCTGCCTTTGAAGCTGGTGGACCTGTCAAACTCAAAGAAATTGACAAATTTGCGGATGGGATTGCTGTGCAAAAGGTAGGTCAGTTGACCTATGAAGCAACTCGTCAACATGTTCAAACCTTAGTAGGTGTCGATGAGGGATTGATTTCTGAAACCTTGATTGACCTTTACTCTAAGCAAGGGATTGTTGCAGAACCTGCTGGAGCAGCTAGTATCGCTTCTTTAGAGGTGTTGGCTGAATATATCAAGGGGAAAACCATTTGTTGTATCATTTCTGGAGGAAATAATGATATCAACCGTATGCCTGAAATGGAAGAACGTGCCTTGATTTATGATGGGATCAAGCATTACTTTGTGGTCAATTTTCCACAGCGTCCAGGTGCTCTGCGTGAGTTTGTAAATGATATCCTGGGACCAAATGATGATATCACACGTTTTGAGTATATCAAACGAGCTAGCAAGGGGACAGGGCCTGTATTGATTGGGATCGCTTTGGCAGATAAGCATGATTATGCAGGATTGATTCGTCGAATGGAAGGTTTTGATCCAGCTTATATTAACTTAAATGGTAATGAAACGCTCTATAATATGCTTGTCTGAGGACTAATAAAAAAATATCATATTATTTGCACAACTGATGTATAGGTGTTATAATGAGGGTGAAGAAAGGGGGCGATTCCTATGGACTTAGGAAATCTATCGTGCTATTTCTACTACAACTCGCTATAGCACCTATTATTTTTGATTCTGTTTATATTGAGGCGACAGAATTACTTACTATATATAAGGAAATTTTTTGAAATCCCCAATTGTATATATCCCTAATTTGAACTTTCAATAAATATAATAGGAATCAGAAAAAATAATCAATGTTTGTGAGATGGTTGCTAGGTAAGTCGGCTGAAAAAACTCGTGAGATAAACAATAGTGCTAGACATGAAACAGCTAGTGATACTGTTTTTAAATGACTAGCTGGAAAGCGGGTATGTAATCAGAAGGTGCAAGATTGGACAAAGTAAGTAGTACCGGTTGTAAAACGAATAAGATATAGATAAGGACAGGAAAGGAACCAAAGAAGGAGAAAGAAAAACGGAATGGTTTAGAGATAGTGTGGAGTGAAAGACTATCTTTAGTGGACTTGTTGATTTAAAAGGAATATATAGAATGAAATAGTAAATCCTGTCTATCCTATTGAGAAACTGGCATTCAGTATACATGAATATTTTTACAAGTTTAAAGTTTAATAATGCAATTGTTTTTTAGGAGCATACTAATGGGTTATAGTAAGCAAAAACCTATATATTATCGGCTTTAAAAAGGAAGTAAGAAGATTCTGGATCATTTATTTTATTGAATATATGTTTTTTTATTGACAAAAGACATAAAAACGTATACAATAATATAACGTAAAGAAGAAAATAGGAGAAGAACATGGCTAAGTCAAACTTTGAAAAAGTAGAATCAGTTGTTGGCTGGGTTCGTGATAAGAAAATCACAGGCTACCGTATCTCTAAAGAAACGAATGCGCGTGAAATGTCTATCATTGCTCTAGCGCAGGGTCGTGCAAAAGTAAAAAATATTTCATTTGAAACAGCTCTAGGTTTAATTGATTTCTATGAAAAAAATCATGAAAAATTTGAAGATTAATCTTTGGATAATGGCGGATTCTTGAATAAGGTCTGCCTTTTCATTTTGATACTCAATGAAAATCAAAGAGCAAACTAGGAAGCTAGCCGCAGGCTGCTCAAAGCACTGCTTTGAGGTTGTAAATAAGACTGACAGAGTCAGTAACATATACCTACGGCAAGGCGAAGCTGACTTGGTTTGAAGAGATTTTCGAAGAGTATGAGAACAGCAAAAAGACTGCACGATTGATGCTAGTCCACTGAAAAAATAGGTCTCTTACTTTTAATGAAATGAAAACCGAGGAATCTCTCGTTAATTTGAGCGAGTTCCTCGGTTATTTTGTATTTAT
>MKYF01000013.1 GCA_001914195.1 Streptococcus mitis | reverse complement strand
GACTGACATCCATAGTTAACTGATTATCAAGCATTATTTCACCTCATCTCTAGTATAACAAAAAAGCCATCAATTTGATGACTTTTTCAGTAGGCTCATCCACAGATTGCAGCCTTTCTTCATTTTCTGGCTTGATAGCGACTAGTCAGGATGAAAATCACGGTAAAGACCAACATCATGACACCATAAACAGGTAATGTTTGTCCTGTTAAGGTTGAAATTTCAAGCAGTTTTTGAATTCTTGGGAAGAGAGCTGTGGCTAGGAAGCCTCCTACTGACCAGACAATCAAGAGGACACGCCATAGGGTAAATGGCATGCAGGCTCTAAATACGGATAAGAAACCAATTGACCCCAAGAGATAATAGAGTAGAGTTGAGATTTCTAACTCAGACCAACCTTGACTGCTTCCAAATATTTTCACAAAAAGAACGCTGAACACAACCATGAGAGCGCTTGGTAAAGCACGAAGCATGGATCTTCTGAGGAAGTTTGGCTCAACAGGCTTGATATTTCGCTCAAAAGTCAGAACGAATGGTGGGAAACCTTCCACGAACTGGTCAATCATGGTAATCTGAATTGGAATGAAGGGGAAAATCAAGATCCATTCAGACCGTCCCAGAAGAGCACTGGCAATACAGATGACTGCGAGCAAGAATGAGTAGATGGTCTTTATCAAGAAAATCGGTGCAATGTGGGCAATGTTATTGACCACACGACGACCTTCAAAGAGAATCTCAGGAACATCATTAAAATCAGAGTTCAAGAGAACCAGATTGGCAATCTGACGAGTCGCAGGATCTCCCTCAGCCATCACGATAGAACAATCCGCCTCACGAAGAGCCAGGATATCATTGACTCCGTCCCCTGTCATAGCTGTTGTATGCCCTGCTTTTTTCAGTGTTTGGATGATGAGTTTCTTTTGATGAGGGGAAACACGTCCGAAAATAGCTGTCTCCTCAGCCATAGCAATCAATTCCTCATCCGTGATTTTCGAACAATCTACATAACTGTCATAGTCCGCAAAACCAGCCTTCTGGGCAATGCTGGATACCGTAACTGGATTGTCTCCAGAGATAATCTTGAGCCCCACTTCCTGAGAACGGAGATAGTCCAGCGTCTCTGCCGCTCCCTCTCGAATAGGGTCCAAGATTTCCAGCAAAGCCAAAGCCTGAATATCAGATGGCTTTTGTGGCTTGTGATGGTCTAATTTCTCCTGACTGAGAGCTAAGACCAAGACACGTGAACCTCTCTCCAAGGCCTCTCTGGCTTCTGGGACCTCAGAATCCAGCAACATCTCAGGTGCACCTAAGAAAACTGTTCCCAAACCTTCTAACTCCATGGCTCCCCACTTGCGGTCGCTTGAGAAAGGCAGATTAGATATCATCGGATAGACTACCTGATCTTGGAAACGCTGGCGAATAGCTTGAGCTGTTGGATTTTTATCCTCACTGTGGGCCATATAGCTTGTCAGGATGCTGGCAAGCGCTGACCCTCCATACTCTTCAGTCAAAGGAAGAACGGCCTCCACCTGCATCTTTCCTTGAGTGATGGTGCCCGTCTTGTCCAAACAGAGCATATCCACGCGTGCCAAGGTCTCAACAGAGTACATCTCCTGCACCAAGACCTTTTTCAAGCCCAACTTAATCACCGCAGTCAAAAGCGAAGTAATGGTCAAAAGGGCAATTCCCTTAGGCAACATTCCCAAAAGGGCTGTCGACGAGTTTACAACGGATGACTTGAGAGGCAGGCCTTTTAAAATCAAGGCTTCCAGCAGGAGAGCCAGACCAAAAGGAATGATAATCTTCCCAGTAAAACCAGCTAACCTGTCCAGCGATTTCATGATACGGGAGTTAATAGGTTTAACAGTCTTGGCCTCCAGCATGAGCTTGGCAGCATAGTTGTCTGCACCTACATGGTGAACTTGAGCTAAAACTGACCCACTAGCTAGGAAACTTCCTGACAAAAGCAAGGCATCCACTTCCTTTTGCACCAAATCACTTTCCCCCGTCAACATGGCTTCATTGACTTCCGCAAAGCCTTCCAAAACCAAAGCATCACTAGGAATCTGCTCTCCAGCAGACAGACGAATGACATCTCCTAACACCAATTCTTCAGGATTCAGAGCCACTTCTTGACCATCACGAATAGTCTTGACCTTTTCCTTGGTCATGAGATTGAGCTTGTCCACCATGTGTTTAGCCCGCAGCTCGGTCACAATCCCAGAAAAAGCGTTAAAGCAGATAACAGCAAAGAAGACCAGATTGCTCCAAGCCTGCACAAAGGCAAGGGCCAAAGCAATGGCAAAGTTCAAAGCGTTAAAAAGGGTAAAGACATTTCGTTTAACGATTTGCCAAGTGCTGGTACTGGCCGATGCAGTAAAATCATTGACCAAGCCCTTAGCCTGTCTTTCCTTGACATCTCTTTGGGTTAATCCCATAATCTTATTTTTATCCATAAATTCTATCATATCATTTTTTCTAAAAGAATTCTAATCTCATCCCAAATATGCACCTAGTCAAGGGAAAAGTTTGCCAGCCCTCCTTTGATAAGGTATAATAATAACAAGAAAATAATCGAAGGAGATCGCATGTTTTATACTTATTTACGTGGATTGGTTGTATTGCTCCTATGGTCCATCAATGGCAATGCCCACTATCATAATACTGATAAAATTCCTAATCAAGATGAAAATTATATTCTGGTTGCACCTCACCGCACCTGGTGGGATCCTGTTTACATGGCCTTTGCGACCAAGCCAAAACAATTTATCTTTATGGCAAAAAAAGAACTCTTTACCAACCGTATTTTTGGTTGGTGGATTCGTATGTGTGGCGCTTTTCCTATCGACCGTGAAAATCCTAGCGCTTCTGCCATCAAATATCCTATCAATGTTCTCAAAAAAAGTGATCGCGCTCTCATCATGTTTCCAAGCGGGAGCCGTCACTCAAACGATGTCAAGGGTGGCGTAGCTCTGATTGCCAAGATGGCCAAGGTCCGTATCATGCCTGTTACCTATACAGGTCCCATGACTTTAAAAGGCTTGGTTAGCCGTGAGCGTGTTGATATGAACTTTGGAAATCCAATCGATATCTCAGATATCAAGAAAATGAATGATGAAGGTATTGAAACAGTCGCCAATCGCATCCAAGCAGAATTTCAACGTTTAGACGACGAAACGAAACAATGGCACAATGATAAAAAACCAAACCCACTCTGGTGGTTTATCCGCATCCCTGCCCTCATCCTTGCCATTATCCTTGCTATCTTAACCATCATCTTTAGCTTTATCGCGAGCTTCATCTGGAATCCAGATAAGAAAAGAGAAAAACTTAGTTAAATAAATACAACAATCCCTTGGCAAAAGCCAAGGGATAAATCTTTTATTCGATTTTCCATTTTTGAGCCAACCAGCTGGAAAAAGCTAGGAATCGTTCAGCCACTTGTTCATGATGTCCATAAGGGTCAAAGACAAACTGACCGTTCGGATAGCATTTCTGAAGACTAATATGGAGCTGCTCAGCATAGGCGGGGGCTTGAGCCAAGCGATTGGTATGATGGACTCCTTCTGTTTGACCATTCTGTAAATACAGCAAACAGTCCAAATTTTTCACATTTTCTTCCTTGCAGTAAGTCACAAAATTAGGAGAACACAGACACATTAATTTAGCTATCGCTAGTGGGTAATTTCGAACATAGGAAAGCATTTTACTCCTCCTCAAAACGTAGTTACAAAGTAATTTCTAACTGGAATTCGGTGACTACTTCCATGTAAAGTATAACATACTATACTTTACTTCGTAAAGTGTGGGCTCTCCGAAGGGGCTTGCAGACAGCTACTCGGCTTTTCAAGCCGAGTAGCTACGCACCTTTATGGTGTAATTAGCTGATACCATTTGAGGTTTTTGTAGTCTCCAAAATTGTGACCGATAAAACCTCAATAAAAAAGCCCTCTGAAGTCAGAGAGCTGATTTGAGCCCGGGCTAAAATCCTAGTGAAAAAGATGGAACTCCTTGTGTTCATCGAACACGGTGTCCTTTCCCTATTTTCATACGGATTTTTGACACCCTTAGCATCATAATTCTTGCTGGATAAATCGTTTATAGACTAGGCGACGAGGCGAAGATTGTACAAAATTTTTAGTGAAACAAAAAAATCTCCCCGAAGGGAGATCATTCTGGTTTATTTTACCTTACAGTGCTAGGAACCATAACCAAAGATAATACTTGAGCATACCAAGGTAAGGTGACAAAAGTAAAAAAGCTACCCATTTTAGAGTAGCTTCATTATCAAGATATGCTCAATTGAACACGGCCTAAGCACTTGGCAAAAAAGATAAAATCTCCTAGAAACTGAAGTTTCTTCGTCAATTTTCCTATTTTTGCTTTGTGCTTTTGACGGCCTTTGTATCTTGAATTAGCGACGAAGTCCTAGAGAGTTGATTAACTCACGGTAACGGTTAACGTCGTTTTTACGCAAGTATGCAAGCAAGTTACGACGGCGACCGATTTTTTTCATCAATCCACGGTAAGTAGCGTGGTCTTTTTTGTGTTGTTTGATGTGTTCGTTAAGGTGGTTGATTTCCCAAGTAAGGACAGCAACTTGAACCTCTACTGAACCTGTATCACCTTCGTGACGTGCATATTGTGCGATGATTTCATTTTTTTTCTCTTTTGAGATTGCCATGATGTTTCTCCTTTTTATTTGGCTTCATCCGAGTGACAGGTTGGCATGCCTGTAACCAAGAAGAAGTTATTTGTCTTTACGACAATCCCTATTCTACCAATAACTAACTTCTTTGTCAACAGATTTACTTTCTTTCTCTTTGCTTCACTAACACAATTAAGATTGTCAATTTCTGCTAATATTACCATAGCTGATTACCAACGCCTTTCCAACAAGGAAATTCAAAAAAATCTACAAATATCTTGAAAATTTTCACAATCATGCTATAATAATCCATAGAGACAAGTCACTTAGTCCCTTTCTACTAGAGAGTGCGTGGTTGCTGGAAACGCATAGAAAGACTATAGTGATACTACTCTACTGACTTTTATGCAAACATAAAACGGTGGCCACGTTAGAGCCAATCAGAGGTGTCCCTCTTTTTTGAGGAACATAAATGAAGGTGGAACCACGTTGCGACGTCCTTTCGAGGATGTCGCTTTTTGTTTTTCTAGCTTTCACAGTCCTCTGTCCCTGTTTTCAGAATAGGGTTAACACATTCGTCAATAATATAAGTAAGGAGAACATCATGATTAACATTACTTTCCCAGATGGCGCTGTTCGTGAATTCGAATCTGGCGTTACAACTTTTGAAATTGCCCAATCTATCAGCAATTCCCTAGCTAAAAAAGCCTTGGCTGGTAAATTCAACGGCAAACTCATCGACACGACTCGTGCTATCACTGAAGATGGAAGCATCGAAATCGTGACCCCTGATCACGAAGATGCCCTTCCAATCTTGCGTCACTCAGCTGCTCACTTGTTCGCCCAAGCAGCTCGTCGTCTTTTCCCAGACATTCACTTGGGAGTTGGTCCAGCCATCGAAGATGGTTTCTACTACGATACTGACAATACAGCTGGTCAAATCTCTAACGAAGACCTTCCTCGTATCGAAGAAGAAATGCAAAAAATTGTCAAAGAAAACTTCCCATCAATCCGTGAAGAAGTTACTAAAGACGAGGCACGTGAAATCTTCAAAAATGACCCTTACAAGTTGGAATTGATTGAAGAACACTCAGAAGACGAGGGTGGTTTGACTATCTACCGTCAGGGTGAATACGTAGACCTTTGCCGTGGACCTCACGTCCCATCAACAGGCCGTATCCAAATCTTCCACCTTCTCCATGTAGCAGGTGCTTACTGGCGTGGAAATAGCGACAATGCCATGATGCAACGTATCTACGGTACAGCTTGGTTTGACAAGAAAGACTTGAAAAACTATCTTCAAATGCGTGAAGAAGCTAAGGAACGTGACCACCGTAAACTTGGTAAAGAGCTTGACCTCTTCATGATTTCTCAAGAAGTTGGTCAAGGACTTCCATTCTGGTTGCCAAATGGTGCGACTATTCGTCGTGAGTTGGAACGCTACATCGTAGACAAAGAGTTAGCTTCTGGCTACCAACACGTATACACTCCACCACTTGCTTCTGTTGAACTTTACAAGACTTCTGGTCACTGGGATCATTACCAAGAAGACATGTTCCCAACTATGGACATGGGTGACGGGGAAGAATTTGTCCTTCGTCCAATGAACTGTCCGCACCACATTCAAGTCTTCAAACACCATGTTCACTCTTACCGTGAGTTGCCAATCCGTATCGCCGAAATCGGTATGATGCACCGTTATGAAAAATCTGGTGCGCTGACTGGTCTTCAACGTGTGCGTGAAATGTCACTCAACGACGGTCACCTCTTTGTGACTCCAGAACAAATCCAAGAAGAATTCCAACGTGCCCTTCAGTTGATTATCGATGTTTATGAAGACTTCAACTTAACTGAATACCGCTTCCGCCTCTCTCTTCGTGACCCACAAGATACTCATAAGTACTTTGATAACGATGAGATGTGGGAAAATGCCCAAACCATGCTTCGTGCAGCTCTTGATGAAATGGGTGTGGACTACTTTGAAGCCGAAGGTGAAGCAGCCTTCTACGGACCAAAATTGGATATTCAAGTTAAGACAGCTCTTGGAAAAGAAGAAACTCTTTCTACTATCCAGCTTGACTTCTTGCTTCCAGAACGCTTCGACCTTAAATACATCGGAGCTGATGGCGAAGAGCACCGTCCAGTTATGATCCACCGTGGAGTTATCTCAACTATGGAACGCTTCACAGCTATCTTGATTGAGAACTACAAGGGTGCCTTCCCAACATGGCTTGCACCACACCAAGTAACCCTCATCCCAGTATCTAACGAAAAACACGTGGACTACGCATGGGAAGTAGCTAAAAAACTCCGTGACCGTGGTGTTCGTGCAGACGTAGATGAACGTAATGAAAAAATGCAGTTCAAGATCCGTGCTTCACAAACCAGCAAGATTCCTTACCAATTGATTGTTGGAGACAAGGAAATGGAAGACGGAACTGTTAACGTTCGTCGCTATGGCCAAAAAGAAACACAAACTGTCTCAGTTGATGACTTTGTTCAAGCTATCCTAGCTGATATCGCCAACAAATCACGCGTTGAGAAATAAAACAATCACAGTCTGAGAAACATTTTTCAGAGCCAGAAAAAGCAACAACTGAAACAGCTGTTGCTTTTTATATTTTTACTCAATGAAAATCAAAAAGCAAACTAGGAAGCTAGCCGCAAGCTGTACTTGAGTACGGTAAGGCGACGCTGACGTGGTTTGAATTTGATTTTCGAAGAGTATTATTTAATCCGAGCTAGTAGTGATTGACCAAACCACCACACAAGATTTGCTTTCATGAGTTGGATAAGGTCAATATCCTCAATCCTTGTCTGCTTCATTTTCTTTTACGAGATCTTTTTGTGAATCCTTTTCAGAGAGTTTTTGATCGATATACTTGTTAATGGTTTCATAAAATTCCTTGGTCGTCTCACCGTCTAATTTTGTCGAATTATGGACTTGATTGACTTTCAATTGAACAGATTGAATACCGTAAGAGGCTTGTTTTTGGTGGAGCGTTTCTAATTCTTCTTCTGAAATTGGATCTCCAACAACCGTCAAGACCAACTCATTGTTTCTTGATTTGTAGACTTGATTAATAACCGTGTGATTGGCGAACTCTTTTCCTACAAACTGTTTGATTCCTTCTTTGCGCGCTTGCTCTATCGTCAGAGTGACTGCGGAATAACTAGCTGGAAGAATCAATAATACAATCAAGGATATCAACCCAATTCTCATTTTAATGTTTAGCTCTTTAAATGAACTTAAGGGAGATTTTCTCATCATAATTCTTGTTCCAACAATGTTGATTAGCATGATAAAAACACAGTTGATCAAGAAAAGATAGAGAGCTCCAAATAAAAATCGTACATTTCCATTAGCTAAACCGTAACCTGCAGTACAGATAGGTGGCATCAGAGCTGTTGCAATGGCTACTCCTGGCACGATATTGTTTGCTTCTTTTTTCCTTGAACCAATGAAACCTGCTATCCCACCAGCAATAGCAATGAGAACATCCCAAATGGTTGGAGAGGTTCGTGCAATCAATTCGCTACTTTCATAAGATAAGGGAGAAATCCAGAAATACAGAGCAGAGACAAGCAAGCTAACCAATACTTGAGTAAATAAAACCTCTAGAGATTGCTTGATTAAACGCGTATCAAAAATAGCTAAACCAAATCCGAGTCCAACAATCGGTGTCATAAGAGGGGAAATTAGCATGGCTCCAATAATGACAGCTGTTGAATTCATATTTAGGCCGATAGAGGCAATAAAAATCGCACACATCAAAATCACTGTATCTCTTAATCGAACATGAAGATCATCATATAATTTCTCACGGTATTCACGTGTTGAATAGTTTCCAGTCACTGGTTACTCCTTTTATTTCATATAATCTTGTTTCTGCATGGATGATGGTAGAGAGACTTTTGTCCAATCCTACATATTTTTCTTCTCACCTGTAATTCTTTTGAAAATTATCCTCTAAGTATCCGCCAGTCCATCCTTAACATTATATCAAAAATTTTACAGTCTTTCTCTGACGAAATCTATCAATTGAATAGATAGAGGAAGCAAAAAATTTTTGTTTCCTTATCCGAAGAAGGAAAAACGGTATCTCTCCTTAATACTATGCGTTTTATTCTCTATAATTTAGCTATTTCAAAATTACAAGTTCTCCATTCTTAATTTCCCAAACTTGGTCAAACTTACTTAATAATTCGTTTTGGCGATGTAAAGTAACAATGACGGCACTTGGTAGTTCCAGAACTCTTTCCAATTCCATTTTAAACTGATTAGTATCCAAGGCAGAGAAAGGTTCGTCTAGGATAAGCAATGGATTTTTACGATTTTTCTCACGATTTAAATACATTCGTTGTTGCTGACCACCTGACAGGGATTGTGGTGGAATTTTTTCAAAATCTTCTTCTCTGAATTTTTCATTGAAACTATTGAATAGCGTTACATTATTTTCATAACTCGAAATAAATGTATGTTCTTGTTGCAGAATCATACCGAATCTTCCCCAAAGATGGTCCAAAACAAGCCCATCTAGCACAATTTGTCCTTCAAAATCTTCATCTGTTCCATTTAAAATGTTGAGAAGACTACTTTTTCCAGACCCATTCTTACCAATAAGCGCAATTTTATCCCCTTTTTGAATCGTAGCGGAAGTAATTATCAATTTTGATTCTCCCAGTTGTTTGGAAATGTTTTTCAAAGTAATCGTATCAAAAGAATGTTGAGGTGCTTGAACTGAAACGGGTCTCCCAACAATGTTTTGAAAACTCTTGATTACAGGCTTTACGGACTCTAACATTTGTAAATCATAAAGGATTTCCTGTATTGGTTCAGAAAAAGCATTAATATATCCGAAACTCGCCACCACCTCAGGAATACCGAGTTGCTGGTGAGATAGAGAGTAGGCTAAATAAATAAACAGAACAAGACTAATGAATTCAAAAGAAACACCTGTCAATAAGATGCCTGTAATTTTTGTCAAACCATACTTAAAATACTTATCCTGCAAATTCTTTAGAGAACTCTTTTGTTGATTCAAAAAATGCGACATAGTTAGTTTATTTACCAAATGATGTCCCATGAGCAAATCCTCCAAAGTTCGATAGTAATCTCCTTGTTTTTTCAAGTAAACCTGTCTACGATTAGCGGTCAACTTCCCAACGATTTTAGGAATTTGAATACTAATTCCAGTGGAAAAGATTAAAATCAGTGATACAATAGGATTAATTGTTCTGCTAATAATGAAAGCGTAAATGATGATACGTAAAATTTGTTTGATAAAACTCATCAATGGAGGAAGGTAATCCTTTTCCAACGAATCTAGGTCATTAGATTGATAGGAAATATACTCTGCTACTGTTTTCTGCTTGAAATCGTAGTGACTGAGTCCCAGAAGTGAACGAAACCACTCATTTTTCAAAGTAGTCGAAAAGATAATCCCCTGCTTCCAATCGAGTATCATTTGGATATAGTTACAACTCAAATAGCCAGCCACTGACATAGAGTAACCATATAGAGCTACTTGATAATCCCCTTTGATTAATGCCTGCGTGAAATACGGTAACAAAGCTGTGCAGATATTCGATACTACACCAAAAAGAAAATTAAAGAAGAGATACCATCTAATAGTTTTAAGATATGGTAGCATATACGATACTCCTTGCTAATGCGTTTTTTTACATATCGCAGAACAATCTCTACTATTCCCTATTTCAGATAGTGCGATACTCGGACATTGAGTGCAATAATTGTAAATCACACAAGTACTGCCGTTTTTACTATCATTCAAAATATAATTTGCTATTTTGTAAAATATAGGTCTATCCCATGTTTCTTTGATAGATGTAAAATGAATATTTCCAATACTTCTATTGAAAGTAAGCTTTTTCAGTTTTTCTAACGATTTAGGCTATTTCGTGACACACCCACAATCCGTGAAAATTCTGGTTATATCAGATTATGTGATTTTCGTAAGAATTTTATATTGTCTGCAATCATGGCAGTCTCCTTTTACTTGATAAAACTATTATAACATTTAGAAATTAAAAACTGGTTCAAAATCAATAGAATGTGTGTATTCGATACATTCAATAAATTCTTGGAAACAGTTCTACACCAGTTACACAAATCTATATACACCTATCTCATTCAAAATAAAAAGAAAGCTGCAGTTCTTTTAATCCTGTATCAACGATTCATTCTGAAATCGAATAGGAGACATTTCCCAAGTCTACAATTCACTTCATCTCAAATTAATTTTTGTAATTCACCCTTAGTTTATAGATTTTATACTCAACAAAAGTATAAAGCATACAAAACTTCACTTTGAACCAGTATTTATACTATATTCCGTATTAAAAATTCTATTATTGGTTTTGTAAAAAACAGTCTTCAAATATCCTGAAATATAGCAAAAAGAGATTGGGTAAAAACTCATTGTCTCTTCTCACTCAAGGACTAAGTTCACTTGAGCAAACTGAATCCGCACTATCGTTCCTTTTCCGACCTCAGACTCGATACGAATCTGGTGCCCCAGTTCTTCAGAAATTTTCTTAGATAGATAAAGGCCAAGTCCAGATGACTGCTGGGTTAGGCGTCCATTATATCCTGAGAAACCACGTTCAAAGACTCGGAGGACATCACTGTTTTTTATCCCGATTCCTGTATCCTTGATACAGAGTTCCTGGCCTTCCATATAAATCTCCAGACCACCTTCCTTGGTGTACTTGAGACTGTTTGAGATAATTTGTTCAATGACCACTAGTAGCCACTTCTTATCCGTCACGATTTCTTTATCAAGGTCATGTAGATTGACATTTAGGCCTTTTTGAATAAAGAAAAGAGCATATTTACGAATTATTTCCTTAACCAAGTCCTCGATTTGAACCTTCTTTAAGACCAAATCATCATGGAAACTTTCTAAACGCAGGTACTGTAAGACTAGATTAGTATAGGAGTCGATTTTGAAAATTTCCTGTTCCAACTGCTGCTTCAGTTGGCGGTCGGCTACTTCTGCAACTAAGAGTTGACTAGCTGCAATGGGGGTCTTAATCTGATGAACCCACAAGGTATAGTAATCCAGCAAATCCGTCAATTTTCTTTCTGAATCTGACCTCTGCTGATAAAGTTCCATCTCACGCGCTTCTAATTTTTCTGCTAAAACTATTTCCAAAGGAGATTTTGCTTCCCTCTCCCCATAGAGAATTTCCTGACGATAGACCTGCATTTCTACCAATATGTCCCAAGTGAAAAATAAGATAGTTACAAAGCAACATAGCAGGAAAAAGTAGAGAAAGTAAATTCCCAAACTGGCAAATAAAAACTGAAAGAGTAAAACTAGAAATGTTAAAACAAGTAGATAGACAAACAGACGACTACGGGAGCGCAGATAGGCTAGAAAAAATTGTTTCCAATCAAGCATGCTTTAATCCGTACCCTATCCCTTTCTTGGTCTCGATAAACCCTACCAAGCCCTGCTCTTCCAACTTTTTACGCAAACGAGCCACATTGACAGAGAGGGTATTATCATCAATGAAAAAGTCACTGTTCCAAAGCTCCCGCATGAGGTCATCACGCGCTACAATATTGCCCGCATGCTCAAACAAAACGCGTAAAATCTGGAATTCGTTCTTGGTCAAATTCAACACTTGCCCTTGATAATGTAAATCCATGGATTTGGTATTGAGGATCACACCGGCATATTCCAGTAAACTCTCGTCACGCCCAAACTCATAGGAACGGCGCAACAAGCCCTGAACCTTGGCTAGAAGAACCTGCTGGTCAAAAGGCTTGGTCACAAAGTCATCCGCCCCCATATTGATTGCCATGACAATATCCATAGCCTGGTCTCTCGAAGACAGAAACATGATGGGAACCTTGGAAATCTTGCGAATTTCCTGACACCAGTGATAGCCATTAAACAAGGGCAGTCCAATATCCATGAGGACCAGATGAGGCTCCGACTGGACAAAAAGACTCAAAACTTCCATAAAGTCTTCTACCAGGACCACTTCAAATCCCCATTCAGAGAGCATTTTCCCGACCTGTTGACGAATGACCTGATCATCTTCTACTAATAAAATCTTGTGCATGCGCTCCTCCTCTACTCTTGTTCAAACTATAAAAACCTTAATAAAAAATCTATGGATTAGAATCCCTACTGTTTATCAACCTATTTTTCAAATCCAAATTCGGAAAAAAGCTAAATAGAGAATAATCCCATTGATATCATACCTTATTTTTAACTATAGTTCCAGCCTTATCCTATATTTCCTTTTTTGTGCTTATTTAGTCCGTGTTTCTTTTACTTAAGGAATAGATTTAAAATGAGTAATCTCGTTAAAATAAATGCCTTGTAAATTTATGTAACTCTTCTGTTCATAAACGTAATTACTTTAAACTAATTTATTTACCCTTCTTATTGACAAGTCAGCTAGGATTTGCTAGAATATGAATGAACTAAACATGATATTCATTCATATCCGAAGGAGATGAGGTCAGATTGGACAAAAAACAAGCTTTAAAAACAGCGGCTTATGACGTTTTTTCAAAAAAAGGTTACAAGGCGACAGGAATTTCTGAAATTGCTAGACAAGCTGGTATGGCAGTAGGCTCTTTTTATAACTATTACGAGAGTAAAGAAGCCATTTTTCTAGACATCTATATAGATGAAAACAACCGTGTTCGCCAAGCTATGATTGAAGAACTGGATTGGGAAATTGATATGATTGATATGATTGATCTTATTAGTCAACTATTTGCTCAGTCCAGAGCACTCGTTTCTTCCAATAAAATCCTTGCAGAATGGTACAATCCTGCCATAGCAGATGAGTTGCATAGCTACTATTCCTCAGAAGAAGGGAAAGTCACGAATCCATTTCATCAATTTCTCGTGAAAACCTTTACTCATCGTATGCAGGCTGAAGGGTATTCTCCAGAAAAGATTCAAGAGATTTTACAAGTTTACAACCTATTTTACTACATGGATATGCATATCACGGAAAAAGATTTTCCAGATATTGGCAAAACCGTCGAAATACTTGCAACCAACTTCATAAAAGGAGTTCTAAAATAAAGAAATTGGTTTTCTTTATTTTTTGAAAACATGTGAATGAATTTCGTTTCAGTTCATTCAAAGATTAAGAACAGGAGTCATAAAAAATGAAAAGAGGTAAAAAAATGTTTATTATCATTCTATCAACACTTGGATTACTATCCCTTATAACTTGGGGTGCCATCGCCTATCTTGGACGAAGTCAGACATTATCAATAAAATCCATCGAAAACCCCAGCGGAGATCTGTATTTAATTCATATCACAAAGCCGAGTCAGCAAACCTGGAAAGCTGGGGCTTTTGCTAAGTTTACACTCCCTGATACGTCGTCCGCTGCTAGGAAAAACGAAGCTAAGGGAGAGCAGACCAGTCGATGGCTAACCATTGCCTCCACACCTGATGAAGATGAAATCCTCATTCTAACTCATAATAGTGGTAGCCACTTTAAAGAAACCTTGACACATTTACCGGCTGGAAGTGAGATTGAGATGAGTTGGCTTGATTCCTCTTTAACCGTTAAAGATACGAATCAGCCACTAGTTTGCTTTGCATCTGACGTTGGTATTTCTACTCTACGCCCCCTTATCAAAGAATGGGCTGGTAAAGCTCCGATTATTCTCAACCATTTTGATAAAGGAGTTACTATTTTCGATAATGAGATGAAGGAACTCGCTCAAAACACATCGAATTTTACTTATAAAACTAGCGATGAATTTTCTCAAAGTCAAGCATTTTTAAAACGTGCTATTGATGAATACGGCAATCAAGCTAGCTATCTCATCACAGGTCAGCCTGATGATGTAAATGAGATGAAGAATTTTTTAAAGGAAAATGGCATTGATAACAAAAATATCCAAGTAAGCTCGTTTAGAGGTTTGAAATAAAAGCAATCTGTCTTCTGTATATCTGAATCAAACCCTAACTACTAGGTCATTTTGCAGAGCGGCTAAATAAGTCTACTAGCTAATTCTATGTAAATATGGTAGGATAAACATAGAGAAAGGAGCTCTTATGGCCAAGATTTTTGACTATCTGAAAGATGTCGCATACGATTCCTTTTATGACCTACCAATGAACGAGTTGGATGTTCTATCCTTGACTGAATTAACCTATCTTCCTTTTGATTATATAGTCGCTCAAGAACCAAAGCGTCTCTTAGACCTAGCACCTCAGGTTCCAAGAGAACCTAACATGTTGACCAGTAAAAATCGCCTCCAGCTATTAGATGAACTAGCTCAACACAAGCGTTTTAAAAATTGCAAACTCTCCCATTTTATCAACGACATCGACCCAGAACTGCAAAAGCAATTTGCGGCCATGACCTACCGCCTCACTCTCGATACCTATCTGATTGTCTTTCGTGGGACTGATGACAGTATCATTGGCTGGAAGGAAGATTTTCACCTGACCTATATGAAGGAAATTCCTGCTCAAAAGCACGCCCTCCGCTATTTAAAGAACTTTTTTGCCCAACATCCTAAGCAAAAGGTCATTCTGGCTGGGCATTCCAAGGGAGGAAATTTAGCCATCTATGCGGCTAGTCAAATTGAGCAAAACTTGCAAGATCAAATCACAGCAGTTTATACCTTTGATGCGCCTGGTCTCCACAAAGAACTGACACAAACCGAGGGATATCAAAGGATAATGGATAGAACCAAGGTCTTCATCCCACAAGGGTCCATTATCGGTATGATGATGGAAATCCCTAACCACCAAATCATCGTGCACAGTACTGCCTTAGGTGGTATCGCCCAGCACGATACCTTTAGTTGGCAGATTGAGGACAAGCACTTCGTCCAACTGGATAAGACCAACAGTGATAGCCAACAAGTTGACACAACCTTCAAGGAGTGGGTGGCCACAGTCCCTGACGAGGAACTCCAGCTCTACTTCGATCTCTTCTTTGGCACCATTCTTGATTCTGGTATTACTTCTATCAATGACTTGTCTTCCTTAAAGGCTATCGAACACATTCGTCATCTCTTCGTCCAAGCTCAATCCCTAACTCCAGAAGAAAGGGAAACTATGGGACGCCTCACCCAGTTATTGATTGATACCCGTTACCAAGCTTGGAAAAATAGATAATACTCTTGAAAATTAAATGTATACAAAACAAAAGACCTAGAATACATACTTTCATGTGCATTCTAAGTCTTTTTAAATAAAATCTAACTACCAAATAATCCCTTTGTAGGCTATCAAAATGAGGACTGATAGCAGGACATAAAAGGCAAGGAAAAGCCATTTCATCTTAACACAGAGCGCTACGTACTCCCGAATAAAAGCAGATGGTATGTAGTAGCCTGCCGTCCTACATCCGAGGCCATCTCCCTTCATTTTTAACTTACGAGCATAGGTACTTGTTCTAAAGACATGATAATCATTTGTTACAAAGAGAAATTGAGGTTTGGCTACCAGTTTCTCGCCAAGTTCCTTAGAAAAGAGAAGGTTCTCGTAGGTAGTCCTTGATTGGTCCTCCAGAATAATCGCATCTTGGGGAACATCTGTCTCTTCAAGCAGATAGTTTGTAATAGCCTGCGCTTCAGAAATCTTCTCATCTCCTCCTTGACCACCACTGGCAATGATTTTGATATGAGGATTCTTAGACTTGTGATAAGCTTCCACTGCCTTATCAATTCTCCTCTTCAGCAAAGGTGTTACCTTTTCTCCGTCTAACAAACCTGCACCATGAATGATAATAAAATCATAATGCTTCTTCTTAGGAATAAAGAGATACAAGATAGAGTACAGAATAAAAGCCACAAAAGCAAAGCCAAAAATAAAATAAGAGTAGAAAATGAATACAAATAAAATGTTTAGAAAGTGATTGGTGTAAAATAATTCATTTTGACCTCCCAATCGAAATGAAATCAAGGCAAAAAATACCAAAATGACTATTCCAAGGAGCATGGAGAGATAATTAGCCTTTGAACGTCCCTCTCGCTTCAACAGGATAAGACCATTATAGATTAAAAAGATGCCACCTAGAAAAATCAGTATCGGAAGTAAAATAAAGGGAAATATAAAAAAAGCAAAATGAATCTTCTCATACCCATTTTGATAAAAAAGGTAGCCTAGATAAAAATAACTGGAAATGAGGGATAATAAGAATAATACTGGATTCCACAAACTTCTATTATCCTTCCAAAATGACACTATAAAGGCCAATAGAATTCCTATAACAAGATACATTTCTTCCTCCTTTAATAACTACATTTTATCATAATTATCCAAAGAAAAAAAGAGGGCATCTATCCCTCTTATACTCAATGAAAATCAAAGAGCAAACTAGGAAACTAACCGCAGGCTGTACTTGAGTACGGCAAGGCGACGTTGACGTGGTTTGAATTTGATTTTCGAAGAGTATTAATCCTTCATTTGACTCTCTGCATCTGCCACGACTTGTTCTAGACTAATCTGACCAAGTTCAGCCTCCATAGCTAGCTGGATTCTCTCCAATTTTTGATCCAAAACATCATGAATATGAGCTCCGACTGGACAATTTGGATTTGGATTGTCATGGAAACTGAAGAGTTGACCTGTCTTACCAAGACACTCAACCGCTTGATAAACATCTAATAGACTAATGTCCTTGAGGTCCTTGACAATCTCTGTTCCACCTGTTCCACGCGCTACTGAAATCAGCTCTGCCTTCTTCAACTGAGACAAGGTCTTTCTGATAATGACAGGATTGACCCCGACACTAGCAGCCAGAAAATCACTGGTCACCTTGCTTTCCTTCCCCTCGAGGGCAATGATTATCAGCATGTGAGTCGCAATAGTAAATCTACTTGGAATTTGCATCCTCTTCTCCTTTTTACGAGGCTCCCCTGCCTCTACTCTTCTTTTTCTATTATTATACCCTTTTTAGTTGTAATGTCAATCGTTACCACTTTTCAACCAGGCATCTAACTCCCTATCATAACCCTCTTTCTGGGCCAATTCTCTCAGAAATTCCTGATGATGAGTATGGTGGATACCATTGACCAGACTTTCATAATAAACCTCAAAATAGGGAAGTTTGAGGTCTTTAGCCAGTTGCAATTCAGCTGCCACATCGTAGTCTACCCGTCGGAAGTCCATATCTACCAAGCCCTTGCCATCAAACTCTAAAATCATATACTGGGCCCGCAAGTCCTTCCGTAACTGGGCATCTAGAAAGAAAGGCTGGCCAATTGAACCCGGATTGACAATTAATTGCCCACCAGTCCCGTAACGAAGCAACTGCTGGTGAATATGACCATAAACAGCAATATCACAAGGCGGGTTGGTCACCAAGCGGTCAAAATCCTCTTGCGCTCCAGTATGGATCAACTCTCTCCCCCAGTTCTTATCAGGAAGATGGTGGCTAATTCCTACCGTCAAATCACCAAACTGACGATGAAGCTGGAGAGGTTGATTGTGGAGCAGTTCAATTTCTTCTAGGGAAATTTCCTCTAAAACATACTGGCACTGGCGCAAGAGATAACGTTGACTAGGACGAGTACTATCTAGTTCCTTGCGGACACCATGCCACAGACTATCTTCCCAGTTTCCCAAAACTCTAGCTGTAATCGGTAGTTGAGCCAACAAGTCCAAAATCCTTCTACGCCCTGTCCCTGGCATGAGAATATCTCCCAAAAGCCAGTATTCATTCACTCCTAGCTGCCGAGCATCTGCCAAAACAGCCTCCAAGGCTGTAGTATTTCCATGAATATCTGAAAGAAGAGCTATTTTTGTCATATTCATCTCCTCGTTTTTTCTCTTGCAATAAGTATAACATAAAAAGTCACAGCTAGAGAAGAGTCCACTGAAAAAATAGGTCTCTTACTTTTAATGAAATGAAAACCGAGGAATCTCTCGTTAATTTGAGCGAGTTCCTCGGTTATTTTATATTTATTAAGGTCATAATTCGTTTCATATTGACCACGAAGATGGTTGTGGCTGCCTGTAACTCCATGCTGAAAAGACCCGATGCTCTCGCGACATCAA
>MKYF01000021.1 GCA_001914195.1 Streptococcus mitis | reverse complement strand
AGGACTGACATCCATAGTTAACTGATTATCAAGCATCATCTCACCTCATCTCTAGTATAACAAAAAAGCCATCAATTTGATGACTTTTTCAGTAGACTCTTGTAAGACTGGCTGCTTTTTTATTTATAGAACCAAACCACTAGAATCTACGGACATTCCTTGCAAATAGTTTACAAAAATAGTATACTGGGTTTATTAATTTTGAAAACGTTTGCTTAAATTTGGAATTAAAACTCTAGGAGACAAATTAATGGAATTAAGTGCTATTTACCATAGGACTGAGTCAGAGTATGCCTATCTTTACAAGGATAAGAAACTTCATATTCGGATTCGAACTAAGAAAGAGGACATTGAAAGCATCATCTTGCATTATGGGGACCCTTTTATCTTTATGGAGGAGTTTTATCAGGATGCAAAGAAAATGGCCAAGATAACTTCTGATGCCTTATTTGATTATTGGCAGGTTGAAGTGTCCGTTGACTTTGCACGTATCCAGTATCTCTTTGAACTCAAGGATACAGAAGGTCAAAGTATTTTATATGGCGATAAAGGGTGTGTGGACAATTCTCTAGAAAATCTTCATGCTATTGGAAATGGATTTAAGTTGCCTTATATACATGAGATTGATGCCTCCCAGGTTCCTGACTGGGTTTCAAATACGGTATGGTATCAGATATTTCCTGAGAGATTTGCCAATGGAAATGCTCGATTAAACCCAGAAGGGTCATTAGACTGGGAGTCATCTATCACACCTAAGAGTGATGATTTCTTTGGTGGTGATTTACAGGGGATTATTGATCATCTGGATTACTTGCAAGACTTGGGGATTACTGGACTGTATCTTTGTCCCATCTTTGAATCTACAAGCAATCACAAGTACAATACGACAGATTACTTTGAAATTGACCGTCATTTTGGAGACAAGGAGACCTTTCGGGGGCTGGTCGAGCAAGCGCATCAGCGTGGCATGAAAATCATGCTGGATGCTGTATTTAACCATATTGGTTCGCAATCGCCTCAATGGCAAGATGTTGTCAAAAATGGTGAGGAATCTGCTTATAAGGATTGGTTCCATATTCAACAATTTCCAGTGATGACTGAAAAACTAGCCAACAAGAGAGAGTTGCCTTATCATGCTTTTGGTTTTGAGGACTATATGCCTAAGCTAAATACAGCCAATCCAGAGGTCAAGGACTATCTTTTAAAGGTTGCGACTTATTGGATTGAAGAGTTTGATATCGATGCTTGGCGTTTGGATGTGGCTAATGAGATTGACCATCAGTTTTGGAGGGATTTTCGCAAGGCAGTTTTAGCTAAAAAGCCTGATCTTTATATCCTAGGAGAAGTCTGGCATACGGCTCAGCCTTGGCTAAATGGCGATGAGTTCCATGCGGTCATGAATTATCCTTTATCTGATAGCATCAAGGACTATTTCTTACGAGGAATTAAGAAGACAGACCAATTCATCTATGAAATCAATGGACAGTCTATGTATTACAAGCAGCAGATTTCAGAGGTTATGTTTAATCTTTTGGATTCGCATGATACAGAGCGAATCCTGTGGACGGCCAATGAAGATGTTCAACTGGTCAAATCAGCCTTAGCCTTTCTCTTTTTACAAAAGGGAACACCCTGCATCTATTACGGAACAGAGTTAGCCTTAACTGGTGGCCCAGACCCAGATTGTCGTCGTTGTATGCCTTGGGAACGTGTATCAAGTGACAATGATATGCTGAATTTCATGAAGAAGCTGATTCATATTAGAAAACAAGCGTCATCAACCATTCAGCAGGGCAAGTATGGTCTTCAAGAAATCAAACCTGATCTAGTAGCTTTGCAGTGGAAATATGAAGGGCAAATCCTCAAAGCGATTTTCAACCAATCAAAGGAAGATTATCATTTACAAAAAGAAACCGTAGCACTAGCAAGCAATTGCCAAGAATCGGAGAATCAGCTTGTCATCTCTCCAAAAGGATTTGTGATTTTTCATTAAAGAGCAATTATGAGCGACAGGAAAATTGTAGTATAGAGAAGATTTTACAAACAGACTATTTGTCGTCTTGCTACAATTGGTATATAATTTAACTTAAAGAAAATAGGAGGACTAATCGAATGGAATTAAAAGATTTTACAGAAAAAGAACAAGAAATGATTAAGAAGGGGCTTACGACGTCTAAGATTAGTGACAAGGAAACTGCTGAGAAAATTCTTGCACTAGTACCACAAGACTTGATTAAGCGAATTCCGTTTTTTGTCAGAAAACATGCTACGACACGTACGATTAAACGCATTTCAATTGAACACCCTGAACTCTACGCTGCAGCTCAAACAAGTGGTGAAATTCCAGAAAAAGAACGCGAAGAATTGCGTCAGATTATCACAACTATCTTTGAGCAAAAGATGAATAAGCATAGTATTAAGTAGAGAATGAAAAAGTATTTTATTGGCGGTTTGGGAAGCAATGTCTATCATAGCAAGGATTTTCTTCAAGAACTAGATTCGCAGGTCTGTTTTCTGAATCCATATGAAAAGCATCTTCGAGATGAAACAGAATTGAAATCATGGTTTAAAATTGAGATTGTAGACGAAGAATCTATCTGTCTGATAGGTCATTCTCTTGGAGGAGATTTAGCTCGTTATCTAGCATCTGAATTTCAAGAAGTGAAGAAACTGATTCTTTTGGATGGTGGCTATCTAGATTTAGATAAGATTTTAACTTTAGATACAGAGTTAGAGGAAGCTAAAAACTATATCGAATCTCAAGTTATTTCGGACTTAGATGTTCTTATTTCTAAAGAAAAATCCGAAGCAAACTATTGGTCAGAAAATATGGAGGAAGCTGTAAGACAGTCATATCACTGGAATGTTGAGTATAATAGATATGAGTTGGCTATAAATTATGAAAATATAGAAGCAATCCTCCGCCTACGGAGGAAAATACAAGCTTTTAAGAGAGAAGTGGGAGATACCTTGTTTATTAGTCCTCGCTATCCTAATGAAGCTACATGGAGAGAGGAAGCCTTAAAAGAATTGCCAGACTATTTTGATACTATTCTTCTAGAGAACTTTGGCCATGAGATTTATACTGAAGCACCTAGAGAAATTGCTAGTCTGATTAATGAGTGGTTCTCTTATTCTCACTGGGATATTGAATAAATTATCATAATTAATATACAGTTGATTGGAATGAGATATGAACAAATTGATTAGGAATATCAAATTAATTTGGGCTCTTTGTCAACTGTAGTAGGTTGAAGTCAGCTAAGATCTAGAAAGGACAAATTTCGTCCTTTCTTTTTTGATATTTGATTCTTTGATATCGAGTGGTTTTGTGATAAAAAGTAATGATTCCATATGATTTTTTCTATGGAACTTTTTCTACACAAAATAGACTCAATAATATCCATAGGGGATTTACCCACTACAAATATTATAGAGTCGCTTTTTCTATTCAGGGAGCTTGAAGGGCTATCATCGGACAAAATAGAGAAGGCATGATATAATATAAAGTAGATTTCTATGTAATTAAATAAGAACTGTTTGAACACCATTCATTTGAAAACTCTCTATGTTCAAACGATAGTAAAATAAAATAGGGTATTTAAACCCTTGCTACGAAAGGAAAAAAACTCAATGGCTACTATTCAATGGTTTCCTGGACACATGTCTAAAGCGCGTCGACAGGTGCAGGAAAATCTAAAATTTGTTGATTTTGTAACGATTTTGGTGGATGCACGCTTACCTCTATCTAGTCAAAATCCTATGTTGACCAAGATTGTTGGTGACAAACCAAAACTTTTGATTTTAAACAAAGCAGACTTGGCCGATCCAGCAATGACCAAGGAATGGCGTCAGTATTTTGAATCACAGGGAATCCAGACGCTGGCTATCAACTCCAAAGAACAAGTAACTGTAAAAGTTGTAACAGATGCGGCAAAAAAACTCATGGCTGATAAGATTGCTCGCCAGAAAGAACGTGGCATCAAGATTGAAACCTTGCGTACCATGATTATTGGAATTCCAAATGCTGGTAAATCCACTCTCATGAACCGTTTGGCTGGTAAGAAAATTGCCGTTGTCGGCAATAAACCAGGGGTTACCAAGGGGCAACAATGGCTCAAAACAAATAAAGACCTTGAAATCTTGGATACACCGGGGATTCTTTGGCCTAAGTTTGAGGATGAAACTGTAGCTCTTAAGTTGGCCTTGACTGGAGCTATCAAAGACCAGTTGCTTCCTATGGATGAGGTAACTATTTTTGGCCTCAATTATTTCAAAGAACATTATCCAGAAAAGCTGGCCGAACGCTTCAAACAAATGAAAATTGAGGAAGAAGCGCCTGTTATTATTATGGACATGACCCGTGCCCTCGGTTTCCGTGATGACTATGACCGTTTTTACAGTCTCTTCGTGAAGGAAGTCCGCGACGGCAAACTCGGTAACTATACCTTAGATACATTGGAAGACCTCGATGGCTACGATTAAAGAAATCAAAGAACTCCTTGAAACGGTCAAGGACCTTGATAGCCCTATTTTTCTAGATCTTGAAAAGGATAATCGCTCTGGAGTTCAAAAGGAAATCAGCAAGCGTAAAAAAGCCATTCAGGCTGAATTGGATGAGGATCTTCGTTTGGAATCCATGCTCTCCTACGAAAAAGAACTTTATAAGCAAGGTTTGACCTTAATTGCTGGTGTTGATGAGGTTGGCCGTGGTCCTCTGGCTGGACCTGTAGTCGCTGCAGCTGTTATTTTACCTCAAAATTGTAAGATTAGAGGTCTCAACGACAGCAAGAAAATTCCTAAAAAGAAACATCTAGAAATTTATCAAGCCGTTCAGGACCAAGCCTTGTCAATCGGCATTGGTATCATGGATAATCAGGTCATCGACCAAGTTAATATCTATGAAGCAACCAAACTGGCCATGAAGGAAGCTATCTCCCAGCTCAGTCCTCAACCTGAACATCTCTTGATAGATGCCATGAAACTGGACTTGCCCATTTCACAAACATCTATCATCAAAGGAGATGCTAATTCCCTTTCAATTGCAGCAGCTTCCATAGTAGCCAAGGTGACACGTGATGAATTGATGAAGGACTACAATCAGCAGTTCCCTGGCTATGATTTTACTGCTAATGCAGGATATGGAACTGCTAAACACTTAGAAGGACTGGAAAAACTAGGAGTTACCCCAATTCACCGAACCAGCTTTGAACCCATTAAATCACTAGTTTCAGGTAAAAAAGAAAGTTAAGTTAGAAGGAATGATTATGGAGGAACAGTCAGAAACACTCAGCTCCAAGAAAGAATTTGCTTTTGCCTCAAGTACTATATTATCCCAAGTTGGACGAGGAATTATTGTCGGTCTAGTTGTCGGAATCATCGTTGGATCCTTTCGTTTCTTAATTGAAAAAGGCTTCCACCTGATACAAGGACTTTATCAAGATCAAGCACACCTAGTGCGCAATCTTTTTGTACTGGTTTTATTTTACTTACTCATCTGCTTACTCAGTGCGAAATTAACTCGGTCAGAAAAAGATATCAAAGGCTCAGGAATTCCTCAAGTCGAAGCCGAATTAAAGGGACTCATGACTCTCAACTGGTGGGGAGTTCTTTGGAAAAAATATATTCTAGGAATTCTTGCTATTGCAAGTGGCCTGATGCTGGGGCGCGAAGGGCCAAGTATTCAACTTGGAGCGGTAGGTGGTAAAGGAATTTCCAAATGGCTCAAATCCAGTCCAGTAGAGGAACGCTCCTTGATTGCGAGTGGAGCTGCCGCTGGTCTAGCTGCAGCCTTTAATGCACCGATTGCAGGACTTCTCTTTGTGGTAGAAGAAGTTTATCACCATTTTTCACGCTTTTTCTGGGTATCTACTCTCGCAGCTAGTCTCGTAGCAAACTTTGTCTCTCTACTCATATTTGGCCTAACACCAGTACTGGATATGCCAGATAATATCCCACTCATGACCTTGGATCAGTATTGGATTTACTTGGTTATGGGAACTTTTCTAGGATTTTCAGGTTTTCTCTATGAGAAAGCTGTGCTCAATGTTGGTCGAGTTTATGATTGGTTTGGTCAAAAAATACATTTGGATAGAGCTTATTACCCAATTCTTGCCTTTATTCTCATCATACCAGTCGGAATCTTCTTACCTCAAATCCTTGGTGGTGGAAATCAGCTGGTTCTTTCCTTAACTGAGCAAGATTTTAGTTTTCAAGTTCTATTAGTTTACTTTTTAATTCGCTTTGTTTGGAGCATGATTAGCTATGGAAGTGGCCTTCCAGGAGGAATTTTCCTACCAATTTTGGCGCTTGGTTCCCTGCTTGGTGCCCTAGTTGGTGTTATTTGTGTCAATCTTGGACTTGTCAGTCAAGAGCAATTCCCTATATTTGTTATTCTAGGAATGAGTGGTTATTTTGGAGCAATATCCAAGGCCCCCTTAACTGCTATGATACTTGTAACTGAGATGGTAGGTGATATTCGCAACCTCATGCCACTTGGATTAGTCACCTTAGTCGCCTACATCATCATGGATCTACTCAAGGGTGCACCAGTCTATGAGGCTATGTTGGAAAAAATGCTACCAGAAGAAGCGACAGATGAAGGAGAAGTCACCCTCATTGAAATTCCTGTATCAGACAAAATCGCTGGAAAACAAGTACACGAACTCAACTTACCACATAATATCCTCATCACAACTCAAGTCCATAATGGCAAGAGCCAAACAGTTAACGGCTCAACCAGAATGTATCTCGGAGATATGATTCATCTAGTGATTCCCAAAAGTGAAATTGGGAAAGTAAAAGATTTATTGTTGTAGAAGATTTTTACATAATTTATGTTATGTGAAAAATAAATTTCTTAATTAAATATATTAGAAAACCGATTCTCAGCAATGGAATCGAGTTTGGGATAAAAGTCTAACCTTAAATATAAAAAGCGAACAAAACAAGTTGTCTGACACTCATGATTCTGTTTTGTTCGCTTTTTTGTCTAATCTATCGATTTTAAAAACTTATAATAAAGAATTCCTGAAATCAAAATCTTTTTGTCCCAGACTCCTCTTTTTTAATATACTATTTCCTCCAAAATCATTGAAATTATAGCTTGAATTTGATATGATGGTCTTATGGATAAAAGTAGAGCAAAGCGTGAGAATCACGATAAGATAAGAATGAGTCTAATAGCCCTAGTAGCTATCTTTTCAGTAAGTATTTGTGTCCTTGGTTCGATGATTGGATATAAAATATACACAAAACAAAGTTTTGAACAAAAGATTGAATCGCTCAAAAAAGAGAAAGATGATCAATTGAGTGAGGGAAATCAGAAGGATCATTTTCGTAAGGGACAAGCAGAAGTAATTGCCTATTATCCTCTCCAAGGGGAGCAAGTGATTTCGTCTATAAAGGGAATTATGACACAGGATATTAAAGACAATCTAGAGGATAAGGAAAATCTGGTTTTTTATTATACGGAGAAACAGGATTCGACTTTAAAAGGGATTGTCAACCGAAGTGTGATGAAACAAGTCTATGATTTAACTTCGTCAAAAGTTGAAGAGACTGAAAAAACTAGTCTAGCAAAAGTACATTTGACAGAAGATGGTAAACCTTTTACCCTTGATCAACTATTTTCAGATGCTAGTAAGGCCAAAGAGCAACTGATAAAAGAACTGACTTCTTTCTTACAGGATAAGAAATTGGAGCAAGAAAAGGTCGATCAACTTGTTAAAGTCTTTTCTGACCAAGACTTGTCTGCATGGAATTTTGATTACAAGGATAGTCAGATTATCCTTTATCCAAGTCAGTCAGTTGAAAATCTAGACGAGATTGCCTTGCCAGTATCTAGTTTCTTTGAACTTATTCAGTCCTCTTATTTATTAGATAAGGATGCAGAGCTATATAAGGCTTATTATGAAAAGAAAAATCGTAAAGTAGTGGCCTTGACTTTTGATGATGGACCAAATCCTACAACGACAAATCAAGCATTAGATACTCTTTCTAAGTATGGTATCAAGGCAACTTTCTTTGTTTTAGGTAAGAATGTTTCTGGAAATGAAGAGATTTTGAAACGTATGAAAGCAGATGGTCATGTCATTGGAAACCATAGTTGGAGCCATCCAGTTCTTTCAAAACTTTCGCTTGATGAAGCTAAAAAACAAATTACTGATACTGAGGATGCGTTGACTAAGGTGCTGGGTTCTAGTTCAAAACTCATGCGTCCGCCTTATGGAGCCATTACAGACGACATTCGCAATAGCCTCGATTTGAGTTTTATTATGTGGGATGTAGATAGTCTGGACTGGAAGAGTAAAAATGAAGCAGCTATTTTGACAGAAATTCAGCGTGAAGTCAAGAATGGTTCTATTATTCTCATGCATGATATCCACGCTGAGACAGTAAATGCTCTACCGAAGGTTATTGACTATTTGAAAGGGCAAGGTTATGACTTTGTAACCGTACCAGATTTGTTAGACTCTCGTCTTAAAGCTCATCAGCTCTATTACGACCGCAATCAATAATACACAAAATCTAAAGAGAAAAGTTTTCCTTGAAAATTTGGCTCTTTGGATTTTCTTCTCATAGAAAGGAAAAATAATGAAATCTTATACTTTAAATAATGGTGTTACAATTCCAGTACTGGGATTTGGAACCTGGAAAGCTGAAAATGGAGAGATTGCCTATCAAGCTGTACTAGAGGCTTTAAAGGCAGGCTATCGCCATATCGATACGGCAGCGATTTATAAAAATGAAGAAAGCGTTGGTCGTGCTATTCAAGATAGTGGCGTTCCGCGTGAGGAAATTTTTGTAACCAGCAAACTCTGGAATACAAATCACACCTATGAGCAAGCTCGTCAGGCTTTTGAAGAGTCTTTAGAGAAGCTGGGCTTGGAATATTTGGATTTGTATTTGATTCATTGGCCAAATCCAAAACCGCTCAGAGAAAATAACCACTGGAAAATCCGAAATGCGGAAGTTTGGAGAGCGATGGAAGACCTCTATCAAGAAGGCAAAATCCGTGCTATTGGAGTTAGTAATTTCCTTCCCCATCATTTGGATGCTTTGCTTGAAACAGCAACTATCGTTCCAGCAGTCAATCAAGTTCGTTTGGCGCCAGGTGTGTATCAAGAGGAAGTTGTAACTTATTGTCGAGAAAAAGAAATTTTATTGGAAGCTTGGGGGCCTTTTGGTCAGGGAGAATTATTTGATAGCAAGGAAGTCCAAGAAATCGCAGCAAATCACGAAAAATCGGTTGCCCAGATAGCCTTGGCTTGGAGCTTAGCAGAAGAATTTTTACCACTTCCAAAATCTGTCACAGCGTCTCGTATTCAGGCTAATCTTGATTGCTTTGGAATTGAATTGAGTCATGAGGAGAGAGAAACTTTAAAAACAATTGCTGTTCAATCTGGTGCTCCACGAGTTGATGATATGGATTTCTAGAAAATCATAAAAAGAATTGTACATTGTTCTAATTTTTGATATAATAGTCAGCAGGAAAGAAAGTCTTATGGCGTTCTTCAAGCGAGCTTGGGATAGTGGGAGCCAAGTAGGACAAAATAAAGAACTGGCGCTTTCTGTAGTATTTTCAAAAACAATGAAGTAATAAATTAGGGTGGAACCGCGTTTCTGACGCCCCTAGTCGCAAGGCTTGGGTGTTGAAATTCGGTTCTTTTTGAATTCGTCTAATGCCTAAGTAGAAAGGAGCATCATGCTTAAAGGATCTTGTTTATGTAAAGCAGTGACCTACACTCTAGATGAGGAATTATCGGAATTAGTTTTTTGTCATTGCTCATTCTGTCGGAAAGCAACTGCGTCTGCCTATACAGTTAATGCTAAAGTTAGCAGTGAAAAGCTAGTATTGGATGGAAAAGAAAAGCTTGTTTCCTATAGTTCTTCTCCAGGAAAACAGCGTTATTACTGCCAGAACTGTCATAGTCAAATTTTCACTGTTCAAGAAAATATACCAGAAGTCTGTGCTTTGAAATTAGGTACAATAGATGAATGCGATCAGAATTTACAAACTGTTCCCAAACGTCATATTTTTCAGGACCCAGCCTTTTCTTGGTTGCTTGATAAATAAATCTAAAAAGATAATATAAATTAAAGGAGTAAACAATGTCTAAGAAATTAACATTTCAAGAAATTATTTTGACTTTGCAACAATTTTGGAATGACCAAGGTTGTATGCTTATGCAGGCTTATGACAATGAAAAAGGTGCGGGAACCATGAGTCCTTACACTTTTCTTCGTGCTATCGGACCTGAACCATGGAATGCGGCTTATGTAGAACCATCACGTCGTCCTGCTGACGGTCGTTACGGAGAAAATCCTAACCGTCTTTACCAACACCACCAATTCCAAGTGGTCATGAAGCCATCTCCATCAAATATCCAGGAACTTTACCTTGAGTCTTTGGAAAAATTGGGAATCAATCCTTTGGAACACGATATTCGTTTCGTTGAGGACAACTGGGAAAACCCATCAACTGGTTCAGCTGGTCTTGGTTGGGAAGTTTGGCTTGATGGGATGGAAATTACTCAGTTCACTTATTTCCAACAAGTCGGTGGATTGGCAACTGGGCCTGTGACTGCAGAAGTCACTTATGGTTTGGAACGCTTGGCTTCTTATATTCAGGAAGTAGACTCTGTCTATGATATCGAGTGGGCTGATGGTGTAAAATACGGAGAAATCTTTATTCAGCCTGAGTATGAGCACTCAAAATATTCGTTTGAAATTTCTGACCAAGAAATGTTGCTTGAAAACTTTGATAAGTTTGAAAAAGAAGCTGGTCGCGCCTTGGAAGAAGGATTGGTGCACCCTGCCTATGACTATGTTCTCAAATGTTCACATACCTTTAACCTGCTTGATGCGCGTGGTGCCGTATCTGTAACCGAGCGTGCAGGCTATATCGCTCGTATCCGTAACTTGGCCCGTGTCGTAGCCAAAACCTTTGTCGCAGAACGAAAACGCCTAGGCTACCCACTTTTGGATGAAGCAACACGAGCTAAACTCTTAGCAGAAGACGCAGAATAAAGAGAGTGACAAATTACGAAAATGGGCGAACAGAGTGAGCCCTGAGCCAGTTGCCGCAGTGATGAAGGTATCCTTAGTGAAACTAAGGATACTAGGCAAAATTGGAGACTTTTGGCTCCAATTTTAGCAATGAAACAACGAAGTTGGTTGCTTGCATGCCAATCACATAAGGCAAACTGGAAAATAAAAAGATATTTTTCGGAGAAAAAACATGACAAAAAACTTATTAGTAGAACTCGGTCTTGAAGAATTACCAGCCTATGTTGTCACACCAAGTGAAAAACAACTAGGCGAAAAAATGGCAGCCTTCCTTAAGGAAAATCGCTTGTCTTTTGAAGCTATTCAAACCTTCTCAACACCACGTCGTTTGGCTGTTCGTGTGACTGGTCTTGCAGACAAACAATCTGATTTGACAGAAGATTTCAAGGGACCAGCAAAGAAAATTGCCTTGGATAGCGATGGAAACTTCACCAAAGCAGCTCAAGGATTTGTTCGTGGAAAAGGCTTGACTGTTGAAGATATCGAATTCCGTGAAATCAAGGGTGAAGAATATGTCTATGTCACTAAGGAAGAAGTTGGTCAAGCAGTTGAAGCAATTGTTCCTGGTGTTGTAGATGTCTTGAAGTCATTGACTTTCCCTGTCAGCATGCACTGGGATAACAACACCTTTGAATACATCCGCCCTGTTCACACTTTGACTGTTCTTCTAGATGAAGAAGAGTTTGACTTGGATTTCCTTGATATTAAGGGAGGTCGTGTGAGTCGTGGTCATCGTTTCTTGGGGAAAGAAACCAAAATTCAGTCAGCATTGAGCTACGAAGAAGACCTTCGTAAGCAGTTTGTAATCGCAGATCCACGTGAACGTGAGCAAATGATTGTTGACCAAATCAAGGAAATTGAGGCAAAACATGGTGTACATATCGAAATTGATGCTGATTTGCTTAATGAAGTCTTGAACTTGGTTGAATACCCAACTGCCTTTATGGGAAGTTTTGATGCCAAATACCTTGAAGTTCCAGAAGAAGTTTTGGTGACTTCAATGAAAGAACACCAACGTTACTTTGTTGTTCGTGATCAAGACGGCAAGCTCTTGCCAAACTTCATTTCTGTTCGTAACGGAAATGCAGAGCATTTGGAAAATGTCATTAAAGGAAATGAAAAAGTCTTAGTAGCTCGTTTAGAAGACGGTGAATTCTTCTGGCGTGAAGACCAAAAATTGGTTATTTCAGACCTTGTTGAAAAATTAAACAATGTCACCTTCCATGAGAAAATTGGTTCCCTTCGTGAACACATGATTCGTACGGGTCAAATCGCTGTACTTTTGGCAGAAAAAGCTGGTTTGTCAGTGGATGAAACAGTTGACCTAGCCCGTGCAGCAGCCATTTACAAGTTTGACTTGTTGACTGGGATGGTTGGTGAATTTGACGAGCTCCAAGGAATTATGGGTGAGAAATATGCCCTTCTTGCTGGGGAAACTCCAGCGGTAGCAGCTGCTATTCGTGAACACTACATGCCTACATCAGCCGAAGGAGAACTTCCAGAGAGCAAGGTTGGAGCCATTCTAGCCATTGCAGACAAATTGGATACGATTTTGAGTTTCTTCTCAGTAGGCTTGATTCCATCAGGTTCTAATGACCCTTATGCCCTTCGTCGCGCGACTCAAGGTGTGGTTCGTATCTTGGATGCCTTTGGTTGGCACATTGCTATGGATGAGTTGATTGATAGCCTTTATGCTTTGAAATTTGACAGCTTGACTTATGAAAATAAGGCAGATGTGATGGACTTTATCAAGGCTCGTGTTGATAAGATGATGGGCTCTACTCCAAAAGATATTAAGGAAGCAGTACTTGCAAGTTCGAACTTTGTTGTGGCAGATATGTTGGAAGCAGCAAGTGCTCTCGTAGAAGCAAGCAAGGAAGAAGATTTCAAACCATCTGTTGAATCACTTTCTCGTGCCTTTAACTTGGCTGAGAAGGCAGAAGGAGTTGCTACAGTTGATTCAGCTCTCTTTGAAAATGATCAAGAAAAAGCCTTGGCAGAAGCAGTAGAATCACTCGTTTTGTCAGGAACTGCCAGTCAGCAATTGAAACAACTTTTTGCTCTTAGCCCAGTCATCGATGCCTTCTTTGAGAATACCATGGTTATGGCTGAAGACGAGGCAGTCCGTCAAAATCGTTTGGCAATCTTGTCTCATTTAACTCAAAAAGCAGCTAAACTTGCACGTTTTAACCAAATCAATACCAAATAAAAATCTGTTAAACGGAATAAATCTTATCATAAAGGAGAGAAACATGGATCCTAAAAAAATTGATCGTATTAACGAGCTTGCCAAAAAGAAAAAAACAGAAGGCTTGACACCAGAAGAAAAAGTGGAACAAGCCAAACTACGTGAGGAGTACATCGAAGGTTATCGTCGCACTGTTCGTCACCACATCGAAGGGATCAAAATTGTGGACGAAGAAGGAAACGATGTTACACCAGAAAAACTACGCCAAGTCCAACGTGAAAAAGGGTTACATGGCCGTAGTCTCGATGATCCAAATTCATAATAAGTATTCTTTCTTTTAACAAAGATAGATGAAATAATACCAAAAGACTATCATACATAAATGAGCTGCACCTCAAAAGTTAGAGCTAGAAAATCTAACTTTTGAGGTGTTTTATTATGGAATTGAGTTATATAGTGAATTGAAATAGGGTACGAACAAAAAGATTAGTGAATTCAAATTAATTTCTATACAGGTTTTAGAATTATTAGTATACTATTCTAGGTTCAATCCACTATAAATATATGCGCTAAAATGATGGTCGCTGAGTCTTCTATCGTCAAGAAAGATCATCAAATTTCTCGTATGATAGTCATTTAGTTTTAAAAAAGCGCTCTAAATATTTGAAAATATTTGGAACTTCCCTTAATAAATCCGTCACTTTCTTTTTCAAGATAGCCCAAGCTTGCTCAATAGGATTCAAATCTGGTGAATAAGCTGGTAGAGGTAAGAAAAAGTGTCTATCTTGGATGCAGAGTGCATCCAAACTGTTCTTGGGATGAAAACTAGCATTGTCCATAACAATGACATGAGGTGTCTTCAAAGCAGGAAAGAGCCGCGTTTTGAACCATTCCACAAAGAAATCGCTCGTCATACTTTCCTTGTAAATCATAGGAGCTATAAACTCTCCATCTACTTGTCCTGCAACAATCGAAGTCCGCTCAAAACGCCGTCCGCTAATCTTTTCATAGACTTTCTCCACTCCAGGAGCCTGTGCATAAGGACGATAGAGGTAGCGGTCGATTCCCGTTTCGTCAATATATACGACTGGTAAATCTTTAGATTATTCAAAATATCAAGAAACTCAGTGACTTTCTCAGAATCTCGTTCCCTAAAGCTAGTCGTCTTTTTTTAAAGTGACATGAATTTGCTTTAAAGCTGTCCATACTGAAGGAACAGCACAATCAAAATGTACCGCAATTTCCCGTAAAAAAGCGTCTAGATGAGCCTCTACAAAGGCTTTCAATTCCTATAAAAGAATCTTTCACTTTTTGACGACTCGCTTTTTCCGCTCTAAGTGTCCTTGCTCACGTCTTTCTTTTCCCACGTGAAGAGAGTTCTGCCGCCAACATCAAAAACTTTAGATGCCTCGACATGGCTGTGTCCTTCTTTGATGTAATCTAAATGCCATAGCTTTATTATAAGCTGCTTATTTTAAACTAAGCAACTATACCACCCAATCTAAGGAATTGTGAAGAGCTACAGTAGTTGTCCCAAATTTCTTCTGAATTTTCTTTGGTTTATTGCTATCTAGTGGATCATCTAGAATACAACAAACGATAGACTTTTGGTGGATATCAATTCCACAACACGTTTCAATCATGACTTCCATTATAAAAACCTCCTGTTAACTATTTGAACAATAGAACAAGAGGCTAATTGTAAGATATTTTCATGCTCAAGGCATATTCGAGTTATCTCATGACTCTTGTTCATCCAGTTTTTTGTAGAGGCTAGGAAAACCCCTATTAAACACCACGGATTTGTATTGTTCATCTTCATTAATTATAAGATAAACTTCTTTTTCTGTCATGAGTTATCAGGCTCTGTCTGCTTAGAGTTTTCTATGAACTTGGTTTGCTTTTTAAAACACTCGATACACATAGGGATTTTCTGGTTTATCGACTTTGGTAAAGCTGTTGATTTCCAAGGTTGGGAGGTTTTGTTTGAGTTCTTTATGGTAGTGATTGACTAGTTTTCCTTTGGCTGTTATCCAGGTGTTGTTCTCATACTGCCGGGTATTTCCCTTGGTCAACAATCCATAGACACCTGAATCTGCGATACAGTGAATAATGCCGAAGCGGAACAGAAATTGGCTATTGGCATGACTGGGATCGTTATAGACAAAGCCTGTGAACTGGACTGTCTTACCCTCAAACTCATCTGGATAGTCGTAGATAGCCTCCATGACTTCCATATAGTTTTCATTAGTGATCTGAATACTATCTTGGGACAAGTATTTATCCGCCGCAGTTCGCATTTCCTTTTCATAGGCTGATTTTGAAAAATAAGAACTGGTATCTGGTTTCAAATATTGGCTTGTCGTCCCTTCACTGGTCTGAATGGCTTGATCCGTGCCTTCCGATAAGGGGAAATGATAGCCTTTGGCTGAAACGGTCTGAGAATCCAAGCTAACAGTTGGAAAAGTTAAACCGACGATAATAGGAATAGCCAGAAGAGCAACACTAGTAACCTTCGCTAATCGGCTGTTCAGATGACTATGGGTTTTAACTTTCTTCATCCAGATATACAGCTGAACAATAGCCAAGATAAAGGAAAGCACCATGGAAATATAGGCCAAATAGGAATAGTGCATGTTGATGTACTGGTTTAATTTACCCGACAGATGGAGATAAATAGTCAGTTCAAAATAGCCAGCTAAAACTAAAAATCGAATCATAGGATGACTCCAATCAAGAGAGAATACACTAAGACGACAAGAGTCACAATCATAATGAAGTGACTGATAAATCGTGCTTTCAAGTAATTTTTCATCATGAGAATATTTTTGATATCCAGCATTGGGCCAATCACCAGAAAGGCCATAACTGGTGCCAATCCGAAACTTGAGAGAAGAGAAGCCCCGATAAAAGCATCTGCCTCACTACAGAGCGAAAGAAGAAAGGCCAACAGCATCAAGAGCAGGATGGCAAAAAGAGGGGTCGCACTGATAGAGGTCAGAATCCGTGTCGGAACATAGACCTGTATAACAGAGGCAAAGAGACAGCCGAATACCAAATAACGTCCCGTATCAAAAAATTCATCAATGGCTTGCACAAAGACCTGAAAAACTTTTTTTGCAGGGGTCAAGTGAGAAAAATTGTGCTCATGACAGGCCAACCGATTTTCTTTTTGAATCGGTTCTTGCCAGAAAAATCCTAGAAAAATCCCAAGTATCACAGCCACAACAATGGAACCCAGAGCACGTAACAGAGCGACATGGAAGGAATTGCCAAAGGCAGAATAGGTCGCAAAGAGGACAATAGGATTGATAACAGGTGCTGTTACAAGAAAGGGAACGGCTGTGTAACTGGGCACCTTTTTTTCCAGAAAACGATTGATAATGGGGACGATTCCACATTCACAAGAGGGAAAAAGAATCCCGACAAAGGTGCCAAAAAAGATTCTCCCCCAACGATTTCGAGGGAGAAAATGATAAACCTTGTCAGGTGTGATATAAACCTCAATCAGTCCTGAAACAATACTTCCTATCAGCACGAAAGGGAGGGCTTCAATGATAATGGAGAGGAAAATAGCTCCAGTCTGAAGCACACTAGATGGGAGTTGTTGGAAAGCAGTCATCTAGTTTTTCTTTTCTGCTTTGGCTTTTTTCTCTTTGTCATCAGGGAAAGTGACTTGTTTCAAATCTGGGAGTTTAGCAAACTCTTCAAACATCTTGTCCAAGTCGTCTCGTTTTGTAAATTTTACAGCCATAGGTGTACCTCGATTCTAAATTCTACCTCTATTATACTATTATTTTGAGGAAAAGGGAAAAGTTAAAATTGAGTATCTAACGAATAATAGAGTTTTATAAATCCTGATTAAGTCTGGTAGATTGAGAAAGCTTGACAAACAAAGTAGATAGTGCTAGAATGACATTAACGAAAGACATTTGAGGGCAGAAAGGTTCCTGCCGCACCTTGAAAAAGGTATCTGAGATGCTGGGTACACCGACCAGCCAAGTGTCCGTTATTTCAAAGGAGGGAGCTTAAATGCTCCTTTTTTTGTTTAAAAATTTCAAAAAAGATTATCCCCACCGCAGGCTCAGGCTTGCGGTTTTTTTTATTTCTCCAAAACATGCATTTTAAACGATTAGAAACAGAAATTACAATCCTATTGTTCAAAAAAGCGTTTTCTTGAAGAATAGAGAGGGAGAATAGTGGCGCATTATTGTCAAAAATAAAAACAGTAAAATTAATCACTAATCCTTTTGTAAACTATTAGAATTAAATTGCAACCTTCTCAATGAATAGAATATTGAAATGAAGTAAATTTATTTCCCAACTTATGTTTTAAAATTGTAAGAGCTAATTTGAAACGTTTAGCTTGTGGTATAATAGTTTTATGGATAAAAAATATGAAAAAATCTCCCAGGATTTGGGAGTGACGTTAGAGCAAATTGATACCGTTCTAAGTTTGACAGCTGACGGGGCGACTATTCCCTTTATCGCGCGTTATCGAAAGGACCTGACTAGTAGTTTGGATGAGGTGGCGATTAAGGCCATTATCGACTTGGATAAAAGTCTGACGAATCTCAATGACCGCAAGGAAGCTGTTTTAGCTAAGATTCAAGAGCAAGGCAAGTTGACCAAGGAATTGGAGGAAGCTATCTTAGCTGCCGAAAAATTAGCAGACGTAGAAGAACTCTATCTTCCATATAAGGAAAAACGTCGAACCAAGGCAACTATTGCCCGTGAAGCAGGGCTCTTTCCGCTTGCTCGCTTGATTTTACAGAATGTAGCGGACTTAGAGAAAGAAGCTGAAAAGTTTGTCTGTGAAGGATTTGTGACTGGTAAGGAAGCTTTGGCTGGTGCAGTTGATATCTTGGTTGAAGCCTTATCGGAAGATGTGGCCTTGCGTTCCATGACTTATCAGGAGGTGCAAAGACACTCTAAACTCACTTCTCAAATCAAGGATGAAAGCCTTGATGAAAAGCAGGTTTTTCAGATTTATTATGATTTTTCAGAGACAGTTGGAAATATGCAAGGTTATCGTACACTAGCCCTCAATCGTGGGGAGAAGCTAGGTGTCTTGAAGGTCGGTTTTGAACATGCGACGGATCGAATTCTTGCCTTCTTTGCTGCTCGTTTCAAGTTAAAAAATACCTATATTGATGAAGTTATTCAACAGTCAGTTAAGAAAAAAGTTTTGCCTGCTATCGAGCGTCGTATTCGGACAGAATTAACTGAGAAAGCAGAAGAAGGAGCTATCCAACTCTTTTCTGACAACCTGCGCAATCTCCTCTTAGTTGCTCCGCTGAAAGGGCGCGTGGTTCTTGGATTTGACCCAGCCTTTCGTACAGGTGCCAAGCTGGCTGTCGTGGATGCGACGGGGAAAATGCTGACAACTCAGGTCATTTATCCTGTCAAACCAGCATCAGCTCGTCAAATCGAAGAAGCCAAGAAAGATTTGGCAGACCTGATTGGTCA
>MKYF01000002.1 GCA_001914195.1 Streptococcus mitis | reverse complement strand
TGTTTTATCATGGGAAATACCTCCTTAATTATAGTTTATCACATAAAAAAGAAACCCAAATACAGAATTGTATTTGAATTTCTTAACTTAATGACATTGAGTATAGGATTCCTTTTTTTGTTTTGTATTTGTGTATAGACATTTTTTCTCCGTATCTAAGTTTTCGGAGCTTATGTAGTTGAGAAATGAGTGTCTATCTATTTTTTCTATCTTCTTGGCGGATAGCGTATTCGTCTGTTTTAATCCAGCTCTGCCAAACTTTAGAATCTTTATTTTGGTGATTCATATAGTCTATAAACTCAGACATAAAACGTTTATTTTTCTCAGCTAGGTATTCTGAGAATATATGACGAAATTCATCTGAAAAACTATCATCAAGTGGTAGTGTTAATGCCCTTTCGCCAAATTCGATACTTTTCTTTAACTTCTCCATATCGCTTTTAAAAGGTGTCACAGAACCAATTTTAGATGTTTTGAAACTATCTGTAACAATTTTAAGATTTGATGGAGCGTGTGGGTTGCTATCAAGTCCCATAATGTAAGCGACGGAAACATTAAAGTATTTTGCCAATTTTTCAGCATTATCTTTTTTAGGTTTGCGGATTCCTTGATTGTATCCAGAAAGTGTAGGATAGGCTATATTTGTAGCTTCGCTAATTTCTGTCAATTTTTTTCCGCTATTTTCTATCAGTTTAGTAATATGATTCGTCATAAGAACCTCCTTTTTATCATTATAACACATTTTATTCTTTTTGAATAAAAAAGCTTGACAAAAATTCAAAAAGGATATATAATTCAAAATGAATAACAAATTAAATGGTTTCGGAGCTTATTTAATTTAGAAATGAGGTGTTAATTTATGTCGGAAACTACTTTAGTTGTCCAGCTTCCTAAAGAATTAGAGAAGCAATTACGTGCTCACTATGATGAGATGATTTCAAATGCTGTAGTAAGAGTATTTGAAGATAAAGAACTTTATAAACCCATGGTTCGTATGTCAGGTTTGTCTAGGTGGTTAGATGTATCTACGACAACAATCCAAAAATGGACGAAAGAAGGAATGCCAACCATGGTGATTGATGGAGTGACTTTATACGATAAAAGAGCAGTAACACGATGGTTGAAGCAATATGAAAGATAGGTACTAGTATGAATGGTGTTCAGTGGATCAAGATAACAACAGATATATTTGATGATGAAAAAATTCAGCTAATAGAATCAATGCCAGAAGGAGATACTCTTATTGTAATATGGTTTAAAATTCTGGTGCTTGCAGGAAAGCAAAATAATAGTGGCATATTAAGTCTAGGGAACAAGGTTTATTATACAGAAGAGATGCTTTCAACAGTGTTTAGACGAAAGGCTACATCTGTAAAATTAGCTCTCAGTATGTTTGAAGAATTTGGCATGATAGAAATCATAGATGGCGCTATTACCATTCCAAAATGGGAGAAACACCAGAATATAGATGGACTAGAAAAGATTAGGAAACAAACTAGGGAACGTGTTGCTCGTCATAGACAAAAACAAAAAGCACTAATTACAGGCGAGCCACAACTCGTTTTAGATTGTAACGTTACAGTAACGGATGAAAATGATAATGTAACGCAAGAGATTAAGAACAAGAGTAAGAATAAGAAAGAGATTGAGAATATACTGGATAATAGTTCTAGAAAGCCTGAAACTTATATTCCACCCAAATATTATTCTTTGTTAGAATCCATTTCTTATAAGTACAATGATAGATTTTTGTATCCTAACAATTACACTTTAACACATGCTCAGAAGATGAAGATAGGCGAGTATTTGGCTAGTGGGTATGTAACTAGTGATGAAGTTATTAGCATGATTGAACGGATTCCTGAGGATGCGACTTCTCCTTTAGCGTATTTATTTAAGTCTATGGAGAATTTAAAGCAGGAACGTATGCTGGAGTGCAAAGCTATTGCCCATGAAAATGCCCGAAAGAAGTATATGATAAATGAGTAGATATAGGACTGTTCTAAAGAAATGTTATATCACTGAAGAGCAGAATGAAATAGTGAATAACTTGATTGAAATGACAAACCATCTAAATTTTTCCTCTTATGCTAGGAAAATGTTGTTTAAGAGTTCGCCTATTTATCTTCAATTTGATTTTGAATCTTATCATAACTTTATATTTCAAGTTAGAAGAATTATCAATAACTTACGTCAGTTAGAAAGAATAGCAGAACAAAGTGAAGATTTGGATAATGTAAGGATATTTCACTACTGCGTTGAGCTGATGATAGAATATGAAAAGAAGACAAGTAAACAAGTGAAAGAACTTGTAAAACGACTAAATAAGAAAACGAGGTGATAGGACCATGAGAATAAAATCTGTGTTGAAACAGGTGTTTTTGACGGAAGAAGAAAATAAAAAATTAAATGATTGTATGAGGAAGGAAAATATTCGTAATTTTTCTGAGTTTGCTAGACAAAAATTAATACGAACAGATTTGAACATCCAAAAAGTCTCTTTTGAAGGTTTAGTTCCTTTAACAGAAGAGTTGGAACAAGTCGGAAAGAATATCAATTCTATAGCCCGTCTTGCAACTGTAGTTGGGAGAATAAGCTATGAAAACAAAATGGATATGTCTATTTTGATGCAAAAAATAGTTGATGTGATGGAGGAAAAAGATGTTTATTTTCAAAAGTAATATGGATAAGGATTTTGATCAGATATGCGAATACATATTGAAATTAAAGCGAGCAGAATTATTTCTTCATGGGATTAAACAACAAGATAAAACGAAGGCTCGTTTGTATCATGCGATGCTGGAATACTACGATGCTAACCATAAAAAAGAAAGCCATATGAGAATTTTAAAATAAGAAAGCGCTGTTAAATTTAACAGCGTTTTCTTATATATCTTCTTAAAAAAATTGTACACACAAAGTACAGCTAAAGTGATTTTTTTGATCATTTTATCGAAGGGGAGAGATTTCTCATATTATGACTTTGCGAGCTCAGAGTCTGTATACACACACTCCCAAAATCATCCCAAAATTTGTATACACAAAGTGTATGTACTTTTTGGGATGATTTGAATTTTGGGGAATCCCCAAACCCCTGGTGAATTATACGAGCAAAAAAATTTGGGAGTAAGTTTTAGAAAGAACTATTCTACAGTATTTAAAATATGACTTTAAGTAAATTTTTTATTATGTGACTATTAGCCTGTCTCACTCCGCTAGGTGCGAGACAAAAAAATACCCGCTATGCGGGTGTGTACTGACCACAAAAAGTTAGACAGAAAAAATCTAACTTTTGGGGTCAGTACAAAAGCGTTTTTATTGTATAAAGAATATCAAATAGTTTGAGGGTTTTACTTGTCGCTGTATTTCTTCACTATCCTTTTTGTAATACTCCTGCTTTGTTCCTGAAATATCTACAGTGAATACGTCATCCTTGAAGGTATAATTCTCTTTTCGTTTTATGATATTAGAGCCAGTCAGTTCGATTGTTGAACTGTCTTTATCAATTGTAAAGGTGTCGGCCTCTCCTTTGTTGCTATTTCCTTTGTTACCTGAAATGGTAAAGGCAACTTCATTTCTACTCTCGTTTATTCAACGGTATTCGCCATCTAAAGAATTGCTTGATTGGTTAGAACATGCAATTAATAAAATTGTAGATAGAGACACTAAAAGTAATGTGATAAATCTTTTCATTTACATACTTTTTATTTCTATATTATATTAAAGAAACATTACATAAGTAAGACAGTAATTTTTTAGGTTGATCTCTTTCTTTCGGGAAAATCATTATGTTTCGGAAAGTCAAGATTTTGTTATTATTTATGATATACTGGTACCGTAATTATATCCTTACAGAGGTTAAGTAAGGGTTTCAGTACACGTCAATAGATGTCAAAATATTGATTTTAAGCGATTTTTGATTTTTGGAAACTCATTATATCGCACTACAAATCAATAAAAACTGTACCTTTTTTAGATAAATATATTATCTGGATATTGAAGTTAAGCCCTGCTGTCATTTCGATGGCAGGGCTTTTTAATATTTGGTACACTAACTTCTTATCTATATTTTGGTGGATTTTAAGTTGACATCTACAAAGTTTAATGTTAGAATACATTCAAAAATATATTTGAATGAGGTGTTTTATGATTCAAAATGTTGTTACTTCAATAATCCTGTATTCTGGGACAGCCGTAGACTTACTTATTATCCTAATGTTATTTTTTGCCAAAAGAAAAAGAAGAAAAGACATCATTAACATCTATTTAGGACAATTTCTAGGCTCTGTTAGTCTAATATTGCTAAGTTTGCTTTTTGCATTTGTCTTAAATTATATTCCTAGTAAAGAGATTTTAGGTTTACTCGGTTTGATTCCAATTTTCCTAGGTCTCAAAGTTTTGCTTTTAGGAGATTCTGATGGAGAAGCTATTGCCAAAGAAGGTTTGCGCAAAGATAATAAAAACCTGATATTTCTAGTCGCTATGATTACTTTTGCAAGTTGTGGTGCTGACAATATTGGTGTCTTTGTTCCATATTTTACTACCTTAAATTTAGCAAATTTGATAGTAGCTTTACTTACCTTTCTAGTCATGATTTATCTCTTGGTTTTTTCTGCCCAAAAATTGGCACAAGTCTCTTCTGTTGGAGAAATTTTGGAAAAATATAGCAGATGGTTTATTGCCGTTGTTTATTTAGGATTGGGGATATATATCCTGATTGAAAATAACAGTTTTGACATACTATGGACTATATTAGGCTAGGAGAAAATATTATGAAAAAAGATAGTATCTGCCAAGTGAATGTTATAAATCAGCAAAATATTACAACCGCAACGAACTATCTTGAAAAGGAAAAAGTCCAAAAATCACTTCGCATTTTAACAAAATTTACCGATAATAAACAGATAAATATCATCTTCTATCTTCTTGCTGTTGAAGAACTCTGTGTCTGTGATATAGCCTGTTTACTAAATCTCAGTATGGCATCTACTTCCCACCATCTTCGTAAACTAGCCAATCAAAACATCTTGGGCACTAGAAGAGAGGGGAAAATTATATATTATTTTATAAAAGATGAGGAAATCAGGGATTTTTTTAATCAACTAGGATAACAACTATTTTTACTACTTTTCCATGATTCTAGGGAGCTACTCTATGAAATTTTTTGATGAAAATTACTCACAAGAAATAATATATAGAACTGTTTAAATATCTTCAGGATAGAAAAAGAAATTGTCCAGGCACGAAGAAACTGTATATTTGTTGCTAAACTGTACATCATCTTTATGATACAGTATTTCGTATTTCTCAACTACATAAGCTCCGAAAACTAAAATGTGATAACCCTTTGATAACCTCTTGATTTTTAAAAGGGTTATATATGTAAAGATTGAGGATTTATCTCTCAAAAGTACTTAATTTTAGTGATAATTTACCATAAATATCTTGATGTAGAAAAAACCAGGTCTTAAGAAAGCTCGTAAAGCATCACAATTTAGTAAACGTTAATTCGAAAGAATTACGATACTTACAAAGAGCACCTTTCGAGGTGTTCTTTTTGTACTTTCTTACTAAATTGGTGCAATTGACACAGTTGTTGCGACTTTAGTCGCTTACAAATGTGGTTGCAATCTGACGAGGTCAGTTGCCTCAAAACGTTAATCAATACGATTATAGCAACGTTTACAGACATTCAAGAATTTACTTTTGGATGTCTTTTTTCAAATAAAAAGATTGAAGTTAAGTTTAATCAGACTGACACGCTAACTAATGTAGTTTTACAGTTATTTCATCAGAAATACAATTCAGGTGCTGTAATGAACATTGCCGTTAACTATTCGGGTTTGGTGGATGAATCGTTCGGAATCATTTCTTTATTTGATGATGTTGAAAAAATAGAAAAAGAAGAAAGGTTCCAATCAGCGATTGACAGCATACGAGATCAGTTGGGGTTCACTTCACTTTTAAAAACCAATGCGCTTGAGTCAGCATCAAGAAACATCGCTAGAAGTAAACTCATTGGAGGTCATTCTGCTGGTGGACTAGATGGTTTAAAATGATTGATCGTTCTTATTTGCCCTATCAGTCAGCCCGAGAATATCAAGACTCAGGTATGCAAAAATGGATGGGCTTCTTTTTATCTGAACATACCACGTCACTAGGAGAAGAAAAATATCGTGTCGATCTAACCAGTAACTTGAACAGAACAGAAAAACTCTTGCTACTTTCTCAGCTTTATGTTGGGCGTTTAAAAGGTCGTTTTATAGTCAAACAAAAAGCTCAAAAAGTAACTTTGATTGGTGAAGTAAGAGAAATTTCAGCAAAAGAAGTATCCATCAAGACCTATGAAGGATACCGATTGATTCAAGTGGAAGACTTCTTGAGCATATAGTTATTAGAAGAGGTTACCTATGAGTAGAAAAGAACTCTATGAGAATAAATTACAGATGGACTATTTCTCAGACAACTATATTCGATTTGAAGAAGACTTCCAGAAGTATTCTTCAATGGATGTTCCATTAACTTTTCTAGTTGATGACATCCTTAGAACAATGGCAATGAATCAGAAAAACTACTTCAAGTTGAATAAAGAGAACGCCGAGGATGGCAGGGATTATTATTTTTATTTTGAAGTAATATCAAGACATAAAAAAGGAGTTAGAATTTTTCAGTATAAGGGATGTTAAGAGGATAGTATGAACTAAGTCGTGTAGACACAGCAAAAATAAGGTCTTGAACTTTGAATTAATTAAGTAGAGGACTAGATTTTTGTAAGAGGAAGTTTGAAAAATAATACACTTGTTTCTGAGTCAGCACAGGTTCTGTTATGGGGGCTATGAAAATTTAGTTAGCTGTTTAAAAGAGCACTTATTTCTGATATAATAGTGAAAACGGAGGTTCCCAATGAACATAAAATTTGACGGTACATTATCAGATCTTTTTTTATTTTGTAAATCTAGAGGCTTTTATTATAGCAAAGAACAGTTGTATAATTTTTATATTTCCTTAAAAACTAAGCCTTTTGTGATCCTATCAGGAATTAGTGGATCAGGAAAGTCAAAGATTGCTGATTTATTTGCTGAATATATGGCTTTTGTAACTTCAACTGATCAAAATTATGAATTAGTTTCAGTTAAACCAAATTGGACAGATAGTAGAGGAATTTTTGGTTATCATAATATTATTAATAATACGTATGAAATTACGCCAACTGTTAAACTATTTATTCGAGCAATTGCAAATCCAGATAAACCTTATTTTTTATTATTAGATGAAATGAATCTAGCCAAAGTGGAATATTACTTTTCAGATTTTTTAAGCCTACTTGAAAGTAGAAGGATATCTGAAGAAACAGATTCGTTTAAGATTTTAAGTAAACTTCCTAGTAAAATAACACTATCAGAAGCTATTATTTTAGCAGCATTACAGTTGAATCCGAGTGAGTTTCAAAAAGTTCAGTATTATCGAAATGCTCCAGTTTGTACTGAGTGGTTGAATCACTCTAAAACTAAAAATCCAACAGTGCAGTTTCGAACAGAGCTTAATCAAAATCGTAAAGATGGAAGTAATGGCTTAAAAACCGATGGGGCTAGATTGGCGGGCAAAGCATTCTTAGCAAAACAAGAAGGAAATCTGTATAAACTAAAAGAACTATCAGATATGGATTCTGAAACTAGATCAGCTGTATCAACGCTAAAGGATGCTCTTACATACATAAAACAAGACAAAATTCCATTGCATAGCTCACCAGTTCCGTTGAGGACATCTGAAAATCAAGTCGAATTTAAAGGTGATTTGATTGATGAACAAGGTAATTATTTTGTTCCTAACCAAATCGAAATTCCAACTAATGTATATGTGGTGGGAACGGTCAATGTGGATGAGACAACTTATATGTTTAGTCCAAAAGTTTTGGATAGAGCTAATGTAATTGAATATAATGAGATTGATTTATACGGAGCGTATGATTTTGGAAATAGTCAATCTAATAATAGTGATATTGAATCTAGGTTAGATTTGACTATTTCCATTTCAAATTCTGACAGCACAAAACAGCTAATTAGTATGTATCCATTCATCTTTCAACAAGTATTTGAAATATTTGAAGTGTTGAAACAGAAAAATAGACACTTTGGGTATAGGGTGTTTAATGAAATATCTCAATTCATACTGAATTATGTAGGCAATGAAAAAAAACCAGAATTAGCTTCACAAGCTGTAGATATTCAAATACTACAGAAAATTCTTCCTAAGCTTAGTGGTTCAGAAGAAGAGCTATTAGACGTACTCCATCAATTATATTCTATTGTCGAAAAATATAAATTCACCTACTCCATGGAAAAAATAGGTAAAATGATTTCGCAACTTCAATCCACAGGGTATGTAACATTTATTGAGTAAAGGGTGATAATATGGAATACTATTGTGGAGTTAGATTTGATGATTTTATTATATACTCAAAAGACTTAAGGGATGATGATTTAGACTTACTTCAAAATAATAAAGAACGGGTAATTTATACGATAGAAAATAATTCTAATAGCATAGTCTATGATGGTACACAGTATATTCTCTATGAATGGGTAGAATATTTTATTATTGGCTTAAACAATAAACGTTTTACAGAAGAAGACTTTATAAATATTGGTAAATATTATAGAAATAATAATGGTTCAATTTTAATGAAAAACTTTATTGGGTATATAAGGTTTGCTACCCAAGAGTTTCAGATAATTTCTTCCAAAATATCAACAGAGGAGATACATTTACTTATTGAAAAACTTGACACCAGAATTAAAAAGACGATTTCTCTCAGTTTTTTAGAAAATGGGGTTAGTCGTGCATATTTTGAAACAAATATCAATAGATACTTAGATTTTTATGTTTACATAAAGCTGTATAATTCATTGAAAAAAAACAGAATTTTACCAAATTTAAATTGGATATTAAAATTTCCTAATATCAAATTTGAGAAAACTATTAATACTGTTCCGCTAAGCCTAGCTACAGATATCTCTAACGAGAGTTTAATGGATATTTTTAGTGGAAATACTAATCTCACACAAAATAATCAGGGGAAAATTTCTACTAAATTTAACGGATTTATTCCAGAAGTGATAAATGAATATAACAATACCATATCTAACGATACTAGTGAAAATAGATTTATTAAGTTTTTTGTTAAACAATGTATACGGATACTTTCAAAATTTTATGATGATTTAAGTCAATATTCTTGTCAGAATCAATTATTAGTTAAAGAAGTAAATCGGTATCGAGAGGAACTAACTCGAATACTTAGAAATAATTTTTTTAGTGAAATATCTGATATACATTCTATTAATCACTCCTCTACTATTCTAACCAGACAAATAGGTTATAAGCAAATTTATCAGGAGTACGTAAATATAAAACAGGTTCCTATTAATAATTTATTTAAGTCAAAAGATTTGATCGAATTATATAATAATAAATCGGTTGATAAATTATATGAGTACATTTGTTTATTTAGACTGGTAGACATTCTTGAAGATATTTACAAAACTTATGCAGAGGGTGAAATTTTAACAGAAACTCAGACAACTCCATATACTGTTGGACTTTCTGAATCTAATGATGGATTAGAATTTAGATTTCGACCTACTGAGGAATATATAGAGTCAGTTCTTTTATTTCAACATTCATTTTCTCGAGGTAATGGGGGGTCATTTTCAGTTGAATTCCGACCAGATTTTACAATAAAAATAATAGATAGTATTGGGAAAGTTTTTTATTATCATTTTGATTCAAAATTTAGAGTTTCAAATGACAGAAGTAGTAAAAATGAAGATATTGTAAAGATGCATGCATATTGTGATGGAATTCTTAAAACTAAAGGGGCGTACGTTCTATTTCCAGGAGATTCAGAAATAATTTATGATAAACCTACCGAATTAAATCAATTTATAGGAGTAGGTGCATTTCCTTTAAATTTTAATAATAAGTACGATGAAATACTGGCAGAATTCTTGAGAGGTCTTTTAGTGAGAAGGTGATACTATTCATCTTCTTTTTACTTGAATTTCTTAAGTATAAATGATAAAATGTTACTAGAAATTATGAGAGGGTTGGAAGTGTTTTGAGAAAATGAATAGTAATTTAATTGGTGTAAGTGAGACGGCTAAAATTTTAGGTGTTTCACAAAATACAGTGAGAAGATTGGCTGATTCAGGCAAATTAAAATGTTACAGAATGGTGGATAACTCTTATAGAAAATTTTCTAAAGAAGATGTCTTGGAATTCAGAAAGAATAGTTATGTAACTAATATAAGTGATTCAACTCTAATTTCTGGACAATTATCATTGTTTACTGATGCTGAAATAAGTACTTCAAATATCTCAAGAATGAAAAATATTAAAGCTAAGTCTCATCCCTCTCATTATTTGATGCACAAGTATTGGGGGAGGAAGGCCCATAATGTTGTAGCAGATTATATTATCAATTATACTGAGGAAGGTGATGTAGTTCTAGACCCATTTATGGGATCAGGTATTGTACCTATTGAAGCTATTAAGCATGGAAGAAAAGGCGTGGGTGTGGATATTAATCCTATGTCAAAATTCATTGCAGAAAACACAGTTTCAACAGTTGATTTGAAAGAATATAAAAAAATTGCGAAATCTATTATTGCTGACCTTGAAGTTGAATTAGGCTATCTATATGATAGCATTTGTCCTAATTGTGGACAAATTGCTAAAATTGAAATTGCTATTTGGGAAAACGATACGCTCACAACTCATAGAATCAAATGTGTGCAAGATGGAATTGTAGTAAAAAAAGTTGATAGGTTAGATGCAAACAATATTGTTCATATCGAATCAGATTTTGAGAAATTAGTTTCAGAAAAGAAAGTAGATTTTCCAACAGATAAAGTACTACAATATGTAAAGAGATCGGGTAAAGAATCGATTGATGAACTTTTTACTTCCCGAGCGTTAATAATTTTATCTAAGTTAAAGGATAAAATTATTAATGTAGCTGATAAAAAAATAAGAAAACTATTGCTGTTTACATTCACTAGTATGTTAGCTAATGTATCCAACATGATTCCAGGAGATAGTGAAAAAGCTACTTATAAGTCAGGCTGGGTTATCAGTAAGTTTTGGACACCTAAAGTTCATACAGAACGTAATATTTTTCACTGTTTTAACTTGCGAGTTAATTCAATATATAGAGGGAAGAAAGAACTTAGCGAAATTGATGATAGTTTAATTAATCTGTTTGTACAAGATTCAAATAATCTAGAAAACATCGAGGATGAATCAATTGATTATATCTTCACTGATCCTCCATATGGAGAAAGCATTGCCTATTTAGCTCTGAGCCAATTTTGGAACAGCTGGTTGAAGTATGATGTTGATTATGATAATGAAATTATTATAGATTCTTATAGAAACAAAGGTTATACTGACTTTAGTGATAGAATTTATAAATCATTTTCTGAAATGTATAGAGTATTGAAGGATAGACATTATCTTTCGTTTACATTTCATAATCGTGATTTAAATGTTTGGAAAGGAGTAATGGATGCTGTTGTAAAATCTGGTTTTCAACTTATAGACATTACTCTTCAAGAACAAGCTGTTAGTTCTGGAACACAAGGAATTAATAGGATGAATACTTTAACAGGTGATTTTGTTTATACGTTATTTAAGGATGTAAATTTGAGAGTTAAAGTTGATTCGGTTGCGTACAAAGATTCAAAAATATTTGTAGAACAACTTATAGAGAAACTTATTTCGGAAAATAATGGGTTGACACCTTCCAAGTTATATGAGTTACTGATTCCTGAAATTGTACAAAATAATGCTTATAACAATACTGATGGATTAGTTCTTGATATAGAAAAAATATTAAAAGATAATTTTGATTACGTTGAGATACGCGAAAGTGATAAATTAGGAGAAAAATTTCATTGGATAAAAAAATAAGAGCATTGGATCTCTTTGCAGGTGCGGGTGGTTTTTCATTGGGTATGGAGCAATCTGGAATAGAGGTTGTTGCCGCAATTGAATTTGACAAAAAGATAGCAAAGACATATCAACAGAATCATAAAAATACAATTTTAATTAATGATGATATTAGAAATATTTCTGTATTTAAAAGTAACTCGTCAGATTCAATTGAGGAGTTGGTAGGTAGGACAAATTTTGATATCATTTTTGGTGGCCCTCCTTGTCAAGGTTTTTCAATGGCGGGGAACAGAATTCGAAAAAAAATAGGATTTTTTGAAGACGAACGAAATTTACTATTTCTTGAATTTTTAAGAATGGTGAGTGAAATTAAGCCTAAAATTTTTATTATTGAAAATGTGCCAGGAATTTTAAATTTTGATAATGGTAGAGTGCGTAATGAAATACATAACAAATTTAGTGAACTAGGATATAATGTATCCTCGAAAGTATTATCAGCCGAGGCGTTTGGTGTTCCACAAAAGAGAAAACGTGCTATATTTATAGGAAATAAAATAGGGTTAAACTCAACTGAACTTTTTCCAAAGGAAACATTTAAAAAGGGATCAGAAGTTACAGTTTGGCAAGCTATAAGTGATTTACCATCACTTCAATCTGGTGAAGGGAGTGAGTTGACAGAGTACTCTTCAAAAGCACATAATGAGTACCAAATGAAAATGAGAGATGCATTAGATGGTAAATTTTATAACCATTTAGCTTCTGTTCATAAAGAAAAGACACTTGAAATATTACGCCAAGTAAAACCTGGCCAAACTTTAAAAGATTTACCTGAGCAGTATCATACAAAATCTGTTCATAGTGGTGCTTATGGAAGAATGTTAAAGGATGAGCCAAGTTATACCTTAACGACGCGACTTAATACTCCTAGTGTTGGTAGGATAACTCATCCTACCGATGATAGAACCATAACACCTAGAGAAGCTGCTAGATTACAGAGTTTTCCCGACAGTTATCATTTTATTGGAGATATTACAACGGTTGGAATTCAAATAGGTAATTCAGTACCGCCTATTTTAGCTGAAAAAATAGGTACTTCAATACTTGAGAAAGCTTTTAATAATAAGGCTGACTAAAATTAATGTAAATTTATATTAAATGCTCTGCAATATCTGAAGTTGGAAATTTCCCTCGCCAGATTTTGTAGAACTTTTTACTCTACTAGAACTTCTAGCACACCAAAATAAGAATAAAACAAAAGATACTAGATCTGCTCCTGAGTCTATTATAATTTTTGAATATAATTTTTCTTGAACTGATTCAAATTTTTTATTCATTGCGTTCTTTCTTTATAGTTCCAGTAATGTTGGTATAAAGATTTTCAGCCCGTTAGGTTACATTTTTAGAGAGATAACAAAAAACGCTTCAAAGCGTTTTTATTGTATAAAGAATAACGAGTAATTTGAGAATTTTACTTATCACCGTATTTTTTCAAGGTTTCTTTATATGCTTTGCTATCTTTTTTATAGTAGTCTTGCTTTGATCTTGAAATATCGACAGTGAACATGCCATCTTTAAAGGTGTAGATCTCTTTTCGACTAATGATATTAGAGCCTGTTAATTCGATTGTTGAACTATCTTTATCAATTGTAAAAGCATAAGCCTCTCCTTTATTGATAGTACCTTTATTGCCTGATATCGTAAAAGCAACTTCATTTCGACTTTCGTTTATCCAGTAGTATTCCCTATCTAAGGAGTTACTTGATTGATTTGAACAGGCAATTAATAAAATTTTAGATAGAGGCATTATAAGTAATGTGATAAATCTTTTCATTTGCTTACTTCCATTTCTATTATATCAAAGTAATGTTACAAGTGTAAGACAGGTAATGCTGACATTTATTTTATTTTTTTCAGGAAAATACTTATTTTTCGGAAATTCATTTTTTTAATAAGATTTTTTATTTTATAAATAAATTGCGATTAATATTATTATTAAAGTTGACTTTATTAATATCATAAATTGATGTATAATAAAATTAATGAAATACTAATACAAAGGAGCTAACGTTATATGTCTACTAGAATATATTTTGCTGAAAAAGATGCCACTCAGGAGAACTTTACTTATGACGATAAATATGGTGCCACTTTTTGTTTTTTCTTTAAAGAAGAAAAGGATCAAATAAAAAATTTTGTTCTATATTTATATCTTAGAGATGATAATGGATTGAGAATTAGAATTCTCGGTTTGCTTCATTTGTTTTTTTTAGAAGATACTGATTATGATTATCTATTACCAGGTGAATATCAGAATTACGAGAAATTTAATCTCGAAAAAAAGGTATATTCACTTGGAACAAATCTATTCTACTATAAGTTTTTGAAACATTCTGGCAAAGGACATGAGAAATTTTTTGATAGACTTGGAGATATTATATTTACAAAAGAAAACTACGATAATTTTTTGAACGATTATGGAAGTGAAAAATTTTCTGAAAATAAAATAGGTACTGTTGCGAAATTTTTATGTGATCTATCATCTCTAATATTTAATACAGATAGTGATGCAAATTATTTGATGTTATCTGAATTGATAAACTTATATGAGGATCATCAATTTGCTATAGATTATAAAATACTTTATGATAGTTTTTTTGATAACCTTAGTTCTGTAATGTTAGCTGAGGACTTCTTAGATTTTATCCAAAAACATATTTATGAAGGAAAAGGAGAATATTCTGATTTCGAAGAAATTATAGAAAAAATTAAAAATAAATATACAAGTGAGTCTGTAAAAAAGAAACTATTAAAATTTGATGAGTTTGTTAATCAAGCTTATGAAAAAATCGAAAGTATTAAAAGTTTTTTAAAAATCGATAGAAATTTTTTACAAGAAAAGAAAATCTACTTAGGACATTATACTTCAATGTCTACACTAAAAATTTTGTTAGAGAATCAAAAGAATAAAATTTTTCAAAAAATGCGAAATGATGATAGTATAAACAATGAAGATTTAACTAGTCAGGATAAAGGTGATTACTTAAGGCTAACAAATTCTAGATTAATGAATGATCCGTTGGAAGGAAAAGTACTCACGAACTTTTTAGATAGTTCATATCATCAGAAGGATTTTTTACCATCCCATATTTATATGATGAGTCTCACACCGAATGTTGACATTCTTCCAATGTGGCAACAATATGGGGATAATGGGGAAGGTGCCTTTATCAGATTGAAGAATAATTTTTTAGAAAAAATAGTTTCTGATTCTCAAGCAGATATCTATCGAGTTTGTTATCTTAGTACAGATGGTGAAGTACATGTAAGTCATATGGACGAACCAGATGAGACATCGTTAAAAAATATGTTAGAAGACTTGAAAAAAATATGCAAAGCAATAAAAGAAAGTAGAAAGGACAAATATCCTGAGATTATTTCTAATATTCAACAAGATATAAGTTTTTTATTTAAAACGGTCGACTATTCTTATGAAGAGGAGTATAGAATTGTACTTTCTGATCCTGGTAATTTAAAATTTGAGATTGAATGTAAAGAGAAAGAAGGTTATCCATTTCCATTTTTGTATACATATTTGAGTGATGTAGATAATGATTCTAGTAAATATAGTGAGGTTATTATTGGGCCTAAAGCAATAGAAATTGATTTTATTGGGCCGTATATTAATTATTTGGATCCAGAAATAGATATTAGTTTATCAAAAATTCCATATAGATAGATATTATCAAAAAATATCAAGTTAAGTTCCATAAAAATGTTAGGCTATGTAAAAGCTGAATGAATTTGTTATTGTTTTTCTATTATTGGTGGAAGATTTATTTGTTAGCAAAATTAATTACAATATAACAGATATTCCCTTATTTTATCAATTATAATCAAATTTTTTCAAATTACAAAAGAATAGAAATAGTATAAACTCCCATCATAGAGCAATTCTGAAATATACTGAAATACATTTTTATCAAACCAGGTCTTAAGAAAGCTCGTAAAGCATCACAATTTAGTAAACGTTAATTCGAAAGAATTACTATACTTACAAAGAGCACCTTTAGGGGTGTTCTTTTTGTACTTTCTTACTAAATTAGTACAAATGTGGCTGCAACCGGACAAGGCCAGTTGGCTCAAAACGTTAATTAATACGATACTATCAACGTTTCAAATCACTCGAAAGTTTACCTTATTGTTTCTTTTTATATTCTTAAGAAATCAAAAGCAACATAAGTCGTCAGCTCTTTATTATAAAAACATTAATTAGCATTCTAGTATTATCTTCAGTCTAAAATCAGTATTTGGAGTTGTGCGAAATCAGTTTTTGAATTTTGTCTAGTCTTACTTCAGTTTCCCCTGAAGTTAAGTTTTTACTCAGCATCATTAGTTAAAAAGGGAAAAGAATACGTTTTATATTTGGGTTTGAGTTTTATAAAATAGGATAAGCGCACTGGATATTAAGGTGTTATAGACAAAATAAAATTTTTAAAAGCTACAGAGAAACATGGTATAATGTAATTAAAGGAGGTAGTATATGTCCTTAGATATAGATAAAGAAAAGATGATAATCATGGGAGTAGCTTTTGAAAACCGCTCCGTTTTTAAGAGTGTTTGGTATGCTTTAAGTACAAATATGATTGAAGGATGGCGACCTACGGTTAGTGATGTTGAAAAATTACGAGATGAAGCTCTTGCTCTGGGGATGGCTTAATGAAGCGTAAATGTTATGATTCTTATGACTATATTGATCCGAATAATTTATATACCTATCCAGATTCTTCAGTTCTAAGAAATAAGCAGGAAGAACGAGATGAGAAAAAAGCACGTGAGCTGGAATATCATATGGTAGCAAGTCAGAGTTTGAAATTATTTATCAATCCTATCTTAGAAAAGTTGAAAAGTGATAACTCTTTAATAAACTCTTGGTTTGTTAAAAGATATTTTGTCCACTACATTTTTCAATTGAGTATTATTTGTCATAGATAGAACATTGCATTCAGAATAACGAAAAACGCATCAAATGGTGCGTTCTGTTTTTATGCTACCATAAAAGGAGGAAAACAAATTGAAAATTTTTAAGGGAGAGTTTTATAGAATCTCTGTATTAACAGACAAGCTAGTAAGGTTAGAATACTCTCAAACTGGAAGTTTTGAGGATAGAACTACACAACTTATCTATAATAGAGATTTTGGCCAAGTTTCGTTAGATTATATCGAGACATCAAACGTACTAGATATTATGACGGACTATTTTCATCTGCACTTTAATAAAGGAGAATTTAACGCCGAAAATTTATTTATAGAATTAAAAGGAAATTTTGCCGTATATGGTAGTCGCTGGTATTTTGGTGAATCTATTGAAACGTTAAAAGGAACAGCTCGGACTCTGGATAAGGCAGATGGAGCAATCTCGTTAGAAGATGGAATTATTAGCCGAAATGGGATAGCCTTATTGGATGATTCTCAAGGATTTATTTGGGATGAACAGTCTGGTTATATTGAGAGAGAAAATCAAATTGACCTCTATTTCTTTGCCTATGGGCATGATTATAGAGGAGCAATCAGAGACTTTTACCATTTGACTGGTTCAACACCCTTGTTGCCAAGATATGCTTTAGGCAATTGGTGGAGTAGATATTGGCCTTATACGTCAGATGAATACTTGGATTTAATAGACAGATTTGAAACAGAGAAAATTCCATTATCTATCGGTGTGTTAGATATGGATTGGCATATAACTGACATTCCAGCCCGTTTTGGAAGTGGCTGGACAGGATATAGTTGGAATAAAAACTTAATACCTAATCCAGAACAGTTATTGCAACAACTTCATGATAGAAAGTTAAAACTCTCCTTAAATGTCCATCCTGCTGATGGTATACGGGCTTATGAAGAAGCTTATCCTCGAGTTGCCAAACGATTGGGGTTAAATGTAGAATTAGAGGAACCTGCTATTTTTGATTTTTTTAATCCCTCTTTTAGGGAATCCTACTTTAAAGATGTTCATTATGAGCTAGAAAAGCAGGGAGTAGATTTTTGGTGGATTGACTGGCAACAAGGGACACAAGGTATGCTAGATCCACTTTGGCTTTTAAACCATTATCACTATCAGGATAGTTGTAAAAATGCAGAAGGTGGTTTGATTTTATCAAGATATGCAGGGCCGGGTAGTCACCGCTACCCTGTTGGTTTTTCAGGGGATGCTATTATTAGTTGGAATTCCTTAAGATTTCAACCTTATTTTACAGCGACAGCATCTAATATCGGTTATAGTTGGTGGAGTCATGATATCGGTGGGCACATGCTGGGAGATTATGACGAAGAGCTACAAACTAGATGGCTACAGTTTGGCGTTTTTAGTCCGATAACTCGATTACATAGTTCTAGAAGTCCCTTTAATAGTAAAGAACCTTGGTTTTTTTCAGAAACAACATCTAAGATTATGAAGAAATACCTTCGTTTGAGACATCAGATGATTCCCTATCTATACACTATGAATGTAAAGACACACGAGGAAGGTGCCCCATTAATCAGCCCAATGTATTATTTCTACCCAGAGAATGATGAGAGTTATAATGTTCCAAATCAATACTTTTTTGGAACAGAACTGATGGTGGCTCCCATTGTAGAAAAGATGGATTTGGCATTCCAATCTGCAAAAGTAGATGTATGGTTCCCTGAAGGTGAATGGTATGACTTCTTTTCAGAGAAAAAATATACAGGTGGTGTGAAGTTAAGTGTTTATAGAGACATTTCGACTATACCTGTGTTTGCAAAAAGTGGTGCAATCATTCCCTTGGTTGGTTCTGAGATAGATATGGGTGTTGATTTACCTGAAGTTGTAGATTGGTATGTATTCCCAGGCGAACAACATTCTTTTGAAATGATTGAAGATCAAAATGGTCAAAGATATAAAACAAGATTATCAATCGACTGGGAAATGGGGATGGTAGAGTTAACATTACAAGGAGATTCTAGTATCGTTCCAAGCAATAGAAGGCATAGAATTCATTTTAAAGGAACGAATGTGTCTATAATTGAATTGCCAAATAAGAATGATACAGCTAGATTTGAATGTAAAGATCATAAAAGGACATCCCTAAATGATGAAGTTTTTAGATTACTAAAGACGGCTTCTCTTCCATATGAATTAAAAGATAGATTGTTAAATCAATTCATCAATGTCAAAAATTCTCATGAGTTAATGAATATCTTGCATCATCAGGATAAGGAATTGAGAGGGCGTTTGTTGGAAATGATATTTACTAGCGAAAACTAATTGAGAAATTTCGTACACAACTTCTATTATTTAATGTGTAACAGTTTTACATCTCTATGCTTATTGATACTCTTCGAAAATCAAATTCAAACCACGTCAACGTCGCCTTGCCGTACTCAAGTACAGCCTGCGGCTAGTTTCCTAGTTTGCTCTTTGATTTTCATT
>MKYF01000027.1 GCA_001914195.1 Streptococcus mitis | reverse complement strand
AATAAATACAAAATAACCGAGGAACTCGCTCAAATTAACGAGAGATTCCTCGGTTTTCATTTCATTAAAAGTAAGAGACCTATTTTTTCAGTGGACTCCATTTTTTGAACCGTCTTTTAATTCACTCATAAGATGTGTGAACTCAGATTACTTTTAGACTGCTGAGTGTCAGACTGTCTAAGGGCCTTCTTTTTTATATATCTAGTAGAAATTTGGTGTGGTATAATGTTTACAAATGATATAGGAGAAGTAGTGTGAAAAGAAAATGGTTATTTAAGGATTACTATGATACAACGATTATCATACTTGCGTTGATATCTGTTGTTCTAGTCTTGCTTGGATTTGCTGAGATGATTGATTTGGACAATCCGCCTTATAGTATTATTGATTTAGTAATCTGGGGTGTTTTTGTAATTGATTATAGTTGGCGCTTTTTTACTACTAAAAGAAAATGGCGCTTTATTCTTGAAAATATCTTTGATCTGCTAGCTATCCTGCCTTTAAATGCTATTTTTACAGTATTTCGATTAGGGCGTATCTTCCGCTTAGCAAGGCTGACAAAATTACTGAAACTGACTCGTTTACTTAGAATAATTGGACTTACAGGTAAATTAGAAAGAAAAATTAGTAGATTCTTACGGACAAATGGTCTGATTTATATCTTATATGTTAATATCTTTATCGTTCTAGTAGGAAGTTCAATTTTATCTGTAGTTGAAGAAAAATCCTTCTCAGATAGTCTTTGGTGGGCTCTTGTGACAGTAACCACTGTTGGTTATGGTGATATTGTTCCAGTTTCCCTTTTTGGGAAATGGATAGCTGTTTTATTAATGTTGGTAGGGATTAGTACAATAGGAATGTTAACAAGTACCTTAACGAACTTTTTTGTAAAGGAGAATCCAGATGAACAGATACAATTTGATAAACTCCAAGATGAATTATCTAGTCAGAGAATATTAATAGAGAAACAATCTGAAAAGATAGAAGAACTACATCGAATGATAAAAGACTTAGTTGAAAAAATATAATAAAGGTGAGACAAAACTTGATTCGAGGAGAAATCAAGTAAGTCTTGACACAATAAAACGCATCCTATCAGGTTCAAGAAGACCTTGATATTATGCGTTTTTGTGATTTTTTTAGAATGGCAATTTCCCGGCGAAAGCACCTAATTTTTTCTTAGTCGTTTCATCGATTTGTTCAAGAGCAGAGTTGATGGCTTGAACGGTCATATCAGAAAGTGTTTCGAGGTCTTCTGGGTCAACGACAGCTGGATTGAAGTCAATGCTGACAACTTTCTTATCGCCAGTTAAGGTCGCTTGGACAAGATCTTGAGCAGATTTGCCGACAAATTGCATAGCAGCAAGTTCAGCTTGGCTTTGTTCCATTTGTTTTTGAAGTTTTTGTGCTTGGCGCATCATGTTTTGCATGTTCATCATGTTGATTTACAGTTTCCTTTTACAATTATTTTCTTTCTTATTTTATCAATTTTGAGGTTAAAAGTCTATTGTTAGTATAAATCCCCCAACATTAAATTTTCTGAAAATTTAATGAAAGATGAGTGAAAACATGGTATAATGAAACGTAAAATTAATTCAGGTTTCCTGAATCGATAGGAGTATACAATGAAAAAACTAGGTTTTGTCCTTTTATCTTCAGCCTTGCTATTGACAGCTTGTGCTGTTAGGTTTGAAAAATCAGCAGATACAACCGATTCGTCTAAGGTTATAGCCTTATCTGAAGATAAGCAAACAATGCTTGATAAGGCCACTGCTGATTATAAAACTTTTGTTCAAGAGCAAATCGATAAGCTATTGACAGATATGGAAGGCTTTGTCAAACTTTTGAAAGAAGGTAAGTTAGAAGAAGCTAAGAAGGTTTATCCACTGATTCGTATGTCCTATGAGCGTTCAGAACCAATTGCCGAAAGTTTTGGTGAGTCAGATGTAAAAATTGACTTCCGTTTGGCAGACTACATGGACGAAAACAAGACAGAAGAAGGTTGGTCTGGTTTCCATCGTATCGAGCGTATCCTTTGGGAAGACAATACAACTAAAGGAACTGAAAATCAAGATAAGGAAGAGTAAGACTTGTCTAATAAAAAACTTTGTTCTCTAGAAACCATCGTGTGGCTATCGAGAGTGCAAAGTTTTTTTATTTTCTAGTTAAAATGAAGACTGTATTCTTTATAATTACAAGGCTATTAAGGGAGCAGTGGACATTAAAATGATGATTTTGAATTTTTATTATTTTTGCTTTGTAGCAAGGTAACATAATCACTTTTTGTGTGGAATAAGTGGGAAAGAAAAACAGTTCTTTGAGTTTGATCGATAAAGTAAAGTAAGATATATTGACCGATAATTTTTCCTCGTGTGGGGTACTTACTATTGATTTTAAGTCCGATTTTTTCATCTGCATCAAAGCCAGCTTCAGGAAAGGTTTCTAAACTTTTTAACCCATCTAAAATTTTGGCCACAGTATTTTTAGCAGACTGGGGTGATAAAAGAACAGTAGTAATGTAATCATGAATACTGTCAATTGCCTGACTCACTTCAGTAGATAGAATTACTTTATAAGCCATATCGTAGCCTCATATCGTCTAGGGAGGTTCCTTGTCCGGATTCGTATTCTCTTAAGGCGCGTTCAGATTGGGCTTGTAGTTCCTGAATTAACCGTTCACGGTGTAAATCTTCTGCAGTTTTTATTGGCAAATCCTGTTCGAGAACAATCTGCTCGATAAAAAGACTAATAGCATCCGTCATAGTCATTCCTTTTTCCTTGATGATAGCTCTAGCTTGTTCCATTGATGACTCATTGATTTTAAAATTGTATTGCTTAGTAAGTGATGTCGTCATGGTATATCTCCAATCTATATGATATATAGCTAGTATATATCTTTTATATTTTTTAGGCAAGAAAAAACTCTATACTATAGAAACCATTATGTGGCTAGCTAGAGTGCAAAGTTTTTTTGAGTCTGGAACATGAAAACAGCAGTTAATTTCAAGAAAGAAAAAAGAACAGCCGAAGCTGTCTTTTTTATCATTATTTGAGACCGTATTTTTTGTTGAAACGATCCACGCGTCCATCTGCTTGAGTGAACTTTTGACGTCCAGTGTAGAATGGGTGTGAGTCTGATGAAATTTCCACACGGATCAATGGGTAAGTTTCACCTTCGAACTCAACTGTTTCGTTAGAGCGTTTTGTTGAACCGCTAAGGAATTGGTAACCAGTAGTTGTGTCCATGAAGACAACTGGGCGATATTCTGGATGGATATCTTTTTTCATTTTGCAATATTTCCTTTCTGCCATGGTCTCTTTGCGAGCCATAGATTGTTACCATACTAGTCTATCAGATTCTGACAAGTTTGGCAAGTATTTTATCAGTTTTTAAGCAAGTTTTTTAACTTTTGGTAGATGATTTCGTTTTCCTCTAGGCTATAGGAATTGGCACCACTTGCTAGGGGGTGGCCTCCACCATCATGTTCTTTGGCAATTTCATTGATAGGATGGATTTTACTGCGTAAGCGAACGCGGTAGTGGCCATCAGCCTGCTCCACAAAAATTCCCCAAAGACTTACACTGTCAATACGTCCAGGAGCTCCTACAATAGCAGCAGTTTCAGCATCGGTGACATTGAATTGTTTTAAGATTCTCTGACTCAGGATAACGCGCGCTGCACCATTTTCATCCACTTCCAGATGGTCGTAGATGTATCCTTGAAGTTTAGCAATTTTGTAGCTCATAGTGTCCATTTTGCGAGTGAGAGCCGCAAAGTCAAAGTTATGTTCTCTCAAATAAGCAGCCAGGCGAAGAGTTCGTGCAGTCGTAGAAGGATAAAGGAAGCGGCCTGTATCACCAATAATTCCTGCAAAGAGCAACTCAGCAGCGCAATCTGACAAGGCCAGCTGGGTTGTTTGGGCAAATAGGCTAATCATCTCGCTAGCGCTACTTGAATCAGTATCTACCCAAGATAGGTCACCGTATACATCATCATTTGGATGGTGGTCAATCTTAATGAGAAAATCACCTTGACGATAGCGCTTATCATCGATACGAGCAGTATTGGCCGTATCACAGACGATGACAAGGGCACCTTGGTAAGCACTGTCTTCAACAGAATCCATCTCAGCCATCCAAGTAAGAGTTGGTTCATCAAAACCAACGGCTTTGATGGTTTTTTCTGGGAAATGATGTTTGAGAAGAGCTTTCAATCCCACCTGACTTCCCAAGGCATCTGGGTCTGGTTTCATATGACGATGAATGATAATCGTGTCGTATTCTTTAATTTTTTCTAAAATTTGATGGCAAATTTCCATAAATAACCTCAATTCTTTCTCATTTCATTGTAGCACAAGAATTTTTATTTTTAAAATGAAAAAGATGTGATATAATGGAGAAAGATAAATTGAGGAGGACGATATGGCATTAGCAAAAATTGTATTTGCCAGTATGACCGGTAATACCGAAGAAATTGCAGATATTGTAGCAGACAAATTACGTGACTTGGGCTTGGATGTCGATGTTGATGAATGTACAACTGTTGACGCTTCAGACTTCTTGGAAGCAGACATTGCTATCGTTGCGACCTATACTTATGGTGATGGAGAATTGCCAGATGAGATGATGGACTTCTACGAAGACTTAGCAGATCTCAACTTGAATGGCAAAATCTACGGAGTGGTCGGCTCAGGAGATACCTTCTACGATGAATTCTGTAAGGCTGTTGATGACTTTGATCGCGTTTTTGTAGCGACAGGAGCAGAAAAAGGTTCAGAGTGTGTTAAAGTTGATCTTTCTGCCGAAGAAGAAGATATTGAACGCTTGGAACAATTCGCAGAAGAATTGGCTGCTAAAGTAGGATAAGCATAAAAGTGCGCTGATGTAATCAATCAGTGCATTTTTCTTATCGAGAGTTGGGATTTTACTAGCCTATTTGGTGGCTTTTTGATACAATAATTCAAATAAAGGAGGAGACTGTATGGATTTAGATATTATTCGTCAAGAAATTGATCAAATCGACGACCAAATTGTCAAACTGTTAGAAGAACGAATGCACTTAGTTGAAGGGGTTGTCGCTTATAAGAAAGCTTCGGGTAAACCGATTCTAGATACCAAGAGAGAATCGGTTATTTTTGAAAAGGTCAGAAGTCGTGTAGAGGACAAGAGCTATCAGGAGACTATTGTAGCGACTTTTTCGGACATACTCAAACGTTCGCGTGATTATCAGGATCAAAATATCAAATGAAAAAAGAACAATTTTATCCGCTAGGGATTTTTCTAGCTGCTATGTTGGGCGGACTTGTCCGCTACCTAGTTTCCACTTGGTTGCCAGTCAGTCCAGATTTTCCTTGGGGCACCCTTCTTGTTAACTATTTAGGCATTTTCTGCTTGGTGTATCTTGTCAAGGGTTATCTGGTCTATAAGAGGACTAGTAAGGGCTTGGTTTTAGCACTAGGTACAGGTTTTTGCGGAGGTTTAACAACCTTTTCTAGTCTAATGCTTGATGCTGTGAAACTACTTGATACAGGGCGTTATCTTAGTTTAGTTATGTATTTGCTTTTGAGCATCGGTGGAGGCCTACTCTTGGCTTACTATTTGGGGAGGAAGAAATGGTAATCGTCTATCTTGCAATCGCTTGTGGTCTTGGAGCCCTGGTACGGTATTTCTTTTCCCGCTATAATCAAGCTTCTAAATTACCACTCGGAACGCTCATAGCCAATCTTTTGGGTTGTTTTTTAATTGGATTATTCTACAATCATGTGGAATCTAAGGAAGTCTATGCTATTCTAGCAACAGGATTTTGTGGTGGTTTAACGACTTTTTCGACCTTGAATGATGAACTGCAAAGACTGCTAAGTGATAAGAAGGTATTTTATTCTTATTTAGCTTTGACCTACCTAGGTGGTTTGGTTGCGATTTTTTTAGGAATTCTGCTATAAATTTCTTTACTTTTTTGTGGAAATTTGGTAAACTGTATCTTGTGTGTAATGGACGCACAAAAATACAGTTTATCCGCTGAGGAAGATTCCTCAAGATTGACAAAGATAGGAGAATAAAATGAATCCATTAATCCAAAGCTTGACTGAAGGTCAACTTCGTACAGATATCCCATCATTCCGTCCTGGTGACACTGTTCGTGTACACGCGAAAGTTGTCGAAGGTAACCGTGAACGTATCCAGATTTTTGAAGGTGTTGTTATCGCACGTAAAGGTGCTGGCATCTCAGAAAACTACACAGTTCGTAAAATCTCTAACGGTGTAGGTGTTGAGCGTATCTTCCCAATCCACACTCCACGTGTTGAAAAAATCGAAGTTGTTCGTTACGGTAAAGTACGTCGTGCGAAATTGTACTACTTGCGTGCTCTTCAAGGTAAAGCAGCTCGTATCAAAGAAATCCGTCGTTAATTCGACTAAAAAACTCTGCTTTTTCAGCAGAGTTTTTATCTAGCTCCCTTAGTTCAATGGATATAACAACTCCCTCCTAAGGAGTAGTTGCTGGTTCGATTCCGGCAGGGGGCATGTAATTAGATACTAAAAACCGCTCAGCTGAGCGGTTTTCGTCTATTCTTATATTTTTACAGTACCCACGTACGGATGGCATGGGCAACGCCAGATTCATCATTAGATTTAGTGATGTATTTGGCGATTTTTTTGATTTCTGGATTTCCGTTTTCCATGACTACAGGGTTGCCAACGACTTCCAGCATGGCACGATCATTTTCTTCGTCACCGATAGCCATGGTTTCATCTTTGGTCAATCCGAGTTTTTCAGCTAGGTGAGTGATGGCTGAACCTTTGTCCACATTCTTTTTAAGGAGTTCGAGGTAGAAAGGAGCAGATTTGTTGATGGAGTAGCGCTCATAAAATTCGGCTGGTATCTTTTCAATCGCAGCATCGAGAATCTCAGGCTCATCTATGAACATACATTTGACAATTTCCTTGTCAGCCATTTCCTCAGGTGTACGGTAGAAGATAGGCATGCTGACGAGAGTTGATTCGTGCACCGTGTATTTTCCGATATTGCGATTGGCAGTGTAGATACCGTCCTTGGTAATGGCGTGCATGTGGACACCGAGCTTACGACTGAGAAATTCCATATCTAGATAATCCTCATAGGTCAAGGATTCACTGATAATCTCATGTCCTGTAGCAGTTTCTTGGACAAGGGCACCGTTGAAGGTCACCACATAGTCACCCTCGTCTCTCAACTGCAAGTCGTTCAGAAGTTTGGCAACACCAGCGATAGGGCGGCCAGTTGCAATCACGATTTTGACACCAGCTTCTTTGGCATCTTGGATGGCAGAAAAGACTTGAGGAGTGATTTCCTTTTGGCTATTGACTAGGGTTCCGTCGATATCGACGGCGATTAGTTTAATACTCATAAATTTCCTCTTCTAGTTTTTATTTGGGGTAAAATGATCGTTCTCAATCAAGTGTAAAAATTGCTGGGTGATACTTGCGAAGATACTGTTTTGGTCCAACATTTCCTTTGGAAAATAAAAGCGATTATCTCCGTGTCGACTGCCAGCAAGGGATTGGACGATAGGAGACAGGCTAGAGAGTTCAGCCAGTTCTCCATTTTTTTGTAAAATCTCAATCTGTGTCCGTGGATTTTCAGATTCGGGACGATAGATATCATAAGGGAGGTCAAAGTTCTTATGAATGGCAGTGTAGTAGGTAGGATCAAAGCCGATATCCTCAACCAATTTTCTCATGCTAGCGAGTTGGTCTTGGTCTTCTTGTGAAAAGGTAATGGATTTAAAGACCTTGCGGTTGACAAAGCGTTGCGACAAGTCTGCGAGAATCTTGTCAGGACTGGTCATCCAGAGTTGGAAGTAGGTATTCATCACACCATCATCCAGAGCCAGATAATCACACAAGGTCACATTTTTTTCAAAGAAAGGCAGGAGGTGTGGGGAAGTTCGTGCAAAGAAGTCCTTGTCTTCAGGATAGAGTTCCTTAGCGCGTTTGAGAAGATTTTGTAGGAGAACTTCCATAGCGCGTGTTGCGGGGTGGAAATAAACCTGCATATACATCTGGTAGCGACTGAGGACGTAGTCTTCGATGGCATGCATGCCATTGCGCTGAAAGGCGATACCATTTTCGACAGGACGAATCACTCGGAGGATGCGAGTCAGGTCAAATTCTCCATAGGAAGCACCTGTAAAATAGGAGTCGCGCAAGAGATAGTCCATGCGGTCTGCATCAATCTGACTAGAAATGAGTTGCACAACCTGCTTGTTAGGGTAGGTATGGTCTATGACACTGGCTACTTTTTCTGGAAAATCTGGCGCCACTTGTAGCAGGACTTGGTGAATCTCTGTCTCAGGACTTTGGATGATTTCCTGAGTGATGGCCTCATGGTCTGTATCAAAGAGATGTTCAAAAGTATGGGAGTAAGCACCATGCCCAAGGTCATGTAGGAGAGCAGCGGTCATGGTCAAGAGAGACTCGGCAGGATTCCATTCTTCAGGATATTTTTCTTCAAAAATCTCTGTGATGCGTCGTGCAATTTCATAGACTCCTAGACAGTGGGAGAAGCGGCTGTGCTCCCCACCGTGGAAGGTATAACTGGAAGTTCCCAGTTGCTTGATCCGGCGCAAACGCTGAAATTCTTTTGTATTAATCAAGTCATAGATGATTTGATTATCGACATGGATGTAGTTGTGAACTGGGTCACGGAATACTTTTTCGTTCATATGACCATTATAGCAAAAAGCTAGAGTTTTTGGTAAAATAGTAGGACAAGAGACAAGAAAGAGGACTTGATGTGAAGATTCGGATGCGAAATACGATTCAGTTTGATGAGCAGTTGGAAGTGCTTGACCAGCTTTATGACGTGGAAGTGCATGAAAAAGGAGATTATAGCTACCTGCTTTTCTATAATGAGGAAAAGGAAAAAGTGGTTATTAAATTTCATGGTCAAGAACTGGTGATGACCCGTTTTTCCAATCCCAAGACCATTATGCGCTTTCTAAAGGATAGTGATAGTTTAGCCTATATTCCCACACCTATGGGCATGCAGGAGTTTATCATCCAAACGAGCCGTTATGAAGTGGATGGGCAAAAGATTGAACTAGATTATCAACTACAAAATCAAGAGGGACATCCCTTTGCCAGCTATCAATTGGAAATTACTTGGGGCTAGGCTCTTGTTTTTTCAAATTTACCTGGCTATCTTCTTGGATTGGCTTCCTAGTGTGGTAGATTAGGCTAATTTTTGGTATAATAAAAGTTATGGAAATCGAAAAAACCAATCGTATGAATGCGCTATTTGAATTTTATGCGGCGCTTTTGACAGACAAGCAAATGAACTATATAGAGCTCTACTACGCTGATGATTATAGCCTTGCTGAGATTGCTGAAGAGTTCGGTGTCAGTCGTCAGGCTGTCTATGACAACATCAAGCGGACAGAAAAAATCCTGGAAGATTATGAGATGAAATTGCACATGTACTCGGATTACATTGTCCGTAGTCAGATTTTTGATCAGATTTTGGAGCGCTATCCCAAGGATGACTTTCTGCAGGAGCAGATAGAAATTTTAACAAGCATTGATAATAGAGAATAAGAGGAAGAAAAATGGCATTTGAAAGTTTAACAGAACGTTTGCAGAACGTCTTTAAAAATCTACGTAAAAAAGGAAAAATCTCTGAATCTGATGTCCAAGAGGCAACCAAAGAGATTCGCTTGGCCTTGCTTGAGGCCGACGTTGCCTTGCCTGTTGTAAAGGACTTTATCAAGAAAGTTCGTGAGCGTGCAGTCGGGCATGAGGTCATTGATACCCTTAATCCTGCGCAACAAATTATTAAAATCGTTGATGAGGAACTGACAGCCGTTTTAGGTTCTGATACGGCAGAAATTATCAAGTCACCTAAGATTCCTACAATCATCATGATGGTCGGTTTGCAGGGGGCTGGTAAAACAACCTTTGCTGGTAAATTGGCCAACAAACTCAAGAAGGAAGAAAATGCTCGTCCTTTGATGATTGCGGCGGATATTTACCGTCCTGCAGCTATTGACCAGCTGAAGACACTGGGTCAACAGATTGATGTGCCGGTTTTCGCTCTCGGGACAGAGGTTCCAGCTGTGGAGATTGTTCGTCAAGGTTTGGAACAAGCCCAAGCTAATCATAATGACTATGTCTTGATTGATACGGCAGGTCGTTTGCAGATTGATGAGCTTCTGATGAATGAGCTTCGTGACGTGAAAGCACTGGCTCAACCAAATGAAATCCTCCTCGTGGTTGATGCCATGATTGGTCAAGAAGCGGCCAATGTTGCGCGTGAGTTCAATGCTCAGTTAGAAGTAACTGGAGTTATCCTTACCAAGATTGATGGCGATACTCGTGGTGGTGCTGCTCTGTCTGTTCGTCACATTACCGGAAAACCAATCAAGTTCACTGGTACGGGTGAAAAGATTACAGACATTGAAACCTTCCACCCAGATCGCATGTCTAGCCGTATCCTTGGTATGGGGGATATGCTTACGTTGATTGAGAAAGCTTCTCAGGAATACGATGAGCAAAAAGCCCTTGAAATGGCTGAGAAGATGCGCGAAAACACCTTTGATTTCAATGATTTCATTGATCAGTTGGATCAGGTGCAAAACATGGGGCCGATGGAAGACTTGCTCAAGATGATTCCAGGTATGGCCAACAATCCAGCCCTTCAAAACATGAAGGTAGATGAACGCCAGATTGCTCGCAAACGTGCTATTGTGTCTTCAATGACACCTGAAGAACGTGAAAATCCAGATTTGTTAAATCCGAGCCGTCGCCGTCGTATCGCTGCTGGTTCTGGAAATACCTTTGTCGAAGTCAATAAATTCATCAAGGACTTTAACCAGGCTAAACAGCTTATGCAAGGTGTTATGTCTGGTGATATGAATAAGATGATGAAGCAAATGGGTATCAATCCAAACAACCTTCCAAAAAATATGCCAAATATGGGAGGAATGGATATGTCAGCCCTTGAAGGAATGATGGGACAAGGTGGGATGCCTGACTTGTCCGCTCTCGGAGGAGCAGGAATGCCAGATATGAGCCAGATGTTTGGTGGCGGACTCAAGGGTAAAATCGGCGAATTTGCTATGAAACAGTCCATGAAACGCATGGCTAATAAAATGAAGAAAGCGAAGAAGAAACGCAAGTAAGACAAGGGAAGGCCGCAGGGCTTTCCTTTTTTAGAAAGAAGAAAAATGAGCACTTCCGTAGTTGGAAATGCTCGTTTTTTGATATGTTTAGATTCTTAGTCTTTATTTTCGTATGGCAAGATTAAGTTCAAGATGATTCCTGTCATGGCTGATAGGGCAGTACCTGAAAGGGTAACTGGACCGAGTTTAAGGATAGCTCCTCCAAGTCCAAGGACCAACATAGCACTTGCGATGATTAGGTTACGCATTTGAGCGAAATCAACACGTTCTTTAATCAAGACTTTCAAACCGTTGCTGGCGATAACCCCATAGAGAAGGATTGACATACCACCAAGTACAGTTGATAAAGAGTCACTAAAAAAGGAACCATAACGGTTCCTAAAATGATTAATTACTTGCGCCAGATGTAGCGTCTGCGCCACCACCGTGTCCGCCAGCATCACCTGCATCAGAAGCTCCAGATGTGGCATCTGCGCCACCGTGTCCGCCAGCAGGAGCTGCAGCATTTCCACCGACTAAACGTTGACCAGTTGTATTGAGGTACCAGTCAAGCCATGGTTGGAAATTAAAGATAATTTCATTAATTCCAGCATATGAACCATCTGGGTAGTACATTGCTTGGTAATTATGGGTATTAATAACACCTTCAGGTGTTCCCGGCACAATTGTACGGACATATTCTTGGTCCCCATTACGCAATACGCCGACAACCCATTCAACGTTTTTCATTCTAGAATCTGGCAATGAACCGTGTACAGTTCCTAGACGGTTTCCTGATTGAGCACGTACACGTTTACCAAACATTGTATTTGGATCTTGGTGTGCGTTATTAAAGTACAAGAACTGGTTATTATCATCTGCAAATGTCAATTCAAATGGCATTGCTTTCAAGAACATGTCAATTTGGTTAACTGTCAAGATACCGTGGTCTAATTTAACGTAAGTATCTCCAGAAACAGCTCCAACAAGTTCAGCTGCTTTTTCTACCCATTCAGGATCGTCTGGATCAACACCTTGAATGGTAGTTGCAATTGAATTTGTACAATATAAATCTTCTGGTGCAATTGGTTTTGGTTTTTTCAATTTTGAAACGACTCCCACATATTTTACAAAGTTGTCCAAGCATGTTTCAAGGAAATTAATAGTTCCTTCATTTGTGATATTGCCCTCTGCGTCAAATGCTTCTTTGGCTTTACCAAGAAGAAATTCGTTACCTGGAAGCGTATAGGCATTAACACCTGGAGCATCAAGAATCTTACGAAGGTGAACTTGGGCACGAGAAGTACCTTGGTCGTAGTAAGAAGCTCCCACAATCATGACTGGTTTGTTTTCAAATGGATGAACTTCGTATGAAAGCCATTCAAGAACAGATTTTAGAGAAGCTGAGATTGTGTGGTTGTGCTCAGGAGTAGCAATGATGACACCATCAGCACGTGTAATTTTGTTATATAAATAACGTAATTGGAAACTTTCATCCCATTTTTCGTCTTGGTTGAACATTGGAACTTCGTCAATTTCGAGAACTTCTAATTCAAATTTGAGTTTGAACTGACGACGGATGAATTCCAAGAGTTTACGGTTATATGATTGATCGTAGTTTGATCCTACAAGTCCAACAAATTTCATTCTTTTTGGTCTCCTATCTTACAAATTTTCCCAGTCAAATTCTTCAGCATCTTTGCGAAGTAAGGCTTGTGCGTTGCGCAATTTTTCTGTAATTTTTACAAAGATACGGAAGTCGTCAAAAGTGGCATCCAGTTTTTTAATAACATCAAGATCTACTAGATCTCCACTTGGATTAAAGGCTTGAAGAGAATGTGAAAGCAAGAATTCATCAGGAAGGACACTTGCTTTGATTTCTGGTGCGTTTAAGATTTGGCGAAGTTGTAATTGGGCGCGTGATGAACCAAGTGTACCGTAAGAAGCACCTGTAATCATGATTGGTTTGTTCAAGAGTGGGTAAATACCATAAGACAACCAAGCAAGAGCGCTCATCAAAACAGCTGGGATAGAGTGGTCGTACTCAGGAGTACCGATAATAACGCCATCTGCCTCTTCGATTTTAGCAGCAATTTCCAGAATTTCAGCAGGTACTTGCTTGTCAGCTGGCTTGTTAAAGACAGGGATATCCTTGATTTCAACAAGTTCAATTTCAGCTTTATCAGCAAAGTGTTTTTGCATGTATTGAAGCAATTGACGGTTTGTAGAACGTTTTGAATTTGTTCCAACAATAGCAATAAGTTTTAACATGAGATTTCCTTTCTCTTTTTACATAATACAATTTTAAAACTCCATTGAAACAGTTGTCTCTATAGAGTAGGAATTCCTGAAGAACAGCTTAGGTGGCCTTCTTTATCGATGAGGATGGCTTCGATGCCCTCCAAACTTTCGACTTGCCAGAGGATAGAAGCAGGTCTTTCTCCAAAGAGACGAGTTGTCCAGATTTCACCATCAACTGACTTATCAGAGATGATTGTGAGACTAGCGAGTTCTGTTTCAACAGGATATCCTGTCTGGCTGTCAAAAATATGATGGTAATCTTTTCCATCGACAGTCAGGTGACGTTCATAAATGCCTGAAGTCACGACAGATTGATTGACAACAGGGATGGTCATTAAGTGATTTCCTCTAGGATTGGCTGGGTCTTGAATCCCAATTTGCCAAGGCTGATCCCCTCTTGTCTGATTTTTTCCAATGGTCAGGATATTCCCTCCCAGGTTAATCAAGGCAGAAGTCACTCCCTCTTCTCTAAGAAATTGGACAACCTTATCCGCACTATAACCCTTGGCTAAACAACCAAGATCGATCTTCATTCCTTTTTGTTTTAAAAACACAGTGGAAGTGGAAGAATCTAACTCGATATAATGAGGATTGATTAAAGGTAGCACTGATTCAATTTCTTGAGGTTGGGCCACTTTGGCATCTGAAAAACCGATGCGCCAGGTTTGAATCAAGGGACCAATACTGATGTTGAGATGGCTAGAGGGCGCTAGGCTATGTTCTAATCCAAGTGAAATCAGTTCAAACAAATCAGGATGAACTTTGACTGGAGCTATTCCAGCTTGATGATTGATTTCCATCAACTCAGATTCTTGGCTATTGGCATTGAAGCGGTATTCAAGCTCTCTGAGTAAATCAAAGGATTTTTGGAGCAAGATATCAGCTCGCTCATCCACTAATGAAATAGTGATAGTGGTCCCCATTAGGCGTTCAGAATGTGAACTAAGAGGCAAGTTACCAACTCCTTTCTCTTATGAAAAGAAGGTTGAAATATAGTAAATTTATGAAAAATGAACCCCTTACATTTTCTTTCCATGATACTAGCATACCATAAAGTCAGCGTTTTCACAAATAAAATTTGTAAAGATGTCAAGAAATATGCTCAGGAAATGAAGAAAAATTGCAAGAATCCGTGTTAAGATACAAAGTATTTACAATTTTTTACAAAAAAATAGGAAAAATTAGTCAAACTCTTGTAAACGCTAACAGTAAATGTTATACTAGTAGGGTAAATTTAGAATGAAGGTAGGAAATTTTTTATGAGTAAGATCGTTGTAGTCGGTGCTAACCACGCTGGTACAGCATGTATTAATACGATGTTGGATAATTTTGGAAATGAGAACGAAATCGTTGTATTCGACCAAAACTCTAATATCTCTTTCCTAGGATGTGGAATGGCCCTTTGGATTGGTGAACAAATTGACGGTGCTGAAGGCTTGTTCTATTCTGATAAAGAAAAATTGGAAGCTAAAGGCGCTAAGGTTTACATGAACTCGCCAGTTCTTTCAATCGACTATGATAACAAAGTAGTTACAGCCGAAGTTGAAGGAAAAGAACACAAAGAATCATACGAAAAATTGATTTTCGCTACAGGTTCTACACCAATCTTGCCACCAATCGAAGGTGTTGAAATTGTTAAAGGTAACCGCGAATTTAAAGCAACTCTTGAAAACGTACAATTCGTGAAATTGTACCAAAATGCTGAAGAAGTTATCAATAAACTTGCTGACAAGAGCAAACATCTTGACCGTATCGCTGTTGTTGGTGGTGGTTACATCGGTGTTGAACTTGCTGAAGCCTTTGAGCGTCTTGGAAAAGAAGTTGTCCTTGTTGATATCGTAGATACTGTCTTGAACGGTTACTATGACAAAGACTTCACACAAATGATGGCTAAGAACTTGGAAGATCACAACATCCGCTTGGCACTTGGCCAAACTGTTAAAGCAATCGAGGGTGACGGTAAAGTTGAACGCTTGATTACTGACAAAGAAAGCTTTGACGTGGATATGGTTGTTCTTGCAGTTGGTTTCCGACCAAATACAGCCCTTGCTGATGGTAAGATTGAACTCTTCCGCAACGGTGCCTTCCTTGTAGATAAGAAACAAGAAACTTCACTTCCAGGTGTATTTGCCGTTGGTGACTGTGCGACTGTTTATGACAATGCTCGTAAAGATACAAGTTACATCGCCCTTGCTTCAAACGCTGTTCGTACTGGTATCGTTGGTGCCTACAATGCTTGTGGACATGAATTGGAAGGAATCGGTGTTCAAGGTTCAAACGGTATCTCTATCTACGGTCTTCACATGGTTTCAACTGGTTTGACTCTTGAGAAAGCTAAAGCTGCTGGTTACAATGCAACTGAAACAGGGTTTAACGATCTTCAAAAACCAGAATTCATGAAACATGACAACCACGAAGTTGCCATCAAGATTGTCTTTGACAAAGATAGTCGTGAAATTCTTGGTGCGCAAATGGTGTCACACGATTCTGCAATCAGCATGGGAATCCATATGTTCTCTCTTGCGATCCAAGAGCATGTGACAATTGATAAATTGGCATTGACAGACTTATTCTTCTTGCCACACTTTAACAAACCATATAACTACATCACAATGGCTGCACTTACAGCTGAAAAATAAAAATGAATGAGCTATCTGGCCTTGATTAACGGTCAGATAGTTTTTTAACTAATCTGTCCCCATACAATTACGTTTTTTTTATCTTGTGATTCATTCTGTTCTGACTTAAAATGAAATGGTAGCTACCAATACAAATGATGAGGAAAAAGAAATGACTGAAAATCGTTATGAACTAAATAAAAACTTGGCACAGATGCTCAAAGGTGGGGTTATCATGGACGTTCAGAACCCTGAACAAGCCCGTATTGCAGAGGCTGCTGGTGCGGCTGCTGTTATGGCTTTGGAGCGGATTCCAGCTGATATTCGTGCAGCTGGTGGTGTTTCCCGTATGAGTGATCCAAAGATGATTAAGGAAATCCAAGAAGCAGTTAGTATTCCAGTAATGGCCAAGGTCAGAATCGGGCATTTTGTTGAGGCTCAGATTTTAGAGGCTATTGAGATTGACTATATCGATGAGAGTGAAGTTTTATCTCCAGCAGACGACCGTTTCCATGTGGACAAAAAAGAATTCCAAGTTCCTTTTGTCTGTGGAGCTAAGGACTTGGGTGAAGCCTTGCGTCGTATCGCTGAAGGAGCCTCTATGATTCGTACCAAAGGAGAACCGGGTACAGGAGATATCGTTCAAGCTGTTCGCCATATGCGTATGATGAATCAGGAAATTCGTCGCATTCAAAACTTACGCGAGGACGAACTTTATGTTGCTGCTAAGGACTTGCAAGTCCCTGTAGAATTGGTCCAATATGTTCATGAACATGGAAAATTGCCAGTTGTAAACTTTGCGGCTGGAGGCGTTGCAACGCCAGCAGATGCGGCGTTAATGATGCAATTAGGGGCAGAGGGGGTCTTTGTAGGTTCAGGTATTTTCAAGTCAGGAGATCCTGTTAAACGAGCGAGTGCTATTGTTAAGGCCGTGACTAACTTCCGTAATCCTCAAATCCTAGCTCAAATCTCTGAAGATTTAGGAGAAGCCATGGTTGGTATCAATGAAAATGAAATCCAAATTCTCATGGCAGAGCGAGGAAAATAGATGAAAATCGGAATATTAGCCTTGCAAGGTGCTTTTGCAGAACATGCAAAAGTGCTAGAGCAATTAGGTGTTGAGAGTGTTGAAATCAGAAATCTAGATGATTTTCAGAAACATCAGAGTGACTTTTCAGGTTTGATTTTGCCTGGTGGGGAATCTACAACCATGGGCAAGCTCTTACGTGACCAGAACATGCTGATTCCCATTCGAGAAGCCATTCTATCTGGTTTACCAGTCTTTGGAACCTGTGCGGGATTAATTTTGCTGGCTAAGGAAATTACTTCTCAGGAAGAAAGTCATCTTGGAACTATGGATATGGTGGTCGAGCGCAATGCCTATGGGCGCCAACTAGGAAGTTTCTACACGGAAGCAGAATGTAAGGGAGTCGGTCAGATTCCAATGACCTTTATCCGTGGTCCAATTATCAGCAGTGTTGGAGAGGGTGTAGAAATTCTAGCAACAGTTGAAGATCAAATCGTTGCAGCCCAAGAAAAAAATATGTTGGTAACTTCTTTTCATCCAGAATTGACTGATGATGTTCGCTTGCACCAGTACTTTATAAATATGTGTGACAAAAAGATAGTGGAATAAAAAGTGATAAATCAAGTTTTGATTCGCTTTTTCCAAAGAATCATTTTTTAAGTCATCTGACAGTATTCTGTGATTTTAGATTTATTTACGATAAATTAGAAAAGAATGATTGTTTTGACTTAGGGCATAAAGCTTATATGCTGAATATAGTGTTCAAGTATCTTTTATTGGGAGCACTTTAGAGGATGGAGTTAAAATACTATTCTATACTCCTTAATACTCTTCGACAATCTCTTCAAACCACATCAGCTTCACCTTGCCGTAGATATGGTTACTGACTTCGTCAGTTCTATCCACAACCTCAAAACAGTGTTTTGAGCTGACTTCGTCAGTTTTATCTGCAACCTCAAAGCTGTACTTTGAGTAACCTGCGGTTAGCTTCCTAGTTTGCTCTTTGATTTTCGTTGAGTATAAAAATGATGTATAGGACTGGTCAAAAAGATCACTTCGAAAATAGCAAAAAACGAGTATCTCTACAGATGGAGATACTCGTTCTATTATGTGTGAAGCTATGAGTCTGTCTTGCTCCATAGGATGCGCGTAGAAGTTTATACCAAAAAAATTCCAAAAGCGACACAATAAAGGAGATTAAGACAATTTTAAATTTTTTTTGAGATGTAGGTAATGAGTTAAAATCAATGGCGGTTAAACAGGGTGAAAAGGATCAAGCAAAAAGTCTTTAAAATCAAAAAAACGCATAATATCAGGTGTTTTACAACGTTTTTTATTTTATTCTTTGGTATTCTTTTGCAAAAAAAGAATACAACATTTTGTTGTATCCTAAATATTAAATCAAGTCCTGAATTTTCTTAAGTTTTTATCATATTTTCTGTTATAATTAAGGTGCCTTAAGAAAAATAATGAAAAAACTAAATGTTTTTCATATAGTTTTCATCATATTTTCTGTTATAATTAAGGTGCCTTAAGAAAAATAATGAAAAAACTAAATGTTTTTCATATAGTTTTCATTGTTTTAATAGTTTAAAGTCAATCTTATTTTTCTCTAATAGAAAATAATGAAAAAGTAGGTTTAGAAAGAGGTAAGTATCTATGTCTTCTCATAAAAAAGTGTCACTCTCTGAGATTAATCAATCTATCGATACTCCAAATAACAATCATTTCTGGCAAAATTTAAATGCCTTTTTAGGTCCGGGTGCTCTTGTCGCAGTTGGTTATATGGATCCAGGAAACTGGATTACCAGTGTAGTCGGTGGTGCTTCCTATAAGTATAGTCTCTTGTTTGTTATCTTGATTTCATCTCTCATTGCCATGCAACTTCAGCAGATGGCAGGAAAGCTTGGTATTGTAACCCAGATGGACCTGGCTCAAGCAACGGCTCATCATTCACCTAAATGGCTTCGTTATAGTCTATGGGTGATTTTAGAATTAGCCTTGATGGCGACAGATCTGGCAGAAGTTCTAGGTTCAGCGATTGCTCTCAATCTTCTCTTTAAGATTCCGATTATGATAGCAATTCTCTTGACCGTGTTGGATGTTTTTCTCTTATTGCTTCTGATGAAATTTGGCTTTAAGAAGATTGAAGCTATTGTGACAACACTGATTTTAACCATTCTAGCAATTTTTACCTATCTGGTAGCTTTGTCACATCCAAGCTTCCAAGGAATCGTTGAGGGTTATCTACCGAATGCAACCTTATTTGAAAGTCCCTTGCCAGGGCATGAAAGTCAATTAACCTTGGCACTAGGGATCGTGGGAGCAACGGTTATGCCCCATAACCTCTATTTGCATTCTTCCTTGTCACAAACTCGGAAAATCAATCACAAGGACAAGAATGATGTTCGAAAAGCCGTGCGCTTTATGACCTGGGATTCAAATCTCCAATTATCTTTGGCCTTTGTGGTTAACTCCCTTCTATTAATTCTCGGGGCGGCTCTCTTTTTCGGCCATGCATCTGAGATTTCTGCCTTCTCTCAAATGTATAATGCCTTGCAGGATTCTACTATTGCAGGAGCTATAGCTAGCTCGACCTTATCAACCTTGTTTGCCTTGGCTTTATTAGCCAGTGGTCAAAATTCGACAATTACGGGTACCTTGACTGGACAAATCGTTATGGAAGGTTTCTTGCATATGAGATTACCTCAATGGTTCATTCGTTTGGCAACTCGTCTCTTTGCCTTATTGCCTGTCATGATTGTAGCGGTTCTGTTTGGTCATCAGGAAAAAACATTGGATCAGTTATTGGTTTATTCACAAGTCTTTCTTTCGATTGCTCTTCCATTTTCAATCTTCCCACTGATTTATCTAACTTCTAAGAAATCACTGATGGGAGAATTTACCAATGCCAAATGGAATACCATCCTTGGCTATATCGTTTCCATTATCTTAACAATTCTCAATGTGAAATTGTTATTTGATATTTTCTAAGAAATTCACCCGAGTTATAAAACAATCATATAAGAAAAAAGATACCCAAGATTTCTTGAGTCTACTGAAAAAGTCATCAAATTGATGGCTTTTTTGTTATACTAGAGATGAGGTGAGATGATGCTTGATAATCAGTTAACTATGGATGT
>MKYF01000011.1 GCA_001914195.1 Streptococcus mitis | reverse complement strand
TAAATACAAAATAACCGAGGAACTCGCTCAAATTAACGAGAGATTCCTCGGTTTTCATTTCATTAAAAGTAAGAGACCTATTTTTTCAGTGGACTCCTTCTTTTCCACTATCTTTTTTTGGATCTAATTTCCCAGCTAAATCCTTATCCGAATCCTTCTTAGAAGGTTCCACTTCTTTATCTTCCACATAGACAGGATCTTTTGGTTGACCCTCAATATAAGAACGAACCCAATCCAGCTGCTCTTTTGATAAAACCAAACCACCACTACGGCTTCCTACAACACCATTTTGGTGAACTCCAATTAAAGCACCTTTATCATTATAAAGACCACCACCAGACGCTCCAGGTTTCGTACCTCCATAGCTAATTCCCTCTATTCCAGAACCGAAGTCTGTAGTTCCTACTACTTTGCTATCTAAAACTGGACTTAGCTTGTTATCTGGAAAACCATAGACCGAAACTGAATCCCCCTCTGCAACTTTCGAAGATTGTTTTACAACCTCTACAGGAGTTGATCCTTTTACCTCTTCTTTTAATCGAACCAAAGCTAAGTCATTTTTAAATCCAAATACTGAATCTTTCTTATTCCAATAAACAATATCATCATCTGAAAAATTCACAGACAACCCATTCGGTAAAGTTGCTTTATACACTGTATTGGTGCGACCAGATTTAGTAACTACCTCAGAACCTTTAACTGTTAAGAAATTATGAGCGACTGTTAACACCAAATTTGGTGCAATTAAAGTACCTGACCCCGACCCATCTGGCGTTTGAATGTGCGTTGTAGCATAGAAATTTGCTGAGCCATTCGGAGCTTGTAACACCTCTTTACTAGGCACAGGTAAGTTCGATTTACCACTTAAATCAACTTTACCAACTTCCGTTCTAGTAAAGTCAGAGTTAGACTTTGGTATCACATCAGACACTACCGCTCTTATAATTGTATTACCTAAAGCTAACTTACTGACATATTCATCAGACCAACTTGTATCACTTGCTAATTTGTTAATTGACACTCCGTTATAGGATACAACTTTAGCTGTTGGGGAAGTTGCTATTAACTGTTTGAAGTCCGGATTTTGTCTTAAATAAAAATTCAAGCCACTTCCAACAGGACCTTCCTGAACAACCTTATCTGAAATCAAACGAGTTCCTTGAGTATCTTCTACTCGAAGTAGAACACGACCTTTTTCTTCACCTTTTACTAAAGTAGCTCGACCTTTTTCATCAAAACTATACAAAGCACCGTCAATCTCAGACTCTACATCTTTTAAAGCTATATGATTTTCATCATAGTAGTAACGGTTTGCACCATCTATATACCAACCCTTTATACCATATTTATCAATCATAGAACGAATCCAAGCTCTGTGCTTGTCCGTAAAAATCGTACCACCCCCAATACGCTCACTCTCAGGGGCGCTTGAAGTATTGGTTCCATGCTGGTGGATACCAACTACCTCTCCCTTATCATTAAATAAAGGAGCACCTGAAAAACCTCCTAAAGCTGAGGAATGGTAAGTGACTGCACCACTCTCTTTATTGATACTGCTCACAGTTGTTGAGACTGAATAAGACTTACCGTCTTTCAAGCGAGCTTTATTTTCTTTACTTAAATTTGGAGTAGAAAAATCATTGGGATATCCGACCATAGTGATTTTATCACCAGTAGAAACCGCTTTATCACTCAACTCTCTTGGAGAGTCTTCTCCCCCTGTCATAGCTTCTACAGGCTTTTTAGTTACCACTACTGCTAAATCATTGCTATAATCTTTCCCAAAATCTTTTCCGTTATACAAATGAATAGAGTCTTTTTCAAGAGTTTCCGATACACCAGAAGTAGGTACTTTATTACTCTTCTCTGTTTCTGAGTTCATCACAACATAACTACGAGCAGACTCCCCACCACGCAAGACCGCAGACTTATCCTCTTGGTTTTTATCATAGTAGTTATGAGCTACTGTTACCATCACATTCGGCGCTACAAAGACACCGCTACCTGATGCGGTTTGTTTTCCACTCGTTCCACTGTCATAAGTTGTGTAAGTCATAGCAACACCTTCTGCAGATTTACTATGAACGTCCACATCGTGAATATCGCTACCGCCTTGAATGACATCAGCAGAAACAACCCCACCACCAATAACTGGTAACTCTGGTGTAGCTAAGCCAATCACCGCTGATAGTGTCAAACAACCAACCAAACCATAAGCTTTGGATTTACGAAATTTCCCTAAACCCTTTAAACATACAAACATACATTACCTCACTTTAACTTTCAAAGTTAATTTATCCAAGTAAATTCTAAAAAATAAAATATTACAGTTTCCATTAGCATAACACTCTCTACTTTGATTCTTACAATAAAAATAGACATAGACTCTTTTGCTACTTTACAAATGGTATTTAAGTGCTGTATCTCCAAGAATATAGTTTTTTTATAAGATATTATCCTAATCAGAAAACCATCTTATACATAAACTTATATATAAATGTTCATTTGTAGCGAAACTGTATATTTTCTTATAAATTATAACACATTTTACAGACGCTTTCCAATGTCTTGAAAGAGCTTATACCAAACTAGATAGCAAAATGAATTGTTTTACACCAAGGTCAAGAAAAAAACTCATACTCAATAAAAATCAAAAAGCAAACTAGAAAACTAGCCGCGGGCTGCTCAAGACACTGTTTTGAGCTTGCAGATAAAGCTGACGTGGTTTGAAGAGATTTTCGAAGAGTATGAATTTCAAAGTATATATGAACTAGAATATTTGCTGACTAGACTCTATACAAAAAGAGAGCTACTAGGCTCTCTCATTCATCACTTCACATATTTAAAAGGAATCTCACTACCACAAAGCCAGTTGTAGACTTGGTCATTGACAAAGACATTCATGGCTTCGTGGGCGTACTCAGGCATGATGCGATAGGCCTTATCGCAAGTGAGACGGTTGTAAATTGCAAACTGGGTAATAGGATAGCAAACATCATCGTCCAAGCCCGTAATCATCTTGACCTCACCCTTGATACGATGAGCAAGATTTTTCACATCGATATAGGCAAGGGTCGCCATGATTTCCTCCTCAGTTTCATGGAAGGGATCATGGAACTTGAAATAACGGAAAAGTTCGTCGTAAGCCTCGCTAGTATTACCAATCTCAAGCACTCGTCTAAAGTCTGACAAGAAGGGATAGATGGCAACTGTTTTCTGAATCCGAGGATTGAGTGCTGCTGCAACTAGAGCTAAAGCCCCTCCTTGCGAGGCTCCATAGCTAGAAAGTCGCTTCTCATCCACCTGAGGTAGGCTGGCCATAATCTCAACCAACTGGTAAATATCCAGATAAACATCCTTATAAAAGAGATGCTCCCGACCTTCCACAGCACCACGGATGATATGCCCCTTAACGGTATTTCCAAGAGGAGAACGCAAACCGTCTTGCGAGCAACCTGACTGGCCCCGCACATCCATGGAGACAACACCGTAACCAGATACGGTATAGGGCAGCATGTCGGCCCAGTCCCAGCCACGTCCCATATAACCATGGAAATGGAAGATTAGAGGAACTTTTTCCTCACTCTTTGGAAGAACGACGCGCGCATAGACCTTACCTTCATGGGTTCCTTCAAATGTTAACTCATAGCACTTGACTTGAGGAATGCAGAAATTTCTTTCCTCCAAGTGGTAGGCTGGAAGACTTGAAACTTTTTTCACTTCCCCATCCCAGAAAGCATCAAAGTCTTCTGGAACCTCATCTCGCCCTCTATAAGTCTTGATTTCTTCTAACAAAGCTGGATTTTTCATAACATGCTCCTTTTATTTTGTAATCGTTATCACAACTGTAGCATATCTAGAAAAGCAATGCAAGAAAGAAGGGTAAATAGAAAGTGAATTTAGCTTTTTCCTTCAAGCCTATCGACTGAAAGTAGTTTTAGAAACAAAAAAAGAGCATTTCGCTCTTTCTTCCTTCCATTTATATTAGTTTTTTGCTTCTTTCTTCTGGAAAGTGGTTTGGTAATTTACTTTAATCGTTACGGTCATGTGAGAGTCCTCGTTTCTTTTTGATGACTCTAGTATAAGGGGCTAACCTGAAAGCTAGCTTAAGATTTCCTTAGAGAAAGCTTAATCTAGATGTTCTTTCTTTTCCAGATGAAGGGCAATCATGCGCCATTCCGGATCCTCTTGCCAGCCTTCTATAGAACTAATGTAGCTAGCAACCTTTCTGGCTTCTTCTAAAATCGGAAAATCTTCGATAATATCAGCCACTTGGAACTCTGGAAGACCTGACTGTCTGGTTCCAAAAATCTCACCAGAACCCCTCATTTTCAAATCTTCCTCCGCAAGGACAAAACCATTGGTGGTTTCTGTCATGATGCGCATGCGGTCCTTCCCAGAATCCGTCTTGGGATTGGCAACGAGAACTGCATATGACTGCTTGTCTCCCCGACCAACACGACCTCTGAGCTGGTGAAGCTGGCTGAGACCAAAGCGATCAGCATCCATGATAATCATGACGGTCGCATTGGGAACATTAACCCCGACCTCGATAACCGTCGTCGAAACCAGAATATCCGTCTTTCTCTCTTTGAAATCCTGCATAATCTGGTCTTTTTCATCACTCTTCATCTTACCGTGTAGAAGAGCCACTTCTGCCTTGCCTGCAAAATGAGCCGTCAACTCTTCTGATAAAGCAATAGCATTTTTCAGATCTAGAGCTTCTGATTCTTCAATCAAGGGAGAGATGACATAGGCTTGGGAACCTTTTTGAATTTCTCCCTCTAACCAAGTCAAGACCTGAGGCAGTTGCTCATGCTTAATCCAGCGCGTCACAATAGGCTTCCGCCCTGCTGGCATCTGGTCGATAATGGAAACATCCATATCACCAAATGCTGTGATAGCAAGCGTTCGAGGAATGGGAGTCGCCGTCATCATGAGGACGTCTGGATTGTCCCCTTTTTCCCGTAAAATACGCCTTTGCCCCACACCAAAACGGTGCTGCTCATCGATAATAATCAAACCAAGGCGATCATAATCCACTCCATCCTGTATCAGAGCATGGGTTCCAGTAATCAAATCAGCCTCACCCTTGGCAATGGTCTCCAAAACTTCTCTCTTTTCTGCAGCTTTCAAGGAACCTGTCAAAAGAGCCAGTTTCAAGTCTGGAAAGAGGTTCTGTAAACTCTCAAAGTGTTGCTCTGCGAGGATTTCTGTTGGTACCATTAGGGCAGCCTGATAACCAGCTGTCACCGCCGCAAACATGGCCAAGCCAGCGACCACCGTTTTCCCGCTCCCCACATCTCCTTGCAAGAGACGATTCATGTGGTAATCCGACTTCATGTCGGTCAAAATTTCCTGCAAACTCTTTTCCTGAGCTTGGGTCAGGGCAAAAGGCAGCCTTTCTTTGACTTCTGTCACTTTTTCCTGAGACCAATTCAGAACCAGACCACTTCCCTGAACTCTATTTTCAGACTTGAGCGTCTGTAACTGCATTTGGAAATAAAAGAGTTCCTCAAATTTGATACGGCGAAGAGCCTGCTTGTATTCTGCCAAATCCTTAGGAAAATGCATGGCGCGGACGGCCTGACAACGGGACATGAGTTTGTATTTGTCCAGCAAGGACTGGGGCAGATTTTCTTCTATCAAGAGATCCAGTCCCTGATCAAAAGCCGTCTTGATAACTTTGACCAGACTTGCCTGACTGATTCCCTGAGCCAGACGATAAACAGGTTGGAGGTCATCTTCCACCTGAGCCAGGACCTTCATCCCAGTCAGACTAGCCTTGGCACGGTCCCATTTTCCAAAGACGGCAAGAGTTGCTCCCAACTCTATCTTATCAGCCAGATAGGGCTGGTTAAAGAAATTCACCGCAAAAACGACTTCTCCCTGCTTGAGGCTAAAACGCAGGCGATTGCGCTTAAAACCATAATACTGGACACTGGCAGGAGTCACGACTTGACCAGATAGGACTGCCTTCTCCCCGTCTTCTAGTTCCAATACTTGCTTGGTTTTGAAGTCCTCATAACGGAAAGGAAAGTAGAGCAAGAGGTCTTGCAAGTTTTCAATTCCTAGTTTGGCGTACTTCTCTGCTGACTTTGGTCCCACACCAGGTAAGACATGCAAGGGTTGATGTAGATTCATGCTCCACTCCTTTCTTCTTTAATAATATTCTCTCTGAATGCGGTCGCTAAGGAGACAAACCACTTCATAGTTAATAGTTCTGCGGTAGGTCGCTACCTGAGTTGCTGTGATTTCCTTGTCTCCGTTTGAGCCAATCAAGGTTACCTTTGTTCCCAGCGGATAAAGTTTAGGCAGACGAATAGTGATTTGGTCCATCGAAACCCGCCCAACGATTGGGCAAACTTGCCCATCTACCAAGACAGAGAAATTCTGCATGTCACGTGTCCAACCATCCGCATAGCCGATGGGCACAGTCGCGATGACTTGCTCGCTATCTGCCTGATAGGTGGCTCCATAGCCCATACAAGCTCCAGCTGGAACTGTCTTGACATGAACCAGGGCAGATTCCAAGGTCAAGGCTGGTTTCAAGTCATAGGGTAAGTCCAATACCTCTCCACTTGGGTTAAGACCATACATGGCATCTCCCATGCGGACCGCATTGAAAATAGTCTCTGCATGCCAAAGAGTAGTTGCAGAATTACTTGCGTGAACCAGGTCTGGAAGACCTTTCATACTGGCCAAAATAGTTTTAAAGCGTTCTAATTGGGCATTAAAATAGGTATCTGATTCTTCATCTGCAGTCGCAAAGTGGGTAAAAATCCCTTCGACACGAGCACCATGTTGTTGGAGCAAGTCTTGAACCTGCTCAGCTTCACTAGCCTCTCGAAAACCAATCCGTCCCATTCCTGAATCAATCTTGAGGTGGACTGTCAATCCAGTTAGGTCCGCTTCCTTATCTAAGAGTGCTTGAATCCACTCCAGTCCAGCCACAGTCAAGGTGATGTCGTATTCTTTAGCTAGAGCAACAGCTTCGATGTCAGAAACTCCTAAAATGAGGATTTTCTTGCTGAGTCCAGCCTGTCTGAGTTCAATGGCTTCATCAATATTCGAAACGCAAAAACCATCAACATCATCTTGAATAGCCGTCGCAACGGCAACAGCCCCATGGCCATAAGCATTGGCCTTGACCACTGCAAATCTGAGCGTTCCTTCAGGGATATGAGCCCCCATTTGCTGAATATTTTGTCGAATAGCTCCCAGATGAATCAGAGCCTTGGTTGGTCTATGCGGACTAGCTTTCATGATTTTCCTCCAAAATGACACTGGCTGTCACAAACTGATCTGTATGGCTGATAGACAGCCAAATCTTTCCTGAAAATGGTGACTGACTAAAATAAGGCGCCCCGCGTTCATTATTCAAGACTTCCAAATCCTGAAAACCGAGTTTTCCAATACCCGTTCCCATAGCCTTGGAAAAGGCCTCCTTAGCCGACCAGCGACCAGCTAAATATTCGATTTGTCTGCGCCCTTTAAGACTGTTAAACCGTTCCATTTCCTTAGCGGTCAGCACGCGCTTAGCAAAACCTTCATGTCGTGTAACTGCGCTTTCTATCGAAGCTAATTCTTCGATGTCAATTCCATGTCCAACTATCATTCTCATCAAAAGGAGTTGAGATTCCCCAACTCCATCCTTTTCACTTATTTTGTCAAGGTAGCATAAATCTCTTCTACCAAGGCCTCTGTATTTTCCCAACCTAAGCAAGGGTCGGTAATAGAGCAACCAAAGACCTCTGGTTGGTTTTGACGACCATCTGCTAGGTAAGATTCAATCATAAAGCCTCGAACCGTCTTTTTGATTTTCTCATTCCAATCACGATTTTGCAAGGTCTGGCGAACAATTCGAATCTGTTCCATATATTGCTTGCCAGAATTATCATGGTTGGTGTCAATGAGGATAAAGGGATTTTCAAGTCCCATGGCTTCATAGCGCTCAATGGCATTTAGCAAGGTTTCATAGTAAAAGTTAGGCTCATTTTTCCCATATTCATTAACTGCGCCACGAAGGATGACGTGAGCCAAGGGATTTCCTGAAGTCTCCACTTCTTGACCATGGAAGAGGAAGGTTTGTTTGTTTTGGGCGGCATAGATGCCATTGAACATAACTCCCAAATTTCCTGAGGTTGGATTTTTCATTCCGACTGGTGCATCAATTCCTGAAGCCACAAAGCGGTGCTCTTGGTCTTCCACAGAACGAGCTCCTACAGCATGGTAGCTGACCAAGTCATCCACCAAGACCAGATTTGACGGATAAAGCATCTCATCTGCCGTTGTCAAACCTGTCTCTGTAATCACGCGGTAGTGCAACTGGCGCACAGCCTGCAAGCCGTTAATTAAACTTGGAGCCTTAGAAGTATCTGGCTGGTGAACCAAACCTTTATAGCCGTCTCCGTTGGTGCGTGGTTTAGCAGTATAAACACGCATAACCATAAAAATCTTGTCCGCCACCTTCTTTTGCAAGGCGGATAAACGGCGGGCATATTCCAAGACAGCCTCTTCATTATCAGAAGAGCAAGGACCAATCACCAAAAGGATCCGGTCATCTTCTCCTGAAATGATGTCTGCCAATTCTCTATCACGACGCTCCTTTAGTCGCAAGGCTTCCGCAGATAATTGGGTTTCTGCCTTGATTGCTTCAATATCGATTTCTTGACCTTTTTCAATAAATGCCATCTTATTCTCCTAGCGTTTGGTAGATTTCTCTGACAAGGGCTTCCGTATTCTCCCAGCCCAGGCAAGGGTCTGTGATAGACTTGCCAAATACTTCCGGTTCGTTTTGACGGCCGTCTTCTAGATAAGACTCAATCATAAAGCCACGAACGTACTGCTTGATTTTTTCATTCCAATCACGGTTAATCAAGGTCTGGCGGACAATTCGAATCTGGTCCATATATTGCTTACCAGAGTTGTCATGATTGGTATCCACAATGATAAAAGGATTTTCCAAGCCCATTTTCTCATATTGAGCAATGGTATCTATCAAATTATCATAGTAGTAGTTAGGAATATTCTTACCATACTCATTGATTGCTCCACGAAGAATGGCATGTGAAAGCGGGTTACCAGTTGTTTCCACTTCTTTTCCTAGGAAAAGGAAGCTTTGTTTGTTTTGAGCAGCATAAATCCCATTAAACATAACATTGAGATTTCCAGAAGTTGGATTTTTAAAACCAGTCGCAAAATCTGCCCCACTTGCCACAAAGCGGTGTTGCTGGTCTTCAACCGAACGGGCACCAACCGCCATGTAAGAAATCAAATCATCCACAAGCGGTAGATTTTCAGGATAAAGCATTTCATCAGCTGTTGTCATACCTGTTTCCGTGATAACACGATAATGAAGATGGCGAACGGCTTTGATTCCATTGATAAGACTAGGCGCTTCTGTCGCATTAGGCTGGTGAATCAAGCCCTTATAGCCATCTCCGTTGGTACGAGGTTTGGCAGTGTAAACACGCATAACCATAAAGATACGGTCTGCTACTTCTTCTTGCAAAGCTGCCAAACGCTTAGCGTATTCAAGAACAGCTTCTTCATTGTCAGATGAGCATGGCCCGATTACCAAGAGAATCCGCTGGTCTTCTCCACGTATAATGGCTTCTAGCTCTTGATCGCGCTGAGATTTTCTCTCCAAAGCTTGGCCTTCTAATTTTGATAAGGCACGAACTTCTTCAATATTAATTTTAGGACTTTTTGCTGTAAATACCATAACTCATCTCCTTATAAATCAAACGGATACCAAGTAAAAATTTACTTTTCACAAGGTATCCGCCTCTAAACTATCTCATTTTATTGTCTTTTACCGTGACAGTTTTTAAACTTCTTACCAGAACCACATGGGCAAAGTTCATTCCGTCCAATCTGGCTCAAATCCAGATTTTCTGGCATATTTGCTTGGTGGGCAGCGATATTGCGAGTCGCTGTTGTACTGATATGGTGTTCTGCTTGTGGTCTTTCTTGTTCATGAATTTGTGCTTTCATCATCAAGCGTGTCACATCAAACTCAATCGAACCAATCATGTCATTAAACATACGGAAACCTTCTGCCTGATACTCAACAACAGGATTGTTCTGAGCATAGCCACGAAGTCCAACCGCGTTACGCAATTGATCGAGGGCATCGATATGATCTGTCCACTTGTTATCTACCACTCGTAGAATCAAAACTTTTTGGAATTCTTTAACTGCTTCTTCATCGCGTAGTTTTGAAACCTGACTATCGTAAACTTGCAAGGCACGTTGGAAAAGCTCTTCCTTGATGGCCTTATCAGACAAGCCTGACAAGTCTTCCATCGTAATAGAATCTTCAGGAAGCAAGTTGTACTTAGCAAAGTTCAAAATTGCTTCGAGTTTTTCATCTTGTTTGGCACGCGCATGACCATCAACGACACGACCAATCGTGCGTTTAATCATAGCCTGAATTTCAGGTGCCAAGTCACGATCTGCAGTGATGACGTCGTAACGTTGAGCGTAGATAATTTCACGTTGTTCACGCATGACGTCATCGTATTGAAGGACTTGTTTACGAGTATCGTAGTTATTTCCTTCGACACGTTTTTGCGCTGCCTCAACCTGACGCGTCAACATACGAGACTCAATGGCTTCTTCAGACATGTTCAAGCGTTCAAAGATTCCCTTCAAGCGTTCAGAACCAAAACGTTTCATCAAGTCATCTTCAAGAGAGAGGTAGAATTGTGACTCACCTGGGTCTCCTTGACGACCTGAACGTCCACGAAGCTGGTTATCGATACGACGGCTTTCATGACGTTCTGTACCAATAACACAAAGTCCACCCAATTCGCGAACCCCTTCACCAAGCTTGATGTCGGTACCACGACCGGCCATATTAGTCGCAATGGTAACAGCACCACGTTGACCAGCATTCATAATGATTTGGGCTTCTTTGTAGTGGTTCTTAGCATTCAAGACTTCGTGAGGAACGCCAGCTGCGACCAATTTCTTAGAAATATAGTCACTGGTTTCAACCGCTACTGTACCAACCAAGACAGGCTGACCTTTTTGGTAACGAGCCTTAACGTCTTCGACAACCGCCTTAAACTTAGCCTCGATACTTGCATAAAGAAGGTCTGAGTGGTCAATACGTTGAACAGGACGGTTGGTTGGGATTGGAATAACACGAATGTTGTAAATTTCACGGAATTCTTCTTCCTCAGTCTTACCTGTACCCGTCATACCAGACAATTTCTTGTACATACGGAAAAGGTTTTGGTAAGTGATTGAGGCAGATGTCTTAGTTTCATCCTGAATTGGCACACCTTCTTTGGCTTCAATGGCTTGGTGCAATCCATCAGAATAACGACGACCTTCCATAGTACGACCTGTAAATTGGTCAACGATCAAGATTTCTTGCTCTTCGCTCACCACATAGTCAATATCGAGAAGCATGATGTAGTTGGCACGAAGGGCATTATCAATAAAGTGAGTCAAAGCCACATTTTCGATGTCATAGAGATTGTCAAGTTTGAAGTAGCTTTCAGCCTTATCAATCCCTGAATCAGACAAACCAATAGTCTTAGACTGCACATCGATGATGTAGTCGTCTTTTTCCAAAGATTTCACATAGTGGTCTGCCATGTGGTACAACTGACTAGTTTCAACCGCGTTAGCACCTGATACGATCAATGGTGTACGAGCCTCGTCAATCAAGATAGAGTCAACCTCATCGACCAAGGCATAGTTGAGCGGACGTTGTACCATGTTTTCAGCACGAACAACCATGTTATCACGAAGGTAGTCAAATCCGATTTCTGAGTTGGTTGAGTAAGTAATATCACACTCATAGGCTTCTTTTTTCTCCATTGGAGATTTGGCAGCCAAGTTAATTCCTACTGACAAGCCAAGCCATGAGTACAATTCACCCATCTCAGTCGCGTCACGCTCTGATAGGTATTCATTGACCGTAACTACGTGAACCCCTTTACCTGAAAGGGCATTGAGGTATACTGGCATAGTCGCAGTCAAGGTTTTCCCTTCCCCTGTACGCATCTCTGGCACGTCACCATGGTGAAGAACGATTCCCCCCATGACCTGAACCTTATATGGGAAGAGGCCTAGGACACGTTTAGCACCTTCACGGACAACCGCAAATGCTTCATAAAGCAATGAATCCAGTGATTCTCCATTTTGATAACGTTCTTTAAATTCAACTGTTTTTGCTTTTAGTTGGTCGTCAGTCAAAGCAGCCATTTGGTCTTCGTATTTGAAAACCTTGTCAGCCATCTTTTCCAGACGACGGATTTCTCCTTTATCATTTTCGATAATTGTTTTTAAAATATTAGCCATGTTTTTCCTTACTTTAAATTCCGAATATTTTAGAATGTTCTTTTAATTTTAGCACAATTACTGATTATTTTCAAGGAAGAATCCCCATTTTGAAAAGGAAAAAGAGGCTAGTTTCCAAGCTAACCTCTCTGACTTTTATGATACTTTAATTGCCAAAAATCGGCAAAATCGCAAATAGGATAAATAGATTAATCCAAAGAGAAAAACAGCAGATCAATCCAAAAACAAAGAGACTGACTTTCTTGGACAGCAAGGCCATCAAAATCGACAGAATTCCAAAAACTAGTAAAACTTTCTGCATGATTAAGAGGTCAATCTTTCCCCCCAGAATCGGACTGCCCCAAGGAAGAAAGAAGAAAACAATCCAGATCAACAGAACTAAACCAATATAGACCTTAGAATAGCGTGTAATAAATGATTTTAGACGTGCCATAAGCTACCTCCTAAGCTTGTATATATTTTGAATACTGTATATGCCCATTTTCGACAAATAATACCTCTGTACAAAGATCTGAAATATCTTCCGATATGTGCGACGTCAGGATAACCAAACCATTTTCTTTTTTCAGATAAGATAAAATGACCTGTTTTGTCAACCTCACACTCTTCTCATCTAAAGCATTCATAGGTTCATCGAGAAAGAGTATAGATGGTTCGGCAATAAAGGCTTGAATCAAGGCCATTTTTTGTTTCGTCCCTAAGGATAAATGACGGTACTCAACGTCTTCAAATTCCTGTAAATCATAGTATTGAATCCAATAGGCAATTCTTTTTTCCGTAACTTTAGATGAAAAATATCTTAACAGTTCCAAATTTTCTCTCAGGGATAAATGAGATAGAAACTCTACCTTTTCAATTAAAATCCCTGCATCCTGAATATAATGATTTTTTACCCCGTAAACTTTACCATCTTGAAGAACTTTTCCTTTGTCAAGCTTAATATAACCAGCAAGTATCTTTAAAAGAACTGTCTTGCCAGATCCATTATCACCTTTAAGTCCATAAATTTTTCCTGATTGAAACACCAAATTCAACTGATTTAAAATAGGTCTTTTCCCATAAATTTTCTGTCCATTTATAATTTCAAGTCTCATCGTTTATCCTTTCTTAAATTTCTCTTCTAACCGACTAACAATCAAGATAACTAATAAACTTAAGAGTCCTAAATATACTATCACAATATGATCCATCATCCATTCTTGTCCCACAAATGCTAAAAAATAGAGAAAAAATGAAAAACCAGCGCCTACACTAATAAGTGCTATCAGATAAGACAGTAACAAATACAACATCATTAACTGAGCAAGTAAAAAGAAGAGAGCAACTGTTTTGAAATGAATTCCTAGAGGAAGTAAACCAAGAAACCAGACAAATAAATCTTGAGTAAAAAATTTAGAAATGACAACCAATCGTTTCCTTGTATAATCGAAAAAGGAGCTTGATTGATAACGAATCAAGTGATGGTAATGGTCTGCCAAATCAGTTTCAAGCAAAATAACAGAGAGCCATCCAACCATGAAAATAGAAAGGTTTAACAAGAGTTTGGGGATTTCTAAATTCACTTCAGAATAGTCATTATAGGAAAAGATTGAAATCAATTCTCTCTTGAAAAAGAGAAAAACATCCTGCTTTTGAACCGCTGTTGACAATAGATAGTTGGTCAAAATCATCATCAGAACTATACGAAGTAGTAAAACAATCTTTCTCTTTAGCAAAATATTGTTAAAATTCTTAAACATTATCTTCATATTTTTTAAGCACCATATAAGGGACAATATAAAGGATATAAGGAGTAAAGAGTTTCATCAAACTTACATCCCCATAGCTAGCTTGCATCAAACTCGTCATAGGAACCATATAGTATGGCAAGATACTATAGAGCAGCATAGAACCAATCCAAAGAAACATCAAATAGGCAATTGCCGAACGAGTCACATTCCCTAAATAATCAACTATTTTTAAAAAATAGACCGTATTGATGAAGATACCGATTAGAAGGACACACATAAAAAACAAATAACTTTTTATTTCTCCATCTAGAAGCCTTTGTAAACTACTTCCATCAGAAAATAGAGAATTCCATTCCAGAGGCGAAAAAGTCCCAAAGAAATAGGTTATGATTGCAATTATCAGCACAGTCACTAAATATATCACACAAGGGATACTTGCGACTTGAAAAGTCAACTTTCTTTTTAAACCTTGATAACTCACTTCTCTTCCAATACTCAATCGTAAAACTTTATTTTTCAGCTGGATGTATTGAAAACCTAGCAAAGAAATGATAATTGGAATAATAAATGATTGATAAAAACCTAGATTGAACTGGAGAATACGAAAATCTAGTGATGATTTTAATAAGTCATTTTTAATTGCTTGTCCATCGAATTTGGCTAGATCAGGCGCATGAATATCAAAAAAGAAATAAGTCATCAAAACATCACGATAAACCAAAGCAAGAAAAATCAAAGTAAGCAAGACATAAACAAATTTATTCCTTGCCAAAGTTAAGAGAGGAATCTTCATAAGCTATCTCCTATCAACAAAAACCATATAAATCAATGTCTCGCCGCTTTAGATTTCCCTAGTTCTCGTCTCAAGCGAAGCATTTTTTTGAAACAGAAATAAGTTAACCTATTCAGACCAATAGCTAGTAGAATAAAAAGAAACCAAATGCCCCATAACTTGATATCTGTCACATTTCTCAAGACGATATTGAAAAACAGAACTGAAATAACTGTCCAAGCAAGGCTAAAAAGAGCATAGAGGGGGATGTAAACCCAGTAAAAATAGTAAAAAATTGGGAAAAATTTACTATCTCTATTGGCCTTTTCAATCCAGCTGAAAAAGTAAAACCAGGGAAATAAGATTATCAATTTAAACAAATGTTTCATCACTAGCCCCCTCTCTATTTGATAGCGTTTTCTTCAACTTCATTCTATCAAAAAAATCTGGAAATGTCATTCCAGATTCTACTTTTTTATTTGCGTTTTCTTGCGATGAGATGGATTGGTGTTCCTTCAAAGACAAAGGCCTTGCGGATTTGATTTTCCAAGAAACGCAGGTAAGAAAAGTGCATGAGTTCTTCTTCATTGACAAAGATAACAAAGGTTGGTGGTTTAGTTGCCACTTGGGTCGCATAGAAAATCTTGAGACGTTTTCCTTTGTCTGTCGGTGTTGGGTTAATGGCAATAGCATCCATAATGACATCGTTCAAGACAGCTGATGGAATACGTGTGTTTTGGCTTTCGCTGATTTGCTTAATCATCTCAGGAAGTTTGTGGAGACGTTGCTTAGTCAAAGCGGATACAAAGATAATCGGTGCGTAAGGTAGATATTGGAACTGCTCACGGATATCTTCTTCCCAGTTTTTCATAGTGTGGTTGTCTTTTTCAAGTGTATCCCACTTGTTGACCACGATAATCATCCCTTTACCGGCTTCATGGGCAAATCCTGCGATACGCTTGTCGTATTCACGGATACCTTCTTCCGCATTGATGACCATCAAGACTACATCTGAGCGGTCAATAGCTCGCATGGCACGCATAACAGAGTATTTCTCAGTATTTTCATAAACCTTACCAGACTTACGCATACCAGCCGTATCAATCATGGTAAACTCTTGACCATCTGTATCTGTAAAGTGGGTATCAATAGCGTCACGCGTTGTTCCAGCAACTGGACTGGCAATGACACGGTCTTCTCCCAAAATAGCATTAATCAAGCTTGATTTTCCGACGTTAGGACGACCAATCAAGCTAAACTTAATCACATCTGGATTTTCTTCTTCATATTCATTTGGAAGATTTTCTACGATCGCGTCTAGCACATCCCCTGTACCGATACCATGGACAGATGAGATAGGCAGTGGTTCACCCAAACCGAGGGCATAGAAATCATAGATATCATTTCGCATCTCAGGGTTGTCCACCTTGTTGACTGCGAGGATAACTGGTTTGTGGGTCTTATAAAGCTTGCGGGCTACGTATTCGTCTGCATCGGTAATTCCTTCCTTACCGGACACGACAAAGACGATAACATCGGCTTCTTCCATGGCAATTTCTGCCTGGTGCTTGATTTGTTCCATGAAAGGAGCATCGACATCATCGATTCCTCCTGTATCAATCATGCTAAAGGAACGATTGAGCCACTCACCCGTTGCATAGATACGGTCACGTGTCACTCCTTCGACATCTTCTACAATGGAGATTCGCTCACCAGCGATCCGATTAAATAGGGTTGATTTCCCAACATTGGGACGTCCTACAATGGCAATAGTTGGTAGGGCCATAATTTCTCACTTTCTACAATAACTTCTTCTGTTCAAGATTTTTTCTAGTTGAGCTTGGTTCTGCTTGACCAAACTGTTCTGCTAGGCGCTGACTCCAGCTTGTGGTTGCACGCGCCCCAGCATAGTCAGCCTGTACACGGTCATAAGCCTCAATCACATCAACTGTTTGTTCCTGATATTCTTCCTCAAATACCACCTGATTCAAAGGCAAGCGAGGTTTGACTTCATGTTCTTCATTTGGTAGTCCTAGTGCCATCCCAAAGACAGAATAGGTATAGTCAGGCAGGTTAAAGAGCTCTGCCACTTCTTCTGACTTGTAACGCACCAAGCCAATAATGACACCACCATAGCCCAAGCTTTCAGCTGCCAGCAGGGCATTTTGACCAGCAAGAGCCGCATCGACCGAACTAATCAAGAGACCTTCTACACCTTGAGGTTGGAAGGTATCCGTATGGAGTCGTGCTCCCTTTTCTGCTCGGTTCAAATCCCCGACAAAGAGAAGGAAAACAGCTGACTGGCGAATAGCTTCTTGAGGCACCAATTCATACAAGGCATCTTTCTTTTCTTGACTTCGTACCACAATCACAGAGTAGGATTGGAAATTCTTCCAAGACGAGGCCATCTGGGCTGCTGTCAGGATTTCAGTCAAGTCTTCCTGAGGAAGGGCTTGCTCTTTAAACCTGCGCACTGAAGTATGAGCCTTCATTAATTTGATTGTTTCTGTCATCGACGGTTCACTCCTTCTAAACGAGTCTCCTCAGCCAAATAACGGATGCGTTCCATGACGCGTCTGGCTTCCCAGGTTTCGTCATTTCCATGTTTCCCTTTAGCGAAATGCAGCTCCAATTCTTCAAAGTTGAAGTTGGATGTGAAAAAGGTCGGTAAATTTTCCTGCATCCGATATTGGAGAATGACCTGCAGGATTTCGTCACGCACCCAAGCTGTTGATTGCTCGGCACCAATATCATCTAAAATCAGGACTTCAGACAGTTTAATCTCATCCACCAAGGTCTTGACATTACCATCACCGATAGCATTTTTGACATCGATGACAAAGCTAGGATAGTGGAGAAGAGTAGATGAAACACCACGTTTTTCTGATAAATCATGGGCTAGGGCAGCCACCATGAAACTTTTTCCCACACCAAAGTCTCCATATAAGTAAAGACCTTTTCGAATAGCTGGATATTGCTCCACGAAGGCTAATAGCTTTTCAAAAACCGGCAAGCGCCCCAAATCATCCAAATCTACTTGAGCCAAACTAGCTTGCTTGAGACTGGCTGGCAGATTGATTAACTTGAGACGGTTCTTAATAGCCGCTTCTTTTTCCGCCGCGATTAGTTCAGGAGTTTCTTCATAAGAAACATCCGCATAGCCATGATTCATAACCAAAATCGGCTTGTAGCCTTTGGCAATATAATCCGTATCACCACGGAGAAACTTGTCACGCTCGGTGATGTACTGATTAAACTTGGAGATACTGCGATTTAATTCCTCTGGAGTCAAGGATTCTTGCTGGATAAAGGATGCAACATCAGGATCCTTCATGATTTTCTGGACCAAATCTTGATAATGAAAACGGCTAGGTTGACGTTTGAGTACGTCTCCGACACTTTCCATCTAATCTCCTCCTTTTTCTAATCGAGCTAATAGTTCTTGTTTCTTACGTTCTAGTTCCAGACGAGTTTCCTCGCTGGTTTCATTCTTATAATCTGGGTTGCTCCACTTGGGTACATTGGACTTAGCAGAACCGGGTTTACTGCTTTTTTGGGCCTGGCTCTTCTGCCCACGTTCACGGATGCGCAAGACTGCCTCTTCTGCCGAATGAATTTTTTGATAGGCATAGTCATTGGCTACCTTCATGGCATATTTTTCATTAATATTTGCAGAATCCACCTTATTAAAGGTCAATAAGAGAATGATATTGATGACTTCGTCCAGCAAGCCCAAGCCAGCCATCTGTTGCAAGAGTTCTCTTTCTGTTTGGGTAATGGTTCCCTTGCGTGTTTGCTTGATTTCTGCCAAGAACTGCAAGGCCGTTTTACTTTTGGCTTCCTTGATAATGGTTGCTTCCTTAGGACTAAAGTCAGAGGAAACAGGTTTTTGAGCGATTTTTTCCCGCATGCGTTTGGTTGAAATAACCTGAGAAACAGCTGTTGACTTAGCCAGTTGATAGGTCTCAAACCAAGTCCATTTCTTCTCCTCGGCAATGGCAAAGAGATTTAAAACATCGGACTGTTCATCCGCAAAACGAAGTCCATCTCGAGCCATCAGCTGACGAAAATGGTCCAAGTCAAAATCGTTGGCCACTTTCTTCTTGAGACCAAGGTCTTCTTGACTTCCCAGCTCCGCCAAATCTGGAAAGACTTGATTGAGTGAGACAGGTATTTCTTCACCATCAGCACTTTCAACTTTCAAATCCTCCACAGCTGCATCGCCAATCTTTTTCTCCAAGAGTCTACGATAAACAGGATGCTCCAAGAAGTCTTGACTAGATAGAGGAGCATGGAGGGCTAGCTGATAAACATCCCCCTTTTGATAGAGGGTCAAGAGATTGAAAGCAGATAGGATTTTCAGGGATTTTATCAGTCTATCCATCCCAAAGTTGAGATGGTTAAGAATGCTTGAAAAAAGATATTCCTTTCTACCATTATCCCAAAAACTAATTGTATAAAGATAAAGGCTCAGTGCCTCCTGACCGATAATCGGGAGGTAGCACTGTACCAGAGATGAGGTATCTTGCGACACCCGATTATTCTTTAGATAAGAAAAACGGTCAATTGGCTTCATTTATCTTTCCTTTTTCTTTTTAGAGGACTGGGTGATTTGTTGGAGCAAGCTCTCTAGCTCACTGACATCCTTAAAACTACGATAGACACTGGCAAAACGTACATAGGTAATCTCATCTAACTCAGCCAACTCCTCCATGACGAGTGAACCAATGTCCTCGCTTTGAATTTCATTTTCATTTCGACCACGGAGTTTCTGTTCGATACGATTGACTACCATGTTGATTTCATCACTTGATACAGGACGTTTCTGGGCTGAGCGAATAATCCCATTAAAGATTTTATCTCTGGAGAATTGTTCCCGTGTGCCATCTTTTTTAACAACCACTAAGGTTCTTTCTTCTACTCTTTCGTAGGTTGTAAAACGGTGTTGGCATTCGTCGCACTCACGTCTTCTACGAATGGTGTTCCCTTCTTCTGCTTGGCGACTATCGATAACACTTGACTTGGTAGCCCCACATTTTGGACAACGCATCCTTTCCCTCCTTATCGTTTTCTTTTCATTATACCATTTTTTAAGCGATTCCCAAAACAATTCTTCTTTTTGCTTGACAAGTTTTTTGTTTTGTTGTATTATTTAATTAAGACAAAGAGATAGCAGAAAGGAGAACAAGATGTCCTGGACATTTGACAACAAAAAACCCATCTATTTACAGATTATGGAGAAAATCAAGCTTCAGATTGTTTCCCATACACTGGAACCCAATCAACAACTTCCAACCGTGAGAGAGCTAGCTAGCGAGGCCGGTGTCAATCCCAACACCATCCAAAGAGCCTTGTCAGACCTTGAACGAGAAGGATTTGTCTACAGTAAGCGCACAACTGGACGATTTGTGACTGAAGATAAGGAGCTGATCGCCCAATCGCGTAAACAATTATCAGAAGAAGAATTGGAACACTTCGTTTCCTCTATGACCCATTTTGGCTATGAAAAAGAAGAACTACCAGGCGTAGTCGGCGATTATATTAAAGGAGTTTAAGTCTATGTCATTACTAGCATTTGAAAATGTATCCAAATCATATGGAGCAACACCAGCCCTTGAAAATGTTTCTCTTGACATTCCAGCTGGAAAAATTGTTGGTCTCCTTGGTCCAAACGGCTCAGGGAAAACAACCCTGATTAAACTAATCAATGGCCTCTTACAACCAGATCAAGGACGTGTCCTGATCAACGACATGGACCCAAGCCCAGCAACCAAGGCTATCGTAGCTTATTTGCCGGATACGACCTACCTCAATGAGCAAATGAAGGTCAAAGAAGCCCTAACCTACTTCAAGACCTTCTATAAAGATTTCAATCTTGAACGCGCCCATCATCTACTTGCAGACCTAGGAATTGATGAAAATAGTCGTCTCAAGAAATTATCAAAAGGGAACAAGGAAAAGGTACAACTGATTTTGGTTATGAGCCGTGATGCTCGTCTCTATGTTCTGGACGAACCCATTGGTGGGGTGGACCCAGCAGCCCGTGATTATATCCTCAATACCATTATCAACAACTACTCACCAACTTCTACCGTTTTGATTTCTACCCACTTGATTTCTGATATCGAGCCAATCTTGGATGAAATTGTCTTCCTCAAAGATGGAAAAGTCGTCCGTCAAGGTAATGTAGATGATATTCGCTATGAGTCAGGTGAATCCATTGACCAACTCTTCCGTCAGGAATTTAAGGCCTAAGCAAAGGAGATTATTATGTTTTGGAATTTAGTTCGCTACGAATTTAAAAATGTTAACAAGTGGTATTTAGCCCTCTACGCTGCCGTGCTAGTCCTTTCCGTCCCCATAGGAATGCAAGGACACTACTATTCTTATGTATCTTTCAAAGATAGCCAACCTTTCCTATTTATCTTTCTGGCTCTCGTCTTCGGTGGCTTGATAATTACACTGGGGATTTCAACTCTTTTCTTAATCATTAAACGCTTTAAAGGTAGTGTCTATGACCGCCAAGGCTATCTGACTTTGACCTTGCCAGTTTCTGAGCACTATATCATCACTGCTAAATTAGTCGGAGCCTTCATCTGGTCTATCCTTAGCTCGGCTGTACTGGCTCTAAGTGCTGTTATTATTGTGACTATAACGGTTCCAGAATGGATATCAAATTCTGAGTTGATTCCACTTGTAGGAACATACCTTCCTCAACTCTCTCTTATGGGGGCATCCTTCCTGCTTAGTACAATCTCAGGAATCCTCTGTATTTACTTGGCCATTTCTATTGGACAACTGTTCAATGAATACCGTACAGCACTCGCTATTGTAGCCTACATTGGAATCCTAGTCGTCATTGGATTTATTGAAGTCTTCTTTAATACCAGTGCTAACTTCTATGTCAATTCACTAGCAGGATTTAATGACAATTTCTATATGGGAACAAGTATAGGTATTGTTGAAGAACTCATATTCATAGCTATCTTTTATCTCGGAACCTACTATATCTTGAGAAACAAGGTTAACTTGCAATAAAAAAGGCCCAGCTAAACAGGAGTCCACTGAAAAAATAGGCCTCTTACTTTTAATGAAATGAAAACCGAGGAATCTCTCGTTAATTTGAGCGAATTCCTCGGTTATTTTGTATTTATTA
>MKYF01000010.1 GCA_001914195.1 Streptococcus mitis | reverse complement strand
GCTTCGATTTTATAGCGATGTCTGGCCATTTCTTTAAAATAAGGTGTTTCCTGAAATTTCTTCTGGAAAAGATGGTCGTCACTCTTAATGGCTATTGAAAAAGTGGGTTTTAGGAACCACGATATCATACAAACTAGAATAAGGACTGACATCCATAGTTAACTGATTATCAAGCATTATTTTACCTCATCTCTAGTATAACAAAAAAGCCATCAATTTGATGACTTTTTCAGTAGGCTCGCTAAACAGCTGGGTTTTGATTTAACTCAATATCAAACTGGCTACGATAGGGCTGACAAAGACATAGAGAATACCGGTAACACCGATAGCCAAACCACCCATAGCTCCTGCTACAGAGCCGTATCGAAAGGCTGTTCCCGTTCCGACTGCATGGCCTGTGCCTCCAAGGGAAAGACCAACAACTACTGGATCATCTATTTTCAACCACTTCAAAAGGGTTGGGCCGATGACACTGGTTAAAATCCCAGTTGCCACTACTACCACCAAGGTCACAGTAGTCAGACCTTGCAATTTTTCTGTAATTCCCACTGCCATAGCGGTTGTCACTGACTTAGGAAAGAGAGAAATGGCTAAGAAAAAGTCCATCCCAAAAATCTTAGCTACAAGGGCTGTGAAAGAGGTATTGACCACTACCGCTATCAGACTACCAAAGAGAATACTCCGAGCATGGTGCTTCATCAGATGAAAACTCTTATAAAGCGGAATCCCTAGAGCCACGGTCGATGGGACAATCAAGTTATTCAGATAAACCCCACCTTGGTAGTAATCTTGGTAAGAAATACCCGTCACTTTTAGAAAGATGATAATGAAAACAGCTGACAAAAGCAAGGGCGTTGTCAATGGATGGGGAAAACGTCTGTAAATCAGCATTCCCACTAGATAAGCTAGGATAGACAAGGCAAGCCCAAACAGGGGATTGGAAACAAATTCACTCATTTGGCATCTCCTTTCTCATAATCTCCCTCAAACCGTCTCTTGATGAACTGAACTACCAAGGCTATGAGGATAATATTGATGACAGCCGCAAAAAAGATAATCAAAACAATTGGCAAAAGATAGGGAGCAATCACATCAAACTTTTCCATGATTCCCACTGCTGGCGGCAAAAAGAGAATGGTCATATTGGCCAGCAAGAAATTCCCAACCATGTTGACATGTCTGGTTCTCAGCCACTTAAATTGTAGGGCTAGAAAGAGAATAATCAAGCCGATAATACTGCCTGGGATAGGCAAATGAAAGAAACTGGAAATTCCCTCTCCGATTAGAGAAATCACAAAGAGAATCATTAATTGAACATATAATTTCATCCTAAACTCCACAAAATAGACTTCTTGCATACCAGTTTACTCTTTTTTCAGAAAATTTCAAGGAAATGCACAAGAGTCATTAAAAATTAGAGAGGAAAGGGGATACAGACAATTAAAGACTAGTGAAAACAGCGTAATTTAGGATAAAAGATGCCTGCGTCCTTCTTGCCAGCTCTTTTGAAAAGTAGTATAATTATTGCATGCGCAATCATCTTGTGATACAGATACTGTCCGTGAATGGACTTTCTTCTATTTACAACTCTAAAAAGAAAGGAGATACTATGACCTATTTGGAAAAATGGTTTGACTTCAATCGGCGTCAGAAAGAAATTGAAAGTCTCTTGGAAGAGACTGTTGCTAATCAGAGTGAACAAAGTCTGACCTTGAAAGAGTTTTACCTGCTCTACTATCTGGACTTGGCTCAAGAAAAATCTTTACGCCAGATTGACCTGCCAGATAAACTTCATCTGAGCCCGAGCGCTGTTTCTCGGATGGTGGCTCGCTTGGAAGCCAAAAATTGCGGTCTGCTTAGTCGCAGGTGTTGTGATCAAGATAGACGCTCTAGTTTTATCTGCCTGACAAGTGATGGGCAAAAGACACTGGCCTCTCTACAAAAGGCTGTCGAAGAAAGCTTGGAAACTGGTTTGGATTTCTTGATTTAAGATGATTTTAGAAAAAAGTTGCGTGCGCAATCATTTTTCTTGACATTCTCTTTTACAAGGAGTAAAATAAAATCATCATTAAACAAAGGAGTTTTAAACATGATTGAAATTACCTATCTAGATGCCAGCAAGAACGAAAGAACTGTGACTTTCGAGTCTTATGAAGATTTTGACCGTTCACAACAAGCTTGCCTTATCGGCGTCGCAGACTACTACCCTGTCCAAAAATTAACTTACAACGGTCATGATTTGGACTATCATGGAACTTATGGAGACGTCTTCTTCTATCTCATGAAACAAGATTTAAGCCAATATAACTAAAAAAGGAGAAATACAATGGCAAAAGCAATTACAGATGCAACATTCGAACAAGAAACAAAAGACGGTTTGGTCTTGGTAGACTTTTGGGCAACTTGGTGTGGTCCATGTCGTATGCAAGGTCCAATCTTGGATAAATTGTCTGAAGAACTTTCAGAAGATGTTTTGAAAATCGTTAAAATGGACGTTGATGAAAATCCAAACACAGCTCGTGCCTTTGGAATCATGTCTATCCCAACTCTTCTCTTCAAAAAAGACGGCCAAGTTGTCAAACAAGTTGCTGGTGTTCACACAGCAGAACAAATCAAGGCCATCGTTGCTGAATTGAGCTAATCAAACGAGAGACCAAGTAATTTCTTGAGTCTACTGAAAAAGTCATCAAATTGATGGCTTTTTTGTTATACTAGAGATGAGGTGAGATGATGCTTGATAATCAGTTAACTATGGATGT
>MKYF01000005.1 GCA_001914195.1 Streptococcus mitis | reverse complement strand
CTCTTAGTGTTTCATGAAAGAGATAATAGTCATCTAGCCAGAGTCCTCCCTCACTTATACGATGACTAATCTCACCCACTTCTTCATAAAGCTCTTTATCATATCTCCGTTTTTGACTTTCTTGTTTACGGAGATAATCTAGAATTCGATTCCGGAATTTAGTCTTAAAATATTTCCTTAAACGAGGGATATCTTCTACAAGCCCTTCTTCTCTACTAATCAATTCATGTAAGCAGATCATTCCCTCTTGATCCCAGTCCGATAACTCCCACAAATGAAGGTAATATTCATTTCTACACTTGTATACAATTCCTTGGACTTCTTCATACATTTTTTTAAGCATAATCTTCCCCTTTCTAGATACAGTCTAACAGATTCAGATACACTTTTGGCACATTTCCCCATTCTGTTCCCCTTAGCTCCTCAACTGCACAAAAAAGAGAGGTCTTGCCTCTCTTTGGGTTATAATTCTGCGATTTGGTTTAGGTTTACTTCTGCAACTGTGTCATTACCAAACATAGAGATAATCATCTTCACTTTATTGTTATCAATCTCCGTAATCTTACCGGTATAATCTGCAAAAGCTCCATCAATAATACGTACAGTTTGACCAACTTCAACATCGATATCAAACTCTTGTACAGTTTGTCCCATAGAAACCAAGATATCACGAATTTCTTGTTCCAATAATGGAGTTGGTTTTGATCTATTTCCGTGAGATCCGACGAATCCTGTAACATTTGGTGTGTTTCGAACAACAAACCAAGCTTCATCTGTCATGACCATTTCTACAAGAACATAACCTGGAAAGCGATTTTCTTCTACTTCTTTTCTCTTTCCATTTTTTTCAACTTGCACTGTTTGTGTTGGAATTTCAACGCGTAGAATATTATCCAACATATTGTAGGTTTGTGCACGTTGTAATAGATTTTCTTTTACCTTATTTTCATAACCAGAATAAGTTTGTAAAACAAACCACCCTTTATCAAAACTATCCATGATATTTCCTTTCATAAATAGAAGATTTCTAGTGTAATTAACTCCACTACTCTTCTAAAAAATGTTAATAAATCGAATCAAACCTGAAACAATCAACTGGTCAAAAATGTAAATAATTACTACAAAGAAAGCTGTGTATTCCATGATAGAACGAAAATCTCTCCAGCTTTCCTTGCGAGTTGGCCATGTTGTGTCTTTAAGAAGTCTAAAAATATCTCCAATAAAACGCATCGCTCTCTCCTATCTCGTTTCTCTGTGTGTAGTGTACTTGCCACAATGCTTACAAAATTTATTTACTTCTAGTCGTGTAGGCTTGGGGTTTCCGCTGATTTTAATTGAATAGTTTCTCGAACCACAAACCGCACAAGCTAGGCTTGCTTTTTTTAGTGCCATAACGCCTCCATCTTATCTATTATAACAAGAAAGCTAGGCTTTGACAAGCATCTTAGCGAAATAGATTGACTACCGAATCCCATATTGTTTGAGCCTTTTCCTTAATCTTCGCATCTGAGATAGCCCGGCTAGCCTCATCTACTAGACTTTGCGCACGTCCTCGAATATCAGACAAATTATCATCTGTCTGGCTATTATCATTGGTTTGTACTTGTCTTTTTGTATTGGCTGGTCCAATTCCATTTTGCTTATAAGCATTTTCAACCGTAAAAGTGCTTCCTGGCGTATAAGGTAAAATGGTATTTGCAATGTTTCTAAAGACATGTGCTGCACCGTTTGAAGTCGAACCTGCTAGATAGTGATTTTCATCAGTGGTCGGAAAGCCAAGCCAGTGGCTAATCACTACATCCGGAGTATAACCAATTACCCACTGGTCACTTGTGTAATCCGGATTGAAAACTGCTTCAGTTGTTCCAGTTTTCCCTGCCATGACATAGTCTGCAGGCGATGAACTAATACCGGTACCGTTGGTGAATGTCCCCAACATCATACTGGTCATCTTATCAGCTACAGACTTATCAATCACCCGTTTTTGTGAATTTTTATGGCTCGCAATAACCTGACCACTAGCATTTTCAATTCTACTAATAAAATGAGCTTCAGGCATTAAACCTTCATTTGCAAAGGCAGCATATGCTTGAGCCATTTGCAGAGGATTGGTTTCAACACCGCTTCCCAACGCGACACCAAGAACACGATCAACTTTTTCCATGTTGAGTCCGAATTTTTCGCCCGCCTCAAAAGCCTTATCAACGCCCAAATCATTAACAGTGGCAACAGCAGGCAGATTAAGCGACTCTGCCAAGGCTTGATACATAGGAACTTCTCGACTCGTTTTGATTCCTGCATAGTTATCAAGCTTATAGCTGTCGTACTGCATGGTATGGTTATCCAAGAGCTTATTCAAAGCCCAGCCTGCTTCAACTGCTGGCGTATAAACAACTAAAGGCTTAATTGCAGAACCAGGACTACGTTTTGATTGAGTTGCATAGTTGAAATTCCGGAATCCAGTTTTATCATTATCAGCAACTTGACCGACAACTCCACGAACTCCACCTGTTTTCGGTTCGAGAGCTACACTTCCTGATTGAGCAAATGTTCCATCCTCTGCCCTCGGAAATAGCGATGTGTTTTCATAAACAACCTGCATATTTGCTTGGTAATTTTGGTCCAGCTCTGTGTAAATGCGGTAGCCATTATTTACGATTTCTTCCTCTGTTAAATTATACTTAGACACAGCTTCATTAACCACCGCATCAAAGTAAGAAGGATAGCGGTAATCTGAGATTTTTCCTTCATACTTATCGTGCAATTGCGAAGTCATATCAACTTCTGCAGCTTCGGTTTCTTGGTTTTTATCAATGTAACCCGCTGCAAGCATATTTTGCAAGACAGTATCACGACGATTAGTCGAATCTTCTACAGAATTCAAAGGATTATACAGTTCCGGTCCTTTGAGCATGCCTGCCAGAGTCGCAGCTTGATCCAGACTCACTTCTGATGCAGAAACTCCAAAGTATTTCTTACTGGCATCTTCTACACCCCACACACCATTTCCAAAATAAGCGTTGTTAAGGTACATGGTTAGAATTTGATCCTTACTATATTTTTTTGTTAATTCTAAAGCAAGGAAAAATTCTTTCGCTTTTCTCTCAACAGTTTGATCCTGCGACAGATAGGCATTTTTAGCCAGCTGTTGGGTAATAGTAGAACCACCACCTGAACGACCAGCAGTTACAATCGCCAAGAAGAAACGACCATAGTTAATCCCATCATTTTTATAAAAAGAACGGTCTTCTGTCGCAATAACGGCATTCTGCAAATTTTTACTGATATCAGTCAATTCAACATAAGTTCCTTTTTGACCAGACAAGGCACCAGCCTCCTTTTCTTCACGGTCAAAAATGAGAGTTCGAGTTTTCAAGGCATTTTGCAAATCATTGACATTGGTTGACTTGGCTACAGCAAACAAATAGGTTCCAACTAACAAGCCTGCACTCAAACCTAGTATAACAACCATTTTCGTTAGATGATAGCGACGCCAGAATTTCCGAATCGGACCCACTTGGGCTAATTTTTTTCGATCGCTGCGAGAACGACGCAAGCTAGTAGACCCAGAATCCTCTAGTTCACTTGTTTCTTTTTTAAAAAGAGAAAGAAATTTCTCAAATAATTTATCTAATTTCATGCGTTTATTTTATCATCTTCATCATAGGAAGACAAGAATTTAGCTATTTCCTATCCAAATAGGGCTTTTTTTGTTACAATATCTGTATGCAATTCACATTTACATTACCAGACTCTCTACCTCAAATGACGGTAAAGCAATTACTTGAGGAGCAACTCCTCATCCCTAGACAAATCCGGCATTTTTTGAGAATCAAGAAACACATTTCGATTAATCAGCGAGAAGTTCATTGGAACGAAATCGTAAATCCTGGAGATGTTTGCCAGTTAACTTTTGACGAAGAAGATTATCCCGAAAAAGGAATTCCTTGGGGCGACGCAAACTTCGTTCAGGAAGTTTATCAAGATCAACATCTCATTATCATCAACAAACCTGAGGGGATGAAAACGCATGGTAATCAGCCAAACGAAATCGCCCTTCTTAACCATGTCAGTGCCTATGTTGGCCAAACCTGCTATGTCGTTCATCGTCTGGACATGGAAACCAGTGGCTTGATTCTCTTTGCCAAAAATCCTTTTATCCTGCCTATTCTCAATCGCTTACTGGAGAAAAAAGAGATTTCTAGGGAATATTGGGCTCTAGTTGATGGAAAGATCAACAGAAAAGAACTTGTCTTCAAAGACAAAATAGGACGTGATCGCCATGATCGTAGAAAAAGAATAGTTGATGCAAAAAATGGGCAATATGCTGAAACGCATGTAAGCAGATTAAAGCAATTCTCAAACAAGACTTCATTAGTTCGTTGCAAACTAAAGACAGGGCGAACCCATCAAATCCGTGTGCACCTTTCGCATCATAATTTCCCGATCCTAGGTGACCCCCTCTATAATAGCAAATCAAATACAAGTCGCCTTATGCTCCACGCCTTCCGACTTTCCTTTACCCATCCACTTACATTAGAAAAATTAAACTTCACTGCCCTCTCGAATACTTTTGAAACAGAATTAAAAAAGAATGGATGATTGTGTCATCCATTTTTCCATATAAGAAAAGCAAGACCAAGAGGCCTTGCTTTTTATCGACTCAAGAATTATTTAGCGATTTTTGCGAAGTATTCAAGAGTACGAACAAGTTGTGCAGTGTATGACATTTCGTTGTCGTACCATGATACAACTTTAACCAATTGTTTACCGTCAACGTCAAGAACTTTAGTTTGAGTTGCGTCAAACAATGAACCGTAAGACATACCTACGATATCTGAAGATACGATTGGATCTTCTGTGTAACCGTATGATTCGTTTGAAGCTGCTTTCATAGCTGCGTTCACTTCATCAACAGTAACGTTCTTTTCAAGAACTGCTACCAATTCAGTAACTGATCCAGTTGGAGTTGGAACGCGTTGTGCAGATCCGTCAAGTTTACCGTTCAATTCTGGGATTACAAGACCGATAGCTTTTGCAGCACCAGTTGAGTTAGGAACGATGTTTGCAGCACCAGCGCGAGCACGGCGAAGGTCACCACCACGGTGTGGTCCGTCAAGGATCATTTGGTCACCAGTGTAAGCGTGGATAGTAGTCATCAATCCTTCAACAACACCAAAGTTATCTTGAAGAGCTTTAGCCATAGGAGCCAAGCAGTTTGTAGTACATGAAGCACCTGAGATAACTGTTTCAGTACCGTCAAGAACGTCGTGGTTAGTGTTGAATACAACTGTTTTAACGTCGTTTCCACCAGGAGCAGTGATAACAACTTTTTTAGCTCCACCAGCGTGCAAGTGTTTTTCAGCAGCTGCTTTCTTAGCAAAGAAACCAGTAGCTTCAAGAACGATTTCTACACCGTCGTTAGCCCAGTCGATTTGTTCTGGATCACGTTCAGCAGAAACTTTGATGAATTTACCGTTAACTTCAAATCCACCTTCTCTAACTTCAACAGTACCGTCGAAACGACCTTGAGTTGTGTCGTATTTCAACAAGTGTGCAAGCATAACTGGATCTGTAAGGTCGTTGATACGAGTAACTTCAACACCTTCTACGTTTTGGATACGACGGAAAGCAAGACGACCGATACGTCCGAAACCGTTAATACCAACTTTAACTACCATTAGTGATTTCCTCCTTATGAAAATCATGAAATTTTTATTGTGAAAAGAGTAACTTGAATCACTACAAATCACCTTTCAACAAACCTATTATATAACTATTTAAGTTTAATTGCAAGTACGGGCATTGTTTTTCTATGTTAGTTTCTTTTTTAAACTGTAAATCAAGGAATCCCTTACTATTCATATCGTAGCGATTCTACAGGATCCATTTTACTAATTTTACGCGCCGGGAAGTAAGCTGATACATAACCAAGCAAGAGAGCGAAAGCTAGAGTTCCTAAAACAGATAACAAATTTAATTCAAAAACCTTAGTGATGGATGGATAAAAGTGATTTACAACCGCATTCGCCAAACTTCCCACCCCTTGTGCTACCAAAAAGGCCAGTAGCAAGGCGATACCTACAATCCAGATAGCCTCGTAAATAAAAATTCCTTTGACATCACGATTTTGATAACCAACTGCCTTCATGACACCTATTTCCTTAGAACGTTGCATGATATTGATGTAAATAATGATACCAATCATGACCGCTGCTACCACAATAGCTTGTGATGAAAGCACAATCAACAATCCCTGAATGACACGAATAAAGGTAATCACAATATCAAGAACCTTCTGTTGAGAAAGAACAGTATACTTCTTATTTTTTTGTAATTCTTCTGTTACCGCTTTTGTCTGTGATGGATTTTTGAGTTCCAAGATAAAATAAGATACAGCTTTTGTAAATCCAGCTTCTTTCAAAATCGTTTCCATTTGATGAGACGACATGAAACTGTTACTGTCCTCCAGGTCATCTTCATCATTGATTACACGTACAATCTTTGTTTGAAATTGAGCAATCTTACTAGCTTCAGCAGTATTTTCTACAATGCTGGCTGAGACTGATTTGCCAATAACATCACTAGCTGTTAGATTTTTTCCTGTCTGTTCATTCCAATTTTTTAGTAAACTGATTGGAATTGTCAAACCCTGTTCATTTGCATCAGTATAGAGGGAACCGGCTAATAATTTGTCCGCCTCATTACTACTAACAGAGATACTTGTATCCTCATAGAGACTCACTACTTGAGCATAAGAAGGCATCGTTTGACTCAGATCCATTTCTTGACCATCTATAGTAATATTTGACATGGTCATCCCAAAAGGACTCTCCAAATATTTAATAGCTTCTTTCCCAACTGTATCCGTGATATAGTTCTTATCGTCTTGGTTCAAAAAGCCTCGTCCAACATTTTTTGTGTTTAAAGCAATCTGAACTTGAGAAGGAATTTGACCTCCATTCGTATTTTCATCAATCATCGAAATCAATGCATTTCCCAAGCCGAAAGAAATTAAGACTCCTACAAAACCGATTGAGGTTGCTAGCGCAATCAATAGGTTACGCCACTTTCTTTCCAGAAAGTTATTTAAAGAAAGTTTGAATTTATTTTTCAATGATAATCCTTTATTTTTTGACTTCTTCAACGACTTCACCATCCTTCATTTTGATAATCACATCTGCATATTCAGCAACCTCTGGATTATGGGTTACGATCAATACTGTTTTCCCTGTTTGGGCTAAATTTTTAAACACTTCCAATACCTTTTCTTGGGATTGAGAATCCAGCGAACCCGTTGGCTCATCTGCTACAATCATATCAGGCTGATTTACCAGTGCACGCGCTATTGCTACACGTTGCTTTTGCCCACCAGAAAGTTGTTTAACATTTTTAGCCACAAAAGGCTCCATGCCTAAGTTACTTAATTGCTCCTTTGCAATCATTGTCATCTCCCTGTCAGATAAATCTTTGACATAGAGAGGTAGCTTGACATTGTCCAAGACAGACTGATGTGGAATGAGGTTAAAGTTTTGAAACACAAATCCAATCTTATCTTTACGAAATTGAGTTAGTTCAATCTCTGATAAGTCACGGAGGGATTCCCCTTTAAACTCTAAATCTCCTTCATATTGTCTATCTAAACCGCTGATGATATTTAGTAAACTGGTTTTGCCACAGCCTGATGGACCGTAAATCGCTGTAATTTTACCTTTTGCGATTTGCAGATTTATATTCTTTAAAGCCTGCTCTTGATGTTTACCGTCCAAAGTGTAAAACTTTGAAATATTTTTAATGGATAAAATGGACATTCTTTCCCCCTTGTTTAAAACCGTTATCGCCATACATCCTACTTACAGAAAATCCTTCAAGTTACATCAGCACTGATTTCCCCTACGGGCCTACTAGCTTAGAGTTTTCTCTCTATTGCCTAGTTTGCTTCTGGATGTATATCAAGTAAAATTCATTGTAACAAAAAAGCGGCATTCCCTCAATGACAGAAATGTCACTCCTATAAAGCATTTAACAATACCTTTCTAAATCTTGGCTCCATTCATTATCTAAACTAACGATTAACTTCTCATTGCCAAACATCCTCGCCATCATTTTTGCTTCTTCATACTTTTGTTTTGCTGTATCATAATCAGTCTGAATATAATATTTCCATTCTACCATCAAGACAATCGGTTGTTTTTGAAAATCTCGTGTTTTCTGCCCTATTTTATTTAAGGTTTCAACTGCTCTCTTAAAATAACGAAACAGCCCCATAATTTCTATACAAGCTAAAGAAGCTAACAAGGAATCTCTAAGTAAGTCCAAACAATCGAACTCTATCTTATCAACCTGAGAACTTAATTTGTCATGAAAACAAAGAATAGTTTCATGCTCAGATTCTTTTATCTCACCCACATTTAAACCATCCATTAACTGACAGTTGAAATACAGTCTCAATTTCAACAAGTCCTCGGCTTTATATACATCTCTGGATAGTAAATCTTGAAGACCGTCTTCAATCACACCACTTCCGTATAAGGAATTACTAGTCGCTCTCACTGCATCTATAGCTTGAAGGCAATCCACTATCATCTTCTCATCACGTGGCAAAGCATCATAAAAATTCTCAAAAATCTCATCGAAATATTCTTCCTTTTGTTCCTGCAACTCCTTGTCTCCGTAGTCAGGGTGATGTAAAAGAAAGTACTTTAATTCTTGGTAGCGTTTAGGCAGTTCCTTATAATCTGGCATCAAGACGTAGGATGGAATTTCTAATCTATCTGCAATATATTCTAGTGTTTTTATCGTCGGGCGAAATTCTCCTTTTTCGATTCGCACCAACTGACGGACTGATAATTCAGACTCATCCCCACAAAATACTGGGCGACTAAGTCCTTTTTCCTCTCTTAAAAGTCGCACTTTATCCCCTAACTCATTTATCTTGTTCATTAGCCCCTCGCATGATTATAAAAGATTTGATTTTCAAATAAATATATGCGATGATTATACCATTTTTCAAATAGAATTACAAAAAAAGAGACAGGATAATTCCTGCCTCTAGGCTGATAACAATTATTTACGGCGTCCTGGTCTTTCTTTGTAGCCATAGTAAGAATCTTCGATGATTTCTTGCATATGGTCAACCATTGGAAGGCGTGGATTTGCAGGCGAACATTGATCTTCATAAGCAAGGAAGGCCAATTCACGTGAATGTTCTTTCCATTCTTTTTCATCAATTCCTTGTGCTTTGAAGTTCATTTGGATACCTACGCGCTCACCAAGTTCGTAGACAGCTTTTGCGTAAGATTCCACACCTTCTTCTGGAGTAGAAGCTGGAAGTCCAAGCATGCGTGCGATATCTTGGTATTTTTCATCTGCACGGTAGTAGTTGTACTTAGGCCATGTTGCTGTCTTAGCTGGACGTGTACCGTTGTAACGGATAACGTATGGAAGCAAGATAGCATTAGTACGACCGTGGATTGTGTGGAATTGCGCACCAATCTTATGAGCCATTGAGTGAGAAATACCTAGGAAGGCATTGGCAAAGGCCATACCAGCGATTGTTGAAGCGTTATGCATTTTCTCACGTGAGTGGAAGTCTGCATTCTTAACTGAGCTTTCAAGGTTTTCGAATACAAGTTTGATTGCTTGAAGTGCAAGACCGTCAGTGTAGTCGCTAGCCATTTGTGATACGTAAGCTTCAGTCGCGTGGGTCAATACGTCCATACCAGTGTCCGCAGCAACAAATCCAGGAACTGTCAATACCAAGGCAGGGTCTACGATTGCCACAGTTGGTGTCAATGAGTAGTCCGCGATTGGGTATTTACGGTTGTTTGCTTTATCAGAGATAACGGCAAATGGTGTTACTTCAGATCCTGTACCAGATGTTGTTGGGATTGCGATGAATTTAGTCTTCTTACCAAGCAATGGGAATTTGAAGGCACGTTTACGGATATCCATGAATTTTTGAACAAGGTCTCGGAAGTCTACTTCTGGTTGTTCGTAGAAGAGCCACATTACTTTAGCAGCATCCATTGGAGATCCACCACCGAGAGCGATGATTGTATCTGGTTTGAAAGCACGCATAATCTCAGTACCACGGTTTACAGTTGTGATATCTGGATCTGGTTCTACATCAGCAAAGATTTGGTAAACAACCTTATTGCGACGAAGATCAAGTTGTTCGATGATACGATCAAGGAAACCAAGCTCTACCATGGCATGGTCAGTAACGATCATGACACGTTCAACGTCACGACATTTTTGAAGGTATTGAATTGAATCACGTTCAAAGTATGTTTTTGAAGGAAGTTTCATCCATTGCATGTTATTTCTCCGTCTTCCGACTTTTTTGATATTCAAGAGGTTAATGGCACTAACGTTATCCCCAACTGAGTTGCGTCCGTAAGAACCACATCCAAGTGTCAATGATGGCAAGAAGGCATTGTAAACGTCCCCGATACCACCGAAAGTAGAAGGTGAGTTACAGATAACACGAATAGCTTTAACAGCTTTACCAAATTCTTTAGTCAATTCTTCGTCAGCTGTGTGGATAGCTGCTGAGTGTCCAAGACCGTTAAATTCAACCATTTGACGAGCTTTGGCAATACCATCTTCACGGTTTTCAGATTTCAAAACTGCGATAACTGGTGACAATTTTTCACGAGTCAATGGCTCATTTTCACCAACTTCTTTACATTCTGCAGCAAGAATGTTTGTTCCTTCTGGAACTGTAAATCCCGCTTGTTCTGCAATCCAAGTTGCTGGTTTACCAACGATGTCAGCGTTCAATTTTGCACCAGCACAGTTTTTGCTGTTTGCTTTCACGCCGAAGCAGAATTCTTCAAGAAGTGCTTTTTCTTTTTTGTTTACAAAGTAAGTGTGATATGATTTGAACTCTGCTACAAATTCATCGTAAATTTCTTTATCAATGATAACCGCTTGCTCTGAAGCACAGACCATACCATTATCAAATGATTTAGACATGACGATATCGTGTGCTGCTTGACGAATGTTTGCTGATTTTTCAACATAAGCTGGAACGTTTCCGGCACCTACCCCAAGAGCTGGTTTACCACATGAGTACGCAGCCTTAACCATGGCATTACCACCTGTTGCAAGGATTGTCGCAACACCTTCGTGGTTCATAAGGGCACTTGTTGCTTCCATAGATGGTTGAGTAATCCATTGCACACAGTTTTCAGGAGCACCAGCTGCGATAGCTGCATCGCGGACGATACGAGCTGCATGAGCAGATGATTCTTGTGCTGATGGATGGAAGGCAAAGACGATTGGGTTACGTGTCTTCAATGAAATCAATGATTTGAAGATTGCTGTTGATGTTGGGTTTGTTGTAGGAGTAATACCACAGACAACACCAACCGGTTCAGCGATAAGAGTCAAACCTGTTACATCGTCTTCTTCGATAACGCCAACTGTTTTAGTATGGCGCATGTTGTTTACTACGTGTTCACAAGCAAACAAGTTCTTAGTTGCTTTGTCTTCAAATACACCACGTCCTGTTTCTTCAAAGGCATGTAAAGCCAATTCTCCGTGGGCATCCAAAGCTGCTACTGATGCTTTGGCAACGATGTAGTCGACCTGTTCTTGATCGAGTTTACGCATTTCCTCAAGGGCAACTAGAGCTTTTTGCACCAATCCATCAACATGCTTTTCAGCAGCGAGTTTCTTTTCCTCTGGTGTCACAGTTTTTTTATCAGCCATATTTTCCTCCATAGCTTTCAAGGATCGATATCCTTTGTTAATTTTTTCACAAGTTTATTATAACGCATTATTTCAACTTTGTAAACAGTTTCATAAACATTTCACAAAGAATTTTTAAACTCTTGTGAAATGTTTCTCATTTTCTTTTCTTATCAAGTTTTATCTTTGAAGTTTGTGAAATTTATTTCAAATATTTTTTTATTTCACAAACTTGCTTGGAAGAGAGACTTGGAAAGAAAGGGATTTGCAGGTAAGCGCTTACTTAAACATTCTAACAATACCTCCTTTGATAAGGAGGCTTTATTTTTGTTGAAAAACACCTTGTTTAAAAGTCCCTTCATAAACGACTTCTTGTTCTGTTGTTAGTTTCCCTTTCCCTTCAGCCTGACCATTTACAAAATCACCTTCGTAGGTCCAGCCTTCTTTAGATTGAAAGGTACCTTTTCCGTTGAAGGCTCCATTGTTGAAACCACCTGTATATTGGTCTCCATTTTGGAAGGTGATGGTTCCTTGGCCATTCATTTTACCACGGACAAGACTGCCATCGTAAACAATCGTTCCATTATCAAGCTTTAGAACACCTTTTCCGGGAATATTTAGAAAAAAGACGAGTACAGCACAGAAAACAATGGTAACTACTGCCAAAAGCTCTAAACGTGGACGAGTCAGATAGACATGATACTTTTCGTAAAAATTCTTAAGATTTTCCACCTTCACTCTCCTTTTCTAAACGTTCTAACCAAGCTTGACAACCTGCTTGAACACGCTGATAGGTTTCCTCAAAATCTCCTGTATACCAAGGATCTGGAACACTTTCAGATGCAAATGAGTAAATCTTATCTTGACAGTCTACTGGACACATCTGACGTAGATCCGAAACATTTGAAGCGTCCATTCCGATAATATAATCAAAGGCTTCAAAATCTTCCTTACTAATCTGAAGCGATGTTTTGCCTCTGTCATAAGGAATATCATACTCTTGAAAAACCCCCTGAGTTCCCTTATGAATCGGATTGCCATGTTCCCAAGAGGAAGTCGCTCGACTTTGGATTTCGTAGTTATCTGTCATCGATTTCATCACAAACTCGGCCATAGGGCTGCGGCAAATATTTCCCAGACAGACAAATACTAATTTTTTCATCCCATTTCCTTTCTTTTATAGAAAAACGGGAGTTCGTGATCTCGTCTTATTTTTCAATTGCGCCTTCGAGTGAAGCTGTTTCTTTCAGCGGCAATACGGTCTTGATAGCAGCTAGTTCAAAAGTCAAGTAAACTCCATCTACATCAAGAACAATTGTTTTCTTTTCTGTATCTACTTCATCGACTGTTCCATAAAGTCCACCGATTGTAATCACTTCATAGCCTTTTTGTAATTTATTCAAGCTTTCCATACGCTTTTGTGCTTGTTTCTTTTGAGAGCGTTGCGTAAAGAACATCAAGCCCACCATAGCCACAAGAATGATTAAAAATGTATATTGTGATTCCATTATATTCTCCTTTGTCTTTTACATAGGACTACTATATCAAATTTCAGTTACTTTTACAAGATTGTACCTTACTTTTCTAGTAAGAAAAAACCAGAGCTTACGCCCTGATTTTTAGGATTATTTCAAGTTTTGAACGACTTTTACAAGATTTTCAACTGTAAAGCCATATTCTGCCAATACTTTTGGTGCTGGGGCAGAGGCTCCGAAGGTATCAATACCGAGAACGGCACCATCGAGACCAACATATTTGTACCAGTTTTGAGTTGCACCCATCTCGACTGCAACACGACAGCGAACTGCATCTGGAAGGATTTCTTCCTTGTATGCTGTATCTTGTTTATCAAAGACATCTGTAGATGGCATGCTGACTACGCGGACTTTTGCGCCTTGACTAGCCAATTCTTTGGCAGCTGAGACAGCAAGATTAACCTCTGAACCTGTCGCAATCAAGATGGTATCAAAGTCTGCTGCATTTTCATAGACAACATAGGCACCTTTTGCAACCTTGTCAAAGTCTGTTCCCTCTTCGACAGTCAAATTTTGGCGTGTCAAGACAAGGGCAGTTGGTGTTTTCTCACTTGTCACTGCAAGGTACCAAGCTGCTTGCGTTTCACGCGCATCTGCTGGACGGAAAACATTTAGATTTGGCATAGCACGAAGACCTGCTAAGTGCTCAACTGGTTCGTGAGTCGGACCGTCTTCCCCAACTGCAATAGAATCGTGGGTAAAGACATAAGTCACAGGAAGTCCTTGCAAGGCTGACAAGCGGACAGCTGCCTTCACATAGTCAGAGAAGACGAAGAAAGTTCCACCGTATACACGAAGTCCACCATGAAGAGACATCCCGTTCAAGATCGTTCCCATAGCAAATTCACGAACACCAAACTGAATGTTACGGTTCAAGCGATTAGCATCGTCTTGAAGTCCATCTGTTTTGATGTAAGTCATATTTGAATGAGCTAGGTCAGCTGATCCACCTAGGAAGGTTGGTAACTTAGCTGCCACAACATTCAAGGCATCTTGGCTTGAATTACGAGTTGCTTGAGAGAAGCCATTTTCTAATGCTGGGAAGTCTGCTGGAGTCACTTCAACTGGATCGCGTCCATCAATAATGGCTTCTACTTCTGCAGCCAATTCTGGGTGAGCTTCTTTATAATCAGCAACTAATTTAGTCCAAGTTTGATAAGCTAATGCGCCACGGTCTGCAACATGTTCTTTGAAATCAGCATATACTTGTTCTGGGATTTCAAACGGCTCGTAGTCCCAACCGAGAGCTTGACGAGTAGCTGCAGTTTCATCTGCTCCAAGAGGAGCACCGTGTACGGCATTAGTTCCCTGTTTATTTGGAGAACCGTATCCAATAACAGTCTTCACTTCAATCAAAGATGGCTTGCCTGAAGCTTTAGCTGCTTCGATAGCAGCATGGATGGCTTCCAAGTCTGTTCCATCTTCAACTAAGGCAGTGTGCCAACCGTAGGCATTGTAACGGTCACGAACACTTTCTGTAAAGGAATCCTTTGTCTCACCATCCAAGTTGATGTCATTTGAATCATAAAGAACAACCAACTTGTCTAGTTTTTGCAAGCCTGCGTATGAAGCCGCCTCACTTGAGACACCTTCCATCAAATCTCCGTCCCCACAGATAACGTAAGTATAGTGGTCAAAGATATTGTAGCCTTCACGATTATATTTGGCTGCCAAAAAACGTTCTGCTTGGGCAAAACCAGTAGCAGTTGAGATCCCTTGACCTAGAGGACCTGTGGTAGCATCAATCCCTGCTGTATGGCCAAATTCTGGGTGACCTGGTGTTTTTGAACCCCACTGACGGAAGCTCTTAATCTCATCCATGCTGACATCTTCAAAACCAGAAAGGTGAAGAAGGGCATAAAGAAGCATTGAACCATGGCCTGCTGAAAGAATAAAGCGGTCGCGATTAATCCAGTTTGGTTGAGCTGGATTGATACGAAGTTGTTTTGTAAAGAGGCTATAAGCCATCGGAGCCGCTCCCATAACCACACCTGGGTGACCTGAGTTGGCTTTGTTGATAGCGTCAATACCTAGGAAACGAATTGCATTAACAGATAGATTTGACATAGAATTTCCTTTCTATTTGAGGTGATTTAGATAGCACCTATTATTCCTTCTCCTATTATATGAAAAAATACATAGAATAGCAATCAAACAATTCGATGCTAGATAAGTCTCCTGTCTTCTACCCTCTGGTCGCCTGATAGTAGGGAAGTAAGCGTTCATATGCTTCTTCTAATTTTTCTAAAATCATATCTAATGATTGATTTTCTATAAAAGAAACATCTGTCTTAACTAAAACTTTTCGGACTTCCTGATTGGATATTTTATTTCTTAAAATTTGACGATTTTCTTCGTTCGCCTCCCACCGTTGACTTTGACCATCTGAGTAGGCTAGATAATAAATCCCTTTAACGGTTGGAATTTCTAAAACTTTGGCTTGCTTGCCTAATGTCTGTTCGTCTTTCTTACGTTCGATAAAACTAACTTCAAGTGAAACTCCAAAATCAGAAGAGCTTCCATACAAACGAAGAGCCAACATAGGTTCTGTCACTTTCCCCTCACGCTGTAGATAGACCCAAAAGTGTGGTCTCAAACGTTGCGCCTGGTTCATCCACTGGCTAGTCTGTTGGAGTTGCCATTCTGGATAATTTGCCTGAAAGACTTTAGCCAACTCTGTAAAAGCCTTTCGAGCCTCTTGGCCTTTGTAACGCAATTCCAGCATCTTCTCTCGCTCTTTTCCCGCTTTATCAGGATTACGGTACTGGAAACCTGCAAAATCTAAATAGTCTCTTATCTTATTCAACATCCGTTCAACCTCCTCTAGCTAGCAAAAAATCAGGTCAACCCTGATTTTACTTATTCTGTATCTACAACGACATAGCGATTTGGCTCGTCACCTTCAGAGTAACTAGTCACGCCATCCATACGTGAAATAATACGATGAATAATCTTACGTTCGCTATTTGACATTGGATCTGTTTGATGACTGCGGCCTTCTTCTAAAACACGAGTCGCCAATTTTTGCGCATAGGTCTGCAAGACTTCTGCACGGTGTTCAACATAATCATTGACATTAATAGTGATGTAGAAGGTTCTTGAATAGCGGTTGTACAGATAATTTTGCGCCAACAGTTGCAAGGCTTTCAAAACTTTACCATGATAACCGATAATACGCCCTGGTTCATTGGTGTCAATTTGTAGATTGATGCTACGACGGTTATAGTCATTTGAAAGTGTGGCTTCAACATCCATGTCATCAATAATTGTTTGAACATAAGTCGTTACTTCCGTAGCTACTTGTTCAATATCAAAGCTCGGTTCAACTTTCAAGCCCAAGTCTTCTAGTTCTTGACTTTCAGTTTGCTCAGCTTGGCTTTCAACATTAGGAGTTTCTACTTCTTCTTCGAGGTCAGTTTCTTCAAGTTGTAATTCATTTAAAATCTCAATGTGACCAGTTTCTTCTAAGATCGTGCTGGCATGTCTTTCATGTTTTAAGATTTCAGCCTTGACTTCATCAGAAATACCTTGACCTTCCTCTTCAATCTTTTTAATTGCTTCTACAACATGCCCCAAATCAACGGTTGCTTCACTAACCGTTTTAACTGGTTCATTCAAATCATTGATTTGTTTTGGAACTCCCTTTACAGCTTGTTGGTTTGCTTTTACAACTGTCGTTTCACTAATCGCATCGATATCCACTTGGGCTGGTTTTTTACCAAATAAACCAAGAAATCCTTTTTTCTCACGAGAAATGACTTTGATATGAGCCTTCATTCTTGGAATATCTAATTCTTTCAATCCTTTCTGGATTGCTTCTTCAACAGTTGAACCTGTAAATACTACCATTACCAGATTCCTCCTTATTATTTCGTTTTCTGAGCCTTTTTCTTGGCTTTTCTTTTTCTATTTTCCAAATCTTTTTGTGCCTGTACTAGAGCCTCACGTTCTGCGATAATCTTGAATGGATTGTTCAAGAAATAGGTTTGCAAGACTTGATAAGCATTGGACACTGCCCAGTAGAGAGCGACTCCGCTCGGAGCATAAACCCCAAAGATAAAGATCAAGACTGGAATCCCGTACATCATCGCAGTCGTAGCTCCATTACGCTCAGACAAGGCTTTATTGGACAACCAAGTACTTAAAAAGGTAAATACTGCTGCTAAAATCGGAAGAACAAGTGTTGTATCCACACCACCAAGGTTAATCCATAAGAAATGACCTGTCTTCAAAAAGTCAACTCTTGATAGGGCTTGGAACAAGGCCAAGATAAGTGGCATCTGAATCAAAATCGGCCAAAGAGAATCTGATTGTCTGACACCCATTTCTTTAAAGACTTTACGCATTTCCTGCTCTAGTTTGGTTCTGCTTTCCATATCTCGACCCGGATATTGTTCTCGAAGCGCCTTAATGCGAGGTTGCGCTTCCTGCATTTTTCTAGAAGCCACCATTTGCACTTGAAAGACTGGCAAGAGCACTGTACGAATCAAGATTGTAAAGAGAATAATCCCCACTCCAATACTAATATCAAATGATAAAAAGCGAATGACCTCTGCAAAGAAGTAAACCAATTTACTCCAAAAATCAGTCGAATCTGCCGTAATATCGCTAGTTGTCCCATTAGTTGCACAGGCTGTCATAATCAATAGAGACAGTCCTAGCAAACTAGTCAACTGTAGTTTCTTTTTCACTCCCATTTCCTTCCTGGTAAATCTTTGATAATTTTAATACGTGGAGTAGATTTTTCTCCATCTCTGCGTATCCCAAGGTTTCGACCCCTTTTCGAGCAATGACAACAAAGTCGACATCTTCTACCAGACTCCCTTTTGCATTCTGGATAATATGTCGGATTCGTCGCTTGATTTGATTTCTAGTGACGGCATTCCCCAGTTTTTTGCTAACTGATAGACCTACTCGAAAATGGTTTTTCTGGTTTTCTAATTGGTAGACAACAAATTTGCGATTGGCAAAACTTGTTCCCTCCTTGAAAATTGCCTTAAAATCTTTCTCTCTTTTTACACGAAAGTTTTTCTTCAAAACTCAACTCCATCTATTAAATTACTACTATTATACCATATTTTTCAAAAAAGCCAATCATAGCAAGGTTTTGGACAATTTCATCAGAAAAAGAAGTTGGAAAATTCACTTTCCCAACTCCTCGTACAGAATATTTTTTCTGATTTTAGTTATTTTTTCAAGCGTTCAACATCACGGGCAATGACCAATTCTTCATCTGTTGGAATAACCAAAACACGAATTTTCGCTGCTTCTGTTGAGATGTCTCCTGTCACGCCAAAGACGTTCTTTTCTGGATCAACGTCACAGCCAAACCAAGAGATACCTGAAATAACATCTTCACGTACGTTTGCAGCATTTTCACCGATACCTGCAGTAAAGATAATAGCATCTGCTCCATTTAGGACTGCAAGGTATTGACCAATATGTTTTTGGATACGATCAACATACATTTCATAGGCTAAAGTGGCATCATGATCCCCTTCTTCCATAGCAGCAATCACATCACGCATATCACTAGATTTGCCTGAAACACCCATAAGGCCTGATTCACGATTAAGAACGTGACTAATGTTTTCAGGCGTGTTAAAGTCCTCTGTATATTGCATTAAATAAGGAATGATAGCTGGGTCAATATCCCCTGTACGAGTTCCCATCATCACACCACCAAGTGGAGTGAAGCCCATTGAAGTATCGACAGATTGACCACCCTTAACAGCTGTAATAGATGCTCCATTACCGATGTGGCAAGTAATTAACTTCAAGTCTTCTAATGGACGTCCCAAGAGTTTTGCAGCTTCTCCTGCTACAAACTGGTGACTTGTACCATGAGCACCGTATTTACGAACCTTGTTTTCTGTGTAGTATTTTGTTGGTAGAGGGTAACGGTAAGCTTTCTCTGGCATACTTGTGTGGAATGAAGTATCAAACACAACTACACTGGTAATATCTGGCAACAATTCCTTGAAGGCACGAACACCTGCTGCATTGGCTGGATTGTGGAGAGGAGCTAACAAACTCAACTCTTCAACTTTTTCTAAAACATCCCCTTCAACAACTGTTGATTCTTTGAAGTATTCTCCACCGGCAACAACACGATGTCCAACACCTGTAATCTCATCGTATGCCTTGATGATGTCGAAACGAATCAAGTCATCCAATAAAATCTTAACGGCTTGTGTATGATTTTCGATATCCAAAATTTGTTGTTCAGAACGGCCATCAAATTTTACAGTTGAAATTGAATCTTTCAAACCGATACGTTCAATCAAACCTTTCGCCAATACTTTTTCTTCTGGCATTAAGTATAATTGCCATTTCAAACTTGAACTTCCCGCATTGATTGCAATTGTTTTTGTCATAACATGATACCCCTTTTTAAGCGTTTTCATCTATTATAACAAAATCTATTTTATATTTCAGTACCTTGAGTCCATTTTTGAAAATTTTCTTTAAATTTCATTAAAATACTTGCATCTTGCAAGCTAGCAAGTGGATAAACAAAAGGCTCTACTGCTATTTCACTTTTCTTCTGTAAGATAAAAATCGTCTTAGATTGTTTGGCACTGGCAAAGAGATTTTCAGGCAGACTAATCATGGCAACTAGACTTGCTTCTTCTTTCAACCACCCTTTTAATAAATCACTTTGAGGACTGGTCAACAAATCACTCGGAGCTAGAAAAATAGCGTATCCGTCTAACTTGAGGTACTTAAGTCCTTGTTCCATGAGCAAGTGATGGGCGTAAGTATGTTCTTGGCTAGAAGCAACTTGATGGCGCGCTGCAACGGCATCATCAGGATAATAACCGACAGGCAAGTCGCTGATGACCACGTCGCTTTCTTTGAGCATTTGTGGACGAACGGCATCTCCTTGGACAAAACCAGCCTGCAAACCAATTACATCTGCCATACTAGCCGCCAAATCAATCAGCAAATCATCCACTTCCATTCCCAAGTAATCCACTTTTTTAGCAAGCGAGGTCAAGAAAGTAGCGCCCAGAATTCCCATGCCAGAACCCATTTCGAGGATAGTGATTTCCTTCTCTGTAAACAACTCTTCCACAATAAACACCAAAAGCAAAGCAATAGCATCCGGTGTAAACTGGTGATTAGCCTGCAAGGGTTCTGTTTGCCCAGCCTTCATCAAGAGAAACTGGTAGGTCTTGAGCCATTCTTCTTTGCGAAGCGCTAATAGTTTAAGGGCCTGATTGTTCTCTTTGACCTGCTCTAGCTCAGTTTCACCATCCAGATAGATGCTATTTTGCTCCACCAGGGCGTCATAAAAATTGGTCGCCAAATCACTTTGGATGACTTGGACATTCTCTAGTAAATAGGTATAAGCTTGTTCAATTTTTTCAAAATCCATATTCCTATCTTATCAAATTTCCCTTCTTTTTTCCATCCTTATAGAAAAATCACACTATATCTATATTGGTTTTCCGTCAATTTGTTACTGACGACATCAATCTTATCTACACAAAATCAGATAAACCTTTCTAACTATCCTCAACTGTACTCTTATCCTACGGTCTGATTTTTGCTTGGTATAAGACATCACATAATCATTCTAACAATTTACCCCTCTTCTACTAATCCTCTCTAATATATAATCGAAGGAAATAAAAGATCAAAACAGTGCAAGAAAAGCCCACTAATACTCAATGAAAATCAAAGAGCAAACTAGGAAACTAGCCGCAGGTTGCTCAAAGCACTGCTTTGAGGTTGCAAATAGAACTGACGAAGTCAGTAACATATATATGGCAAGACGACGTTGACGTGGTTTGAAGAGATTTTCGAAGAGTATAATCTATCAATACTTTTATGAAGTGGGTTTTCGTACTCAATTTTTTAACCGACTATACAAACATAAGGCTGGGAAACTCAATTCCATCCGAAAAGAAAGGAAACATTTCCACAATAAAACGCATACTATCAAGTTTTTGAACACTTGATAATATGCGTTTTTATGATTTTACAGACTTTTTTGTCCAAACTCGATAGACACATCTATCGCTGATCAAATATGAGATAAGCAGATTGTTTACATTTCTTCATCATCACGTTTACGGCGTTTCGCAAACAGACCTAAACCAGTCACAGCTGCCAAAGCTCCTAGAAGCGCAGATGTTTTGGAAACTTCTGTACCTGTATTTGGCAATTGCTGTCTTGACTTAGCTGTCGATCCCGTACCGTTTCCTACATGTGAAGTCGAATGATCAACATTTGATCCTACAAGTGAGCTTGACGTTGAGGCGCTATCAGAAATTGCATTTGAAAGTGACGTACTTGTTGAAGTCGACATAGACACCGATGTTGAGATTGACATGCTTAGACTTGTTGACTGCGAAGCACTTTCACTCAAACTAAACTCTGGTTTATCAGTACTATTCGGAACTGACATACTTGTTGAAGCCGATGTACTTGCTGATGTGCTTGCTGACGTACTTGCTGATGTCGATGCGCTTGTTGACGCTGAGGCTGAAGCTACTGCACTTGTTGACGCTGAGGCTGAAGCTACTGCACTTGTTGACGCTGAAGCTGAAGCTACTGCGCTTGTTGATGCTGAAGCTGAAGCTACTGCACTTGTTGATGCTGAAGCTGAAGCTACTGCACTTGTTGACGCTGAAGCTGAAGCTACTGCACTTGTTGATGCTGACTCAGAAGCGCTTGTGCTTGCTGACTCAGATGCGCTTGTGCTTGCTGACTCAGATGCACTTGTTGACGCTGACTCAGATGCC
>MKYF01000023.1 GCA_001914195.1 Streptococcus mitis | reverse complement strand
TAGCAATTAATGAAAATGATTTTAATGAAAAATAAGTAAAAACTCAACTATTGACAACCAATGATAACTATTTGTAAACGTTTTTCACTTATGGTATAATAAGCATTGTATTTATTGTATATGAATCTGGAGAAAAAATCAAAGATATTTTTGAAGGATAATATGAGAACAAGGGAGAATATATGACCTTAGAATGGGAAGAATTTCTAGATCCTTACATTCAAGCTGTTGGTGAGTTAAAGATTAAACTACGTGGTATTCGGAAGCAATATCGTAAGCAAAATAAGCATTCTCCGATTGAGTTTGTGACTGGTCGAGTCAAGCCAATTGAAAGTATCAAGGAAAAAATGGCTCGTCGTGGCATTACTTATGCGACCTTGGAACACGATTTGCAGGATATTGCTGGTTTACGTGTGATGGTTCAGTTTGTAGATGACGTCCAAGAAGTTGTAGCTATTTTGCGTAAGCGTCAGGATATGCGTATCATACAGGAGCGAGATTACATTACTCATCGAAAGGCTTCAGGCTACCGTTCCTATCACGTGGTAGTAGAATATATGGTTGATACCATCAATGGAGCTAAGACTATTTTGGCAGAAATTCAAATTCGTACTTTGGCCATGAATTTTTGGGCAACGATAGAACATTCTCTCAACTACAAGTACCAAGGGGATTTCCCAGAGGAGATTAAGAAGCGACTGGAAATTACTGCTAGAATCGCCCATCAGTTGGATGAAGAAATGGGTAAAATTCGAGATGATATCCAAGAAGCCCAGGCTCTTTTTGATCCCTTGAGTAGAAAATTAAATGACGGTGTAGGAAACAGTGACGATACAGATGAAGAATACAGGTAAACGAATTGACCTGATAGCCAATAGAAAACCGCAGAGTCAAAGGGTTTTGTATGAATTGCGAGATCGTTTGAAGAGAAATCAGTTTATACTCAATGATAGCAGTCCAGACATTGTCATTTCCATTGGTGGAGATGGCATGCTCTTGTCGGCCTTTCATAAGTACGAAGACCAACTTGATAAGGTACGCTTTATCGGTCTTCATACAGGACATCTGGGCTTTTATACCGATTATCGTGATTTTGAGTTGGATAAGTTAATGACCAATTTGCAGCTGGATACCGGAGCAAGGGTTTCTTACCCTGTTCTAAATGTGAAGGTTTTTCTTGGAAATGGAGAGGTCAAGATTTTTCGTGCCCTCAATGAAGCCAGCATCCGCAGGTCTGATCGAACCATGGTGGCAGATATTGTCATCAATGGTGTTCCCTTTGAGCGTTTTCGTGGAGACGGGCTAACAGTTTCGACACCGACTGGTAGTACGGCTTATAACAAGTCTCTTGGCGGTGCTGTTTTACACCCTACCATTGAAGCTTTGCAATTAACGGAGATTGCCAGCCTTAATAATCGTGTCTATCGAACGCTGGGCTCTTCTATTATTGTGCCTAAGAAGGATAAGATTGAACTCATTCCAACGAGAAACGATTACCACACCATTTCGGTTGACAATAGTGTCTATTCTTTTCGTAGTATCGAGCGAATCGAGTATCAAATTGATCATCATAAGATTCACTTTGTTGCGACTCCTAGCCATACCAGCTTCTGGAACCGCGTTAAGGATGCCTTTATCGGCGAGGTGGATGAATGAGGTTTGAATTTATCGCAGATGAACATGTCAAGGTTAAGACTTTCTTAAAAAAGCACGAGGTTTCTAAGGGGCTTCTGGCCAAGATTAAGTTTCGAGGTGGGGCTATTCTGGTCAATGACCAACCGCAAAATGCAACCTATCTATTAGATATCGGGGACCGTGTTACTATTGATATTCCCGCTGAGGAAGGCTTTGAAACCTTGGAATCTATCGAGCGTCCATTAGATATTCTCTATGAGGATGACCATTTTCTAGTCTTAAACAAACCCTATGGAGTGGCGTCTATTCCTAGTGTCAACCACTCCAATACCATTGCCAATTTTATCAAGGGTTACTACGTCAAGCAAAATTACGAAAATCAGCAGGTTCATATTGTAACCAGGCTTGATAGAGATACTTCTGGCTTGATGCTCTTTGCCAAGCACGGCTATGCCCATGCACGATTAGACAAGCAGTTGCAGAAGAAGTCCATTGAAAAACGCTACTTTGCCCTCGTTAAAGGAGATGGATATTTGGAGTCAGAGGGGGAAATTATTGCTCCGATTGCGCGTGATGAAGACTCTATTATCACCAGACGGGTGGCAAAAGGTGGAAAGTATGCCCATACTTCTTACAAGATTGTCGCTTCTTATGGGAATATTCATTTGGTCGATATTCGTTTGCACACTGGACGAACCCACCAAATCCGAGTCCATTTTTCTCATATTGGTTTCCCTTTGTTGGGCGATGATTTGTACGGAGGTAGTCTGGATGACGGCATTCAACGTCAGGCCCTGCATTGCCATTACCTATCCTTCTATCATCCATTTTTAGAGCAAGACTTGCAGTTAGAAAGTTCCTTGCCGGATGATTTCAGTAACCTTATTACCCAGTTATCAACTAATACTCTATAAAAACTGTTTCAGAGTATAATTATTATCTAAAAGGAGAAAACTCATGGAAGTTTTTGAAAGTCTCAAAGCCAACCTAGTTGGCAAAAATGCTCGCATCGTTCTCCCTGAAGGGGAAGAGCCTCGTATTCTTCAAGCAACTAAACGCTTGGTAAAAGAAACAGAAGTGATTCCTGTTTTGCTTGGAAATCCTGAAAAAATTAAAATTTATCTTGAAATTGAAGGGATCATGGATGGTTATGAAGTCATTGACCCTCAACATTATCCTCAATTTGAAGAAATGGTTGCTGCCCTAGTGGAGCGTCGCAAGGGCAAAATGTCTGAAGAAGATGCACGCAAGGTTTTGGTTGAAGATGTCAACTACTTTGGTGTTATGTTGGTTTACTTGGGCTTGGTTGATGGAATGGTGTCAGGTGCGATTCATTCAACTGCTTCAACAGTTCGTCCAGCCCTTCAAATCATCAAAACTCGTCCAAATGTAACGCGTACTTCAGGTGCTTTTCTCATGGTTCGTGGCTCTGAACGTTATCTATTTGGAGACTGTGCCATCAACATCAATCCAGACGCGGAAGCTTTGGCTGAAATTGCCATCAACTCAGCAATTACAGCTAAGATGTTTGGTATCGAACCTAAAATTGCTATGCTAAGCTATTCTACTAAAGGTTCAGGATTTGGAGAAAGCGTTGATAAGGTTGTTGAAGCAACTAAAATTGCTCACGACTTGCGTCCTGACCTTGAAATCGATGGCGAGTTGCAATTTGATGCAGCCTTTGTTCCTGAAACTGCAGCTTTGAAAGCTCCTGGAAGTACGGTAGCTGGTCAAGCAAATGTCTTCATCTTCCCAGGTATCGAGGCAGGAAATATCGGATACAAGATGGCTGAACGTCTTGGTGGCTTTGCGGCAGTAGGACCTGTTTTGCAAGGTTTGAACAAGCCAGTTAACGACCTCTCTCGTGGATGTAATGCTGATGATGTTTACAAGTTGACCCTTATCACAGCAGCTCAAGCAGTTCATCAATAAAGAGAAGTGCTACTAAATAATTCGCATTTATAATCAAAAAACGCACAGTATCAGGAGCCAAAACCTTGATACTATGCGTTTTATTGTGTGAAGATTTACTTCATTTTCTCTTAAAATTGAGTTTTTGCCCAGCCTATTTTTAGTCTTTATAAGCTACGATACCAATGATGGTATCAACTGCACGTTCCATGGTCTGAAGGCTGACATATTCAAAACGTCCGTGCATATTTTCTCCTCCCGCAAAGATATTAGGAGTTGGGATTCCCATAAAGGAAATCTTAGAGCCGTCTGTCCCTCCACGAATTGGTTCGATAATAGGAGCGATCCCCAAATCTTCCATAACGGCTTTAGCAATGGTAATTGGAGTCATATCTTTTTCAATGACTTCTTTCATATTGTAGTACTGGTCTGTCAAATTTAGGCTGACACGGTCGCTACCAAGTTCTTGATTCATCTTATCAGCGATAGACTGCATAGCTGTTTTACGCGCTTCAAAGGCATCTTTTTCAAAATCACGAATGATGTAGCTTGCACGCGCCTCCTCGACACTACCTGTCATATCCATAAGATGATAGAAACCTTGATAACCATCCGTTAACTCAGGTCGGTCATTCTCGGGAAGTTGATTATGGAAATCAATCGCTAGCTGAAGGGCATTGACCATCTGACCTTTGGCGGTACCAGGGTGAACATTGCGTCCTTGGAAATGCAATTCAGCACCAGCTGCTGAGAAAGTCTCGTACTGAAGTTCTCCGAGAGGTCCGCCATCTACAGTATAGGCAAAATCTACATCGAAATCTTCTGCATCAAATTTATTAGCACCAACACCGATTTCTTCATCTGGACCAAAACCAACACGAATCTCACAGTGTTTGATTTCAGGATGAGCAGTCAGATATTCAATAGCAGTCATAATCTCAGCAATACCAGACTTGTCATCAGCCCCTAGCAAGGTTGTTCCGTCGGTTGTGATGAGCGTTTGTCCTGGATATTTTTCAAGACTCTTGAAGTCGGCTGGATCTAGTTTAAAACCAGAATTTCCAAGTTCAATCACACTACCATCGTAGTTTTCAATTACCTGGGGATTAACTCCTTCGGCATTAAAGTCAGCAGTATCCATGTGGGAGATAAAGCCAATCTTACGCGTTAAAGATGGATCATTGGCTGGTAAGGTCCCAATTGCAAAACCATTTGGTAGATAATAAACATTTTGTAATCCAACACGTTTCATTTCAGGAATAAGAACATTTGTAGCAAAATCTACCTGACTCTGCGTACTTGGAGTAGTAGTAGAGTGTTCATCAGAGCGCGTGTTGACCTTAACGTAGGTTAAGAAGCGGTCCAAGAGATTGGGGTAAGTCATAAAAAACTCCTTTTGAATTCATTTTTTTCCATTGTATCATAGAAAGAAGAGAAAAACAAAAGACTGAAGTTAGGGAAATTCGCTATGTTGGCGTTTACTTATCAACGAATTAATGATAAAATAAACTTGATAAAAATATCACAAGGAAGCGATTATGAAAAAAGCAATTTTAATGATGACTTTCGGTTCGCCAGAAGAGATTACCTTTGAAGGTGTGGCTGATTTTTTCACAAATATTCGTCGCGGAGTGAGACCTCAAGACCACGAGATTCAAACTCTCTATGATAATTATGTACGAATTGGAGGCACACCTCTGCAAAGAATTACGCGTGAAGAGGTTGCCTTGGTAGAAGCTAGGCTGGGAAATGAATACAGTGTCTATTTTGCCAATAAGTTTTCCAGTCCCTTTATTCCAGATGTGATCGGTCAGATGGAAGCAGACGGAATTGAACAGTGTATTTGCTTGATTTTGGAGCCCCATTATTCTTTCTACTCTGTCATGGGCTATGAAAAATTTTTGGAAAGCAAACAAATTCAATTTTTGGTCATTAAGGACTGGTATCAGGAAGAAGCGCTCTTAAACTATTGGGCGGATGAAATTGGTAAGATTTTAAAAGAAGAGGTAAAGCAAGACAGCTTTAAAGTCATCTTTTCAGCCCATAGTGTGCCTATTTTTGCCTTGGATTTTGGTGACCCTTATATCGACCAAATTTTTGAAAATAGCAAGCTAGTTGCTGAAAAACTAGGCTTGAGTTCAGAACAATATGCCAACACTTGGCAGAGTGAAAGTGATATCGGTATTCCATGGATTAAGCCAGATGTTTTGGAATATCTCAAAGAACAGACAGAACATCCAGACCATTACATTTTTGTCCCTATCAGCTTCATCAGCGAGCATATTGAAGTCTTGTTTGACAACGATGTGGAGTGTTATGACTTATGTCAGGAATTTGGGGTCAATTACCATCGTCCACCAATGCCAAATACGGATTCTCGTTTGATTGATGCCTTGGTCAATACCGTCAGAGCTAATGAGGACAAAGAATTTAAGGAATTTCTTCCAGAAGAAGAAACCTTTGATGAATTAGTTCCTTCAGATGAGACGAAAAATATTTTGGCTGAATCTGAAGATTTACAAATGCCAGAATTTGTGAAAAAACTGATTGAGAAAAAAGGTCGGGAGAATGTCAAGATGCCTTATTTGATCAAGAAAATGCTTGAGAAAGCAGGTAAGTTACCAAAAGAGTAAAGAAAAAGGATTTAGCTTTGCGCTAGATCCTTTTAATCGATTATTTTTTCTCAAGAAGGGCTTTGATTTCTTGAAGTACTTCCAACTCAGTTGGAGCAGCTGGAGCTTCCTCAGCAGCCTCTTCTTTCTTAGTAAGGCTTTGAGCTTTTTCGATACCTTTGATAACAAAGAAGAGAACAGTACCGATAACTAGGAAGTTGATAACAGCGCTCAAGAATTTACCATATGTAACACCATTCCAAGCAAGCTCAGCGATGTTTTGTACTTTCGCAGCTTCCAAGGCTGGATTCAAAATAAGTGGAGTGATGATATCGTTAACAAGTGATGTAACGATAGCACCAAAAGCAGAGGCAATAATCACACCGACAGCAAGGTCAACAACATTACCACGAAGCAAAAATGCTTTAAGATCTTTTAACATTTTCATAATTTCCTTTCAAAAAAAGTTTACACTTCATTATATATTAATTAAGAAAAGCTCGCAAGATATATGCTCAAAAATTTTATTTTTTAAAAATAAAAACCTTACTAAAAATATAATTAAGGATAATTATCAATAATTGTGCAAGAACTGTTTCGATTGCATTGATTTTGTCAAGTTTTTCATTTACGAATTGACCTATGATGTGGGGAAACTGGGTTACAAATAGAAAAGTAAGGAGCAAGTCTAACAGAAAAGTAGAAAGGCGGGCAAGAGAAAATTTCACTAAACGGCTTGGCCAATTCTGCCTAGCTTGCTTAAATACAATCCTATCATTTGTGATAAAGGCAAAGAGGATACCAATTATATTTGCCAAGGTCGTAGCAAGAAGTTCCTGATGACTTAGTTGATAAATGACTAATCGTGAGAGAATCGAAACTAGAGTTGTTGCAAGGCCAAAGAAGAGATAGGCTAAGATTTCATTGTTAAAAAATTTTTGAATAGGAATTTTCATGGTTTAAGTATAGCATAAAGCAGGCTATTGTGCTATACTAGTAAGGTTGAATAAAGCAACCCTTGGTGCTTAGCTTCTTTCACCAAGCATATTACACGCGGGCAACCGCCAAAGGAGAAAAGATGAAAAAATTAACTATTCGTGATGTTGCAGACATTGCAATCGTTGCTGCTATTTATGTCGTTTTGACTGTCACACCGCCTTTAAATGCCATTAGCTATGGTGCTTATCAGTTCCGTATTTCAGAAATGATGAACTTTATGGCTTTTTACAATCCTAAGTACATCATCGGAGTTACCATCGGTTGTATGATTGCTAATTTCTTTAGCTTCGGACTGCTAGATGTCTTTGTTGGTGGTGGATCAACCCTAGTATTCCTCAGTCTAGGTGTTTGGCTTTTTGCAAAATACAGCAAAGATTACCTCTTTAATGGATTAATTCGAAAAGATCATTTCTTCTTTTCAATCCTCTTTTCAATTTCCATGTTTACTATCGCTGCCGAGTTGAATATTGTAGCGCAATTACCATTTTTCCTTACTTGGTTTACAACAGGAGTTGGTGAATTTGCCTCATTGATTATTGGAGCGATTATTATCGGTAAAATTGGTCGTCGAATCGATTTAAGCAAATAGAAGAAGACAAGCTGGGTGACTCTTACCTGGCTTTTTCTTATGGAAAATTTCTAAGGAAACTTGACAAGATTTTCTAACTGTAGTATACTTTTTAAGTAAGCTGATTTAGCTCAGTTGGCAGAGCGCATCCATGGTAAGGATGAGGTCGCCGGTTCAATCCCGGCAATTAGCATTAAATAGACAGAAAAGCCCTTGATTTACAAGGGTTTTTGTTATGTTTGTCTCAAATTTTTCAAAGATATTTCTTATGCACCTATGTAAATAAAACCAATACTCAATGAAAATCAAAGAGCAAACTAGGAAGCTAGCTGCAGGCTGATCAAAGCACTGCTTTGAGGTTGTAGATAAGACTGACGAAGTCAGCTCAAAACATGTTTTTGAGGTTGTAGATGAAACTGACGAAGTCAGTAACATATATACGCTAAGGAGACGCTGACGAAGTTTGAATTTGATAATATAAAGAGTTTCGTCTGTTGACAAAAGTCATTCTCTTTAGTAGAATAGTAGATGCGATGAGTCGATAGGTTGTCTTCGGACTACTATTGAGCATAAGGAGGTCATAACGCAGGAGCGGACCTTGATGAGTTGTGTGAACCTGCTCATCACATGAAGATGCCTCTTAGTCCCTGGTCTAGCGACTGGGGATTTTTATTTTCCAAAAAATGATGAAAAAGCTTTGCAATTCATGGAAAAAGTAGTATAATACATCTATTATAGAAATTTTTAGAAAATTCCGAAAGAGGTTATGTATGGGATATACAGTTGCTGTAGTCGGCGCGACAGGTGCTGTCGGTGCTCAGATGATAAAAATGTTGGAAGAATCAACACTTCCAATCGATAAAATTCGTTTACTTGCTTCTGCACGTTCAGCAGGCAAGACTTTGAAATTTAAAGACCAAGATATTACGATTGAAGAAACGACTGAAACTGCTTTTGAAGGAGTTGATATTGCTCTCTTTTCAGCAGGTGGTTCTACATCAGCTAAGTATGCACCATACGCAGTGAAGGCTGGAGCGGTAGTAGTAGATAATACATCTTACTTCCGTCAAAATCCAGATGTTCCTTTGGTTGTTCCAGAGGTCAATGCTCACGCACTTGATGCCCACAACGGGATTATTGCTTGCCCTAACTGTTCAACAATCCAAATGATGGTGGCTCTTGAGCCAGTTCGCCAAAAATGGGGCTTGGATCGTATCATCGTTTCAACTTACCAAGCAGTTTCAGGTGCTGGTATGGGAGCGATTCTTGAAACACAACGTGAACTTCGTGAAGTCTTGAATGATGGTGTAACCCCACGTGATTTGCATGCCGAAATCTTGCCTTCAGGTGGTGACAAGAAACACTATCCTATCGCCTTCAACGCTCTTCCACAAATTGATGTCTTCACGGACAATGATTACACTTACGAAGAGATGAAGATGACTAAGGAAACTAAGAAAATCATGGAAGATGATAGCATAGCCGTTTCAGCAACATGTGTGCGTATTCCAGTATTGTCAGCTCACTCTGAGTCAGTTTATATCGAAACAAAAGAAGTGGCTCCAATCGAAGAAGTTAAAGCAGCTATCGCGGCCTTCCCAGGTGCTGTTCTTGAAGATGATGTAGCTCATCAAATCTATCCACAAGCCATCAATGCAGTTGGTTCACGTGATACCTTTGTTGGTCGTATCCGTAAAGACTTGGATGCTGAAAAAGGAATCCACATGTGGGTTGTTTCAGATAACCTTCTCAAAGGTGCTGCTTGGAACTCCGTTCAGATTGCGGAAACTCTTCATGAACGTGGCTTGGTTCGTCCAACTGCCGAATTGAAATTTGAATTAAAATAGTCATATAATTTAGGAGTTCAGATGAACTCCTTCTTTGAAATAGAGAGGTGTTTTCATGTCTTATCAAGATTTAAAAGAGTGTAAAATCATCACAGCCTTTATTACTCCTTTCCATGAGGATGGTTCCATCAACTTTGATGCCATTCCAGCCTTGATTGAGCATTTATTGGCCCATCACACAGATGGTATTCTTCTTGCAGGGACGACTGCCGAGAGTCCAACTTTGACCCACGATGAAGAGTTGGAACTCTTTGAGGCAGTTCAAAAAGTTGTCAATGGACGCGTTCCTTTGATTGCGGGTGTAGGTACTAATGATACGCGTGACTCTATTGAGTTTGTCAAAGAAGTAGCGGAATTTGGCGGTTTTGCTGCTGGACTCGCTATTGTACCTTACTACAACAAACCTTCTCAAGAAGGGATGTACCAGCACTTTAAGGCGATTGCGGATGCTTCTGACCTACCAATTATTATCTATAATATTCCAGGTCGTGTGGTTGTCGAATTAACTCCAGAAACCATGCTTCGTTTGGCTGACCATCCAAATATTATTGGTGTCAAAGAATGTACCAGCTTAGCTAATATGGCTTACTTGATTGAGCACAAGCCAGAAGAGTTCTTGATTTATACAGGTGAGGATGGTGATGCTTTCCATGCCATGAATCTTGGTGCGGACGGGGTTATTTCTGTTGCCTCTCATACAAATGGGGATGAGATGCACGAAATGTTCACTGCAATTGCTGAAAGCGATATGAAGAAAGCTGCAGCTATTCAGCGTAAATTCATTCCTAAGGTCAATGCCCTCTTCTCTTATCCAAGTCCTGCTCCAGTTAAGGCAGTTTTGAACTATATGGGATTTGAAGCTGGTCCAACTCGTCTACCTCTTGTTCCAGCACCAGAAGAAGATGCCAAACGCATTATCAAGGTTGTTGTAGATGGCGATTACGAAGCGACTAAGGCAACCGTAACAGGTGTCTTAAGACCAGATTACTAATAAGACAATAAAATCCATGACCGCAAGAAGGATCATGGATTTTTCTTATTTTCCTAAACAGAATTGGCTAAAGAGTTGGGTGATGAGTTCATCAGGAGCAGCATCCCCAGTGATTTCTCCGAGGATTTCCCAAGTACGGGTCAAGTCAACTTGAAGCAAGTCAACTGGCATACCTAGTTCTAGTCCTTCATTAACAGCTTGCAAACTTTCAACAGCCTTCTCAATCAAGGAAATATGACGAGCATTTGACAAGTAGGTAGCATCTTGTTCAACCAAACCAGCATTTTCAAAGAAGAGGTTGTTAATGCGCTCTTCAATCTTATCGATATTTTGATTTTTAAGGACTGAAATGCGAATGACATCTTCTGGAAGTTCAGAGGTTTCAATAACTTCAGGCAGGTCAGTTTTATTAAGAAGAATAATGCGGTTGGTGTCCTGACTGATTTCTAAGAGTTGTCTGTCTTGAGCGGTCAGTGGTTCACTGGCATTTAGCACCAGTAGAACCAAGTCGGCTTCCTTGAGGGCTTTTTTCGAACGCTCAACACCTATTTGTTCCACGATGTCATCCGTTTCACGAATACCAGCTGTGTCAATCAATTTTAGAGGAACACCGTTGATGTTGACGTATTCTTCGATGACATCACGTGTCGTACCAGCAATATCTGTAACGATAGCCTTGTCCTCACGCAAGAGGTTGTTTAGGAGGCTAGATTTCCCAACGTTGGGACGTCCGATGATAGCTGTTGAAATTCCTTCACGAAGGATTTTACCGCGACGGGCTGTTCTAAGGAGATTAGTTAGTAATTGTTCAAACTCTATTGTCTTTTCCCGGACAACAGCAGTAGTCGCTTCTTCAACATCATCATACTCAGGATAATCAATATTGACCTCAACTTGGGCAAGTGTATTGAGGATTTCTTGACGGGTATTATTGATAAGATCAGAAAGGGAACCATCTAATTGTTTGACCGCAATGTTCATGGCCTTGTCTGTCTTGGCGCGGATGATGTCCATAACGGCTTCAGCCTGAGTCAAGTCAACACGACCGTTTAGAAAGGCACGTTTGGTAAATTCACCAGGTTCAGCCAATCGAGCTCCTTTACGGATAGCTAGTTGGAGAATTTCATTGGTCACCGCAATCCCACCGTGGGTGTTAATCTCGATAATATCCTCACGAGTGAAGGTCTTTGGAGACTTCATAGCTCCAACCATAACCTCGTCCATGACTTTTCCTGTCTGAGGGTCAACGATGTGACCGTAGTTAAGGGTATGGCTAGCAACCTGATTCAAGTCTTTTCCTTTGAAAATCTTTTGCGCAATCGCAAAACTATCTGTTCCGCTCAGGCGGACAATACCAATAGCCCCTTCACCTAGTGGAGTAGAGATAGCAGCGATGGTATCAAATTCACGTGTAATCATAATGTTTCCTTTAATAAATAGCTCTTTTCTTGGAAATTTTTCCAAGTCTCTTTTCAAATTGTAACAAATTTGAACTATTTCTTCAATGGATGCTACTTGGAGATTGAAAAAGCCTAAGCAATTCTGCTTAAGCTAGCTTATTTGGTGCGCATTTCCCCTTGTGGGAAGTAAGTTCCTTCTGGCATGTCGTTGATGATGACATGGACAGCAGATTGAGGTGCTCCAGTGTTACGGACAACAGCTTCCGTTACTTCCTTAGCAAGAGCTTTCTTTTGCTCAAGCGTGCGTCCTTCAAATAAATCGATGCGTACAAATGGCATAATAGCTTCCTCCACTAGTTTTTGATTTCTTCTATTTTACCACATTTTGCCGTTTAAAGCTTAAGAAAATTATGATATACTAGAATGTAGCAAAAATTTAGAAATGGACGTGAAGCAAGAAACATGGCACAGTTGTATTATCGTTATGGGACCATGAACTCTGGTAAGACGATTGAGATTCTCAAGGTGGCCTATAACTATGAGGAGCAAGGAAAAGGTGTTGTGATTATGACTTCAGCTCTGGATACGCGTGACGGTGTTGGCTATGTATCGAGTCGAATTGGCATGAAACGCCCTGCCATTGCGATTGAGGAGTCAACGGATATCTTTGGCTATATCCGAGACCTACCTGAGAAACCTTACTGTGTGTTGGTCGATGAAGCCCAGTTTCTCAAGCGTCACCATGTTTACGATCTAGCTCGTGTTGTTGATGAGTTAGACATACCCGTCATGGCTTTTGGCTTGAAAAATGACTTTCGCAATGAACTGTTCGAAGGTTCCAAGTATCTCTTGCTCTTAGCAGACAAGATTGACGAAATCAAGACCATCTGTCAGTATTGTAAGAAAAAGGCGATTATGGTTTTGCGAACACAGGATGGACTGCCCGTTTACGATGGTGAGCAGATTCAGATTGGTGGCAATGAAACCTATATCTCGGTTTGCCGTAAACATTATTTTGCCCCTGAAATCAATAAGGAGAATGAAGAAAAATGAACATCTATGATCAACTACAAGCTGTAGAAGACCGTTATGAAGAATTAGGAGAGTTGCTCAGTGACCCAGATGTGGTTTCGGACACCAAGCGTTTCATGGAGCTCTCAAAAGAAGAGTCTTCAAGCCGTGATACAGTGACGGCTTACCGAGAATACAAACAAGTCCTTCAAAACATCGTTGATGCTGAAGAGATGATTAAGGAATCAGGCGGAGATGCGGACTTGGAAGAAATGGCCAAGCAAGAGCTCAAAGATGCCAAGGCTGAAAAAGAAGAATACGAAGAAAAACTGAAAATCTTGCTCCTTCCAAAGGATCCAAACGATGACAAGAATATCATCCTTGAAATCCGTGGCGCTGCTGGTGGAGACGAAGCAGCACTTTTCGCTGGAGATTTGCTAACCATGTACCAAAAGTATGCTGAAGCTCAAGGATGGCGCTTTGAAGTCATGGAGGCTTCTATGAATGGTGTCGGTGGTTTCAAAGAAGTGGTTGCTATGGTTTCTGGTCAGTCTGTATACTCTAAACTCAAGTATGAATCTGGTGCCCACCGTGTGCAACGTGTCCCTGTGACAGAAAGCCAAGGCCGTGTACATACTTCGACAGCGACAGTTCTTGTCATGCCTGAAGTGGAAGAGGTTGAATACGACATTGATCCAAAAGACCTTCGTGTCGACATCTATCATGCATCAGGTGCTGGTGGACAGAACGTCAATAAGGTTGCGACAGCCGTTCGTATCGTTCACTTGCCAACCAATATCAAGGTTGAGATGCAGGAAGAACGTACTCAGCAGAAGAACCGTGAGAAAGCCATGAAAATCATCCGTGCGCGTGTTGCTGACCACTTTGCTCAGATTGCTCAGGATGAACAAGACGCTGAGCGTAAGTCAACAATCGGTACTGGGGACCGTTCAGAACGAATCCGTACTTATAATTTCCCACAAAACCGTGTCACAGACCACCGTATCGGCTTGACTCTCCAAAAACTAGATACGATTTTGTCTGGTAAATTGGACGAAGTTGTGGATGCCTTGGTTCTTTATGACCAAACACAAAAATTAGAAGAATTAAACAAATAATGAAATTAGCTCAATTATTTTCAGATTTTGAAGAAGAGTTGATAAGACAAGGAGAGGAAGCTGAAAGCCTCTCTTTTGTCTATCGTAGTCTGAAAGACCTCACGTTTACAGACTTTGTTTTTGCCCTCCAGCAGGAAGTGACGGAAGAGGAAGAAGTATTTGTAAAAAGAATTTACCAACAGTTAGCAGCTCATAAACCGGCACAGTACATCATTGGACAGGCAGATTTTTATGGAATGCAGTTAAAAGTTGATGAGCGGGTTTTGATTCCCCGTCCAGAAACAGAGGAGTTGGTTGAGCTTATCCTGGCTGAAAATCCTGAGACGAATTTTTCAGTTCTGGATATTGGAACAGGTAGTGGAGCTATTGCTCTCGCTCTAGCAAAAAACAGACCAGATTGGTCAGTGACAGCAGCAGATATTTCCCAAGATGCTTTAGATGTAGCTAACGAAAATGCTAAAAATCAAAATCTTCAAATATTTTTAAAAAAATCTAACTGTTTTACAGAAATTTCTGAAAAATATGATATAATTGTTTCCAATCCACCCTATATCTCTCGTGAAGATGAGTCAGAGGTCGGCTTGAATGTTTTGCATTCGGAGCCTCATCTAGCCCTCTTTGCAGATGAGGATGGTCTAGCTATTTACCGTAGAATTGCGGAAGATGCAAAAGACTATCTCAAAGATGGTGGTAAGATTTACCTTGAAATTGGATACAAGCAAGGTCAAAGTGTTCCTGAACTTTTTAGGAAGCATCTTCCTGAAAAACGTGTAAGAATACTTAAGGACCAATTTGGTCAAGATAGGATGGTCGTGGTTGATGATGGACAGGATTAGACAAGAGTTGGAAAATGGTGGAGCTGTCGTTCTACCTACAGAGACGGTTTATGGTCTCTTTGCCAAGGCTCTAGACGAAAAAGCAGTTGATCATGTTTACCAGCTCAAACGTCGTCCCAGAGACAAGGCACTTAATCTCAATATCGCCTCTCTCGAGGACATCTTGCACTTTTCAAAGAATCAGCCAGCTTATCTACAAAAACTTGTAGAGACCTTTTTGCCAGGTCCCTTGACCATTATCCTTGAAGCCAATGACCGAGTTCCCTATTGGGTCAATTCTGGCCTTGCAACGGTGGGATTTCGGATGCCAAGTCATCCCATCACGCTTGATTTGATTAGAGAGACGGGGCCCTTGATTGGACCGTCTGCCAATATCTCAGGTCAGGCAAGTGGGGTAACCTTTGAACAAATTCTGAAGGATTTTGACCAAGAAGTTCTGGGTCTGGAAGACGATGCTTTTCTAACTGGACAGGATTCAACTATTTTGGACTTGTCTGGAGACAAGGTGAAAATCTTACGCCAAGGGGCCATTAAGCGAGAAGATATTCTTGCTCGGTTGCCAGAGATTTCTTTTGAGGAGGAATGAGATGCTAAGAGATATAAGAGAAACTGATGTGAAAGCCATTTGTGAAATTAACCAAGAGGCTTTGGCTTATTCTTTTAGTCCAGAGGAAACGGCTAGTCAACTAGCTAGATTATCTCAGGATTCACATCATTTCCTTCTTGGCTATGAGGATGCAGCTAGTCATGTCTTACTTGGATATGTCCACGCTGAGGTTTACGAATCCCTTTATTCCAAAACAGGATTTAATATTTTAGCTTTAGCAGTTTCACCTCAAGCGCAAGGTCAAGGTATTGGTAAAAGCTTATTACAAGGGTTGGAAGAAGAAGCAAAAAGACGTGGTTATGGGTTTATCCGCTTAAACTCTGCCGATCATCGTCTGGGTGCTCATGCATTTTATGAAAAAGTTGGTTATACTTGTGATAAAATGCAGAAACGGTTTATTCGCATCTTTTAGTTTGATTTTCTAATAAGAAAATTAAACTAATGGACTAGTCATACAATAAAAGGAGAAGACCTATGATTTTTGACAAAGATGATTTTAAAGCATATGATGCTGATCTCTGGAATGCTATTGCCAAAGAAGAGGAACGCCAACAAAATAACATTGAATTGATTGCTTCGGAAAACGTAGTTTCCAAGGCTGTTATGGCAGCTCAAGGGTCTATCTTGACGAATAAATACGCCGAGGGTTACCCAGGACGCCGTTATTATGGTGGAACTGATGTAGTAGACGTGGTAGAAACTCTAGCTATTGAACGTGCAAAAGAAATTTTCGGCGCTAAATTCGCAAATGTCCAACCACACTCAGGAAGCCAAGCAAACTGTGCGGCATACATGGCTTTGATTGAGCCTGGCGATACGGTTATGGGAATGGATTTGGCAGCAGGTGGACACTTGACCCACGGAGCTCCTGTCAGTTTCTCTGGTCAAACCTACAACTTTGTTTCTTATAGTGTAGATCCTGAAACAGAACTCTTGGACTTTGATGCTATCCTGAAGCAAGCCCAAGAAGTAAAACCTAAACTAATCGTAGCAGGTGCTTCAGCCTATTCTCAAATTATCGACTTCTCAAAATTCCGTGAAATTGCTGATGCTGTTGGGGCTAAGCTCATGGTAGATATGGCTCATATTGCTGGTTTGGTTGCAGCTGGTCTTCACCCAAGCCCAGTGCCATACGCTCATATCACTACAACAACGACCCACAAAACCCTTCGTGGACCACGTGGTGGTTTGATTTTGACCAATGATGAAGACTTAGCTAAGAAAATCAATTCAGCTATTTTCCCAGGTATTCAGGGCGGCCCTTTGGAGCATGTTGTGGCAGCTAAAGCTGTTTCTTTCAAAGAAGTCTTAGATCCAGCTTTCAAGGAATATGCTGCTAATGTTATCAAGAACAGCAAGGCTATGGCAGATGTCTTCTTGCAAGATTCTGATTTCCGTATCATTTCTGGAGGAACTGAAAACCACCTCTTCCTAGTGGATGTGACTAAGGTTGTTGAAAACGGAAAAGTTGCACAAAACTTGCTGGATGAAGTCAATATTACCCTAAATAAAAACTCAATTCCTTACGAAACCTTGTCACCATTCAAGACAAGTGGGATTCGTATCGGATCTGCAGCCATTACTGCACGTGGATTTGGTGAAGAAGAAAGTCGCAAAGTGGCTGAACTTATCATTAAAACCCTTAAAAATGCAGAAAATGAGGCTGTCTTAGAAGAAGTGAGAAGTGCAGTCAAAGAATTGACAGATGCCTTCCCATTATACGAGGACTAAAACTTTTATGGACATTTATATTAAGAAAGCCATTATTCACCAGTTCAGTCCGGATGATACCGAGCTGTTCCTAGCGGATAAGTTTCTCAATATTACTCCAAAAATCGAAGAATACTTGCGTAAAAAAATTGAACGTGTGTATTCAGATGAAGCCAAGACTGGGATTTTCGAAGAAGAAAATCCCTTCTTCAATCACATCACAGACGATTTGTTGGAGACATCAGTAACACTGGCTAATCTCTGGAAAGAAGAGTTCAGCATTTCTGAAAATCTCAAGACCAATGACTTGATTTTTGTGCAATTTTCTAAAGAAGGTGTAGAGCATTTCGCTTTCTTGCGAATTGCCCTGCGAGAGACCTTGACCCACCTCGGAGGAGAAGTTGATAATCCAATTAAGCTGACTCAGAATAACCTGCCTGGATTTGGAACAGGAGCTGATGAGGCCTTGGTGGTCAATCTTCAGAGTCGCAAGTACCATCTGATTGAAAAACGAATCAAGTACAACGGGGCTTTCTTGAACTATTTTTCAGAAAATCTCCTTGCAGTAGCCCCTAAGATTTCACCTAAGAAATCCATCAAGGAGCTGGAAAAAACGGCCCAGAGAATTGCTGAATCTTTTAACACAGATGATTTTCAATTTCAATCCAAGGTCAAATCAGCTATTTTTAACAATCTGGAAGAAAGCAATGAATTGTCACCAGAAAGATTGGCCAACGACCTTTTTGATAACAACCTGACGGCTCGATTGAGTTTTATTGACCAAGTCAAAGAAGCCGTCCCAGAACCTGTTCAATTTGATGAAATTGATGCCAGTCGCCAATTAAAGAAATTTGAAAACCAAAAACTCTCCTTGTCAAATGGAATTGAGCTCATCGTTCCCAATAATGTCTATCAAGACGCCGAGTCTGTTGAGTTTATCCAAAATGATAATGGAACCTACTCTATTTTAATCAAAAATATCGAGGATATCCAAAGTAAATAATGTTTAAACGAATTCGAAGAGTGCTTGTACTAGCAGTCTTCCTTTTTGCTGGCTATAAAGCTTACCGCGTTCACCAAGATGTCAAGCAAGTCATGACCTATCAACCCATGGTGCGAGAAATCTTGAGTGAAAAAGACACCCCAGCAAACGAAGAGCTTGTGCTCGCTATGATTTATACCGAAACAAAAGGAAAAGAAGGCGATGTTATGCAGTCTAGTGAGTCTGCAAGCGGTTCAACCAACACCATCAATGATAATGCCTCTAGCATTCGGCAAGGCGTTCAAACTCTGACAGACAATCTCTATTTGGCTCAGAAGAAGGGTGTTGATGTCTGGACAGCTGTTCAAGCCTATAATTTTGGACCTGCCTATATCGATTTTATCGCCCAAAATGGCAAGGAAAACACCTTGGCTCTAGCCAAACAGTACTCTCGTGAGACTGTTGCCCCTTTGCTTGGCAATACCACTGGAAAGACTTATAGTTATATTCACCCCATTTCCATTTTTCATGGAGCCGAACTCTATGTAAATGGAGGAAACTATTATTATTCTAGACAGGTGCAACTCAACCTTTACATCATCAAATGTTTCACTCTCTTTTCGACATCTGGCTAGCCCAGGTGTTTTTGTTATAAGTTTTCTTTAAGATAGATATATTACTCTAGAAAGGTAAAGGAGGAAATTCCCTATGAGAAAGAAACTCTTTCTGACCAGTGCTGCGGTCTTGTGGGCAGTAACAGCTATGAATAGCGCCCATGCAGCAACAAATGTTCAAAAAGTCATCGATGAAACCTATGTCCAACCTGAATATGTCCTAGGTTCATCATTGTCTGAAGACCAAAAAAATCAAACTCTTAAGAAATTAGGCTACAATGCCTCAACAGACACCAAAGAACTCAAGACCATGACACCTGATGTCTATTCTAAGATTATGAATGTGGCCAATGACTCTAGCTTACAATTGTATTCATCAGCCAAGATTCAAAAGCTAGGGGACAAATCACCACTTGAGGTCAAGATTGAAACACCAGAAAACATTACTAAGGTGACTCAGGATATGTACCGAAACGCGGCCGTAACTTTGGGTGTGGAACACGCCAAAATCACTGTAGCAGCCCCTATTCCAGTTACTGGTGAAAGTGCTTTAGCAGGGATATACTATTCGCTGGAAGCTAATGGAGCCAAGGTGCCGCAAGCCAATAAAGATTTGGCTCAAGAAGAGCTAAAGGCTTTGTCAGATATCAATGCTGAAAACAAGGACAAAACTGGCTATGATGCTAATAAATTAAATGTTGCCCTAGCCGATATCAAGTCAGGACTCGCCAAAGCTAAAGAAAGCAAGGGAAATCTGACGGAGGAAGATGTCCGTAAAATCGTTGAAGATACCTTGAAAAATTATAAACTTGATCAGGTTATAACAGGAAACCAGATCAATATCATCATCAATTTTGCTTTGAATCTCTCAAAGAGTGATATCCTCAGCAATGCAGACTTCACTAAAACCTTAAAGGACCTGAAACAAAGCATTGTATCACAAGCTGGCGACAGTTTTAAAAATATCAACCTTAACTTTGATGCTGATAAGGCGCTAGAAGAAGGTGGTAACTTCTTAAGCTCCCTCTGGCAAGCCATTGTCAACTTCTTCAAGAGTTTTGGTTCTTAAGCCGTTACAAAAAAGTAGTCAGATTTTTCCAGAAAAATGTTTTATAAATATTCACAAATCTCCTATATTTATGGTAAAATAGAATCATCATTTTATTTTGGAGTCAAAGATGAATATATTTAGAACAAAAAATGTTAGTTTAGATAAAACGGAGATGCACAGGCATTTGAAGTTATGGGATTTGATTTTGTTAGGTATCGGAGCCATGGTAGGGACAGGTGTCTTTACAATAACAGGTACTGCAGCCGCAACTCTAGCGGGTCCAGCCCTAGTGATTTCAATTGTCATTTCTGCCTTGTGTGTAGGATTATCAGCCCTCTTTTTTGCAGAATTTGCTTCGCGAGTACCCGCTACAGGTGGTGCCTACAGTTATCTCTATGCTATTTTAGGAGAATTCCCTGCCTGGTTGGCTGGTTGGTTAACCATGATGGAGTTCATGACAGCCATATCAGGCGTAGCTTCGGGTTGGGCAGCTTACTTTAAAGGCTTGCTTTCTCAATACGGGATAGCCCTTCCTCAGGCTTTAAATGGTACCTTTAATCCTCAAGCAGGAACATTTGTTGATTTATTGCCTATTCTTGTCTTGGTCTTGGTGACTTCGCTTGTTTTACTGAATGCCAAGGCAGCCTTACGCTTTAATTCTATTCTAGTGATTTTGAAATTTTCCGCTTTAGCTCTCTTTGTTTTAGTAGGAATTTGGAATATTAAGCTTGATAATTGGAGCAATTTTGCTCCTTATGGTTTTGGACAAATCTATGGTGCTAGTACTGGTATTATGGCTGGTGCGTCCTTGATGTTCTTCGGTTTTTTGGGATTTGAATCCATCTCTATGGCTGTAGATGAAGTCAAGACTCCTCAAAAAAATATTCCTAGAGGGATTGTCTTATCGCTTTCTATCGTAACCATTCTTTATGCCTTGGTGACGCTTGTCTTGACTGGTGTGGTTCACTATAGCCATCTAAATGTCGATGATGCCGTTGCCTTTGCTCTTCGTAGCATTGGGATTAGTTGGGCAGCTAATTATGTGTCATTGGTGGCTATCTTGACCTTGATTACGGTTTGTATCTCGATGACCTATGCTCTATCGCGTATGATTTACAGTTTAGCGCGTGACGGCTTGATGCCTGCCGCCTTTAAAGAACTAACGAAGACTAGCAAGGTACCAAAGAATGCTACTATCTTGACAGGTCTAGCTTCAGCGGTAGCTGCAGGAATGTTCCCTCTTGCTAGTATCGCAGCCTTCTTAAATATTTGTACCTTGTCTTACCTGATCATGTTGGCTTATGGTTTGATTCGCTTACGGAGAGAAAAGGGGATGCCCAAAGCTGGAGAATTTAAAACACCATTGGTACCCTTATTACCAATTTTATCAATCATCATTTGTTTATCCTTTATGTTGCAGTATAATATGGAAACCTGGCTTGCTTTCCTAGTTGCGTTGTTAGTAGGAAGTATTATTTACTTCACTTATGGTTATAAGCATTCTACCATAGAAGAATAATACTTTTCGAAAATCTCTTCAAACCACGTCAGCTTCGCCTTGCCGTATGTATGGTTACTGACTTCGTCAGTTTCATCTACAACCTCAAAGTCGTGCTTTGAGCAGCCTGTGGCTAGCTTCCTAATTTGCTCTTTGATTTTCATTGAGTATATAAAGTGAGAATCTGTTGAGTTGTTGAAACTCAGCAGATTTTTATATGTGAAAGAAATTTCAATTTTTTTCTAAAAATAGCTTGACAGATTAAATTTTTAGGAGTAGAATGTTTACCAGTTAATTAAATAGTTAAGGGGTTATCCATGAAGAAACAAAGTTTATTTTTAGTATTGTTAAGTATCTTTCTTTTGTGTTTAGGTGCTTGTGGTCAAAAGGAAAGTCAGACAGGTAAAGGGATGAAGATTGTGACCAGTTTTTATCCTATCTACGCTATGGTAAAGGAAGTATCTGGTGACTTGAATGATGTTCGAATGATTCAGTCAAGTAGTGGGATTCATTCCTTTGAACCTTCGGCAAATGACATCGCGGCCATCTATGATGCAGATGTCTTTGTTTACCATTCTCATACGCTAGAATCTTGGGCAGGAAGTTTAGATCCCAATCTAAAAAAATCTAAAGTGAAGGTTTTAGAGGCTTCAGAGGGAATGACTTTAGACCGCGTCCCAGGGCTGGAAGATGTGGAAGCAGGGGATGGAGTTGATGAAAAAACGCTCTATGATCCTCATACTTGGCTAGATCCTGAAAAAGCTGGCGAAGAAGCTCAGATTATCGCTGATAAACTTTCAGAGGTGGATAGTGAGCATAAAGAAACTTACCAGAAAAATGCGCAAGCCTTTATCAAAAAAGCTCAAGAATTGACTAAGAAATTCCAGCCTAAATTTGAAAAAGCGACTCAGAAAACATTTGTAACACAACATACAGCCTTTTCTTATCTAGCGAAGAGATTTGGACTTAATCAACTTGGTATTGCAGGCATCTCTCCTGAACAAGAACCAAGTCCAAGACAACTAACAGAAATTCAGGAATTTGTTAAAACCTATAAGGTTAAAACGATTTTTACAGAAAGTAATGCTTCTTCAAAAGTAGCTGAAACTCTTGTCAAATCAACAGGTGTGGGGCTTAAAACTCTGAATCCTTTAGAGGCAGACCCACAAAATGACAAGACCTATTTAGAAAATCTTGAAGAAAATATGAGTGTTCTAGCAGAAGAATTAAAGTGAGATAAGAATGAAAATCAATAAAAAATATGTAGCGGGTTCAGTGGCAGTTCTTGCCCTAAGTGTTTATTCCTATGAACTTGGTCGTTACCAAGCTGGTCAAGCTAAGAAAGATTCTAATCGAGTTGCTTATATAGACGGTGATCAGGCTGGTCAAAAAGCAGAGAACTTGACACCAGATGAAGTCAGTAAGAGAGAGGGAATCAACGCCGAACAAATTGTTATCAAGATTACGGATCAAGGTTATGTGACCTCTCATGGAGACCATTATCACTACTATAATGGCAA
>MKYF01000045.1 GCA_001914195.1 Streptococcus mitis | reverse complement strand
GGACTGACATCCATAGTTAACTGATTATCAAGCATCATCTCACCTCATCTCTAGTATAACAAAAAAGCCATCAATTTGATGACTTTTTCAGTAGACTCACACAAAAGAGCGATATCATCATTTTAAGGATGGAAAAGGATGGAAATTAGCGAAAGATAATCCAAGTTCCTTTAAAAATCGGTATCGAAAATTAAAGAAACAAGGTCTTACCAGTGTTCGAAATATCTATCAAAAACTAAAAGCAGCCTTTTCCTTCTTTACATTTGCGGCTGGAAATCCTGTAACCTGGATAGTATGATGAGCTTCTTTTTAGGATTTTCATCTGCTAGTTTGATTCAACAAGATGAATTTGAATTAACAAAAGCTTATACCCACCTAACTTGGGAAGACGCAGAACATACTCGTACAAATGACAAAGGAATTACCTATTACACAAAAGTTGATGATGTGATGGGGTATATGAACTTTAAATTCCATGACTATGAGTTACACAAACCAGTTCACTTATTTAGTTCAGAAACTTACAAGGATTATCTATCTACTTTGTGGCATGATTTAAACGATGGGGAAGATTTGAAATCCATGCAAGACCTCTATGAAACTCCTAAGTATAAACTATCAAAAGACGATCAAGAGGAAATGAAGGAACTAAAAGAAGAAGGTGTCTATGCTTCCATGCAGGAATTGGACAATCCATTTGAGGGGAAAAGCAACGAAGATAGTCTAACCATGACTTATCGTTATGGATACTATGATTTAGACGGAAAACCTACTCTTCAGGAGTACATTCTACTAGAAGCCAAGGCTCACCAAACGATTGTCGCACCAATGGATGGGGTAGTATCTCTAGATGGTGACAATGTAATTCTCACTAATGTAAAAGGAGAGAATGAGAGTCGTTTAACCTTGTATTCTATTCATAATGGCCGTGCGATTGAGGGGACAAGAGTTCTAACAGGTGATATTATTGGTGAAACACCAGACGATACAGGCTTGAAAGTTTCCTATCAAAAGTATAAGAACAAGAAAGAAAAATTGGTGTACGTCAATCCGCAATTTTATTTTCCCAAAGTCATTCAACTTCAGACCACTATCTTACCTGCCATTGGTCAGTTTGGTGGGGATGAGTTTGAACGAGCGAAACATATTTATGAGTTTTTGAAATCTCAAGGGGCAAGTCCCCAAGCCATTGCGGCAATTTTGGGAAATTGGTCGGTAGAGTCTTCTATCAATCCTAAACGAGCTGAAGGAGATTATTTATCTCCTCCTGTTGGCGCTACCGATTCCTCATGGGATGATGAAAGCTGGTTAGCGATAGGAGGGCCAGCCATTTATAGTGGTGCTTATCCTAATATTCTTCATAGAGGTCTAGGTTTAGGGCAATGGACAGATACCGCAGATGGGTCAACACGTCATACAGCTTTATTGAATTATGCACGCACCCAAAATAAGAAATGGTATGATTTAGACCTCCAACTTGATTTTATGCTTCAAGGGGATAGTCCTTACTATCAAAGTTGGTTAAAGGATTTCTTTAAAAATACGGGCAGTGCAGCCAATCTCGCCCAACTCTTCCTCACCTATTGGGAGGGAAATTCTGGTGACAAACTACTGGAAAGACAAACTAGAGCAACGGAATGGTATTACCAAATTGAAAAAGGCTTCAGCCAAACAAATGGAGGACAGGCAAAGAGTGATCCGCAATCCCTTGAAGGGGTTCGCGGGGACTTGTATGATCATTCTGTTCCTGGTGGTGGAGATGGTATGGCCTATGCCTATGGACAATGTACATGGGGTGTTGTGGCTCGTATGAATCAATTAGGCTTGAAATTAAAAGGAAGCAATGGAGAGAAGATTCCAATCATTAATACCATGGGAAATGGTCAGGACTGGGTTGCGACAGCTTCAAGTCTTGGTGGAGAAACGGGTTCCACACCAAAAGCAGGTGCCATTGTTTCTTTTGTGGGAGGTACACATGGCACACCAGCCATCTACGGTCATGTGGCTTTTGTCGAGAAAGTATATGATGATGGTTCTTTCCTTGTGTCTGAAACTAACTATGGTGGCAACCCTAACTATACCTTTAGAAAAATCTCTCAAGCAGATAGTGCCATCAGTTTTGCCTATACGACGAAATAGAAGAGTTTACACTTGAAATTTTAACCATTTTCAGGTAGAATAAATAGTGTAGATGAGTAGTCGGCTCATGGTCAATCTGATAGTAATCTTGGACATAAGGGCCAAGCGGTGGCGGACACCAGAACGAAATCCGATAGCAATCTTGGACGTAAGGGCCAAGCGGTGGCAGACACCAGAATAAACCGACTGACTAGGTGGCTTACAGACTCTGTAAACCACCTTTTTTGTGAGGAAAATATGGAAATTATGGAAAATATGGAAAATTTTGAAGTTTATCGTAATCCTAATTACACCGAAAAAATAAAACTTCAGCGTTTTTTTACACAGTTACAAATTGCGGCTTCTTTTTTTAAAAAACACTTTGTTGGCAAAATCATGTATTATGAAACAGAAATTGAAAGTGTTGAACTTCATTTTTCACCTACTAATTTCATGCACCTATGTGGTGTTGATTACCGAAAAGGTGCAGGCAGTTTCTTTGACGATTGTTTAAATAGACATGTCATAATTGATGAGTTGAAAATAAAAAAAGATGGAACCACGATGCAAAAGTTACAAGTTTTAGGATCCATTGAGGAGTTATTGGGAAAGCATGTTCATCTAACTGGTTCAGGACGTTATTTGTATTTGGAGTTTGATTATGCTCTACGTACAAGAAAACAGATACTAGCATTAACATTGAAAGAAACATCTAGGAAAATTGTTCCTCAATCTTTATTAGATTTGAAGAGAAAGACAGTATTTCCAAAAGGTGAAAAAGTAATTTCCATTTACTCAAAACATTTACAAACATCGGAACTTTTTTATTATTTAAAAGATTAGTTTACATATCTTTTGTGGCATAAAATATATTTTTATCATTTTAAGGAGAACGCAGTTTTGGCTCGTTCTCTTTTTTGTTGTGATACTTATTTCAAGGAATATTTGGTAGGATTGGAGTGAAAAAAGATTAACTAGGAAAGAAGGAAGTATATGGAAGTCATTTATCAACGTGATTCGGATCAAGATGGACTAACTGATGCTCAAGAATTGGCGCTAGGAACCAATCCTCTTAGCGCAGATTCTGATGGTGATGGTCGTTCAGATTTAGTAGAAGTAGAAGAAGGAACCAATCCCTTAGAAAAGGATTTACAAGACATGGGCCAAACAAGTATAACTGAACCGTCTTCAGTATTTATGGAAATGAAACAAAAGATTTCAGATATGATGGAGAGTCACTACAAGGAATTTATACAGGCTCTGATTAGTATTGAAACAGGGATTGAAAACCAACAAGACCTAGAAGACTTATATACTTACTACATGAGAACAGATGCCGTTTCTCTTTTGTCTAGTGATTTAGAAACCAGTCCTCAAGAGGTTGAAATGGAGATAGAGTTGTAGGGGAATCATGCGATTCTCCTATTTTCGTATAGATGAAAGGAGCGAGTATGGAAGTAATACAATTATTGGCTATGTTTCGTGGAACAATTCCAAAAGATAGGGAGAAAATGGACCTATTTCTTCGTTATCAAGCGCAACATTTTGATGAGAAATGGCAGGATTTGGTAGAGAGTTTTTTGACTGAAGAGGGCAAAATAGAAGAGATACCTCATGTCTATTCTTTTCATCAAGATATTGTTTCTTTCCTAGAGGCTAGTTCTGAAAATAATGACCAAGATTTAGAAAGTTATACAAGAAATTTTGGACAAGCAGGTCTAAGTAAATTATCTCAATTAAGTAGTTGGGAGAAATACTTGGTGCTAGAAGTCGCAATCTATAACCTTTCCACTCGATTTTACATCCAATCTGAAAAAGAGAAGTTAGAACCATTAAGTGAGCTTGTATGTCATCAGAATCAGGATGTCAATTTAGTCAATGTCTATCGAGTTGCGAATAATCTATCTGACCGTATTAGTAGAGATATAGAGGAGTTTCTTCTAATGGTTGATTCCAAAGAACTAACAAAAGAGGTTCTTGAGATTCATTTTGAGGAAAAAGAGGGAGATATTCTAGCCTATTTGGGTTCAGAATTGATGGTTACTTTAGATACCGTTACGGATCTTGTTAATCATGAAGAAAACTACACACAACTCCCACTGACACAAAAGCTGAAGATTATTACTCATTTTGATGAAGTAAAAGCTAAAAGCGAAAAGTCTAATCAAGTAGAGGAAGTTTTATCTCCTTCAAGTGATATTGAACAGGAAACGAAAGAAACGAACTCCTTTTCTAATGTCGATAAAATTGTAGAAGAAGCTTTGAGGGAATATCCAATCGGTTCACAAGTAAGTTATAAAGGACAAGTATTTCAGTTGGTTTCGATTGAAAATGCACAGTTAAATGACTTAGTTCGCCTAGAGCTATTAAATGATTCCAACCAGTTATTTGAAGAAAATCCTATCTTATACTTGAACAGTTTAGAAGAGATTGAACAAGTATTGTCTCTTGTAGAACTTGAAAAAGAAGATTCAGAGATTGAGATTGATTCATCAAGTGAAAGTCAGGAAATAGATTTGTTTTCCTACCTGGAAGAAGAAAATGAAAAGGATAAGGAAACAGAAACACTTATTTCAGATATAGAAGAGACGGATGTTCCCGTTCAAGATTTTGTTTTTCCAGATGATTTAGAGGACTTTTACCCTAAGACAAATCGAGAAAAAATTGAAACGAATATCGCCGCAATTGATCTTGTTAAAAGATTAGAAAAAGAGGGACGACAAGCGAATCCAGAAGAACAAGAACTACTAGCCAAGTATGTCGGCTGGGGTGGTCTTGCCAATGAATTTTTCGATGAACTCAATCCAAAGTATGAAGCAGAACGTTTAACTCTTAAGAGTTTAGTAAGTAAATCAGAATACTCCACTATGAAACAAAGTTCTCTCACAGCCTATTATACAGACCCAATGATTATTCGCCAGATTTGGCAAAAATTACTGGATGATGGTTTTGAGGGAGGAAGGATATTAGATCCTTCTATGGGAACTGGGAACTTCTTTGCTGCTATGCCTAGAAGTATACGAGAAAAATCAGAACTCTATGGGGTTGAATTAGACAGTGTGACAGGCGCAATCGCAAAACAACTCCATCCAAATGTCCATATTGAAGTGCGAGGATTTGAAGAAGTTCCCTATCAAAATAATAGTTTTGATTTAGTCTTAACGAATGTTCCTTTTGGAAATTTTCGCATTGCCGATAAAAACTATGATAAACCTTACATGATTCACGACTACTTTGTCAAACACTCACTTGATTTAGTAAGAGATGGAGGACAAGTGTCGATTATCTCATCTATTGGGACAATGGATAAGCGGACAGATAATGTCTTACAAGAGATTAAATCCAACACTCATTTTTTAGGGGGAGTTCGTTTGCCGGATACGGCTTTTAAAAAGATTGCAGGTACTCGAGTGACCACAGATCTTCTCTTCTTTCAAAAAGATCAAGCAAAGAATCTTAATGAGGAAGAACTTGTCTTTAGTGGCTCTATTCCCTTTGAGGAGGATAAACGTGTCTGGATCAATCCTTATTTTGATGGGAAATACAATACACAGGTTTTGGGTGAATATGAGGTACGTAATTTTAATGGAGGAACCCTCAATGTTAAGGGGGGATCAGAAACATTAGCTACTGACATAATGAAAGCATTAGAGAATGTGGAAGCACCTAAACAAATTGACAATTCTTTGAAAGCACCTGTTTTTATCCAAGAAGAAGTGGATAATTCTATTCCTAGTCGTATACGTGAGAACTTAGCGCTGTATTCTTTTGGATATGAGGGAAATCAAATTTATTACCGAGATACGCATGGTCTTCGGAAAAGTTCAAAAGTAGACGAAATTAGTTATTATGTAGACGAGAAGGGAGAGTTTAAAGCTTGGGACAGTTCTTTGTCTGAACATAAAATAGACCGATTCGTGCAACTTCATTTGACAGATGAGGAAGCACTAGATGTTTACAAGACAGAAGAAGCGAGTAAAAGAGGGAAATATAAGGGCTTGTTCAAAAAAACTGTCTTTTATGAAAGTCCCTTATCGGATAAGGACATTAGTCGCATTAGGGGAATGGTTGATTTAAGAGAGACCTATCAAGCCTTAATTGAAATTCAACGCCATCAAGATTATAGTCGGACAGATTTTCAGGTATTACTTAGTAAACTCAATCGTGACTATGACCGCTTTGTAAGTCAATTTGGATACTTGAATGCCTCCGTTAATCGGAACTTATTTGATAGTGACGATAAGTATTCTTTACTAGCAAGTTTAGAAGATGAATACATTGACTCTAAAGATCAGAAAGTAAAATATAAAAAATCTTTAGCCTTTGAGAAAGCATTGGTTAGGCCGGAGAGAGTGATTGCAAGAGTTTCAACGGCTTTAGATGCCTTAAACTCTAGTTTATCGGATGGTAGAGGGGTTGATTTAGACTATATGGTATCAATTTATCCCGAACATAGCCAAGCTGCTATTTTAGATGAGTTAGGTGACCAGATTTTAATAGATCCAGAAAGCTATTTAAGAGGGGAAAGAAAATATCTTTCTAAGAACCAGTTTTTATCAGGAGACATTCTCAACAAGATAGAAGTAGTTCAACTATTAGTGGAGGAAAACAACCAAGAATATGATTGGAATCATGCTTTAGATTTGTTAGAATCTGTTCGCCCTCCAAGGATTCATCTGGCAGATATTGAGTTTAAAATAGGGTCACGTTGGATTCCTCAATCCGTTTATGGTAAATTTGCCTTTGAATGTTTTACCAATCGTGAATTTGAATTGTCTTCGCCTGATGTTGATCAAGTCATTGAAGTGAATCCTGTCGATGGGCAGGTTCATTTAAGGACATCATTTGCTTATCGCTATCCAAGTGCAAAAGATAGTAGTCTTGGAGTTAGTGGGTCACGTTATGATACAGGAAGAAAGATTTTTGAGAATTTACTTAATTCGAACCAACCGACGATTACTATGACTGTTACGGAAGGAGAAAAGAAAAAGACCATCACAGATTTGGAAAAAACCTCTGTTCTAAGAGCAAAAGAGCAGCATTTACAAGAACTCTTTCAAGACTTTGTCTCACGGTATCCAGAAGTCCAACAAGTCATTGAAGAAAGCTATAATCGTCTTTATAATCGGACGGTTAGTCGAGAGTATGACGGTAGCCATTTAGTCATTGATGGCTTGGCACAAAACATCAGTCTTCGTCCTCACCAAGAGAATGCCATTCAAAGAATTGTAGAAGAAAAAAGAGCCTTGTTAGCTCATGAGGTAGGTTCAGGAAAGACCTTGACCATGCTTGGTGCTGGGTTTAAATTAAAGGAGTTGGGGATGGTTCATAAGCCCTTGTATGTGGTGCCCTCTAGTTTGTCTGCTCAATTTGGCCAAGAAATCATGAAATTTTTCTCTACTAAAAAAGTCTTTGTGACCACTAAGAAAGATTTTGTGAAGGCGAGAAGAAAACAATTTGTGTCTCGTATTATTACAGGAGATTACGATGCCATTGTCATTGGGGATTCTCAATTTGAAAAAATCCCTGTGAGTAAGGAAAGACAGATGAATTATATCGAGGATAAACTTAATGAACTACGAGAGATTAAAACACATTCTGAAAATAAGTATACCGTTAAAGAAGCGGAACAATCAATAAGTGGTCTAGAGAAACAATTGGAAGAACTCCAACGCTTTAATCGTGATAGTTTTATTGATTTTGAGAACTTAGGAATTGATTTTCTATTTGTGGATGAAGCACATCACTTTAAAAATATTCGTCCAATTACTGGACTTGGAAATGTAGCAGGGATTACCAATACAACCTCTAAGAAGAACGTGGATATGGAAATGAAGGTTCGACAGATTCAGGAAGAACATGATTTTAAAAATATTGTCTTTGCGACAGGAACACCTGTTTCCAATTCTATTAGTGAGTTGTATACTATGATGAACTACATTCAACCGGATATCTTAAAACGCTATCAAGTTGATTATTTTGACTCTTGGGTAGGTGCTTTTGGAGAAATTCAAAACTCTATGGAATTAGCTCCTACAGGGGATAAGTACCAACCTAAGAAACGATTTAAAAAGTTTGTCAATCTACCTGAGTTGATGAAAATCTATAAAGAAACAGCTGACATTCAAACACAAGATATGTTGGATTTACCTGTTCCAGAAGCTCATATTATCCCTATTGAGAGTGAGTTAACTGAAAACCAGAAACTCTATCTAGAAGAATTGGTTATGAGGTCAGATATGGTCAAATGTGGAACAGTTGATCCGAGTCAGGATAACATGTTAAAGATAACAGGTGAGGCACGGAAACTAGCAATTGATATGCGTTTATTGGACTCTAGTTATAGTCTAGCAGACAATCATAAACTGCTTCAGGTAGTGGATAATGTTGAAAGAATTTATCGTGAGGGAATGGAAAATAAGGCTACTCAGATGATTTTTTCAGATATTGGCACACCTAAGAAAAAAGATAATGGCTTTGATGTTTATTCTGAGCTTAAGGCTTTATTAGTTGATAGAGGAATCCCTAGTAAAGAAATTGCCTTTGTACATGATGCCAATAGTGATGAAAAGAAGAATAGTTTGTCTCGAAAGGTCAATGCAGGAGAGGTGCGGATTCTCCTTGCCTCAACTGAAAAAGGAGGAACAGGTTTAAATGTTCAGAGCAAAATGAAAGCAGTCCACCACCTAGATGTATCGTGGAGACCAAGTGACATTCAGCGTGCGTCCGTAAAGGCGGTATAGTAAATCTACTCTTGGCAAAGTAGTAGGCGTGACCTTAATGCCTATCATCACCCAACTGACCTGTGAGGGAAACCAAACATCAGGGAACAAAGCACGTTGGGAAACTCATAAGTTGATGAGTTATCACATCACGACTGAATGAGGAGATGATAATGTAACAGATGTTACTGAGATAATTATAAGGATAAAATCTAAACTGATTGAAGGATAGTCTAAACGGTCTGTGTCGGGACTGTGAGGTAAGATAACTAAAATCCTCATACTATGGAACTTCATTATCACTGTTGAAGATAGTGAAGCAAAGGGATTCCATAGCGTATTCATAGTAAATGAAAACAGATGAACGTCCTATCCGATGAAATTATCAAGCTATGTTACTATACCAGCTAAACGGAGATTACCTAAGTCAAAACGCTTGTAAAAGCTATTAAACATAAGGTTTATGAATATTTGATAAGGTAACGGAGTTCCCATAGTAGTCCGAGCGTGTTAATGGCACGTACATGGCGAAGGGGAACAGTTTATAACATTAACATTATGGAAAGGAAGGTGTGTGAGACACCATGAGAAATCCTCAAAATGTGTTAAACAATCTAACAAAACACAGTAAAGATAAAAACTATCAATTTGAGCGACTGTATCGTTTGCTTTATAACAAAGAAATGTACTTAGTTGCCTATCAAACGATTTACGCTAACCCAGGACACTTGACACCTGGAGTAGACGAGTTGACGATTGATGGTATGAGTATAGCTAGAATTGACCAATTGATTGATTCCCTGAAAGATGAATCCTATCAGCCACACCCATCAAGACGAACCTATATTCCTAAAAAGAATGGGAAGCTACGTCCACTAGGTATTCCATCATTTGATGATAAGCTCTTACAACAGGTTATTAAAATGATTTTGGAAGCTATCTACGAGGGACAATTTGAACCCTCTTCCCATGGTTTTCGTCCGAATAAAAGCTGCCATACAGCACTTACTCAGATTCAGAAGACCTACACTGGAACAAAATGGTTTATTGAAGGAGATATCAAGTCATTCTTTGATAATATCAATCATGATGTGATGATTCGCATTCTCCGAGAAAGAATTACTGATGAGCGGTTCTTACGCTTGATTCGTAAATTCCTCAATGCGGGATACGTGGAAGATTGGAAATTCTACAAAACCTACTCAGGAACTCCACAAGGAGGGATAATCAGTCCCATTCTAGCCAATATCTATTTGGATAAGTTTGATAAATATATGACGGATTATGTGAAGAACTTCTGCCAAGGGAAATACCGGAAACGTACCCCAGAATATCGCCAAAATGAGATAGCGTTGGGAAAAGCAAGAAGAGCATTAGAATGTGTTTCAACGGAAAATCAACGACAAGAAGTTATCCAGCGTATTCGTCAATTGGAAAAGGAAAGAGTGTTAATTCCTCATAGTGATCCTATGGATAGTAGTTTTAAACGTCTAACCTATACCCGATACGCAGATGATTTTATCTGCGGTGTGATTGGCAGTAAAGAGGACGCTCATCGCATTAAAGCAGATATTAAGGACTATTTGGAAGCGGTTCTCAAATTGGAACTCTCTGTGGAGAAAACCTTGATTACCAATGCGAGAGATAAAGCTAAGTTTCTGGGATATCATCTGTATATTCGCCAATCGAATTTAGCTAAGCGTGATTCGGCAGGACGATTGGTAAGAAATTATACAAGTAGATTAGTCCTAGAGGTTTCTATTGAAACTATTCGAGACAGATTACTGTCTTACGGAGCTATGAAAATGACTTATCATAGAGGCTACGAAGTTTGGAAACCAACGGCCCGTTATTTCATGAAAGATTGCGATGATTTAGAGATTTTAGAACGCTACAATGCAGAAATAAGAGGTTTTTATAACTATTATTGTATCGCTAATAACAGCTCTATCCTTCATCGCTTTAAGTACATAATGGAATATAGCATGTATAAAACTTATGCGACTAAATATCGTACGACTAAATCCCACATCATCCGTAAATATAAAAAGGATGGTCAATTTAGTGTACAGTATATTGGACGTAAAGGGGATACAATGACCCGTTATTTCTATAACGGAGGATTTAAACGTCAAAAGAAATCTTTCCTTGAAAATGATAATTTGCCAAATACGGCGAAATATTTTAGTCGAACAAATTTAATTGATAAATTAAAAGCAAGCCGTTGTGAGTATTGTCAAGCGACCGACAGTTCCCTAGAAATCCATCATGTAAGAAAACTAAAGGATTTAAAGGGAAAGACTTTTTGGGAACGTTTGATGATTTCTAGACAACGGAAAACAATAGCACTGTGTAAAGATTGCCATAAGAAATTACATCATGGCAAGTTAGATTGAGTTTATAAACGGAGAGCCGTATACATTGAAAGGTGTACGTACGGTTCGGGGGCGAGTATTTGGAAACCTGCCGTAGTAATATGGTAAGGCGCTGGGTACTTAGCCTACAACGCAATGGACGTATTATCCGACAGGGAAATGAAAATAAGGAAGTGGATATTTACCACTACATTACCAAAGGTTCATTTGATAATTATCTATGGGCAACTCAGGAGAACAAACTCCGTTATATTAAGCAGATTATGACTTCTAAGGAGCCGATTCGTGCTGCAGAAGACATTGATGAGCAGACCATGACAGCTTCTGATTTTAAGGCACTAGCAACAGGTAATCCTTATCTCAAATATAAGATGGAACTAGAGAATGATCTAACTCTATTAGAAAATCAAAGACGCGCCTTTCAACGCAGCAAGGATCACTATCGTCATACAATCTCTTACTGTGAAGAAAATATGCCCATTCTTGAGAAACGATTAAGCAAGTATGAAGGCGATATTCAACAGTCTGAAATATCGAAAGACCAGGCATTTTCTATGAGGGTAGGTAAGCAAGCTTTTGATCAACGAGCTGAAGCAGGGGAATCCCTACACCGTCTTATTCGTCATAATCAAGCTGACAGCAAAGAATTTCGTACCCTAGCAAGCTATCGAGGATTTGACATTAAAATGCTTAGTCTTTCAACCAATCAACCTCTTCCTGAAACCTTCTCTGTTAAGATTGTAGGAGAAAATCAGTATTCTGTCAGTTTAGATTTGTATTCTCCTTTGGGGACGATTCAAAGGCTTCAGCATACGATTGATCACATTAAAGAGGACCAAGTGAAAACTCAGAACTTATTGGATGAATTAAAGGATAAATGGACTACTGCTAAGGTAGAAATTGAGAAAAACTTTCCAAAGGAAGAGGATTATCAAACTAAAAAGGCCGAATACGATGTACTCGCGCCATTGATTGAAACAGAAACGGATTTAGATATTATTGACCAGGCCTTAAGACAATTCCATGAAAAAGGAAAAGAAAAGCAAGAACAACTTTCTTTTGAATTAGATTAAAAAATAGATACAAATAGCGGACAAGAAAAGAAAAGCGCGGTAAAATAAAGATAGAAAGAAACGAGGTAACGATTATGATGGAAGATACCTATTATCAATTAGAAGAGGCCTTAGTACAGGGATTTCAAACACCTGAAGAATACCAAGCTTACAAGGAGTTAAAGGAACATTATGAGGATGTGACGGGGGATTACAGTTTTTCTAAACGAGAGCTCACTAGCCAATTGGAAATCGCTCTTCAGAATCATCGAGGTGTGGACTTTGAAGAACATGAGAAAGAGGAGTATTTGGACTTAGTTCAAAAGCTAGAGGAATTTGATTCCTCTCTTGCCACCCATTATCGTCAGTTGATTGACTAGAAAGGAGAAAGTCATGAATGATTTACTCCTTATCCCAGTAATTTTTTTAGCAGTAGGAGGAATTCTCATTCTTTTATGGAGACTCTTTCTTATTGCCAGTGGACTTTTCCTGATTGGTTTTGTCAGTTTTCTTATTTTCGTAGAAGTCTATGGAATTTATTTGTTCTTTACTGAATCTAGTTTATATTTTGATGATATCAGACAACATGGTTTAACTAGTTTTACGGCTGTGTACCTTTTCATCAATCTGATGTTGGTTCTAGGATTCAGTTGGCGCTTCATTAACTCCATAAATAAGAAAAAAATGTGAACTTTTTAGATTGTCAAAAGACTTTATCTGAATCTAAATTTTTTCGAGTCCTTGAATAACTTCTTGAAGTTTATCAATGACGGCTTCAAATGTTTGGAAATCTTTATTTTTAAAACCTCGTTTTCGAATTTCTTTCCAGACTTGTTCAATAGGGTTCATTTCTGGTGTATAAGGTGGGATAAAAGCCAACTCAATATTACTTGGAATCTCTAAGGTACTTGATTTATGCCATATAGCATTATCCATTACAAGTAAAATATAGTCATCTGGATAAGCTTGTGATACTTGCCGTAAAAATTCATTCGTCCACTCAGTATTACATCCTCCAGCAATAAGGAAGAAGGAATCTCCTGTATGAGCATTTATCGCTCCATAACAATAGCGATATTCTCGCATATAATGACTATGAATGCTAGGTCGGATTCCTTTAGGAGCCCAACAAGAACTCATCTTACTGATTCTCACGAAACCAGCTTCATCTTGATACATCAAACGTACTTTGTTATAAGATCCCTCCTCTTTAAAGCGCTTACTTAAGGTATAGAATGTAGATTTTATTTTTAGACGTCTCAATTGTCTGAGCGTCTGCCTTCTTGGGATGTTCATGTCTAGGAGTGATCGTTCGCTAACCATGGCGTTTTAGGAGATAATAGAAACCATCACGTGTGGAAGTACGACCAATTTCTTTTTGATAGGCTTCAAATAAGTGATTGATAGTTACAAATTCCCCAGTCTGAGCATCTTCTATATGGCGTTTTAGAAATGCTTTCTCTTCTTCATAAGTCATATATTCGCGATGGCGATCGCCACGAGTCTCTTGAAGAAGAGCATCCAAACCAAACTCCTTATATTTTTCAAATTCCTCCAAACAGTTGTTTTATTGCAATCTAGCAGATTTATGATTTCCTTATAACTCTTTTCTTTTGAGCGAAAATAAATAATCTGTAGACGTTTGTGATATTTGGCGTACGATGAATCTCTTAGGAATTGTTCAATTTTTTGTATTTCTTCGTTTGTAAGTTTCATAACTACTATAATATGTTTTTTGATTTTAGGCTAGTATGAGTTTTTCCTCATCTATATTTAAGGATACTTGAAAGTTATATTTTAGAAAAACAATTATGAAGTTCTTAAATACAGAATATATTATAAATGCTGATTCAAAGTGAAGTTTTATATGTTTTTTGATTTTGTTGAGCATAAAATCTATTAACTAAATTCGAACTACAAAAATTAATTTTAGATGAACTAAACTGTAGGCTTTGGAAAGTTCTCTTATTCGATTTCAGAATGAATCGCTGATACAGGATTAAAAGAACTAAGTATTTCTTTTTGTTTTGAATGAGATACGTGAGTATAGATTTGTGTGATTGATATAGAACTGTGTCCAAGAATTTGTTGAATGTATCGAATATCTACATCATTATCTAGAAGCATTGTCGCAAAGCTATGTCTAAACATATGTGGTGTAATAGTTTTAGATAAGCTATTTTGTTCAACGATTCTCTTTATAACTAAACGTACACTTTGCTCTGACAATGGTTTAAGAGAATGTTTCCCTGGAAACAAGAAATCATTTGATTCATTTCTTGTTTTATTTATATATGTTTCTAATAAATTGAATGTTTTTTGATCTCCTAAAAATAGGATACGTTCTTTCTTACCCTTTCCTATAATATGGAGTGTCTTATTAGAAAGATTAATATCTTTGAGATGAATGTGGCAAAGTTCAGAAATTCTGATGCCTGTTGAAAGTAAAAGTGAAATAATTAGTAGATTTCTTTCAGCGTGTTGTTTTTGATAATCAGTTTTAGATAGAACTACTCTCTGCTCTAAATATAAAAAAATACTTTTCAGAATGTCATACGGAATCGTTTTAGGCAATATTTTTTCAGTTCTAAATTGAAAACGCAATTGATTGAAGGGGTTCTCTTCAATTATGTTCTGGTATTTTAGATAGTTATAAAACACCTTCATACAAGCAATTTTTCTTCTTAATGTATTCGTTTTTATGTTAGATCGTGTCAACTGTTCTATATAGGATTCGACATTATCATAGTCTGAGTTATAAAATTGCATAAGATCATTCTTATAAGCGCGAATCGTGTGTGAACTCAAACGCTTATGAGTTTTGCAATAATCTAAGTAAGTAGAAATAAGTTTATAATCCATAAAAATCTCCTTTATCAATAATCATGCTATTATAAACCTATTTGAGTGCTTTGTATAGTGATAATAAATTGTTATCAATAGGAGAGATTAAATTGCTTAAATATTTAGAGGAGTTATTAGCAAAATATCCCAATTTTTATCAAATTTTTACCCCCATAATTATATCGGTCATATTGTTCATATTCAAAATTCCACAGAAATTTGCACAACATTATCTGCAAAAGCATAAAAAACGTAAGGATATTTTCAAGAACAAACAGTACATACAGGATAATGTTTATTTAAAACGAGAAATGGAAATCCAAGAAATTCTTCAGGAACTCATAAAAGAACAGGAACTAACTATTGTATACGGTGCTCTAGGACGCGGTAAAACAATTACACTGAAAAAACTACATGATAGAGTCCTTGATAAAAAAGAAAAATGCATAAAATTTTCATTGTATATCGATTTAGAAAAGAAAAATTTAATTGATGAACTGGAGAAAATTACTGAAATAAAGATAGTCAGTCCACTTGATTTTTATAATTGGCTTAATAGTCTCCTTGGTCGTAAAAAATGTCTGATTATCCTAGATAATATTGCTCCGGCACAATACGCCAATATAATCAATTTTTTTCTAGATAATTATCATATTCAGTATAAGATTGTTATAGGGCTAAATTATATTAATCCTAAGGAATCTTCACAAATAGAAATAAAGAATTTTGATGCGAAACAAGTTGCTGAACTAGCAAAGCTACGTAGATTGGATATTGATGAAGACAATCTTTCAAGAGTATTTACCCTAACTCAAGGCATTCCTGTCTATGTAGACTATCTTTTCAAAACAAAACGCCGCCCGCTTAACTATGAACTCGTGGAGGTGATATCATCTCAATTAGCCATTTGCACTGCTAAAGAGAGAGACCTCTTGCAGTCAATCGCTTTGAATAAAATTCTATATCATGACTTTACCGAGGAACTATTCTCCACTTTTGATATTGGCCTAATAATGTCTTTGTCATCAAAAGGGTTGATTCAATTTGAAGAAACCACAAAGAATATTGAATTAAATCCGCTCATTGCTGAACAGTATCTCTCACACTTAAAGAATGAGTACGTGTACGTAAAATTACTGGATTATTATAAAATACATTGTCAGGAAAATTTTTTAGAATTATCACTACGACTGCCTATCGCAATAAAAAATGATTATTCAACCTTTATTCAAATATTAAAACAATTGTACAACAATGAAAAATATCAATATCTACTATATTTGGGTGAGATAATTTTACAAAACGGACCTCAAGCTTTTTTTGATTTTGATAAAATTATTAATGTTTTTTTTGACTGTTTTATTTCTTCTATATTAAAAATAGGAGATTACAACTACGCGAAAGATATTATCGATAAAATAAATGATTGCGATGTGTTTAATAACAACCTAATCTATAGAAATGTTCGAACCGAAGCGATATCTTATAAGATTAATTTCTGTGATCTCTTACATTTAACGAATTCCTTTCAAGATGCTATTGAAAATTTAGAATTATTACTGGCAACAAGTACCGTATCTTCTGCACAACAAGAGCGTTGTAACTATTTAATCTTGCATTGTAAGAGGCACATCGGTGAGGACTTAAGCCAAATATCTAAGAATTTTCGTAAACTTTCCAACAATAGTCAAGAAATCTATTATCAAATTCGTTCGCTATATTCAGCCTTTTCAATTGATATGTTTCAAGGAAAAAAACACCTGAAAAGAAAATTTGCAGAGTTGGAAAATAAAATAAATAGTTTACAGTCTGGTAACGAGATAGTATTATTCGCTCAACGTCATTATATTATTTTTTATCGTAAATGTTGTAATAACTTAGAAAAAGCAGAAAAACTCTTAATAGAAAATATTAAGAGTTTAGAGAATAGCAAATTAAGAATTTTATATGATTATTATTTTGAAGCTGGGGAATTATACCGTGAGAAGTTCTATTTCCAATCTTCTAAAAAGAATTATAAAGCGAGTTATGATTTCTATGATAAAGCTATTGCATTTTCAAAAAATGTTGGAGATACTAATTTATATCACAATGCAATGATTGGAAGGATATTATTGCAGGAGCAACATGCTAAAGTTACACAAAAAGATTTAAATTTTATTCATCGAGCCATTCAGACAGAGTCTTTATTGAATAAAGTGCAATTCCAATTAGCTTATTATTACCTAACACATGACTATGACATGCTTGATAAACTCTCTAAGTATGCTAGGCTGTTAGAGTATTATGATACTTCTAATATTGCCCAAAAATTATCGAAAAAACTGTCTTGTTTTATACCTTTAACTGTCATGTAAACTTTGCTTAAATTGGTTAACCTGTGCATCTGAAAAAGTATAGTTCAGAGTTCGTCTTGCTTTTACAAAGTTATCAACATGCTTAGTGATTTCATCGCTAGGCATATTATTTTTTATTGCCGTTAGTATCGTGGCTACAGTATCAATAATATCAATTTCCCAATTATAGCGTGCGATTTCTTGTAAACCAATCCTAATCCCAAAATCATTATAGATTTTCTTTTCTCGCTTTGTTACGGATATGCCATAATGGCAACATGCTTCAAAAAAGGCGTCTAATTCAATTTGATTAGGAAAAGAGAGCCAAATCTGGTGAGTTTCAGAATACCGTTCATCACCTACTAAGATAAAGCCATTCCTTTTTAACTTTTTAGAAAGGTCTTTGACCATTTCCCGAATATTTTGAGAATAGGCGTTGCCAAATTTTTCAAATTCAATCAAAGTTGTTATTAAACTGAGAATGTGATGAAAATGGGTATTTCTTAAGAAGTCAGGATTGATTGCTTCATATTTTTGAAGTAACGATGGATTATTTGTCAATATAAGACCACATGTCACCCCTGGAAGAGTTTTATGAGCAGCACCAAACATAATGAAATTATCATCGCTACTATTGAAATATTCAAAGGGATTTTTATTTTCTTTACCTGCAATCAAACCTAAGGTTTGGGTGGCATCGTACAATAATATACAGTCTTCAGGTAAGTCAATCTTTTCTAACTTAGGCTGGAATAATACATCAGAGAGACAAACTAATACCCCGTTAGCATTTTCCTCTATAAGAGCTTTATTTAATCGGTCGTAATCAAAATCTAACTTATCGTAATCATAAGGAATATATCTAGTAACTATCCCTAGTCTTCGACATATTTTCTTTATTGAGGTATGACCGCCATATTCATCACTTGTAATGTACACAGTGTCCCCTACTTCAAATAATGTCATTAGTAATGAGGTAACAGCATTAATCCCAGATAAAGTGCGTGCATCAGCATATTGTGCACTGTATAGTTCAAGGCATAGTTGATTTAGTAAACTATTAAATTCAAAAAGCTTATTACTCCCTAAAAAATTATTTTCTTGGTAGATCGAACTTGCTCCTAGAAGATATTTCTCTTGTAGTGATGAAGAGAGCATAATTTTAGAAAATGGTGATACAACATTCTCTGCTGCGCATAGAGGAAGTTGATTCTGGTATGTAAATACTGCATCATTGTACAGCTGTTCAAATTTCTGCAAGGTATCCATAAATTCTCCTATTGATAACAATTTATTATCACTAGTATACCATAAATTCATTTTTAGTTGTTTGATTTGTATAATGATTTTTTTAGTTAAAATTAGATGATATTGGCCAACTATAAATTAAAACACTGTTTTGAAATTATATCGAATACTTTGGAGTCAATTACAAACTTACAACGACTAGAGAATTGTGTAGTTTGAAGGAAATAAGTACAAGTTTATTAGAAAAGTAGCATTTTATAGGATTATCACGAAAAATTCTAATTTTAGAATTATACTTTCTATTAATTTAGAATATGTTTTTTTATTTTTAAATGTTATAATAGTGTTATCAAGTAAAAGTAGCATACTATAATTGGTAACAATATAAAATTCTACGAAAGACACATGGCCTGACAAAAACAGATTTGCTCGAATTGTATAAATTTTACGCAATAACCCTTAGCTGTTATAAAAAACGAAACAAGTACCATTTCAACAGAATTTATAGACACTATTTGCCAGGAATTCATAGAAGATGTGTCTATGTTTCAAAAATAGATCAAGGTTAAGCATCTGTCACTCTTCAATGATGCCTTTTTGTGTAATAGAGTAAGATCGAGGAAGAGATGTTGAAGGTGGGACAGGAACGGTTGTGTGAATTAGTTTCAGGTAATGGAGATAAGAAATGAAGTTAACAAAAGTAATTATTAATAATTTTAGATCATTCGGTGAAAGTCAAATTATTGAATTAAACAATCAAACGGTACTGATTGGGAATAATAGTTCGGGAAAAACAACTGTATTACAAGCATTGAGTAAGCTGTTTTCGGACAAACAAAATGATAGAATAATTAAAAAAAGTGATTTTCACCTTCCAAAAGGTTCAAGGCCCGGAGAAAATACTAGAAACCTCTTTATAGAAACTATTTTTGAGTTTGATGAACTTGATGGAACTCTCTATAGTCCAGCAATTCCATCGTTTTTCGAACACTTTACAGTTTCTCAAGATGGTGCAAAACCTTTTTTACGAATCAGATTAGAATCTTCCTGGGAAGATGATGGAACAGTTGAAGGAAGTGTTGATACTCAAATCTATTATATTTCATCTGATGAAGAAATCATTAAAGATGAGGACAGGCATCGTGCTCCTAGAAAGGATTTGGATAAAATTAGGGTACTTTATGTACCTGCTTCAAGAACGCCTGAGAAGGAGTTGGGTAATGCTTCAGGTAGTATGTTAAGTAGGTTGGTAAATAGTATAAATTGGACCGAAGATGAGATAAATGAAATTACAGATAAAATTGATGAGTTGAATAGCACCTTTTTATCTGAAAATGGAGCATTAACTCAGATCAACAATGAGATTCAGAAATCATGGGAATTATATCATGAAGATAACCGTTTTTCTCAAGCAGAGTTGATTATTAATTCTTCTGAGATGGCGGCAGCACTTAGACAGATTGCCTTAAAATTTTCACCAACAACCACTGAAGAAGCATTTACAGTTTCAGATCTAGGAGATGGACTGAGATCTATTTTTTATTTTTCACTTGTTGATTCGATACTTGATATTGAGTTAGAAATTACCAAAGACCGTGAAGAAAATCCTGATAATCCAAGATTTAAGTTGATTCCACCAGTACTAACTATCTTAGCAATAGAAGAACCAGAAAATCATATTGCTCCACATCACATTGGAAAACTGATAAAAAGGTTTAAGCAATTAGGCAATAATGACAACTCTCAAGTAATTTTAACGTCACATTCTCCAGCTATTGTAAAAAGAATTGACCCAGAAGATTTGAGGTATTTAAGAATAGAAAATAATGACAGAGTTCTTCAAACCATTGTTTCTGATATACAGCTACCTCAAGCTATAGATGAATCTTATAAATACATTAAGGGAGCAATTCAAGCCTATCCTGAACTATATTTTGCAAAGTTAGTAGTACTGGGTGAAGGTGATAGTGAGGAACTGCTATTACCAAAGTTTTTTGATTTACTTGGACTGGAAATTGATAGTTCTCAGATTTCAGTAGTTCCTTTAGGAGGTAGGCATGTTAATTATTTTTGGAAATTATTGAACGCTCTCAGGATTCCTCATATTACCTTATTAGATTTCGATAACGAAAGATATGGAGGTGGCTGGGGAAGAATTCAATATGCAATAAAACAATTGATACTAAATGGGGTTGCTAAAGAAAAACTTGTTACTGTAACAACCGAATCTCAAAAATCACGAGTTCTAGATGATGATGAGATTGATAAAATAAAGGACTGGAAGATTGATAGACCTGATAATCAGTTGCTTGAGGGGTGGATTAAAATGTTAGAAAAGTTCAATGTGTTCTTTTCTGCACCGCTTGATATTGACTTCTTAATGTTACAACATTATCGGAAATATTATCTGGGTATGTTATCTTCGAAAGAAGGACCAGTCATTTCATATGCTGATTCAGGCGGGAATTGTAAAAAAGTAAAATTAACTGATTTGAATCGTATTGATAAATTGCAGTTTGAAGGTCTCGAAAAACGTATAGTAGAAGCAAAGATAGCTACTTTAAAGGATAAGAGTGGACCAGGGGATAGTTTTACTAGAGAAGAGAAAGAATTAATGATTTGGTATCAATATTTCTTTTTAGGTAGAGGAAAGCCAACAACTCATATGCAATTTTTATCATCTATTAGTGATGATGAATTAACAAGAAATCTACCCGCTGTATTTGAAAAAATAGTTAACCGTGCTGAAGAATTACTTGGAGATATTGAACATGGTGAAGAGTGAGGAGTGGCTTCCTAAAGGAGATATCATTTTAGAAGAGACTGCATTAGGAGCCGTCAAAGATGTGATTAACTGTTTAGTCATTGCTGGACCCGGTGCGGGGAAAACTGAATTACTAGCTCAAAAGTTAGACTATTTATTCTCTACAAATAAATGCGTTTCTCCGAAAAAAATTCTAGCATTAAGTTTCAAAACGGATGCTGCATCAAATTTGAAAGAAAGAGTGAAAAAACGTTATGGTGCTGAATATGCTTCTCGATTTACCTCTCTAACTTATTCATCATTTGAAAAGAGGATTTTAGACCAATTTAGAAATGTTCTTCCTGGAGAGATAAGACCGTCGAAAGATTATTTGATTGAAGAAATGGAAGTCATAAAAGAGGTTCTTTATAGAAATGGATTAAATACTACTGGAATGAGTATGAATAGCATTAAGGAAATTGCAGAAAGTATTGCCTTGAGTGATAATGATTCAATTATAAAAAATGATCTGTTAAAAGGTACTCAGAGTAATAAGCCAGTCCTTTTTTACAGACAAATAACAAAGTTGAGTACTCAAATAATAGCTACTAACGAATACATCCGTAAAGCACTTCAAATGACATACGATTTTGTATTTCTAGATGAATTTCAGGATACTACATATGCCCAGTATAATTTATTAAAAACTTGTTTTTTAGGTTCGTCTTGTAAATTAACAGCAGTTGGAGATAATAAGCAAGCCATTATGAGATGGGCAGGTGCAAATCCTGATATTTTTCCAGACTATATTCTAGACTTTAATTCAAATGAATATCAATTGTTGATGAATCACCGCTCTGTACCTAAACTTGTAGAATTTCAAAAAGAGGTTCATCAGATATTAAATAGTAATCACAGTTCTATTCAGACAAATAATTATCCAGAATTTCAAGAGGGTGAAATAACATTATTTGAATTTGAAAATGAAAGTTTAGAAGCTGAGTTAATTGCAAATGATATAGAATCAAAAATTCAAGGAGGTATACGACCATCAGAAATTTGTATCCTATCAAAACAGAAGGTTGATGATTATAGTTCAAAATTGATAACTACATTAAGCAGTAAAGGGATTAAAGCAAGAATTGAAAATGAATATCAAGAGCTTTTAAAAGACCCTACTTGTAACCTATTATTAGATTTAATATCATGCAGTCAAGGAAAACGAGATCCTTTAATTTGGGAAAATATTAGTAATTTTTATGGAAATATCAATGGAATAGATGAGTTTACTGATGAATTAATTTTAGCAAAATCCTATAAGGAGATTGACAATACAGTTAGTGATATTACTTACCTAATTTCAAATTTTATTCCCAATGAAGAAAGTATGCTAAAATTAATTGATTGTATTATTGAAAAAATAGATGAAAAAAGAATTATTTCCAACTTTTCAACATACAATGGAAAAAGTGACCTAGATATCATTGTCAAGAACTTTTCAAAGTTATTATACAAAGAATATTCTCAAACACAAGGTGAATGGCTAGATATAGTCTCTAGTTTCAAGGGTGAAAACTCAATTCCAATTATGACTATCCATAAGAGTAAAGGATTAGAATATGAGGTGGTCTATTTTCTAGGCTTGGAGGATTCTGCATTCTGGAATTTTAATCATCAACCTGAAGAAGATAAGAGTGCCTTCTTTGTCGCACTTTCAAGAGCAAAAAGTTACCTAATCTTTACATACTGTAAATTGAGAAATAATAGGTCGCAAAACAATAGAAATATTAATGAAATCTATTCATTACTGATTCAATCTAGTTTAGTTGATGTTGTTAATTAATAATGATTAAGGCATAGGAATTAGTTTTTTTAAATAAACTAATTCCTATGCCTTGTATTGCATGTTTGAATAGTTGAAAATGTGATAGTAGATTATCAAGATATACTTTTTTGAAAACTTTTGGCTCTTTGTCAACTGTAGTGGGTTGAAGAAAAGCTAAGCTCGAGAAAGGACAAAATTCGTCCTTTCTTTTTTGATGTTCAGAGCGATAAAAATCCTT
>MKYF01000024.1 GCA_001914195.1 Streptococcus mitis | reverse complement strand
TCGCTTTTCATTATAGGTTATATGGGACTTTTTTTCTACACAAAAATAGGCTCCATAATATCCATAGGGGATTTACCCACTACAAATATTATAGAGCCGTAAAAGGCTTGTGTGTCATGGATGTTGATGGAACCTTAATCCTAGAAGAAGTGATTGATTTGTTGGGAAGAGATGCAGGTTGTGAGGAGGAAATTGCGCAGCTTACAAGTCAGGCAATGCGAGGAGAGCTAGATTTTGAAAGAAGTTTACGAGACAGAGTTTCCTTGTTGGAAGGCCTTCCTATTTCGGTCTTTGATAAAGTTTTCAACTCAATTCATCTATCGCCAAATGTTCAAGAATTCATCTCTATTCTCCAAAAGAATGGAATCCTAGTTGGTCTGGTGTCCGGTGGCTTTACACCAATAGTTGAAAGATTAGCAAAATCTCTTGGAATTGCCTATTTCTCTGCCAACCAACTTGAAGTCAAAGGTGGCTTTCTAACAGGGAAATTAGTTGGACAAATTATTAGTCCCGAGATTAAAAAAGAGACTCTGGAACAATGGATAAAGGAACTCAAACTCCCTAAAGAAAGAACAGTTGCAATCGGTGATGGGGCCAATGATTTATTGATGTTGAAGTCGGCGGGACTTGGAATCGCTTTTTGTGCCAAAGAAGTGCTGAAACAAGAAATACCGAATCATGTTGACAAGAGGGATTTTTTAGAAGTTCTACCTTTGATTGACTTTTTAGAATGAGGGAAAATATGAAGATTGTAATTGCACCAGATTCGTTTAAGGAAAGCTTGACCGCTGAAGAGGTAGCTGAAGCAATAAAAAGAGGCTTCCAACAATAAATAGCAGATGTAGAATGTCTCCTCTGTCCTGTTGGTGATGGGGGAGAAGGTACTGTAGATGCTATTCGACATTCTCTTGACCTTGAAGAAAAATGGATCCAAGTGACAGGACCTTTTGGACAAAAAGTAGAAATGCGCTATTTTCAAAAAAGTCAACTGGCACTATTTGAAGTTGCCGACTTGGTTGGCCTTGGAAAAACTCCGCTAGAGAAACGAAATCCACTTCAAATCCAAACTTGTGGAATAGGGGAATTGATTCGTTGTCTCATTGTTAAAGGGATTAAAGATATCTATATCGGAGTTGGTGGTACGGCCAGTAATGACGGAGGAATTGGGATCGCTGCTGGTTTAGGTTATCGATTTTATGATAGGGATGGAAATGTATTGCCCGCTTGCGGGCAGTCCTTATTAAACTTAGCTTCTGTTTCAACAGAAAATAGCTATGAAATTCCTGAAGATGTGCAAATTCGTATTTTAGCAGATGTCGTGAGTCCCTTATGTGGATATCAAGGTGCGACCTACACGTTTGGCAAGCAAAAAGGCCTAGATCCTACTATGTTTGAGGCCGTAGATCAAGCGATCCGAGATTTTTATGAAAAAGTCTCCCCTGCAACATTGCAAATTAAAGGAGCAGGAGCTGGTGGAGGCCTTGCTGGCGGTTTGTGTGCCTTTGCTCAGGCAAATATCGTGTCTGGAATTGATACCTGCTTGAACTTAATCAACTTTGATAAGAAGGTTTTACATGCTGACTTGGTTGTTGTAGGAGAAGGAAGGCTAGATCGTCAAAGCCTAGCAGGTAAAGCGCCTATTGGTGTTGCAAAAAGAACCCCTGTCGGAGTTCCTGTCATTGCTATTTGTGGTAGTCTTGCTGAAGATTTACCTTCCCTACCATTTAAAAATATCCAAGCTGCCTTTTCTATTTTAGAGAAAAGCGAACCTTTAGAAGATAGTTTGAAAAATGCCAGTCTCTATTTGGAGCACACGGCTACCAATATCGGGCACTTATTAACTATGCGCAAGATTTAGCCAAACCATTTCTTCCATATGGATGTTTTGGCTGGTTCTTCCTTTTTACCTTCCCAAAGTTTTGCAAAAGCAAGTCGAAGATCCTTTTCTTCTACTTGAACTGGTGCATTGGTGTGGATAACCAGACCGAAGGGAGAAGTAGTATGCTCTTCAGATACAATAGTAGCTTGACTATCAGTTTCTTTTGCTTCTTTTAAGTAGAAAACTTGTTTGTCAAATTCGATAGTTGGTGAAATCTTCACAAATAGTGGCTCTGCTTTTTCCTGAAGATTTTCTAAAATAGATAAAAAACCTTTTTCTAACTGAGGGCTATTTGCCGTGTCAATATCTGCATATCCAAGAACTCTTTCCTCAAAAGTACCAAGATAGCGTCTTTGCTCATCCGGATTTAATTTTGGCCCACCATGAGCTTTTTCAAGTAATTGTTTTGATATATCTGTCATGAAAACAGTATATCATAAAAGTTAGAATAAAACAGACAAAAGAAAGCGATTACTTCATAAAGTTAAGGAAAATTTGCACAAAGATAACGTTTTTTCTTGAAAAAGGAGGGGTTTTAAGGTATTATAGAGGTGTAAAAAATTTAACTCATAAGGAGAGTAAAAAATGTCAATTATTACTGATGTTTACGCTCGCGAAGTCCTAGACTCACGCGGTAACCCAACACTTGAAGTAGAAGTTTACACTGAATCAGGTGCTTTCGGACGTGGTATGGTTCCATCAGGAGCTTCTACTGGTGAACACGAAGCAGTTGAACTTCGCGACGGTGACAAATCTCGTTACGGTGGTCTTGGTACACAAAAAGCTGTTGATAACGTAAACAACATCATTGCTGAAGCTATCATTGGCTACGATGTACGTGATCAACAAGCTATCGACCGTGCTATGATCGCTCTTGACGGTACTCCTAACAAAGGTAAATTGGGTGCAAACGCAATCCTTGGTGTGTCTATCGCTGTAGCTCGTGCTGCTGCTGACTACCTTGAAATCCCACTTTACAGCTACCTTGGTGGATTCAACACTAAAGTTCTTCCAACTCCAATGATGAACATCATCAACGGTGGTTCTCACTCTGACGCTCCAATCGCTTTCCAAGAATTCATGATCGTACCTGCTGGTGCGCCATCATTCAAAGAAGCTCTTCGTTGGGGTGCTGAAATCTTCCACGCTCTTAAGAAAATCCTTAAATCACGTGGTTTGGAAACTGCTGTAGGTGACGAAGGTGGATTCGCTCCTCGTTTCGAAGGAACTGAAGACGGAGTTGAAACTATCCTTGCTGCGATCGAAGCTGCTGGATATGTTCCTGGTAAAGACGTATTTATCGGATTTGACTGTGCTTCATCAGAATTTTACGATAAAGAACGTAAAGTTTACGACTACACTAAATTCGAAGGTGAAGGAGCAGCTGTACGTACTGCTGCAGAACAAATCGACTACCTTGAAGAATTGGTAAACAAATACCCAATCATCACTATCGAAGATGGTATGGATGAAAATGACTGGGACGGTTGGAAAGCTCTTACTGAACGTCTTGGTGGTAAAGTTCAATTGGTTGGTGACGACTTCTTCGTAACAAACACTTCTTACCTTGAAAAAGGTATTGCAGAAGGTGCTGCTAACTCAATCCTTATCAAAGTTAACCAAATCGGTACTCTTACTGAAACATTCGACGCTATCGAAATGGCGAAAGAAGCTGGTTACACTGCCGTTGTATCACACCGTTCAGGTGAAACTGAAGATTCAACAATCGCTGACATCGCAGTTGCAACTAACGCAGGACAAATCAAGACTGGTTCACTTTCGCGTACAGACCGTATCGCTAAATACAACCAATTGCTTCGTATCGAAGACCAACTTGGTGAAGTAGCTGAATACCGTGGATTGAAATCATTCTACAACTTGAAAAAATAATCTCTTTATGAGATGAGGGGCTATAAAGCCTTTGAAATAAGCACTTTGGGGCGCTTTCCCTTAGTGCTTTTTATAATTTAATACCCATTTTACTACCCCTACTAATTTTTTGTATAGTAAGAGGGTAGCCCGGAAATGGGTCACCCTTATTTTTTATAAATTGCTGATAGCTGTTTCATAATTTGAGACGGCTTTTTTTGCATTCTCTTGGTTAGTATGCCAGTAAGTATTTTCAGTGATCATTAAATTAGAGTGTCCCAGTCTGTACTGAACATCTTTAGGGCTAGCTTGAGCGTATAGCATCATAGTAGTATGTGTATGGCGGAAACCATGAAATGATACGTTAGTTACTCCAGCAGCATCAAAATGCTTATTTAGGCGTTTGCGTAAGTTGCAAGCATAAGCATATTTTTCTGTAAATACAGAGAATACGACCGTTTCAGTACGACCTAATTTCCAAGACTGAATTTGTTGACGATTCTTGTATTGTTTTAGTAAAAGCAAGGTGGCTTTGTCTATTGGTATATCTCGATAGCCAGCACTTGATTTTGGCGAATTTATTTCTTGATAGCGGTTTAGTGTCTTATTGATACTGATAACACCGTTTTCTAGGTCAATATCAGACCATTCAAGGGCCAGAGCCTCACTAATACGGCAACCAGTGGCCAATAAAGTTTTATATAGGACAACATCAAATAAGTTTTCATAATTTGATTGATCCAGTGAATCTAAATAATCAAGAAACTGTTTTAATTCTTTGTTGTCTAAGTATTTTACAGTAGACTTTTCTTTTTGCTGTTTGCGTGGAACGATGACATCATTAGCTGGGTTGTATTGTATTACCTGGATAACTACGCCATATCTCAAAATACGCTTATTCATGTTATGGAGCAAGGAGTAGTTAGCAAATGCCCCTTTTTCGCCTTTATTTGCCTTGTCAACCCATTTGTTTACTTGCTGTTGAAGAATAGGCGTAGTGAGTTTAGATAGCTTGTAATCGCCAAATACAGGCAATAAATGCACTCTAACCAACCCCTCCATGGATTGGCGAGTATTTGGCTTAACTGTATTCTTGTAACTATCCCACCAAACTTTTACAAGCTCATTGTATGTTGTAATTGTCGGCTTGTCTTTAACTGTATAGCCATTAGCAGCAAAAGTATTGATCGCATCACGCGCTTTTACTTTAACGCCCTTTTTAGTGGTTGCTGTAACAGTTGTACGGGCTTTTTTGCCCGTTAGTTGGTCAACGCCTAGATAAACACTAGCATAATAAACTCTTTGGCCATTCTTTTTGATTTTCTCTTTGATATTCATGTATTTGTACCTTTCTTTCCATCAGCAGGCAAGGCGCGTGGTTTTGTTAGGTATTTATACATGAAGTTTATAGTTATTTATTTTTCTTTTGATGTGTTGTTAGTTAAACCAACGATAATATTATAGACTGATTTTTTTTCATCTAGTGACAAAAAGGCATACCTAGATAATATATCCCTGTAAGGAGGGACTAAGGAGCATATTGCTTGATAGTATTTTTCTAACGCCTTTTCACCACTAGCTATATCACCAAAAGTATCGCTATTATCGTTTGTTCGAATGAACTCTTTTTCAAATTCTTTGATTTGTTTTTCATCTACAAAAGTTAATAGATGTGTGTATGCCATTGCTTTAATATCGCTATCTGCATCGTTTATAATATCGCTATAACCTAGTAAGTGAGGAATTGATACTCCAAAATAGTCAGCAAGTACCTGAGCGGCATCGGATTTTATATCAGTTTCCCCATTCTCCCAACGTTGTATGGTTCTATAAGGAATTTTAGTTTCATCAGCAAGTTCTCTTTGAGTAAGATTGTTTTCTTTTCGTAATTGCTTAATTCTATTCATCTTATATGTCCTTTCTAAAGAAATTATAACACAAAATGCCAAAAATGGAGAAAAAAAGTATTTTTTTGTTGACATATGCCAAAAAAGGAGATAAAATGACATTGTAAAATAAAAATTCTCCAAAAATGGAGAAAAAGGAGGTGGAACTAATGTTGATTACTTTATCACTTGCTGAAAAAGTACGTATCAAGCGTGCAAGATTACAGCTAACCAAAAAAGCAGTGTCGGAGCAGTTGGGTATTAAATCTCAAACTCTGACAAAAGTTGAGAATGGAAACTATGATGCCCCTAAGCGTATCTATGAGAGCGTGATGACTTGGCTAGTAGAAGAAATTTAAAGTAAGTAAAAAGCCATGTACAGGCGACCAGACCAACGTACACGGCTAAGGAAAAATAACAAAACTCAAGCAAAGGCAAGGCGCGTGGTTTTGTTAGGTATTTAGTAAGGGAGAGAAAAACAATTCTCACCTTATCAAATATTACTATTCTAATTCTACCAAAAATAAAGGAAAAAATCAAAAATGGCATTGAGTAAACAAAACATCAAGCAACAAGGCAATAAAATAGCTAAGTTACTCCCACATATTGAAATTATCCAACAGCTAAGTAAAGCGTTATTACTTGCTGATAATTCTGGAGCAGATAGTACAGTTTTACACCATCAAATGAAACAAGCATTTAGCGTTATTTTTGAAATGGCAGATCAGGCATATCAAGAAATAGACCAGATTGCTTGTAAGTTGATAAATTGTGATGATAAAGAATTGGAGGTTATTACACAACATGAACGATAAGATTTTAAGTAGCTATGAATTGCTATGTACTGAGCTAGAAAGTGTAATTAGTACTTTAGAGATATCTATTACTGATATTGATCAAGACAAAACAACAGATCTTGTAACGGTAGCAATCAATGGGCTAAAGTATCTTGTTTTAGAACATACAGAATTATCAGATAGATTTTTCAAGGAGTTTAGCAATGAATGAATTAAATCTAACACCAACACAAAGTATTATCTTAATTATTATATGCTTGTTTATTCTAATTCTATTATTGCGTTATGAGAGTTATATAGAGCTTGATATTACCCCAAAAACTTACAGAGTGGAGGGAAACACTGAAGATCATCTAAAAGAGTGTTACGGGGCATATATTTCGTTCTCAAACAAGGATTACAATTAGGAGGGGAGTATGGCGACATTTTCAGTTGAATTTGAACAGGGCTTATTAGATAGAGTTGATAGACTAGCACAACAAAAGCTGGAGCTAGAGAAGAAGTTACAAAAGAAAACAGGTTTAATCACTGCTAAGGAACTCAAAGATGAGCTAGATATTTCTGGAACAACATTAAAAAATTGGATAGATATTGGGCTTGTATCGTATCAATCCCCTTTTGAAAGCAGCAAGAAACTTTATTTTAAGGTTTCTGATGTGATTAACTTTCTTACTGTACGCTAGGAGGTCTATTTTGAAAGTGGTTGTTATTGATGGTGATGGATGGAGAGGTAGAGCCCATTACTCACCTAATTTAGATGTGGTATTTATCAGTGATAAAGTACCAGGAAACATGCGCGATGAATTGATCGAACGTGTAACAAAATTAAATCATAGAACAATTTGGAGGTAAAAGCGAATGGTAAAAGAACATTATACCGTAACTCATACGATGGCAGACGGGACAAAAAGAGATAGTATTGCTGGATATGTTATCCCTGACGATAACCCAGTATATGCACTTTTTAGAAAAGTAAATGAGCGTAGAATGGAGGAGATGCGAAAAACTGGCAACCATTGATATACCAAAAGGGTGCATAGGAGAGAATAGGAGAAGTAATTTTATAGAGCAGTTTGAGGAGGCAATGAAATGAGTGAGCTAGATTTAACCAATACACAGGCGGTTATCTTTTCCGTGGTATTGATTGGCTTGCTGATCTATCTAAACTACCGAGACCGCAAAAAAAGCGCCCAAATTGAGCGAGAAAGCAAACAGGCGATAGAAACACCTAGCGAGGATTTAAACCCTTGCTACGGGCGCTATATTCAGCTCACAGGGGTCAATGTATGGAGAGGCATTGAATGAGTTTAACAGATAATCACAAGAGAGTATTAAAACTAATCAAGTAGTAGAACAATTTGGAGGTAAAGCAGATGAAGCTAGTAGAGTTTATTAAAAATCATGATAATGCATTAGTAGCAAAATTCAATATTTTAGAGCTTGTCCGTGATGGTAATGAGCGTTTGGGTCAAGTATTGATTGACGGTGAGGAGATAGGGGCGGAGCTATCTAGTATTTTCAAACATATCGAGACTTTGGAAAAAGCAGTGCTTGCAGAAAAGGGGGTAAAATGGGAAATCGTAGAATGATAAGTAAAACAGTAACACAGACTCAGAGATTTTTGAGGCTACCGTTAGAGGCACAGGCTCTATATTTTCATTTAATTCAAAACTCAGATGATGATGGAGTAGTAGAGGCTTTCCCTGTTGTTAGAATGATAGGGGTTAGTGAGGATAGCCTAGGACTTTTGATAGTCAAAGATTTTATCAGGCCGCTTAATGATGAAATGGTTTATTTTATTGTGGATTTTCATGAGCAGAATACTATCAAGAAAGATAGATATAAAAAAAGTGTCTATCATGAGTTACTAGAAACCTTTAAAAGCCAAGGTTTTTATGAAGTGGAGCCCAATGGGTTCCAAAGTGGAAACCAAACGGAAACCAATGGGTTCCCCAATATAAGTCAATATAAGTCAAGTCAAGATAATCTAAGTCAATCTAGGTCAGGTCAGAATGACGAGGACGAGCATGAAAATCCAATCTTTGAAAAATTAAAGTCTGCTTTTGGTCAAATGTCAGTCAATGGAACAATGATGGAAGAAGTGAGAGACTTGCTAGAAATCCATGGTAAAGAGTTAGTTATCTATGCTCTTGATGTAACTATCCTAAACGCTGGTAAGTCAATTAGATATACCAGGTCAATTCTTTCAAATTGGCAAGGGTTGGGACTTAAAACAGTAGAGCAAGTTAAGCAGCATGAAGAACAAAGGCAAAAGCTGAAACAGTCACCTAAACAAGCAGGACCTATTAGCCGTGAAGAATGGCTGAAAACACGAACAGAAGAAAATCCATTTTAGGAGGGTTAACCATGGAAAATAAATTCGAGCAATATAACAACAGAAAAATAAGTGAAAAGGTATGTGAAGTGCACCACGTTAATTTTTGGCAAATATCAACACCGATAAGAGGTAGCAAGGAACGAAGCATACAAGAGTTTTGCCCTGAATGTTGTCAGGAGCAAATAGATAGGCAAGAGCAAGAGGGAGTTAATAATAGCCTAAATGCTGAAATCTATCTAAAAACCTATAATGTCCTTATGCGTGACAGTACAATACCTAAGGAGCTAAAAGAGGCTAGCTTTGAGAATTTCATAGCTGAAACAGCCGAGGAAAAGCAACTATTAGCATTTGCTAAGGAGCAGGTAGATAAATACCTAGATGGTATGACAGGGAATACCTTATTTACAGGCTCTACAGGCATAGGAAAAAGTCATTTAAGCGTTGCTATTGCTAAGGCTATAAACGAGGGCTACAAGGCCAAAGGAGAGCCTAAGAGCGTGCTATTTGTCAATCTAACTGAAATCCTTAGACGAGTTAGAGAGAGCTTTAACTCTCCTACTAGCCTAGAGGGGCACTACTCAAGAATGCTGAAAGAGGTTGATTATCTGGTGCTTGATGATTTAGGAATAAAGTCAGACAATGCTAGTAGTAAAGGTAAATCAGTTTGGGAAGAAGAGTTTATTTTTGATATTCTCAGCAATCGCGATAAAACCATTATTACTACAAATCTAAGTAGCTCAGAGATTGCTAGCTTGTATAGTGAACGAGTGGCCAGCCGTGTCAGAACTGGCCTAGAGGGTAACTTTTTCAAGTCGTTTACTATCAAGGATAAGCGATACTCAATTAATCAGTTAAAAAATAAGGTAAAGCAGTCGATCTGAAGTAATTGACTTACAAACCTAAACAAAAATAAACACTTTTCCTGGGGTGAGAAATCGCCCTCTTAAAGAATTACTATGCTTTCCTCGACCAAACTAATCAAGCATGGTAATTTAATCAATGACGAAAAACAACTATTGGGTACACAAAAAGGGTAGTATTTTATAACACGAACCTTAAAAACCTAGTTAAATCAATAGACTAGGGATATTCAGATTATAATAACTTGAAATAAAGGAGAAATTCATGACTGAAAACAAGGATAATAAATTATTAGAAATGATGGAGAAAGGCTTTGTTTTATACTCAAAAAATGGTATAATAAAGTACATTGAAATTCCAGAACATGGCAGTATTAAGCTAAAAGCTCAAGATGGGCAGTTAGTTTATAAAGAAGTGACCGCTGGAGAACAATGTTAATAAATACTGACTGGAAAAACCAGAGGTATGATAATTGAGTTTAACACTCTTTTGTCATACCTCTTTTGCTTTTTGTCATAAGGAGGATAACATGACACTTACAACAATTAAAAATGACATCCAATCATTTGGAAAGAAAAAATTAGAATACATGCGTGGTTATATTGCAATGCAGGAGGATTTTCAAGACAAATTACATAAGCAGTTAATCGGAAAAGTGTATGCAGAAGAAACGCTTTTGAAATATAAAAAAGAAGCGGAAAATTATTCGCATAATACCGCTCAAATTCTGTATCAACAACTAGAAAAAGAGAAAAATATTGAATTAGAAAATCTTAAATCGAAAGAAGAGTCTATTACAGCAGATGATGTAGCTGATTTATCTTTGTTTTCTAGTATTAAATCAACAGCAGCAGAAATGAAAGAATATCTAGAGAAGTACAAGAATAAACCTTTAGCAATTAGAAAGCTAGAGGATATTATAGAAAACGATACTACTCTTGCCTATATTGAAATTGATATAGAACAATTCAAACAACAGCAACGCCTTGAAAAACTAGTCATTTTCTTTATTAGAAAAATTAATTACTTCCATGATGGTTTATATATCAACGGTGATAAGATTGATTTAGTACAGCATGAGGTGATTGTTGAGGGCAATTTAGAGGCAATGGATGAAGAATTGAATAGATATCTAACATAAGAAATAAAGGGGGAACCCTTTATTTTGATAACGAGGAGGTAATAGATGAAAAATGTTGGGAAATGTTGGGATGATAACTTGAACAATGGACGAACCAAAGAAATTCTTAACTTTTGGTGAGAAATGTTGAAAGGTTATATTGGCAAATGTTGGCGTTTTTCAATATATGACACAATGAAAACTTGACAATTTAGGAGGTAATCATGCCAAAGAAAAAAATCGAACGTATTTCAGTAATTCATAGAGAAAAGATTTTATGGCTCAAGTGGTATTTCATGAGAGATAAAGAAAATCCTAAGTATAGTGTCCTTGAGAGTAAAATGTTTGATGCTGCTAAAAAGCAAGATCTGCTTGCTTATAAAAAATATGCTACGATTAAGCAGATAACAGATATTAGGTTACAGACAAGTGAAGACGACATTTTGACTGCCATTAAAGAGGTTTATGTGTATAATCACATGAATGTTATCGGAGCTTGTCAACGTATATTATTTGTTAGTCAGTCGTCAGCCTATAGTAAGCTGAATAAATGGTTTGAAACTTACTCAGATTTGTATTTTAGTGTTATACCTTTACCCAATATGGGAGCGTATCATGAGTTGGTAGATATCTAGTTGATTGTATGGCATAAGGTTTTTGTTTTGTAAAAAAAGAAAAGGTAACTACCGAATGATAGTTACCTTTTAGGTTGGCGTTACGCCCTGATTTAATATTCCAAGCCATAGACGACTTGAAACAGGTGGGAGCTAGTCCCTTGATAACTATATTCTATCATATTTTATAAAATTGTCAAAGATTTTTGAAGATAGGATTAATGATTATTTTCAATAATAAAAAGGCATCAAAAAAGATGCCTTTTCCCTTGCCTGCTGAACTCGTCAATTTTATTACCTTTTTTGTTACCCCTCAAAAATACCCTACTTGTTTGTACCTTGTCACTTTTACTAGATTATACAAAATAAGCTCTTTAAAATTGTGCATTTTGGGGTTACTTTATTATAGGTAGATAACTTGAAAAAATAAAATAGTTCAGTGAACTATTTTATCCCGAACCTTGAAATTCAAAAGTTCGGCCGTTGATTTAACAACGTTTCTAGCCCCTCGGATTTTATCCGAAGGGCTATTTTTGTATTTAGGGGGCAAAAAAGGGGCAAAACTTTTTAAAAAATATTTTTCATAACTTTATCCAGTACATTGATTGCTTCATCTTTCATGTTCTTTGTGACGTGGGTGGTAGATGGAATTAGTAACATCAGAATCAGAATATCCAACCCTATCCATGATTGTTTTTAGCGGAATTTTATTTACTGATAAAATATTGGTCATCACAGGCAGCATGCTTTTATAGGTGCTCAATTTGATTTATTTTTGTGAAATCCTCTTATTTTGAGATGAATACCAATTATAAGTGATTTGCATATCCAGGATGTTACAAAGAAAGGCAAGCTAGTGGCCACATAAATTTTATTTCATATTCTTTAAAGCTGTTTACTCTGTTAGCAATTGTATTTGATATGATCAAATAAGATGAATAGTTTATTGAATCCCTTTCTAATCTATTACATAATTTAATTTATGTGATTTATAAACTATCCAAGGCATTCTTTTGTTCATCATTGACGATATGAGTATAGAGGTCAGTGACTTGTGTACTGGCGTGACCTAGCTGGTGACTGACCAAAACTTGCGATTTGGTAGCATCATAGAGCCTAGTTGCTAGGGTATGGCGCAGTTTGTGGGGGGTTACACGAACTTTGAAGTCTTCAGAGTATTTAGCAACCATTTTCTCAACGCTAGAAGTATCGATACGATTAGGAACACCTCTGTAGAGAGTCAAAAAGAGGGCTGTATCTGTTTTTTCCGTCTTATAGCGTTGATTCCGAATGGCTAGATAATTCTCTAGATAAGGCTTAGCAAAGGCAGCGACATTGACCGAGTCACGTTTGCCACCTTTTCGGGTGACATCGATAACCATCATTTTGAGGTTGAGATCCCTTAGATCCAGATTAACAGCTTCAGATAAGCGGACACCAGACGCCAAGAGAAGGGCGATAATGGCCAAATCTCGTTCTTTATTTTTGTTGAATGATGAGAGAGCTCGATTTGAGAGCTGTTGTGGGTAATCTTGGTCTATATAAGTCAGAAACCCTTCTGTTTCATCACCTAGAAAGAGCTTTTGTTTGATATTTTCAGCTCTGGCAGCAAGTGTCTCTTTCTTTTTCTTGGTTGAAACTTTCTTCATTACATTTCGATAGAAATAAGGTTCTCCCTGATCGTTTTCAACTTCCTCGGTCAGATACTTGTAAAGACTAGAAAGTGCTGACAAAGTCCGATTGATGGTTGTCTGAGAAACTCCTTGCTTGGTTGTATTAGCATTCAGCAAAGGACGTTCACGTAAGTAAAGGATAAAAGATTCCATGTCTTTCTTAGACATATTTTCCAAGACAGATAAAGGAATATCAGATATTTTATCGGTGTTTGAAATTCCAGACTCCAAAACCCAGCTGAAAAATCGATCGTATTCCTTGAGGTATTCGTACAAGGTTGTAAAACTGTAGGGAACGGCAAGCTTAGATTGGTAGTATTCAAGAACATACCAGGGCATGATTTGTTTTAGTTTGTCGATTCGTTCCAGTAAAATCTCACGTTTCATGTATTTTCTCCATAAATAAGTCTACAAGTAGTATAGCATAGACTTATATATTTTTCAAGAAAATTATAGTTTTTCGGAAAGATGTTATAGGAGTTTTTTTAAAGTGATAAAAAGACTTAGACCGAAGATATAACTAAAAATTTTTTTCGTTCAAAATTGTCTAAAATATACATTATGTATCTAAGCTACTGGATCAAAAGATGTACTTTATCCAATCTTAAAATAAAGTACATTTCGATTATAAAGTACATTTTTCAAAGAGTGTACATTACCCCTTAAACTCAGTCGTATCAAGGGTTTATCCACTGTCTAGGTAAAAGTACAAAAATTTCCAGTTTTCGGATCTAAATCTTTGGAATTACATTGTGAATTATTAGCTAGTGCTTTTTCTAGTTTCCAAATACTAAACCAGAATGAAATAGTCAACAGAATAAGGAAAATGATAAAGAACTCACCCACTAAACTTCTGTTAATACTACACAACTGAAGAGCTATATATAGTCTTATTTTTACCAAAGTTCAATTATTTGTATGTGAAATGTTTTATCAGTAAAAAAGAGGGGAAGTCCCCCTCTCAAGATTTTATTTGACTGCTTCTTTCAAAGCATCTACCTTGTCCAAACGTTCCCATGGAAGGTCGATATCTGTACGTCCCATGTGTCCATAAGCTGCTGTTTGACGGTAAATTGGACGCTTAAGGTCCAGCATTTGAATAATTCCTGCAGGACGAAGGTCAAAGATTTGACGAGCCGTTTTTTCGAGCTTGCTTTCAGCTACACTTCCTGTACCAAAGGTATCGATACGAACAGAAACAGGTTGGGCAACACCGATAGCGTAGGCCAATTGAACTTCTGCCTTCTTAGCAAGGCCTGCTGCAACAATGTTCTTGGCAATATAGCGAGCTGCATATGACGCAGAACGGTCCACTTTAGTCGCATCTTTACCAGAGAAGGCACCACCACCATGACGAGAGTAGCCACCATAAGTATCTACGATAATCTTACGACCAGTCAGACCTGAGTCCCCTTGAGGTCCACCTATTACAAAACGACCAGTAGGATTGATGAAGAATTTTGTTTGCTCATCCAAGTAAGAGGCTGGAATAACTTCTTTGATAACCTTATTAATGACATCATTGTGAATTTGTTCGTTGCTGACTTCTGGATCGTGCTGAGTTGAAATAACAACTGTGTCCACACGTACTGGACGGTCATTTTCATCATACTCAACCGTAACTTGTGATTTAGCATCTGGGCGAAGATAACTGATTTCACCAGACTTACGAAGTTCTGCCAGACGACGAACCAATTTATGACTGAGTGAAATTGGCAATGGCATGAGCTCTTCTGTTTCATCCACTGCAAATCCAAACATGAGACCTTGGTCTCCAGCACCAATCAAGTCAAGTGGATCTTGGTCTGCATTCCCACGAACCTCCAAAGCTTCGTTAACACCTTGGGCAATATCGGGTGACTGCTCAACAAGTGACGGATGGACTCCCACTGTCTCAGCAGAAAATCCATATTCTGTATTGGTATAGCCAATCTCTGCAATGGTATCACGAACTACACGGTTAATATCCACATAGGCATTTGTAGAAATTTCACCAAAAACATGGACAGAACCAGTATATACAGCTGTTTCAGCAGCAACATGCGCCTCTGGATCCTTTGCTAAAATAGCATCCAAGATAGCATCTGAAATTTGGTCTGCAATCTTATCTGGATGCCCCTCAGATACAGACTCAGACGTGAATAATTTACGTTCTGACATAAAAATGTCCCCCCTTAAAAATAGTGTTATAGAGTTACAAAGTACTGGTAGGAAAACTCCTTAGTAATGAATACCTACCATCTTATCGGGACTATATAACTTTATCATTATACCATTTTTAAGTGCAATTTGCAGTCTATATACTCAATAAAAATCAAAGAACAGCTTTTTGATTGTATATAAAACTAACTAAATTAGTAACATATACCTAATACAAGATGACGCTAACTTGTTTTGAAGAGTATTAATGTACTGTTTCAATTTCTACTAATCTATTTTCAATAGGTGTTTAACAACCTTAATATTATGCGTACTATTATTTTCAAACTATCGTGTCCTGAACAATAGCTTGAAAATGAAAAGGGACTTTATTCTTTTTGTAACCTTACTGTAATAATTATCCGATTAAAAAATGATAAAATAGGTATGTACAGTTAAGGAGAGAATAATGCCTGTAAGAAAATTACAATCCTATGAGGTAGACTATCAAGAAGAATTAAATCATCAGAATCCTCGCTATCAAGATTATACACCTGAAGCACAATCTAATGCCAATCTCAAGGAAATCCTATTTTTTGTTAATATTGCTGTTTTTTGTATCTGTATTGCTATCTTTAGTTTTATCTTTTTAGCATTAAAATTATCAACTGCTCTTGCATTTGTCGCAGCAATCGGATTTAGCTTACTTGTTTTAAAAGTCCAACGCTCTATTATCAAACGAAAATTTAGAAGATAAATCATACCCCACGTCTAATCAAGTTGATTTATAAAAAATTAAGGAGAACAGAGGATTTAAGATGAAAAATGTGTTATTCATCTTAAATCCTCTGTTTTTTTGACCAGCTTACCAAATATAATTATTTACTTAATTGAATAACGTGTAACCTTTCCTAATAAATGTTCTCCAAATATCCTAAACTGTAAAATCAATTAGTCTCGTTCCTTTTACCATTTTATTTTCTAAAATATGCTATAATAATACCAAAAGATAAAGAAGGAAGACCTATGATTAAACTACTAGCCTTGGATATGGACGGGACCCTCCTCAATGAATCCAAGGAAATCCCACAAGCTCACATTACTGCTATTCACCAAGCTATTGAAAAAGGTGTCAAACTTGTACTTTGTACTGGTCGCCCGCTTTTCGGTGTCCTCCCCTACTATAAAAAACTGAGACTTGACCTCCAGAATGAGTATGTGATTGTTAACAACGGTTGCTCAACTCACCAGACCAATGATTGGAGTCTGGTTGATTGGCAAGAACTCAGTCCAGCAGACATCGAGTACCTCTATGACCTAGCTGAAAAAAGCGATGTTCAGTTGACTCTTTTTGATGAGGAGCATTATTTTGTCCTCGGTGGTAAGCCGAATGAAATCATTCAAAATGATGCCAAGTTAGTCTTTTCAGACCTGACTGAAATTTCTCTTGAGGAAGCGACTAGTGGCAAGTATCGCATGTTCCAAGGGATGTTTTTGGGCACCAGAGAGCAAACAGACGATTTTGAAGAGCGTTTTGCTGGAGAACTCTGTCAACGATTCAGTGGAGTTCGTTCACAGCCTGTCATTTATGAAGCCATGCCACTTGGAACGACAAAGGCTACTGCTCTGTCACGCTTGGCTGAGATTTTGAATATCGAGCCATCAGAAATCATGGCCATGGGCGATGCTAATAACGATATCGAAATGCTCCAGTTTGCAGGGCTGGGCATTGCAATGGGAAATGCCAGCGATTATGTCAAATCTCTTGCGGATGCCGTTACAGCCAGCAACGAAGAAGACGGCGTTGCGCGTGCCATTGAGAAATATATTTTATAATTAAGAAGCCCAGTTCATGTCAACTGGGTTTTGATATTTAAGAATTCCTAAAACTTTAGAAACTCTTTAGAAATCCTTTAGCTTTCTTTGATTTCTATGCTTTATACTAAAGTTAACAAAATAAATCAAAAGGAGAGAATCATGAAAACAGTACTTGATATTCATGGATTGTCCAAAAACTTTGACAAACAAGCTATTCTTCAGGATCTTCATCTAACGATAAGAGAGGGAGATATTTATGGACTTATCGGGAAGAATGGAGCTGGGAAAACCACCTTGATAAAAATCATTACGCAACTACTGTTTGCGGATAAAGGAACTGTTTCTCTCTTCTCTAGCCAAACGGAAAATGAGTGGACTAAGGCTTTATCTCGAGTAGGTTCAGTGATCGAATCACCTGTAGCTCATAATCATTTAACAGCCTACCAAAATCTGAAATATTACTGTATGATTCGTCATATTCCAAATGCTGATCAAGTCATTCGTGAAACCCTGGACTATGTAGGTTTGGCAGATACAGGTAAAAAAGTCTTTCGTGATTTCTCTCTAGGAATGAAACAAAGACTTGGTATCGCCATTGCCCTCCTCTCTAAACCAGACTTCCTGATCTTAGATGAACCTATCAACGGTCTCGACCCAATCGGTATCAAAGAGTTTCGTCTAATGATTCAACGGCTCAATCAAGAGAAAGGGATCACCATTCTCATCTCTAGCCATATCTTGTCAGAACTCTACCTCGTAGCTAATCGCTTTGGTATTTTAGATCAAGGAAAGATTATCCGTGAAATCAGCAAAGCTGAATTTGAAACACTAAGTGAGGATTATATTGTGCTTAAGACAGCTGATAAAGAGAAAGCTTGTCAAGTATTGAAAGAACAAATCCAGCTCCAGTTCAAGGTTGTTAATCCAGAAAATGAAATCCATATCTTTGGTCAGGAACAAGATGTCAAGCAGATTCTTAAGGAATTAACCTTGTCAGATGTTGCCATTGACGAGATTTACTATGCCCGTCAAAACCTAGAAGAATACTTCACTCAATTGGTCCAATAGGAGGAAAATCATGATACATACCATTCAAGCAGACTTTTACCGTCTTTTCCGTTCCAAAGGATTCTGGATTACAGAGTTCATTCTCTTTGCTCTCATGCTAATGGGTGCAAGTATAGGAGCTACGGGTCATCTGATGGCAATCCAGACAGAAGAACCAGAAATTCCAACCCATGGCTGGGACGGTGTACAAGCCTTGATTAACGCGTCTAGTCAAGGTTCAAACCTCGTTTTTCTCTGCATTATTCTAGTGTGTTTAGTTCTTGGGGTCGATTTAATCGGCAAGCTTTATAAAAATAGTTTGACAGTTGGCGTTTCTCGTACAGAGTTTTTCCTTGCTAAATCCTTTGTTCTAGCAAGTATCGCTCTCTTACAACTCATCGCCAGCCTTGTGATTGCTTTTGTTCCCTCAACTCTACTAAACGGACTTGGTACGATACCTGATGGTTTTGTTACTAATCTCCTCTTAATGATTTTCCTTCAATTTCTCTGCCTCCTTGCTTGGCTTTCCATTGTTTCCTTCATTCTCTATGTTAGTCATTCTTATCTTGCCGTATTTATTGGTTATCTGATTAGCTCTATCATCCTTTCTATGCCAATGATCATTTTTCCAAATATCAAATTTTTACCATATTTGTCCTTGCATTTTTCCTATGCTATGACTGCTAATAGTGAATCCATTTTCTATACATTTATAGTTAGCTTAGCTGTTATTCTAATCTTTAATCTAAGTGGACTGGCAGTTTTCAAAAAGAAAAGTCTATAAAAAATGACCTCCTCTAGCCTACAGAGGAGGTTTCTTTTCGTTAAAAGTAAATGCAAACCGACAACCACTGTCCATCTGTGCTTAGTTTCATCTCTGCACCGAGAAGATGACATAATTCCTCAGTGATATAAAGGCCTAAACCAGAGGATTCTTCAGTATCTGATAGATTTTCAGAATAAAAACGGTTGCTGAGATTTTCTATTTTTTTGATGGGTTGTTTGACAAGGTTTGCAATCTCTAAGACAAGCTGTTCCTTTTCCTTTCTCAAAGATAGACGCGCTTCTTCCTTGCCATGTTTGAGGACATTCCCAAGCAAATTTTGTATAATTCGATCCAGTAAGTCTTCATCAGTCCTCATTTTTAAACTATCTTCAACTTTAAAATCAAGCGTGATATTTGCTGCCTGAAAAACATCATAATAAGCCAGAGTCTTTTTGGTGATAAAAGCTGAAAAATCCACTTCTTCCAGTTTCGGTTTGACAGCTCCTTCCATCAAACGACGGTATTCTAGGAGAGCCTCCAAACGTTTAGAAACTAAATCAAGATGCTGGGCTATTTTTTGTAAGGTTTCTGATTTATCTTCAGGAGATTTTATCAATTGTTGGGTGTAGCCTGAAGCGATAGTCAAAGGTGTTCGAATATCATGGGCGATATTGCTGATGGCCATATCAAGAGTCTGCTTTTCCCTTTTCATAACCAACCGAGACTGTTCTACTTCCTGAAATAGATTCTCAATCTGCTGGTAGAGATGTAAAAAATGTTTGGAAAAAATGCTGACTCCGACTCTTTTCATACTACCCGTGAGAATTTTATCTTCAATCTGTTGACTCAAGTTTTTAAGTGCTAGATGGTAGCGAATTAATACAATCGATAAAATAGTTAGGAGTATCAGTAGAACAAAGATCATCATGTAGGTCATTGCTTGTCTCCTTTTAATCTTACCCCAACGCCCCAGATGGTTTCAATATATTCTTGATTTGGGTCAAGCTGGTTTAATTTTTTACGAAGATTACTCAAATGCGTATTGAGAGTATTATCTCCAGGTAGGTAGCTATCCTCCCAGACCAATTCATAAAGTTCTTCCTTGGTGAAAATTTTCTTAGGGTGTTTAAGGAGAGTTTGGAGAATCAAGCACTCTTTCTTAGCCAGGCGAATAGTTTCCTGACTATTTTTGATTTCAAAACTTTCGGCATCAAACTGGATATTTTTCAAGTTTTGTGGCAGATTTTCAGTTTTTACTATTTCCATAGGCTGTTTTTCTGCACTTTGGCGTAATTGAACAGTAACTCTAGCAAAGACTTCGTCCAAATCAAAAGGTTTTACTATGTAATCATTGGCACCGTCTAAGAGATATTGACTGATTAGCTTCTTATCGCTCAAAGCCGTTAGCATAATGACTGGAGTTTGACTTTGTTCCCTGATAGCTTTTAAAACCTGATCCCCATTTTTCCCAGGAAGCATGATATCTAGTAAAACGAGGTCAATCCCCCCTTGGTCAAAACGCATGATTCCTTCTGTACCAGAAAAGGCTTGAATCACCTCATGCTCCTCAGCAAGAAGTGTTCGCAAAATTTCTTGAATGTCACTATTGTCTTCAATAACCAATATCCTAGCCATAAACACCAACCTTTCTGCAACTATTATAGCATGTTTTATTGATAAAGCTTAAACAGAAAAGCTCCTCGCATCAAAGCGCGAGAAAGCCTTGGAGGGTTAAAATATAAAATCCACTTACTAGATGACATAGTATCCTTATAGTTGCTAGTGAAAACTAATCTAGCAGAGTATTTACTTCTTTCTCCCTCTCACATTAGTCTATAATTCGTTGATAAATCTCTGGTCTTCTATCTCGAAACAAGCCCCAGTTTAGGCGTTCGCTTGCTCCCTTATCTAGGTCATAAGTTGCTAACAGAACAGCTTCGCCTTGTCTTTCGGCTCGCTCTAGAATAGCTCCTGTTTCATCTGTCATAAAGGATGAACCGTAGAAGTCAAGACTGGAACTCTGTCCACCATTTTCCTCACTAGGAGTGACTTCCTCCAGACCATAACGATTGGCTGCAATAACTGGGACAATATTTGCTGCTGCGTGCCCTTGCATAGTACGTTGCCAGTGACCACAACTATCTGTATCCAAAATTGGCTCTGAACCGATAGCTGTTGGATAAAAGAGCAATTCAGCACCATTCAATGCAAGACAGCGGGCTGTTTCAGGGAACCATTGATCCCAACAGATACCAATACCAATCTTAGCATAGCGAGTATCCCAGACCTTGAAACCTGTGTTGCCAGGTGTGAAATAAAACTTTTCTTGATAATAATGATCATCTGGTATGTGGGTTTTCCGATAAACGCCCAGCACTTCCCCATCTGCATCAATAACGGCAATAGAGTTATATAAGACATTGCCATCTTTTTCATAGAAACTGATTGGTAAAACAACTTGTAGTTCCTTAGCAATCACCTTAAAATGCTGAATGGCAGTATTTTCTACTACAGATTGGGCATGCTGATAGTAGTCATACTGACGTTCCTGACAAAAATAGGGACGTTCAAACAACTCGGGCAAGAGAATGATTTGTGCACCTTGTTCTGCAGCCTGACGTACTAAACGATCTGCAGTTTGAATATTTGTTGCCACATCCTTGGCACATTGCATCTGAATGGCTGAAACTTTTACATTTCTCATTTTTTCTCCTATTCTGGGATTTGTTGGGTGATACAGTGGATATTACCACCACCTAATAGAATATCTCTGGCTGGAATTCCAACAACTTTACGGTCTGGAAAACATTTACTGAGGATATCTAAGGCTACTTGGTCATTTTTATCCTGAAACTGTGGCACTAAAACAGACTTGTTGGCAATATAGAAATTGACATAGGAAGCAGCAAGCCTTTCACCTGCGTATCGCTCTTCTTCACCTTCTTCGTAGGAATAACCAGGAAGATCTTCTTCTGTCACAACTTGTCGAACTGCAGGGATAGGCAATTTATGAATGGTGAAGTGACGACCTTTTGCATCTGTTTCTTGCTCTAAGAGTTCGAGATCTGCCTTTGACATGGAATACTGGGGATCGTTTTGATCATCTGTCCAAGCTAAAACAAGTTCAGCAGGACCAACAAAAGCAGAAACATTGTCAACGTGTTCATTGGTTTCATCCTGATAAATACCATAAGGAAGCCAGATAACTTTTTCAGCTCCAAGGCTCTCTAATAAGGTATTCTCGATTTTCTCTTTAGTCAGGTGAGGATTACGCCCAGGACTAAGCAAGCAACTTTCAGTCACAAGAATGGTTCCTTGACCATCGCTATGTATCGCTCCGCCTTCTAGGACAAAAGGTTTGGCATCGTAAATAGGCATTTCCAAGGCCTCAGCAAAACGAGTGGCTACTTGGTCATCTGCTTCATAATCTTGATACAGACCATCATAGGTTCCTCCCCAAGCATTGAAGGCCCAATCAACGGCTAATTTCTTGCCTTTATCATTGATAAGAATGGTTGGTCCTGTATCTCGAGCCCAGGCGTCATTGGTAGGAATATCTAGATAAACAACGCTATCTCCAAGGTAGTCTTGGGCTTCAGCTAAGTAGTCTTGGCCCACCAAAAGATAGACTTTTTCGCCTTCTGCTATAGTCTTGATAATCTGAGTAAATGCTCTTTTGGCAGCCTTTCCTTGAAAGGGCCATGAACCTGGTCGAGTCGGCCATATCATGAGGGTACCATGATGAGGTTCGTACTCTGCTGGCATACGATAGCCTAATTTTTTTGGACTGTCTATCATGATAATCTCCCTTTAAAGTCTTGATAACCAAAAGCCTTGACCAAGTCACAATCTCCATTTTCATCCATGACATAGAGACTTGGCAATCCAATACCATTAAAGGTATTATTTTTAACAAAAGAATAAATGGCCATGTCTTCAAAATAAAGTCTGTCTCCGATTTGGACTGGATTTTCAAAGCTGTAATCACCAATTACATCGCCCGTCAGACAGCTATTAGAAGAAAGTCTGTAGGTATGGGCTTTTTCCTGAGCCTCATAGCCATCTCTCAATGGTGGTCGATAGGGCATCTCAAGTACATCAGGCATATGGCAGGTAGCAGAGGCATCTAAAACCAAGATTTCCATACCGTTTTCAACGATATCCAATACCTCAGTTGCTAGATAACCCGCATTGAGCGCAATGGCTTCACCCGGCTCGATATAGACTTCAAGATTATAAGTTTCTTGGATACGTTTGATTTCTGAAATCAGCAAATCTATATCGTAGTCTTCTCTTGTGATGTGGTGTCCACCCCCCATATTGAGCCATTTAACTTGATGCAAATAGGAACCAAACTGCTCTTCTACTGCTTTCAAAGTTGTTTGTAAATCATCTGCTCCCTGCTCGCAAAGGGTGTGAAAATGAAGACCATCCACCAAATCCAGCAAATCACTAGGAATTTTATCTAGTGTAACGCCAAATCGAGAGCCAGGTGCACAAGGGTCATAGAGCGCGTGATCTCCTTGAGTTGAACACTGAGGGTTGAGGCGCAAACCAACACTGATACCAGCATCTCGACAACGAGGTCCATGTTTACGCAATTGTCTCTCTGAGTTAAAAACAATATGATCAGATATTTGCAGTAGCTCTTCCATATCTGATTCCTTGAAGGCTGGCGCAAATACATGAACTTCACCAGGAAATTCTTCCCTTGCCAATTTGGCTTCATAAAGACCACTGGCAGTAGTCCCAGATAGATACTGGCTAATCAAGGGATAGGTTTTGTAAAGAGAATATGCCTTCTGGGCAAGCAAAACCTTGCAGCCAGCTTCTTCTTGTACATATTGTAGAATGCGACAGTTGGCTTCTAACTTTGACAAGTCAATAACATAAGCTGGTGTTGGTACATTTTCTAATTTCATTAGTCCACCATTTGTGGATTTTCAACCACAACCCATGGCAAACCATACTCATTTAGAGCTTCCATGAATGGGTCTGGATCCAATTCTTCAAGGTTATACACTCCAGCTTGTTTCCAAGTACCGTTCATCACTAATTTTGTCCCAATCATGGCTGGAACTCCAGTCGTGTAAGAAATGGCTTGCGAACCAACTTCTGCGTAACATTCCTGATGATCGCAGACATTGTAGATGTAGATGGTCTTTTCAACGCCATCTTTGACACCTGTAAAGATACAACCAATATGGGTTTTACCGACTGTACGTGGGCCAAGGCTGGCAGGATCTGGAAGTAGAGCTTTTAAGAACTGAATCGGAACAATTTCTTGGCCGTTAAAGTTAATAGTATCCGTACGAAGGAGACCAACATTTTCAAGACATTTCATGTGCGTCAAGTAAGATTGACCAAAGGTCATAAAGAAGCGAATGCGTTTGACACCTGGAATGTTCTTGGCCAATGATTCGATTTCTTCATGGTGAAGGAGATACATGTCTTTTTGTCCAACTTGAGGGAAATCATACTCACGCTTGATAGACATAGCTTCGACTTCAACCCATTTTCCATCTTCCCAGTAAGAACCTGGCGCAGAAACCTCGCGTAGATTGATTTCTGGGTTAAAGTTTGTTGCAAACGGATAACCGTGGTCACCACCATTACAGTCTAAAATGTCGATATAGTGGATTTCATCAAAATAATGTTTAAGGGCGTAAGCTGAAAAAACGCTGGTCACACCTGGGTCAAAGCCAGATCCAAGCAGAGCAGTCAAGCCTGCCTCTTTGAATTTCTCCTGATAAGCCCACTGCCATGAGTAGTCAAAGTAGGCTGTAAATCCAAGTTCCTTACAACGTTTTTCGTAGATAGCACGCCACTCAGGGTCTTCTGTATCCTCTGCCTCATAGTTAGCTGTATCGATATAGTGGACACCTGTAGCCAAACAAGCATCCATAATGGTTAAATCTTGATATGGTAAAGCTACGTTCAAAACAGCTTCTGGTTTGTAGCTTTCAATCAGGGC
>MKYF01000031.1 GCA_001914195.1 Streptococcus mitis | reverse complement strand
TAGTCGCTTTTCATTATAGGTTATATGGGACTTTTTTTCTACACAAAAATAGGCTCCATAATATCCATAGGGGATTTACCCACTACAAATATTATAGAGTCTGAAAACAAAGATTGGAAAAATTGGATTAGCAAGTATCTGTTTACTAGGATTGGCAACTAGCTATGTCGCTGCGAATGAAACTGAAGTGGCAAAAACTTCGCAGGATATAACGACTGCTTCAAGTAGTTCAGAGCAAAATCAGTCTTCTAATAAAACTCAAACGAGCGCAGGAGTAAAGACCAATGCTTCTGCCCACTGGGAGGGGGATTATTATGTAAAGGCTGATGGTTCCAAAGCAAAGAGTGAGTGGATTTTTGATAACTACTATAAGGCTTGGTTTTATATTAAGTCAGACGGTCGTTATGCTCAAAATGAGTGGCAGGGCAATTACTACCTAAAATCAGGTGGTTATATGGCTAAGAATGAATGGGTTTATGATAACGCCTATAAGAATTGGTTTTACCTGAAGTCTGATGGTTCTTATGCTAACCAGGAATGGCATTCTGTTGGAGGTAAATGGTACTATTTTAAAAAATGGGGCTATTTAGCTAAAAGTCAATGGCAGGGAAGTTATTTCCTAAATAGTCAAGGTGCTATGATGCAAAATGAATGGCTTTATGATCCAGCCTATTCGTCTTATTTCTATCTCAAGTCCGATGGTTCTTATGCAAATCAAGAGTGGCAAAAGGTAGACGGCAAGTGGTACTATTTCAAGAAGTGGGGTTACATGGCTAAAGATGAGTGGCATGGAAACTATTATTTGACAGGAAGTGGTGCTATGGCTACTGGTGAATTAGTCATGGATGATGCTCGCTATATTTTTTCTGACTCAGGTGAGTTAAAAGAAAAGAAAGACTTGAATGTTGGCTGGGTTCACCGAAATGGCAGACGTTATTTCTTTAACCATCGTGAAGAACAAGTTGGGACTGATCAAGTTAAAAAAGTTATCGATGTCAGTGAACACAATGGTCGTATCAGTGACTGGAAAAAAGTCATCGATGATAATGGAGTTGATGGCGTTATTGTTCGCTTGGGATATAGCGGTGTAGAAGATAAGGAATTGGCTTATAATATTCAAGAATTTAATCGACTAGGTATTCCTTATGGTGTTTATCTTTATACCTATGCCGAAAATGAAACAGATGCTGAGAATGATGCTAAGCAGACAATTGAACTCTTGAAGAAATACAAGATGAATTTGTCTTATCCAATCTACTATGATGTTGAAAATTGGGAGTATTTAAATAAGACCAAGAAAGCTCCGACCGACACAGCTACTTGGGTTAAAATTATCAATAAGTATATGGAAACCATGAAACATGCTGGTTACCAAAACGTGAAAGTTTATAGCTATCGTCAACTTTTGCAAACTCGTTTGAATCATCCTGATATTTTACAACATGTAAACTGGGTTGCAGCTTATACGGATGCGCTTGATTGGACAAATCCTCATTATTCAGGTGAAAAAGGATGGCAATACACCTCATCTGACTACTTAAAAGGAATTCGTGGTCGTGTTGACGTCAGCGTTTGGTATTAAGATATAAGTTTGAGAAAGGAGTGTGCAAGAAATTTGCATCCTCTTTTTTCTTTATTTTGTCGCAGTTAAGAGAGTTTGAAAGGGACTGTGTTTTATTCTAAAAATTCTTAAATTATCAGTCTATTGCAACTTTTCTCATGTGAGTCATTTGGCTTGCTATTGGTTTTACTTAGTAGTATACTAAGGTAGTAATCATTAAGAAGTGATTACAAATAATAATGAATGAGGTAAAATAAAATGGTAGAATTGAAAAAAGAAGCAGTAAAAGATGTAACATCATTAACAAAAGTAGCACCAGTAGCATTGGCAAAAACAAAGGAAGTCTTGAACCAAGCTGTTGCTGATTTGTACGTAGCCCACGTTGCTTTGCATCAAGTACACTGGTACATGCGTGGTCGTGGTTTCCTTGTATGGCATCCAAAAATGGATGAGTACATGGATGCTCTTGATGGTCACTTGGATGAAATCAGCGAACGTTTAATTACCCTTGGTGGCAAACCTTACTCAACTTTGACAGAATTCCTTCAACACAGTGAAATCGAAGAAGAAGAAGGAGAATTCCGTAACGTTGAAGAAAGCTTGGAACGTGTTCTAGCTATTTATCGCTACCTCATCACTCTTTTCCAAAAAGCTTTGGATGTGACTGACGAAGAAGGCGATGATGTTACAAACGATATCTTTGTTGGTGCTAAGGCTGAACTTGAGAAAACAGTTTGGATGATTGCAGCAGAACTTGGACAAGCACCTGGTTTGTAAGAAATAGAATAATCATATAAAAATCTGTAGGATGTCTCTTACGGATTTTTTTCTATTCTGTAAGCTATTCCAAACCAGTCTTTTTTTGAGTTTTTTGATAAAATAGTACTATCAGTGAAAAGGATGGAAGCATGACTAAGAAAATTGTAGCTATTTGGGCCCAGGATGAAGAGGGTGTGATTGGTAAGGACAATCGTCTGCCTTGGCATTTGCCAGCAGAATTGCAACACTTCAAAGAAACAACTCTGAATCATGCTATCTTGATGGGGCGTGTGACCTTTGATGGGATGGGGCGTCGCTTGCTTCCAAAACGGGAGACCTTGATTTTGACTCGTAACCCGGAAGAAAAGATAGATGGGGTTGCTACTTTTCAGGACGTCCAGTCTGTTCTAGACTGGTACCAGGGTCAAGACAAGAATCTTTATATTATCGGTGGGAAGCAAATTTTTCAGGCTTTTGAGCCCTACCTTGACGAAGTGATTGTGACTCAAATTCATGCTCTGGTGGAGGGAGATACCTATTTCCCTGAAGAGTTTGACCTGTCTCTTTTTGAGACAGTTTCAAGCAAATCCTATACCAAAGATGAGAAAAATCCTTATGATTTTACCATCCAATACCGCAAGAGAAAGGAAGTCTAATGGAACGTAGTATATTTGGTTTTTTCACAGCCATGCTGTGTTTAGTCTGTTTGCTTGCTGGGGCACAGGCTTTTCGTAAAAAGCGCTATGGACTTTCTGTCCTGCTCTGGTTAAATGCCTTTACCAATTTGGTCAATAGTATCCATGCTTTTTACATGACCTTATTTTAGATAGAATGACAGTATAGAATAGAACGGAAGGAAATCATGCCTACAAATAGGAATAATGATATGATGGTTTATTGCTCATTTTGTGGCAAAAGCCAAGAAGAAGTACAAAAAATAATCGCAGGTAACAACGCCTTTATCTGTAATGAATGTGTGGAGTTAGCCCAGGAAATCATTCGGGAAGAGTTGGCTGAGGAAGTCTTAGCAGACTTGTCTGAAGTTCCAAAACCAATCGAACTTCTCCATATCTTGAACCACTACGTAATCGGTCAAGACCGTGCCAAACGGGCTTTAGCAGTAGCAGTATACAACCACTACAAACGCATCAATTTCCACGATACGCGTGAAGAGTCAGAAGATGTGGATTTGCAGAAGTCAAACATCTTGATGATTGGCCCAACTGGTTCAGGGAAAACTTTCCTTGCTCAGACCTTGGCTAAGAGCTTGAATGTACCTTTTGCGATTGCGGATGCGACAGCTCTTACTGAGGCTGGTTATGTGGGTGAGGACGTGGAAAATATCCTTCTCAAACTATTGCAGGCTGCTGACTTTAATATCGAACGTGCAGAGCGTGGCATTATCTATGTGGATGAAATTGACAAGATTGCCAAGAAGAGTGAGAATGTATCGATCACACGTGATGTTTCTGGTGAAGGGGTGCAACAAGCCCTTCTCAAGATTATCGAGGGAACCGTTGCTAGTGTTCCGCCTCAAGGTGGACGTAAACATCCACAACAAGAGATGATTCAAGTCGATACCAAAAATATCCTCTTCATCGTGGGTGGTGCTTTTGATGGTATTGAAGAAATCGTCAAACAACGTCTGGGTGAAAAAGTCATCGGATTTGGTCAAAACAATAAAGCGATTGATGAAAATAGCTCTTACATGCAAGAAATCATCGCAGAAGATATTCAAAAATTTGGTATTATCCCTGAGTTGATTGGACGCTTGCCTGTCTTTGCTGCTCTTGAACAGTTGACAGTAGATGATTTGGTTCGTATCTTGAAAGAGCCAAGAAATGCTTTGGTGAAACAGTACCAAACCTTGCTTTCTTATGATGATGTCGAGTTGGAATTTGACGACGAAGCCCTTCAAGAGATTGCTAATAAAGCCATCAAACGGAAGACAGGGGCGCGTGGTCTTCGCTCGATTATCGAAGAAACAATGCTAGATGTCATGTTTGAAGTGCCGAGTCAGGAAAATGTGAAATTGGTCCGCATCACTAAAGAAGCTGTCGATGGAACGGATAAACCAATCCTAGAAACAGCCTAGAGGTGACTATGGAACTTAATACACACAATGCAGAAATCTTGCTCAGTGCGGCTAATAAGTCCCACTATCCGCAGGATGAACTGCCAGAGATCGCTCTTGCAGGGCGTTCAAATGTTGGCAAGTCTAGCTTTATCAATACTATGCTGAATCGTAAGAATCTGGCTCGTACGTCAGGGAAACCTGGGAAAACCCAGCTTCTTAACTTCTTTAACATCGACGACAAGATGCGCTTTGTGGATGTGCCTGGTTATGGTTATGCCCGTGTTTCTAAAAAGGAACGTGAAAAGTGGGGGCGCATGATTGAGGAGTACCTAACGACTCGGGAAAATCTCCGTGCGGTAGTCAGTCTAGTTGACCTTCGTCATGACCCGTCAGCAGATGATGTGCAGATGTACGAATTTCTCAAGTATTATGAGATTCCGGTTATTATCGTTGCGACCAAGGCAGACAAGATTCCACGTGGTAAATGGAACAAGCACGAATCAGCAATCAAAAAGAAATTAAACTTTGACCCAAGTGACGACTTTATCCTCTTTTCATCTGTCAGCAAGGCAGGGATGGATGAGGCTTGGGATGCAATCTTAGAAAAATTGTGAGGAAAAGAAAATGGCAAAAACAATTCATACAAGCAAAGCTCCAAAGGCTATCGGACCATATGTTCAAGGAAAAATCGTTGGCAACCTTTTGTTTGCTAGTGGTCAAGTTCCTCTCTCTCCTGAAACTGGGGAAATCGTTGGAGAAACGATCCAAGAACAGACAGAACAAGTTTTGAAAAACATCGGTGCTATTTTGGCAGAAGCAGGAACTGACTTTGACCATGTTGTCAAAACAACTTGTTTCTTGAGCGATATGAACGACTTTGTTCCTTTTAACGAGGTTTACCAAACGGCCTTTAAAGAGGAATTTCCAGCTCGTTCAGCAGTAGAGGTAGCTCGTCTTCCTCGTGATGTAAAAGTCGAAATTGAAGTCATCGCAGAGATTGGATAAGCTAGTTGAAGTTTGGTGTTGCCAAACTTCTTTTGATATAAGGAGAAAAAGATGACAAAGAAACAACTTCACTTGGTGATTGTAACAGGGATGAGTGGCGCAGGGAAAACAGTTGCCATTCAGTCCTTCGAAGATTTGGGTTATTTTACTATTGACAATATGCCGCCAGCTCTCTTGCCTAAGTTTTTGCAGTTGGTAGAAACAAAGGAAGATGATCCTAAGTTGGCTTTGGTAGTAGATATGCGTAGCCGTTCTTTCTTTTCAGAGATTCAAGCTGTTTTGGATGAGTTGGAAAACAAGGAAGAACTGGACTTTAAAATTCTCTTTTTGGATGCAGCTGATAAGGAATTGGTCGCTCGTTACAAGGAAACCAGACGAAGTCACCCTCTAGCAGCAGACGGTCGTATTTTAGATGGAATTAAGCTGGAACGTGAACTCTTGGCACCTTTGAAAAATATGAGTCAAAATGTGGTGGATACGACAGAACTTACTCCTCGTGAGCTGCGCAAAACCCTTGCAGAGCAGTTTTCAGATCAGGAACAAGCCCAGTCTTTCCGTATCGAAGTCATGTCTTTTGGCTTTAAATATGGAATTCCGATTGATGCAGACTTGGTTTTTGATGTCCGTTTCTTGCCAAATCCCTACTATCTACCAGAACTGCGTAATCAAACAGGTGTGGATGAACCTGTTTATGATTATGTCATGAATCATCCTGAGTCAGAAGACTTTTATCAACATTTATTGGCCTTGATTGAGCCAATTTTGCCAAGTTACCAAAAGGAAGGTAAGTCCGTTTTGACCATTGCCATGGGTTGTACAGGTGGACAACACCGTAGTGTGGCTTTTGCTAAACGCTTGGCGCAGGACTTATCCAAGACTTGGCCTGTTAATGAAGGGCATCGCGACAAAGACCGAAGAAAGGAAACGGTAAACCGTTCATGAGAAAACCAAAGATAACGGTGATTGGTGGAGGTACTGGGATTCCTGTCATTCTAAAAAGTCTGCGGGAAAAAGATGTGGAAATCGCAGCTATCGTAACGGTGGCGGATGATGGTGGTTCTTCAGGTGAACTTCGAAAAAATATGCAGCAGTTGACACCGCCAGGTGATCTTCGCAATGTCCTTGTGGCCATGTCGGATATGCCTAAGTTTTATGAAAAGGTCTTTCAGTATCGCTTCTCTGAAGATGCTGGAGCCTTTGCTGGCCATCCATTGGGCAATCTCATTATCGCTGGCCTGTCAGAAATGCAGGGTTCGACCTACAATGCCATGCAGTTGCTGAGCAAATTTTTCCATACAACTGGCAAGATTTATCCTTCCAGTGACCATCCGTTGACCCTGCACGCAGTCTTTCAGGATGGGACAGAAGTGGCTGGAGAGAGTCATATCGCAGACCATCCAGGCATGATTGACCACGTTTATGTGACCAATACCCTCAACGATGATACGCCTCTGGCTAGCCGTCGAGTGGTGCAGACCATTCTTGAAAGTGACATGATTGTCCTCGGACCTGGTTCACTCTTTACCTCGATTTTACCCAATATCGTGATTAAGGAAATCGGGCAGGCGCTTTTGGAAACCAAGGCAGAAATCGCCTATGTCTGCAATATTATGACCCAACGTGGGGAGACAGAACACTTTACAGATAGTGACCACGTGGAAGTCTTGCATCGTCACCTTGGTCGCCCTTTTATCGATACTGTCTTGGTGAATATTGAAAAAGTGCCTCAGGAATACATGAATTCCAACCGTTTTGATGAATACTTAGTGCAGGTGGAACATGATTTTGCTGGTCTTTGTAAGCAAGTTCCACGTGTGATTTCATCCAACTTCCTTCGTCTGGAAAATGGAGGTGCCTTTCACGATGGGGATTTGATTGTGGACGAATTGATGCGCATTATAAAGGTGAGAAAATGAGTTTCACAGTAGCAGTAAAAGAAGAAATCCTAGGTCAGCACCATCTAAGCCGGCATGAATTATCTGCCATTATCAAGATGTCTGGTAGCATCGGTCTCTCGACCTCGGGCCTGACCTTGTCCGTCGTGACAGAAAATGCCAAGCTGGCTCGTCACCTCTATGAGTCCTTTCTCCATTTCTACGAAATCAAATCGGAAATTCGTCACCACCAGAGGAGCAATCTTCGCAAGAATCGAGTCTATACCGTTTTTACAGATGAAAAGGTGCAGGACTTGTTAAGTGATTTGCACTTGGCAGACTCCTTCTTTGGCCTAGAAACAGGTATTGATGAGGAGATTCTATCAGACGAGGAAGCAGGCCGTGCCTATCTCTGTGGTGCTTTCTTGGCAAATGGCAGCATTCGTGACCCTGAGTCAGGCAAGTACCAGTTGGAAATCAGTTCTGTTTATCTGGACCACGCGCAAGGGATTGCCTCACTTCTCCAGCAGTTTTTACTGGATGCCAAGGTGCTTGAGCGCAAGAAGGGGGCTGTGACCTATCTCCAGCGAGCCGAAGATATTATGGATTTCTTGATAGTAATCGGAGCCATGCAGGCGCGTGATGATTTTGAGAGGGTTAAGATTTTGCGAGAAACCCGTAATGACCTCAATCGAGCCAATAATGCCGAGACAGCTAATATCGCACGGACAGTTTCTGCCAGCATGAAGACTATCAACAATATCAGCAAAATCAAAGATATCATGGGATTAGAAAATCTGCCAGTGGATTTGCAGGAGGTAGCGCAATTGCGGATTCAGCACCCAGACTACTCTATCCAACAGTTGGCAGATAGTCTCAGCACCCCTCTGACCAAAAGTGGTGTCAACCATAGACTCAGAAAAATCAACAAGATAGCTGATGAACTATAAAACCACGAATCCTATGTGACTCGTGGTTCTTTTTTATAAACTGGTTGAGTGTTTTGGTTGTACTTTTTGCTCTGGGTCAATGTAGTTGATGGCATTGTTTACAGCAGTCGGTGCTTCCCCTAGACCTGTCGCAATCAGATCAATTTTTCCGTCATAGTAGCAGCAGTCACCGATAGCATAGATACCTGCTTGGCTAGATTCTTGCTTGCTGTTGACGATAATCTTGTGACGGTTGAGGTCCAGACCCCAGTTTTTAAGATTACCAACAGAAGATTTGAAACCATAGTTGACAAAGAGGTGGTCTAAGTCAATCGTTTCTGTTTCATCAGATTTTACTTTTGTGATTTCAAGCGTTTTTCCATCTCCAAGTAGTTGGCTAGGAACGAATGGTGTCTTGATGGTCACAGATGATTCCTGTAAGGCTTGGACACTGTGTTCCAAGGCGCGGAAATTATCTCTGCGGTGAACAAGGGTAGTCGGTGAAATTTTTTCAAAAGCCAAAGCCCAATCCACAGCTGAGTCTCCCCCACCCAGAATCGTTACTTTCTTCCCAGCGTATTGCTGAATATTGGAAACGTGGTAGTGGATATTTTCATAGCCTTCAACGCCTTCTAGTTCCAGCGGACGTGGTTTGAAGGCACCGCCACCCATAGCGATGATGACTGTTTTAGACAGATGACTTCCTTTAGAAGTTGTGATGACAAAGCCCTCTTCTTGTTTTTCAATCTCAAGAACCGTTTCATTGAGATGAATAGGGGTATCAAAGCCGTTTAGTTGTTCAATCAAGCGGTTGGTCAATTCTTCTCCAGTCAGATTTGGGAAACCTGGGACGTCTAAGATTTCCTTTTCAGGGTAGAGAATAGCAGGTTGTCCACCTAGTTGGGGAAGAGAGTCGATGATTTGAACGTTAGCTTGGCGTAGGTGGGCATAGAAGGCCGCAAAAAGACCGACAGGACCACCACCTACAATAGTGATATCATAGAGTTGGGACATGGTTTCTCCTTTGTTTTTTCTAGTCAGTTTATTTTATCATATTTTTCCTTAATTTAAAATGAAGTAGGATAGGGAAAAAATGCCAGAAAAATGGTATAATAGAGAGGAACGTGTTTGGACAGAGAGGAGACAGCAGATGAACTTTCAACAATTATCCAACCTGCAATATTGGACTAGCTTGTTTTCTAGTCCTTGGAGTATTGCCATCAATCTGTTTGATATTTTGATTGTGACCTATGTTTTGTATCGTTTTACAAAAGCGATAGCTGGTACCAAGATTATGATTTTGGTGCGGGGGGTCTTGATTTTTGTATTAGCCCAGGTCGTGGCCAATATCCTTGGTTTAACAACGATTTCTTGGTTGATTAATCAGATTATCACCTATGGGGTTATTGCTGCGGTTGTTATCTTCTCTCCAGAGATTCGGACTGGTTTGGAACGTTTGGGAAGGGCGACAGATTTCTTTTCTACTACTCAAATTAGTGCAGAAGAGAAAATGATTCGTGCCTTTGTTAAGTCAGTTGAATACATGAGTCCCCGTAAGATTGGTGCTTTGGTTGCCATTCAACGGGTTCGGACCTTACAAGAATACATCGCGACAGGAATTCCCTTGGATGCCAAAATTTCGGCAGAACTCCTCATCAATATTTTTATTCCCAACACTCCCCTACATGATGGTGCTGTGATTATCAGAGAAAATCGGATTGCAGTGACCTCTGCCTATCTGCCCTTGACAGAAAGCACAGGGATTTCCAAGGAATTTGGGACCAGACACCGGGCGGCTATCGGTTTATCAGAAGTATCCGATGCCTTGACCTTCATCGTTTCAGAGGAAACAGGTGGTATCTCTATCACCTACAATGGGATTTTCAAGCATGATTTGACGATTGAAGAATTTGAAGCAGAGCTACGAGCAATTCTTTTGCCAGCTGTTGAGGAAAAAGTCAGTTTTAAGGACCGTTTGCTAGGAGGTTGGAAATATGAGAAAAAATAGTCTATATATCATTTCATCTCTCTTTTTTGCTTGTGTCTTATTCATCTATGCAACATCGACTAATTTTCAAAATAACAATACCGCAAGACAGGTCAAATCAGAAACCTACACCAATACGATAACGAACGTTCCTATCGATATTCACTATGATGATGACCAGTATTTCATTAGCGGATTTGCATCAGAGGTTTCAGTTGTACTGACAGGTGCCAATCGTGTGACCTTGGCCAGTGAAATGCAGGAAAGCACTCGTAAGTTTAAGGTCACAGCGGATTTGACAGATGCTAGTGTTGGAACGATTGAAGTTCCCTTGAACATTGAAAATCTTCCTAGTGGATTGACCGCTGTGGCAACGCCTCAAAAGATCACAGTGAAAGTTGGGAAGAAGGTTAAGCGAGATGGGATGATTGTTGTGCCACAAGTTGACCAAAGCCAGATTGATCCCAAGCTACAACTTGATAGTGTAACCGTGTCAAATGAACGCGTTTCGGTCACAACTGACCAGGAAACATTAGCTAAGATTGACAAAGTTATTGCGCTTTTACCAACCAGCGAACGCATAACAGGTAATTACAGTGGCTCAGTACCTTTGCAGGCAATCGACCGCAACGGGGTAGTTTTACCAGTAGTTATCACTCCGTTTGATACAACAATGAAGGTCACTACAAAACCAGTAGCACCAAGTTCAAGCACAAGCAGTTCGTCGGAGACATCTTCGTCAACGAAAGCAACTAGTTCAAAAACGAATTAAAAATAGGAAAAGGATTTTATAAAAATGGGTAAATATTTTGGGACTGATGGAGTCCGTGGAGAAGCTAACGTAGAATTAACGCCAGAATTGGCCTTTAAACTAGGACGTTTTGGAGGCTATGTTCTCAGCCAACATGAAACGGAAGCACCGAAAGTCTTTGTAGGACGTGACACACGTATTTCAGGAGAAATGCTGGAATCGGCCTTGGTAGCAGGTCTCCTCTCTGTAGGGATTCACGTATACAAACTAGGCGTTTTGGCAACACCAGCAGTAGCTTACTTGGTTAAAACTGAAGGAGCAAGTGCAGGTGTCATGATTTCTGCTAGCCACAACCCAGCCCTTGATAATGGGATTAAGTTCTTTGGTGGGGATGGCTTCAAACTAGATGACGAAAAAGAAGCAGAAATTGAAGCATTGCTAGATGCTGAGGAAGACACTCTTCCTCGTCCAAGTGCAGAAGGCTTGGGAACCTTAGTAGATTATCCAGAAGGCTTGCGTAAGTATGAAGGCTACCTTGTTTCAACTGGAACTCCTCTTGATGGAATGAAGGTTGCCTTGGATACAGCTAATGGAGCAGCTTCTACCAGTGCCCGTCAAATTTTTGCAGATCTTGGCGCTCAATTGACTGTTATCGGGGAAACACCAGACGGTCTTAACATCAACCTTAATGTTGGTTCAACCCACCCAGAAGCCCTTCAAGAAGTGGTCAAAGAAAGCAGCTCAGCTATTGGTTTGGCCTTTGACGGAGATAGTGACCGTTTGATTTCTGTTGATGAGAATGGTGACATCGTTGATGGTGACAAAATCATGTACATCATCGGGAAATACCTTTCTGAAAAAGGACAATTGGCTCAAAATACAATTGTGACAACCGTTATGTCTAACCTTGGTTTCCACAAGGCCTTGGACCGCGAAGGCATTAACAAGGCAGTTACTGCAGTTGGCGATCGTTACGTTGTTGAAGAAATGCGAAAATCAGGCTACAACCTCGGTGGTGAACAGTCTGGGCACGTTATCTTGATGGATTACAATACTACAGGTGATGGTCAATTATCCGCTGTCCAATTGACTAAAATCATGAAGGAAACTGGTAAGAAGTTGTCAGAGTTAGCGGCAGAAGTAACCATTTATCCACAAAAATTAGTCAATATCCGAGTGGAAAATGCCATGAAGGAAAAGGCTATGGAAGTGCTAGCTATCAAGGATATCATCGAGAAGATGGAAGAAGAAATGGCAGGGAATGGCCGTATCCTAGTACGCCCAAGTGGAACAGAGCCCCTCTTGCGTGTTATGGCAGAAGCGCCTACAACAGAAGAAGTGGACTACTATGTTGATACCATTGCAGACGTTGTTCGTGCTGAAATCGGGATTGACTAAAACTTAGAAAACTAGATGAAAATAAAAAATTATGGTACAATAGCTTATAATATTGTAGCCTAGGGAGAAAGACATGAATCTTAAACGTGAACAAGAATTTGTCAGTCAGTATCATTTTGATGCGCGTAATTTTGAATGGGAAAATGAAAATGGAGCTCCTGAAACTAAGGTGGATGTGAACTTCCAATTGCTCCAACATGATCAAGAAAATCAAGTGACTTCCTTGATTGTCATCTTGACATTTATGATTGTATTTGATAAGTTTGTCATCAGTGGAACCATTTCACAGGTAAACCACATCGATGGCCGTATTGTCAATGAACCAAGTGAATTGAGCCAAGAAGAAGTGGAAACTTTGGCTCGTCCATGTTTGAACATGCTCAACCGTTTGACTTACGAAGTAACTGAAATTGCATTAGACTTACCAGGAATCAATTTGGAGTTCTAATATGAAACTAGCTGTTATCACAGATTCTTCTGCCTATCTCAGTGCAGAGACCTTGCAAAGAGAAGATTTGTTTGTCTTGGATATTCCTGTCAATATTGATGGTGAGGAGTATGTCGAAGGCATCAATCTGACTGCTGAGGAATTTTACCAAAAAATGGCTCAGGCTTCTGAATTGCCTAAGACTAGTCAGCCAAGTATTGCCAAGTTAGATGAAATCTTAACTTCGCTCAAAGAACAAGGTTATACACATGCCTTGGGGCTTTTCCTATCTTCTGGAATTTCAGGTTTTTACCAAAATATCCAGTATATGATAGATGAATATGAGGGCTTAACCATTGCTTTTCCAGACACTTTGATTACAAGCGCTCCGCTGGGTATCATGGTTGAAAGTGTCTTTAACTGGCGTGACCAGGGCGATGATTTTGCCAGCATTCAGGATAAACTAGCCATTCAAATTAGCCGTACGTCAGCTTTTATCATGGTAGATGATTTGGATCATTTGGTAAAAGGTGGGCGCCTTTCAAATGGGGCTGCCATTTTGGGCAATCTGCTAAGCATTAAGCCAATCCTTTATTTCAACGACCAAGGTGTGATTGAAGTTTACGAAAAAGTTCGTACTGAGAAGAAAGCAACCAAGCGCTTAATTGAGATTATCAAGGAAGCAACGGCTTCAGGGCAATATCGTGTCATTGTCATTCATGGGAATGCTCCTGAAAAGGCTGAGGAATTGCGTCAGCACTTGATTGAATCTGGATTGAGTTCAGATGTTTCACTTGCTACATTTGGTAGTGTCATTGGAACACACCTAGGAGCAGGAAGTATTGCTCTGGGTTATATTCCAGTAATTTAGTTGGCACTTCTAGACTAGTTAAGATGCCTTGTATCTTAGAAATTGAACACGGACTACCTGCCTCTTGAAAAAAGATGCCTGTCTTGCCTTTCGTCGAAAGTCAGCGCCATTCCCTATTTTTCATGGGCAGCTAACGTCCTTTGTATCTTGATAATTGAACACGCCTGGAGCCCTGTGTGAAAAAGATAGTTTTTCCAAGGGCTAGACACTCCTTGATTAGAATTCCTATTTTCACTTTGTGTTCCTACAGGCTTTGTATCTTAGACAGGAGTAGAGATGAGTATTCGAGTAATTATTGCTGGTTTTAAGGGAAAGATGGGCCAATCTGCTTGTCAGATGGTCTTGGCTGATCCAGACTTGGACTTGGTAGCAGTTTTGTATCCTTTTGAGTCTGAGTCAGAATGGCAGGGTATTCCTGTTTTCAAGGATAAGGCTGATTTAGCAGGTTTTGAAGCAGATGTCTGGGTAGATTTTACTACTCCAACTGTTGCCTACGAAAATACACGTTTTGCTCTTGAAAATGGCTTTGCTCCAGTAGTTGGAACAACAGGCTTTACTAGTGAAGAAATTGCAGAGCTAAAAGCATTTTCTCGTGCTCAAGATTTGGGTGGCTTGATCGCCCCTAACTTTGCCTTGGGTGCTGTCTTGCTCATGCAATTTGCAAGGCAGGCTGCTAAATATTTCCCAAATGTGGAGATTATTGAGCTCCATCATGACAAGAAAAAGGATGCTCCGAGTGGAACATCTATTAAAACAGCTGAGTTGATGGCAGAAGTTCGAGAGTCTATTCAGCAAGGTGCGACTGATGAGGAAGAACTGATTGCTGGTGCTCGTGGTGCTGACTTTGATGGCATGCGTATTCACTCAGTTCGTTTGCCAGGCTTGGTAGCCCATCAGGAAGTCATCTTTGGCAATCAGGGAGAAGGATTGACCCTGCGTCATGACTCCTATGATCGTAGCTCCTTCATGACAGGGGTCAATTTGGGAATTAAAGAAGTTGTCAAGCGTCATGAGCTTGTCTATGGATTAGAACACTTATTATGAGATTAACGCAAATGCCTTCTGAATTTCAGAAGGCTTTACCAGTATTAGAAAAAATTAAAGAAGCAGGTTTTGAAGCTTATTTTGTTGGGGGTTCTGTTCGAGATGCCCTCCTCAATCGTCCTATCCATGATGTGGATATTGCGACGTCTTCTTATCCAGAAGAGACCAAGCAGATTTTTCCGCGAACAGCCGATATCGGAATCGAGCATGGAACCGTCTTGGTACTAGATGGGGATGAGGAGTACGAGGTAACTACCTTTCGGACAGAGGATGTCTATGTGGACTATCGCAGACCCAGTGCGGTTTCCTTTGTGCGCTCGCTAGAAGAAGACCTCAAACGCCGTGATTTCACAGTCAACGCCTTTGCCTTGGATGAGACAGGGGAAATCGTTGACTTGTTCCATGGGCTAGAAGATTTGGAAAAGCAAGTCTTACGAGCAGTTGGAGTGGCTAGTGAGCGTTTCAACGAAGATGCTTTGCGGATTATGCGTGGTTTCCGTTTTCAGGCCAGTCTTGGTTTCGAACTTGAGTCAGAAACCTTTAAAGCTATGAAGACCTTGACACCGCTTTTGGAGAAAATTTCTGTGGAGCGTACCTTCGTTGAGTTTGATAAACTCTTGCTGGCTCCGTTTTGGAGAAGGGGCTTGGCTTCCATGATTGAGAGTCAAGCTTATGACTATCTCCCTGATATGGTATCTAGCCAGGACAAGCTCAACAGACTGTTTGATTTGGAGACTGATTTCATTTTTGAATCCTCTGAACAAGCATGGGCAGCTCTCTTGTGGGCTTTGGAGATTGAAAATGCGCAGCCGTTTTTGAAACATTGGAAGACCTCACGCCAGTTTGCTAAGCAGGTTCAGGATTTGCTGACTATTTTGGCTCTGCGTGAAAAGGGAGAATTGAGCAAGCGCGATTGTTACCGCTTTGACTTGGCTTTGCTTTTACAGGCTGAAAATCTTCGTCAGGCTCAAGGAAAAGAAGTCAACCCACAAGCCATCACAGAAACCTACCAGAGTCTGACCATTCATGATAAAAAAGAAATTCAGATTAATGGTGGCATTTTAATCAAGGAATATGGTTATCAGCCAGGGCCAGACTTGGGAGAGATTTTAACAGAGATTGAGTTTGCCATTGTCGATGGAGAATTGGAAAATGACCGTCAAGCCATCCATGCTTATCTGAGGGAGAAAAAATGAGTGATTTTATTGTTGAAAAACTAAGTAAATCCGTCGGTGACAAGACCGTTTTTAAGGATATTTCCTTTATCATCCATGACCTAGACAGAATTGGTTTGATTGGTGTCAATGGAACAGGGAAGACCACCCTTTTAGATGTTCTTTCTGGTGTTTCTGGCTTTGATGGGGATGTCAGTCCTTTTTCAGCTAAGAATGATTACCAGATTGGTTACTTGACTCAGGATCCTGATTTTGATGATAGCAAGACGGTCTTGGATACGGTTCTATCTAGCGACCTCAAGGAAATCCAGCTCATTCGTGAATATGAGTTGATCATGCTCAACTATAGTGAGGACAAGCAGGCACGTTTGGAACGAGTCATGGCGGAAATGGACTCTCTCCAAGCTTGGGAAATTGAGAGTCAGGTCAAGACGGTTCTTAGCAAGCTGGGGATTCAGGACTTATCTACTCCTGTTGGGGAATTGTCAGGTGGCCTAAGAAGACGGGTCCAGTTGGCGCAAGTCTTACTTGGCAATCACGACCTTTTGCTTTTGGATGAGCCGACCAACCATCTGGACATTGCGACCATTGAGTGGCTGACCCTCTTTTTGAAAAATTCCAAGAAGACCGTCCTTTTTATTACCCACGATCGTTATTTCTTGGATGCTTTGTCAACACGGATTTTCGAATTGGACCGAGCTGGATTGACCGAGTATCAAGGCAATTATCAGGACTATGTTCGCCTTAAGGCTGAACAAGATGAGCGCGATGCGGCTCTTCTTCACAAAAAAGAACAACTCTACAAACAAGAATTGGCCTGGATGCGCAGACAACCGCAGGCGCGTGCAACCAAGCAGCAGGCTCGTATCAATCGTTTCCACGACTTGAAGAAAGAAGTTTCAGGCAGTACTGCTGAGACAGACTTGACCATGAACTTTGAAACCAGTCGGATTGGGAAGAAAGTCATCGAGTTTCAGGATGTTTCCTTTGCCTATGAAAACAAGCCTATTTTGCAAGATTTTAATCTCTTGGTGCAGGCCAAAGACCGTATCGGAATCGTTGGGGACAATGGTGTTGGAAAATCAACCCTGCTCAACCTGATTGCAGGCATTCTTGAGCCGACAGCAGGACAAGTTGTGATAGGGGAAACTGTTCGCATCGCCTATTTCTCTCAGCAAATTGAGGGCTTGGATGAAAGTAAGCGAGTGATCAATTACCTGCAGGAAGTGGCAGAGGAGGTCAAGACCAGTGGTGGTTCTACGACTTCCATCGCTGAGTTACTGGAGCAATTCCTCTTCCCACGTTCAACACATGGAACCTTGATTGAGAAATTGTCAGGTGGAGAGAAAAAGCGTCTTTATCTCCTCAAATTGCTCTTGGAAAAACCAAATGTTCTTCTCTTGGACGAGCCGACCAATGATTTAGACATTGCAACCTTAACAGTTTTGGAGAATTTCTTGCAAGGTTTTGCTGGACCAGTTTTAACTGTTAGTCACGACCGTTATTTCTTGGATAAGGTAGCGACTAAGATTCTCGCTTTTGAGGATGGCAAGATTCGTCCTTTCTTTGGTCATTATACCGACTATCTTGATGAAAAAGTCTTTGAAACAGAGATGGTCAATCAAGTTCAAAAGGCCGAAAAGGAAAAAGTCGTCAAGGTTCGAGAAGACAAGAAACGCATGACCTACCAAGAAAAGCAGGAGTGGGCAAGTATTGAAAGCGATATTGAAGCCTTGGAAAACCGTATTGCTGCTATTGAAGAGGAGATGCAGGCTAATGGCTCCGACTTTGGTAAGCTAGCTACTCTTCAAAAAGAACTAGATGAGAAAAACGAAGCACTCCTTGAAAAATACGAACGCTATGAGTATCTAAGTGACTTTGATAGCTAGAAGAATGGAAAAATCCCGTCTCATGGACAGGATTTCTCTATTCTTTTTTGGTTTCCTGGTGGAAGATATTTTGCCAAGTTTCGTGGCGACGCCAGATACTGGTGTGGATGATACCATCTAACTCATAGCTGATGAGTTTGGTCTTTTGACTGATGGAAGTGATTTGAATATCCTTGATAGCAGAATTCAAGTCTTTTTCGGCTTTATAGGCCTCTTTATCCATCTGTTCTCCATTTTGGCGAATATAAACAAAATCGTCAGCCAAGAGTTCTTCCAGTTGATTTCCTTGGTCAATCAACTGTTCACGCATAAGCAATTTTTTATAGACATTGTCTAAAACTTCATCTTCAGGGATAGGTGCTGGCTCGATATGGACATCGGTATCAAAGACTCCAAAACGTTCCTCCAGCATAGATTCGACCTGGTCTGCAATTTCATGACTCTCAAAAACAGACAAGTCAGGATTCATTTCTAGCGTAATATCAAGGTAAATGTTGCTACCGTAGGTACGACCTCTTTGGGACTTAACCTTGCTAATTTTGGGAATTTCCATGATGGCTTTTTGATAGTCCTCAAGCAGACGGTCGTCAAAACCATCTGAAAGACTAAAGGAAGACTCGATAAAGATATCATAGGCAGTTTTCAAGATAAAGAAAGTGATGATAATGGCAACCAGTTTATCCACAATGGGATAATTGAAACTGCTAGCCAGGATGGCCATGGTAGTTCCCAGTGAGGTGACAGCGTCGGAAAGATTATCCTTGGCGGCAGCCTTCAGTGCCTTGGAGTTGGATTTCTTACTGAGGCGAGTATTGTAGAGATAAACTAGAAACATAATCGCTGCAGAAATGATTCCTAGAGTTGCCCCTAGAGGATCAATGACCGTTTCTTCACGACTGAGAATCTTCTGAATGGTATCCCTTAGAACATCAAAGCCAACATAGAACATGATGATGGAAGTGACTAAACTAGCCAAATCTTCAATCTTCCAGTGGCCAAAACGGTGGTCTCGGTCAGCAGGTTGGCGCGCCATTCGAATCCCAATCAGAAGAGCAACATTTCCGATAATATCTGATACGTTGTTGAAACCATCGGCTACCAAACTGGATGAATGAAGAAGATGACCAGTTGCTAATTTGGCTGCAGACAAGATCAAATAGGTTGAAATGCTGATAATGGCTCCACGCTCAGCTAACTTGAGATTTGAGATAGATTGCTTCATTCAACTTCCTTTCTAGTCACATAGCATTCTACCATTATACTGGTTTTCAAGGGAAAATTCAAATAAGGCAATTTTTACTCTTTGAAAACTTTCCAAAATTTGGTATAATAGTACTACTCAAGGGAGTAGCTGGCAGAAACCTGTGATAGTGTCGTCATTCCGAATTTTATACTGAAAAGTATGCTTTCCGGCCCTATCTTAAACAGCGAGACTTGTTATGATTAACAGGTCTCTTTTTGTTTGTCGTGAAAAGATTCGATGATAAAAAGAGAGTCTGTTTTGCACACAATGTCAAGGAGGAGACACATGTCAAAAGAACAAAAACGCCAAGCGTTTTACACTCAGAGTCCTGAAGAGGTCTTGCAGGCTGTGGATGCGACCGAGCAAGGTTTGTCATCAAGTGAGGCAGAAAAGCGCCTTGCCGAATTTGGCCACAATGAACTCGAAGAAGGCGAGAAACGATCAATCCTGGTCAAATTCATCGAGCAATTTAAGGATTTGATGATTATCATCCTAGTTGCGGCAGCTATCTTGTCAGTCGTGACTTCTGGTGGGGAAGATATCGCAGATGCCATTATCATCTTAGCCGTGGTAATCATCAACGCTGCCTTTGGTGTTTACCAAGAAGGGAAAGCAGAAGAAGCAATCGAAGCCCTCAAATCCATGTCTAGTCCAGCTGCCCGCGTTCTTCGTGATGGGCATATGGCGGAGATTGACTCTAAAGAATTGGTACCTGGAGATATCGTTGCCCTTGAAGCAGGTGATGTAGTACCTGCAGATCTTCGTTTATTAGAAGCCAACTCTCTTAAAATCGAAGAAGCTGCCCTGACAGGTGAGTCTGTGCCAGTCGAAAAAGATTTGACAGTTGAACTTGCTGCAGATGCTGGTATTGGTGACCGTGTCAATATGGCCTTCCAAAACTCAAATGTGACCTATGGTCGTGGTCTTGGTGTTGTTGTCAATACAGGGATGTACACTGAAGTGGGTCATATCGCTGGCATGCTCCAAGATGCGGATGAGACGGATACACCACTCAAACAAAACTTGAACAACCTTTCTAAGGTCTTGACCTATGCAATTTTGGTCATTGCCCTTGTTACGTTTGTAGTTGGAGTCTTCATTCAAGGGAAAAATCCACTTGGTGAGTTGATGACCTCTGTTGCCCTTGCCGTTGCAGCTATCCCAGAAGGGCTTCCTGCTATCGTAACTATCGTTCTTGCCCTTGGTACTCAAGTTTTGGCAAAACGTAACTCTATCGTTCGTAAGTTGCCAGCAGTTGAAACACTTGGTTCAACTGAAATCATCGCTTCTGATAAGACTGGTACGCTGACTATGAACAAGATGACAGTCGAAAAAGTCTTCTACGATGCGGTTCTACATGACTCAGCTGACGACATTGAACTAGGTCTTGAAATGCCCCTACTTCGTTCAGTTGTCTTGGCCAATGATACGAAAATTGATGTGGAAGGCAACCTGATTGGTGACCCAACCGAAACAGCCTTTATCCAATATGCCTTGGACAAGGGCTACGATGTTAAAGGTTTCTTAGAGAAATATCCTCGTGTAGCTGAATTGCCATTTGACTCTGAACGTAAGCTCATGTCAACAGTTCATCCACTTGCAGATGGACGCTTTCTCGTAGCTGTTAAAGGTGCGCCAGACCAACTTTTGAAACGTTGTGTTCTTCGTGACAAAGCTGGGGATATTGCTCCGATTGACGAGAAGGTTACAAACCTCATTCACACAAACAACTCTGAAATGGCCCACCAAGCCTTGCGTGTCCTTGCAGGAGCTTATAAGATTATCGATAGCATTCCAGAAAATCTCACTTCTGAGGAGCTTGAAAATGATTTAATCTTTACTGGTTTGATTGGAATGATTGACCCTGAACGTCCGGAAGCTGCTGAGGCTGTTCGTGTAGCCAAGGAAGCTGGCATCCGTCCAATCATGATTACGGGTGACCATCAAGACACAGCAGAAGCTATTGCTAAACGTTTGGGAATCATTGACGCAAACGATACAGAAGGCCACGTTTTAACTGGTGCTGAACTCAATGAACTATCTGATGAAGACTTTGAAAAAGTCGTTGGTCAATACTCTGTTTATGCCCGTGTGTCTCCAGAACACAAGGTTCGTATCGTCAAGGCTTGGCAAAAACAAGGTAAGGTCGTTGCCATGACAGGTGACGGTGTCAATGATGCGCCAGCTCTGAAAACAGCCGATATCGGTATCGGTATGGGAATCACTGGTACAGAGGTTTCTAAGGGGGCTTCTGACATGATTCTTGCAGATGATAACTTTGCGACTATCATTGTTGCAGTTGAAGAAGGACGTAAGGTCTTCTCAAACATTCAAAAGACTATTCAGTATTTGCTTTCTGCCAATACTGCTGAAGTATTAACCATCTTCCTATCAACCTTGTTTGGTTGGGATGTCTTACAGCCAGTTCATCTTTTGTGGATTAACTTGGTAACGGATACCTTCCCAGCAATTGCACTAGGTGTTGAACCTGCTGAGCCTGGTGTCATGAATCATAAACCGCGTGGACGCAAGGCAAGCTTCTTCTCAGGTGGTGTTTTGAGTTCTATCATCTATCAAGGTGTACTCCAAGCAGCTATTGTTATGAGTGTTTATGGCCTTGCGATTGCTTATCCAGTACATGTGGGTGATAATCATGCCATTCATGCAGATGCCCTTACTATGGCCTTTGCAACCCTTGGTTTGATTCAGCTCTTCCATGCCTACAATGTCAAATCTGTTTACCAATCCATCTTGACAGTTGGCCCATTCAAGTCTAAGACCTTCAACTGGTCTATCTTGGTATCCTTCATCCTTCTCATGGCAACAATTGTCGTAGAACCGCTTGAAGGAATCTTCCACGTAACCAAACTAGACTTGTCACAATGGGGAATCGTTATGGGCGGAAGCTTCTCAATGATTATCATCGTCGAAATCGTTAAGTTTGTTCAACGTAAACTCGGTTTTGACAAGAATGCGATTTAAAAAAAGTCATCTTCGGATGGCTTTTTGCTACAGTTGAAGGAAAGGGCTTGCAGTTATCGGCTTTTGTGCTATAATTGCTATAATATAGTAAAAAGTAAGAGGAGTGTGAGGAAGTGGAAAAGAAAATTGTAAAGGATATTTTGTTTTTATCTCAGGTATCTCAGCTGGCAAGTCAGGATGATCTGTATCTTGCCAGAGATTTGCAGGATACACTCTTAGCAAATCGTGAGACCTGCGTTGGTCTAGCTGCCAATATGATTGGGGTGCAAAAGCGCGTGATTATCTTTAATCTTGGCTTGGTTCCTGTGGTCATGTTTAATCCAGTGCTCCTGTCCTCTGAAGGACCTTATGAGACAGAAGAAGGCTGTTTGTCTTTGGTAGGTGTGAGACCTACTAAGCGTTATGAAACTATAAGGGTTGCCTATCGTGACAGCAAGTGGCAGGAACAGACCATTACTTTGACAGGTTTCCCGGCTCAGATTTGCCAGCATGAACTGGATCACTTGGAAGGACGAATCATTTAGGAGGAAATCAAATGAAACGGATAATCTTTGAACTTATTTTTATCGCAACGACCTGGTATATCTTTTTACCGCCCCTTAACCTGACCAGCTGGGAATTTCTCTTCTTCCTCTGTGGGCATTTGCTGCTTGTGGCAGTCTTATTTGGCTTTGGCAGAGGAATCAATCTGGTCAAAACGGTTCATGTGCGTCACGGAAAGGCGGAAGCTGCCTTAAATCTAGAGGATGTCAAAATCAATCGGTTGGGGAAAATTCTTGTAGCTTCTATTGGAGGAATTTTGCTCCTAGCAGTTTTGGTTTCCTTGGTGACTTCCAGCATTTTTCAGGCTAAAAATTATGCCAATGTAGTCACGGTTACGGAAAAAGACTTTACTGAATTTCCTAAGAGTGACACCAGTAAGGTTCCTATCCTAGATAGAAGTACTGCTGAAAAAATTGGGGACCGCTACTTGGGTTCCCTAACCGATAAGGTGTCGCAGTATGTGGCGGCAGACACCTATACTCAACTAACGATTGATGGGAAGCCTTATCGAGTTACACCACTAGAATACGCAGACCCAATCAAGTGGTTTAACAATCAGGCCAAGGGAATCGGCGAGTATATTAAGGTGGACATGGTAACTGGAAATGCGGACTTAGTGGACTTGAAGACTCCAATCAAGTATTCAGACTCAGAGTATTTTAACCGTGATGTCAAACGCCACCTGCGCTTGAAGTACCCAACAAAGATCTTCAAGACTCCATCTTTTGAGGTCGACGATGAGGGCAATCCTTTCTATGTGGCGACGGTTTACCAAAAGCAATTTGGACTTGCTGTTCCTCGTCCTGTTTCAGTCATTATCTTGGATGCCACAAATGGAGAAACCAAGGAATACAGCTTAGCAGATGTTCCAGAATGGGTGGACAGGGTTTATCCAGCTGAGGAAACCATTGAGCAAATCAACTACAATGGTAAGTACAAGGACGGTTTCTGGAATGCCATGATTTCCAAGAAAAACGTGACCCAGACTACCAAGGGCTATAATTACTTGTCTATCGGAAATGACATTTATCTCTACACAGGTGTGACGTCGGCCAATGCAGATGAGAGTAATCTTGGTTTTATCCTTGAAAATATGCGAACAGGAGAAATCACCAAGTACAGCTTGGCTTCAGCGACCGAAGAATCAGCCCGTGAATCAGCCGAAGGTGCTGTCCAAGAGAAGTCCTACAAGGCAACCTTCCCAATCCTCATCAACCTTAATGACAAGCCTCTCTACATCATGGGCTTGAAGGACAATGCAGGCTTGGTCAAAGAGTACGCTTTGGTAGACGCAGTCGAGTACCAAAATGTTATCGTAGCCACCACTGTGGAAGAATTGCTCAGCAAGTATGCCAATAAAAACGACCTTGAAATTGATAATGAGACAACAGAAAGCATCAAGGGTGTGGTGGCAGACCTCAAATCAGCTGTTATCAAGGGTGATACCGTCTACTTCTTTAAAGTTGATGGCAAGATATACAAGGTCAAGGCCTCAGTATCAGATGACCTTCCTTACCTTGAAAATGGTAAAGCTTTCGAAGGTCAAGTAGGAAAAGATAACTATCTTAAGACATTTAAAGTGCAGTAAAAAAGGTTTATTTAAGAAATATATGTTATAATAGAGTAAATTAAGACTAATGGAGGACAAAGAAATGGGTTTTTATGTGATGGTTGCTTCAATGCTACTCGGACTGCTCGCTTTGAAGATAGGTTTTTCTCAGTTCAAGGAGAAAAAAGATAAATTCTTATCTATCTTAACAAGTTTAGCTGGCCTAACCCTTGTTCTCGTGGCTGTCTGGTTAGGATGGCCAAAATAACCAGAGAAACCTCGGCTTGACCGAGGTTTTTCAGATGAATTTCTTGGTTGTAGCTAAAAAATATGCTACACTATCAATATGAAAATTTTAATCCCAACAGCAAAAGAAATAAACACAGATTTGCCAAGTATTGAGCCAACTTCCTTAAGACCAGAAAGTCAGGCCGTGCTGGATGCCTTGGCCCTCTATTCTGCTAGTCAATTGGAGAGTTTTTACAAGGTATCAGCCGAGAAGGCGACGGAAGAATTTCAAAATATCCAGGCTTTGAAAAGGCAAACTGCTCAACACTACCCAGCCTTGAAACTTTTTGATGGGCTCATGTACCGCCATATCAAGCGAGACAAATTGACAGAGGCAGAACAAGCCTATCTTGAAAATCATGTCTTCATTACCTCAGCGTTGTACGGTGTCGTTCCAGTCTTGTCACCTATGGCCCCTCACCGTTTGGACTTTTTGATGAAATTAAAAGTCGCTGGTAAGACGTTGAAGAGCCATTGGAAGCAAGCCTATGATGAAGCTCTGAAGAAAGAAGAAGTGATTTTCTCCCTCTTGTCATCAGAATTTGAGACTGTATTTTCTAAGGAAATCAGAGAAAAAATGGTGACCTTCAAATTCATGGAGGATAGAGGTGGTCAGCTGAAAATTCACTCAACCATTTCCAAGAAAGCGCGTGGTGCCTTCCTGACAGCCCTGATAGAAAATCAAGTACAGACGGTTGAGGAAGCTCGTCGCTTAAGCTTTGCAGGATTTAGCTTCCGAGAAGACCTGTCCCAGCTACAGGAATTGGTTTTTGTTAAGGAAGTATAGAAATCAGATAAGAGAAAAAGTCAGCAGGATTATGCTGACTTTTTTCGGCTCTTTGTCAACTGTAGTGGGTTGAAGAAAAGCTAAGCTCGAGAAAGGACAAAATTCGTCCTTTCTTTTTTGATGTTCAGAGCGATAAA
>MKYF01000029.1 GCA_001914195.1 Streptococcus mitis | reverse complement strand
AAATGGCCAAACACCAAAAGTTAAAGCAGAACGTGATGAAGCCAAGAAACAAACCACTCTAACCTTCTACATTGACAAAGATGGCGATGGTAACTATACAGAAGGAACAGATACACTCGTACAAACATCCATCGTCAAAGACGGACAAGATGGTAAATCATTAATTACTGTAAAAGAAGGTAAAGAAACAAAAGTTTACCAAGAAGATCCAACTCATCCAGGACAACCATTGAACACAGAAAAACCTCTTGCAGTCATTAAAGATGGTGTAGATGGAAAATCACCAACGGTAACAGCTATCCGTAAAGATGAGGAAGGGCATAAAGGAGTAGAGATTACTGTCGATAATCACGATGGTTCACAACCAACAAAAGTATTTGTTCAAGATGGAGAAAAAGGTGAAGCAGGAGTAGCAGGTCATGATGGACAAACTCCTACAGTAATAACTCAGCGTGGTGCAGATGGTCACAGTACTCTTGTAACCATTACAACACCAGGAAAAGAACCAGTAACATTCACAGTTAGGGATGGGTTAGATGGACATGATGGACGTGCACCAAAAATCGATTTGAAACCATTTAATCACGGAGTAGATTCATTTAGAAGAGCTAGAGTGTCTAGAAGTAGTGGAAATAATCCTGAAGAGGGAACTGCTAATGAAATTAACCAACCAATTTCCAACGAACATCCTTCAACAGGGACACACGTTACAGCTTATTATGATAATAATGGCAATGATGTCTACGATCCAGGTGTTGATGAGTTACTAAGTGAACGTGATGTCTTAGATGGAAATGATGGTGTAGACGGCAATCGTGGTAGAGATGGACGTAATGGTAGTGAACTTCTAAGTGGAAATGTTGCTCCAACTCCAAATGATGGTAAAAATGGTGATACTTATATTGATAGCAATACGGGTGATGTATATAAGAAAAACAATGGAACTTGGAATAAGACAGGTAATATAAGAGGGCCACAAGGTGCCAAAGGAGACAGTCCAGAAGTTACAGCTAAACCAGGTGCAGATGGAAATAGTACTGATATTACAATTACAACACCAGGAAAAGATCCGATTACTGTTAATGTTAAAAACGGTAAAGATGGTAAATCATTAGTTGCTAAAAAAGAAGGTAATGAAACTAAGATTTTTGTAGAAGATCCGGCAAATCCAGGTCAACCATTAGATGCTACAAAACCACTTGCTACAGTCTTAGATGGACTAAAAGGTGATAAAGGTGAAAATGGTGCAGATGGGAAAACACCAGTTGTTACTGTAACAGATAATGGAGACGGTACACACTCTATCACAGTTCGAAATGGAGATGGCTCTGAATCAACTACTAAAGTTAAAGATGGTAAAGATGGGAAAACAGCTACTATCACCACAACTGAAAATCCAGATGGAAGCCACACAATTACTGTAACAAATCCAGACGGAACGATCAAAGAAACTGTTGTTAAGAATGGTAAAGACGGTAAGACTCCAAAAGTTGAAGTGACGGATAACAACGATGGAACTCATACTGTTAAAGTTACAGATGGAGACGGCAATGTTACCAACGCTATCATCAAAGATGGTAAAGATGGTAAAGCTGCTTCAGCTACAACAAGAGAAAATCCAGACGGAAGTCACACTGTAACAATCACTAACCCAGACGGAACTAAGAATGAGTTTGTTGTGAAAAATGGTCGTGATGGAGTAGATGGACGTACTCCAACAGCCTCTGTTCGTGATAATGGAGACGGAAGTCATACAATCGTTATTACAAATCCAGAAGGTGTGACAACTGAAACCACAGTTCGTGATGGTAAATCACCAAAAGTTACCATTACTGATGAACAAAATGGAACTCACAAGATTTCAGTTTTAAATGGAGATGGAACAACTACTGAAACAATCATTAAAGATGGTAAATCACCAGTAGCGACCGTTAGAAATAACAAAGATGGTACTTACACAATTCGTGTAGAAAATGGAAATGGAACTGTTTCTGAAACAACAGTACGTGATGGTAAATCACCAACTGCTAAGGTTGTGGATAACGGAGATGGCACTCACACGATTACAGTTGTGAACTCAGACGGTACAACTACAACAACTACAGTACGTGATGGTAAATCACCAAAACTTGAAGTAATCGATAACAAAAATGGTTCACACACTATTAAAGTGACAGGTGCTGACGGTAAAGAAACAACAACTACAATCTTTGATGGTAAATCACCAAAAGCGAACATCATTGATAACGGAGATGGAACTCACACATTGACAATTGTAGATTCTGATGGTCGTGAATACAAATCTATTATCAAAGATGGTAAAGACGGTAAAGATGGCGTTTCACCAACTGTAACTGTTAAAAATAATAACGATGGAACTCACGTTGTTACAATTACTAATCCGGATGGAAGTAAGACAGAAATGGTGATTAAAGACGGTAAAGATGGTAAATCACCAAAAGTTTCTGTTGAAGATAATGGAGATGGAAGTCACACAATCACAATCATCAATTCTGACGGAACTGTGACAAAAACAGTTATTAAAGATGGCAAAGATGGTAAATGTGGATGCCAGGACAAACCAGTAACACCATCAAATGAAAAACCAGTTCCTCCAATACCAAATGTGCCAGAAGGACCAACATTTGCAATGCCAGAACCACCAGTTCATGAATTACCAGAATTCAACGGTGGAGTACCAGGTATGCCTGAAGTTGTTGAAGTACCAGAATTAGATATTCCAACAGTACCAGCACAACCAACACCAGAAGTACCGGTTAAACCTGTGCCAGTGCAGCCAACACCAAATGTACCGACACCAAATGTACCGACACCAGAAGTACCGGTTAAACCAGTACCAGTGGTTCCAGAACAACCAGTAGTACCAACACCGGCTCAACCAGCAACTCCGGTAAATGCTAACCCAGTAGTACCAACTACAGTTAAAGAAAACCATGGGGACAAATTACCAGAAACTGGAAGCCAATCTGATTATATCTCTGTTCTTCTAGGTAGCGGTATTCTATTGAGCCTATATGTAGGTCGAAGAAAAGAAGATTAATCAGCCAAAAGCAGTCACTAATTTCTCGAAAGAAGATGATAAGTGATAGATCTTGGATGAAAGAATATTCTTAGAATGATTTTCCTATGATGGAAAAGACTGCTAAAAACCTTGAGTGGTAAGGGAGTCTACTGAAAAAGTCATCAAATTGATGGCTTTTTTGTTATACTAGAGATGAGGTGAGATGATGCTTGATAATCAGTTAACTATGGATGTCAGTCC
>MKYF01000030.1 GCA_001914195.1 Streptococcus mitis | reverse complement strand
TCATTATAGGTTATATGGGACTTTTTTTCTACACAAAAATAGGCTCCATAATATCCATAGGGGATTTACCCACTACAAATATTATAGAGCCCTTTTTTCTAGCTTATAAAGTATTGGATAAATGAATCTCATTTGATAAGGTGTTGAGGTGATTAACTAAATCCATAATTGACAGATGATTTTGACAAATAAACTTCTTGGTAATTCCTGGAATATAGAAATTAGACACAATGATATCATAACCTGTCTGATTTAAAATCTCAGGACTTGTTTTCAATTCATCCCAAGTATCGAAGGTGAAGCGGTTATTACAGTAATAGGAAAGCATATCAACAAAGGTAAGGGATATAGCATGGTCAAAGTTACTGATAATCAAAACCTTGATAGGTGGTCGATTTTCTAACAACTGAGTAGAGAGGTTTTCAGCATGGGTTAAGATAGTGTACATCAAGTGTTCCAACTGTTCAGGATGGTCATGCTGTCCAATTGCTTGACGGTATTGAGCCAGTTCTTGACGCGCACTCCCCATAAAGTCTGGGAAGTAAACTTCGAATTTTTTAATAGTCAATGCTTTTTGTTCAAATAAGATTGGGGTAGAAAAGATTTCCTGTCTTTCAAAGAAAGCAGTGTTATGTAAATGCCAAATAAGTTCATCGTGGTTGGCAAAAGTAATCTTATATTGTTTTGACAGGCATTCTAATATTTGACTAAGTAATTGGTAAGAGTATCTTGCTTCACTGTTCTCTTCTAAAGAGTTGAAGAATTCTTGAGGATCTAAGAAAATGTTACTTTGAATAAAGGAAATAAAAATTTGTGCGATTATATCAGGTGTCATTTCGAAGCCAAACTGTTTAGAGAAATAAGCAAGTGTCTCCTCAAAATTTGGGAAATTCATCAAAATAGGATAATAGTCTTGGAAAAAATGATTGGGTAGGTCGATGAAATGACCATTCCTGACACGATGGATGCTAATTGCCACCATTAACTTGTACATTCTATAAATAGAGAATCGCATTGGATAATTTGTAATTTTATAGAAGTAGTCGGCGAACTCTGTTAAGACTTCTTCAGAAATATCTGGGAAGGGCCAATCTAAAAAATAGCATCGCTCAGAAAAGTATTGGGCATAAAAATAGCGAATATCAATTTCATTTCCTTTGATAGAGGCTGGTGTAAAAGCTAGTTCAATTTGAAATTGCTTTGATAGGATTTGTGTAATTCGATTTCCTAGTCTATATAGATTAGCATTACTTGTGTGAAGGTTTTCAACTGTTCGATAAATAGGTAATCCTTCATTGTAAAACATATATTCTAGTAATTGGAAGGATTGTGAATGAGTAAGGAAATGATGATAAACATCTTCTACACTGGATTTAAAATCGAGATCAATCATAATACCGTTGACAGAGGATTGGATATCGATATCCGGAAAGGATGAGCGCAACTCATTTAGATCATTTTTTAAGATGCGTTCGGTACAGTCTAAGGTATGGGCTAATTCATGTAGACGAAGCCATTTCCGTTTGTGAATGAGTATTTCCATTAGTCGTAATTGCCGTTGTTCTTTGGTAGATAATAGGGATCTCATACGTTTTTATACCTCCTAAGGATATTATATCACATTAAATAGGGAAAAATGCAAATATTGATATGTATAGTAAGTGGATTTATCTGTGTCCGATTTGTCTAAAAAATAAAAACTATTATTTTTTTGTATTCTTCGTACCAAAATTTGAGATTCACTTTATTGTTTGAACCGTTCATATAAAATAGAACAAATTAAGTGAATCTAGAGGGAAAAAACAGGATACAGTGATTGTGATAACTATATTGAAATATCTAAAAATTAGATGTAAATTATATACTATAAAATGATAAAGAGGTAAGAAATATGAAACAAGCACAAAGAAAATCATTTGACTGGTATAAAATGCAACAACGTTTCTCTATTCGTAAGTATCATTTTGGTGCAGCGAGTGTTTTATTGGGAACAGCTTTGATTTTAGGGATAGCTACTAATGTTCATTCTGTACAAGCAGAAGAAAAGAATTCAGCAGTAGTAAGTAAAGTTTTTATTGATAAGGTAGATGAAGCTACTAAACCAGCCGAAGTATCTACACCTAAAAAAGAAACAACTTACGCAGCTCCAACTGTTGCTAATCCAGTAGAAGTAACTCCAACTAAATTTGATGATGCTAAAGCGCCAGCAGAAAAAGTTGAAGAAGTAAAAGAAGATGCAACAATGGCTGATCGTTCAGCTCTTGATAGTAGCATTTTAGTAACTAATGTACCTGCGAAAGTAGAAGCGACTTCTGCTACAGAAACAACTAATGAAATCTTTAAACCTGAACATAGCCTTTCAGATGATCGTAAAAATTCAGCGATTCGTAAGGAAGATTTGGAAACTGGTTATAGTGGTTTCCGTAGTGCAAGAAGAAGACGCGAGGCAGGAAGTAATCCTGATGAAACACCAACTCAACCAGCACCAACTCAACCAGCATCAACTCAACCAGCATCAGGTGAATATGCGGGGACCGAAATAAAAGCATACTATGATAATAATCACAATGGTGTATTTGATGAAGGTGACGAATTAATATCAAGTACTGTAATTCCTCCCGCTCCAAAAGGAGAGAATGGTAATGATGGTAAAGATGCTGCAAGAGGAGCTGAATTATTAAGTGGAATTATTGCTCCAACGCCAGAAGATGGTAAAGATGGTGATACATACATTGATGCCACAACAGGAGATGTGTATAAAAAAAGAGATGGAGCTTGGGGAAAAATCGGTAACCTTAGAGGTCCGCAAGGAGAACAAGGTCAAAAAGGTGAAAATGGTAAGGATGGTAGAGCTCCGAAAATTAAAGTAGAAGATATAGCAAAATCTGCAGGAACAACAAGCGTATCAAGTCGTTCAGGAATTCGAATCACGGTTTATGATGATAAAAACAATAATGATGAATTTGATGAAGGCGATACGGTACTCAATACAAAAGAGGTATATAATGGGACAGATGGAAGAAACGGAGTAGACGGCCAAACACCAAAAGTTAAAGCAGAACGTGATGAAGCCAAGAAACAAACGACTCTAACCTTCTACATTGACAAAGATGGCGATGGTAACTATACAGAAGGAACAGATACTCTCGTTCAAACCTCTATTGTGAAAGATGGACAAGATGGAGCTGCAGGTCAAGCAGGACGTGATGGTAAAGAAGTTCTAAATGGAAAAGTAGATCCACAAGCTACAGATGGCAAAGATGGCGATAGCTTCGTTAATACTGCAACAGGTGATGTCTTCGTTAAGAAGAACAATGCATGGGAACCAGCAGGGAACATCAAA